>CAXSDH010000005.1:0-96837 GCA_964235765.1 uncultured Acetobacteraceae bacterium
GCGACGACGTCGCCATGACGGCGGAGATCAAACGGGCTGCAGCGGCACTGTCCATAACGGTGCACGACCATGTCATCGTCGGCAACGGGCGCTGGCTCAGTTTCCGGAACGAGGGATTGCTTGAGCCGGAGCGCCCCTAGGCCGCCGCCACCCGCTCCGCCATGCGCATGAACACCGGCGCGGCAGCCGCCAGCGCGGCGAGGCTGACCTGTTCTGCGGGCGTGTGCGCCTGGGCGAGGTCGCCAGGCCCCAACACCACGCAAGGCGCCACCGCCTGCAACTCGGAGGCGTCGGTGCCGAACGGCACGGTGCGGGCGGCCAGCCCCGTCAGGCTGCAAGCCAGCGCCACCAGTGGGTGGCCCGCCGGCAGTTCCGGCGGACGCCCTTCGCGGCTCTCGGCAAGCTGCAGGCCATGTTCGGCGGCCGCCTGGCGCACGGCCTCCACCACCGGCGCCGGATCGACGTTGGCGCTGTAGCGATACTTGATCCGCACCGTTGCCTTCGGGACCGTGACGTTCACCGCGGCGCCGTGATTGTCGATAATCGGGTTGAAGTCGCTGAAAGGCGGGTCATACGCCGCGTCCTGCAACGTGGGATCGGTCCGTAGCCGGTCGAAGATCCGCTGCATCGCGGTCAGGAACGGCACCATCGCCCAGTTGGCGTTGCGGCCTTGGCCAGTGCTGCTATGGGCCTGGATGCCGGTCGCCACCGCGGTGAACTCGATGTGGCTCCGGTGGCCGCGCACCGGGATCATGCCCGTCGGTTCCGCGATTAGGATGCCGCGAGGGGCGAAGCGCCGGGCCAACTCGCTGCTGCGCGCGATCAGGCGGGCACCTTGCTTCGTGGTCTCCTCATCGGCCGTGAGCAGCAGCGCCACGGGCACGCTGGCCGGCAAGGCGTTCGCGGCGGTGACGATGGCGGCCAGGGGACCCTTCATGT
The DNA here is from genome assembly GCA_964235765.1 of uncultured Acetobacteraceae bacterium. Taxonomy (GTDB): domain Bacteria; phylum Pseudomonadota; class Alphaproteobacteria; order Acetobacterales; family Acetobacteraceae; genus JAVVHH01. The sequence continues at coordinate 940 of CAXSDH010000005.1, forward strand.
CGGTGCTTCCCAGGCCATGCAGGGTGTCGCCTTCGATCCGCCCGGCCCACGGGTCGCTCTGCCAGCCGGTGTCGGGAACGGTATCCATGTGTCCGGAAAGGGCCAGCCCGCCGCGGCCCCGCGCCGCGACCAGCACGCATTTGTTCACGCCGTTCGCGTCCTTGTACTCGAGCCGCTCGACCTCGAAGCCGCTCAGTTCCGCGCTCAGCCGGTCAGCCAAGGCCAGGTTGCTCAGCGCGCTGCGGCTGTCGATACGGACCAGGTCCTGCGCGAGCGTGCTGATGGTTCCGAGCGTGTCCATGCCGGGTTTCCTTGGCCGATGCAGGCGTCCTCTTGCACACGTGGCCCGCGCCGGGCAAGGCTGCCCCATGACCAGCTACATCGACCCTCGGAGCGGGGACGCCTTCCCGCTCGATGTGCCGCGGTGGTGCGGCGCCGATCTCGCGCCGTTGATGCTTTCCCCGCTGCCCGGCATCACCCGCGCCGACATCGACACCGGCACGCGCAGCCTTTGGCGTTATCGTGCGGCGCTGCCGTTCCAAGTCAACGAGCCGATCACCATGGGAGAGGGGTGCACGCCGCTGCTGCCGCGTCGGCTGCACGGCGGCCGCGCCCACCTCAAGTGCGAATGGTTCATGCCGACCGGCAGCTTCAAGGACCGCGGCGCTTCGGTGATGCTCTCCTTGCTGCGCGCCCAGGGGATCGCCGAGGTGCTGGAGGATAGCTCGGGGAACGGGGGTGCCGCGGTTGCGGCCTATGCGGCGGCCGGCGGCATGCACGCGACCATCATGGCGCCCGCGAGTACCAGCCCCGCCAAGACGGTGCAGATGCGTGCGCATGGCGCAACCGTCGAGCTGGTGCCCGGCACCCGGCAGGACACGTCGGACGCTGCGGTGCGCCGGGCGTCGAGCCTGTTCTACGCCAGCCACAACTGGCATCCGTTCTTCCTGCAAGGGACCAAGACGCTGGCCTACGAGTTATGGGAGGATCTCGGCTTCCAGGCGCCGGACCACGTGGTCATCCCGTGCGGCGCCGGGTCGAACGTGCTGGGATGCCAGATCGGCTTCTCGGAGCTGTGGCGGGCGGGCGCTATCGACCGCGTGCCGAAGCTCTGGGCGGCGCAGCCGGCGCATTGCGGCCCGATCGCCGCGGCGGCGCTGGGCCAACTGCCCGAGCCTGTGCAACCCACCATCGCCGAGGGTACCGCGATCGCTGCGCCGATCCGCCTGCCGGAGGTGCTGGACGCGCTACGCAGCGGCGGCGGCGGCGGCGTTCTGCTGTCCGAAGCCGAGATCGAGATCGCAGTGATCGAGCTTGCGCACACCGGCATCTACGTGGAGCCGACCTGCGCCCAGGCCTCCGCGGCCTACGGCAGGCTGCTGGCCTCGGGGGCGATCGGGCCGGAGGAGGTCACGGTTCTGGTGCTGACCGGCACCGGGCTGAAGGCCACGCCACGCATCGCCGACCTGCTGGGGATCGTGCTTTGAGCGGGCCGCGGGTGGCCGTGCTGGGCTTCTCCATCGAGTGCAACCGCTTCGCTCCCGTCGCGACGGAGGCCGATTTCCGAGGCCGCACCTGGTTCGAGGGCGCGGCGTTGATGGGCGAAGCGCGCGCCCTGGCGCCACGCATGCTGGCCGAACTGCCAGGGTTCGTGGCGGACATGGACGCGGCCGGGCCGTGGCAGCCCGTACCGTTGTTGCTGGCGATGGCCGAACCGAACGGCCCGGTGAAACAGGCGGTGTTCGGCGGCATGATGGCCTCCTGGAACGCGGGTCTGCGCGACGCTGGAAAGCTGGATGGCGTGTATGTCGTCCTGCACGGCGCCGGGCTCGCGACTGCGGACGACGATCCGGAAGGCACGCTGCTCACGCGCATCCGGGCCATCGTCGGGCCGGATGTCCCGGTGGTGGCCAGCCTCGACCTGCACGCCAACGTGTCGCCGGCCATGATCGCGGCGCTGGATGGGTTCGTCGGCTACCGGACCAACCCGCACATGGACATGCGTGAGTGTGGCGCCGAGAGCGCCGGGCTGCTGCGGCGGCTTCTGGCGGGCACGCGCACCCATGTCGCGAGCGTGCGCGTGCCGATCGTGGCCCCGACGGTGACGATGCTGACGGAACCGGGCGCGGCCAACCGCCCGTATGGCGAGCTGATCGATCTGGGCCAGCAGCGGATGCGTCAGGCGCCCTATGCGGGCCGCGTGCTCAACGTGTCGGTCATGGGCGGCTTCGCCTTCGCCGACACGCCGTTTAACGGCCTGACCGCCGTAGTGACGGCGACCGATCCGGCCGCGGCGCAAGATTTGGCGCAGGAACTCGCCGAGGCGGCATGGACCCGGCGGGGCGCCTTCCAAGTGCACCTGACCAGCCTCGACGACGCGGTCGCGCGCGCGCTGGATGCGGGCGGCCCGGCGCTGGCGTTCGCGGACGTGGCGGACAATCCCGGCGGAGGCGGCCGCGGCAACACCTTGCACATCCTGCGCGCCTTCGTGGCGGCCGGGGTGCCGGACGCGGCGCTGGGGCTGTTGCACGACCCTGCGCTGGCCGGGGACGCGCACGCGGCGGGGGCCGGCTCGGTGTTGCAGGCGCGGTTCAACCGTGGCGCGGACGACGCCTGGGCGTGCTCCGCCCGTGTTCTGGCGCTGCATGATGGCGCCGTGCAAGGCCGGCGCGGCATTTTTGCCGGCAACGCCATCCAGCTTGGGCCGATGGCGCTGCTGGGGGTGAGCGGCCTCCGTGTGGCGGTGGCCAGCCGGCGGGTGCAATGCGCCGATCCCGCCTTCCTTGAAGTCTTAGGGATCGATCTGGCCGGGGTGCGCCGCCTGGTCGTGAAGTCACGCGGCCATTTCCGCGGCGGTTTCGACGAATTCTTCGGGCCGGGTCAAATCGTCGAGGTGGATGCGCCAGGGTTAACCAGCCCGGTCCTATCCCGTTTCAAGTGGACCAAATTGCCCCGGCCGGTGGTGCCGCTGGATGAAAGGGTTACCTGGCCATGAGGCTCGCCGACCTGCCCACGCCGTGCCTGGTGCTGGACCGCACGATTTTGGCGCGCAACATTGCCCGCATGGCCGGGGCCGTCGCCCGGCATGGCGTCGCTTTGCGGCCGCACATGAAAACGGCGAAATCGATTGAGGTCGCGAGGATGGCGCTACAGGGGCAACCCGGCGGGATCACCGTATCTACCCTGGCCGAAGCCCGGTATTTCGCCGAACACGGGATTAAGAACATGCTGTATGCCGTGGGGATCACGCCGCAAAAGCTGGACCACGTGGCGGCCCTGAACGCCGCCGGCGCGGAAATCGTGGTCATCACCGACGATCCCGGAATGGCGACGGCAATCGCCGCGCACCCGGGTGGCGTACGCGCGCTGGCGGAAGTGGACACCGGGGAACACCGGGGCGGCATGTCCGCCGACGACGACCGGCTGCTGGAGGTGGCGTCCCGCCTCGGGCCGCTGCTGGCCGGGGTGCTGACCCATGGTGGCCACTCCTATGCGGGTCGGCATTTGTCGGAGATGGCCGCAATCGCCGAACAGGAGCGGGCGGGCGTGGTACGTGCGGCGGAGCGGCTGCGGGCGGCTGGGCATACGGTGGATGTCGTGTCGATGGGCAGCTCGCCCACGGCGCTGCATGCCGAACACGTCGAGGGTGTGACCGAGGTCCGGGCGGGGGTTTACATGTTCGGTGACCTGTTCCAGGCGGAGATCCAGACCCACGAGCGCGAGGATATCGCGGTCACGGTGCTGGCGAGCGTCATCGGGCTCCGGCCCAGCGAGCATCGCCTGGTGCTCGACGCGGGCGGGTTGGCCCTCTCGAAAGACCGGAGTACGCAGGCGACGCCGGTCGATTACGGGTTCGGATTGGTGCTTGGGGCCAACGGACTGCCGCGGCTTGGCCGCAGCGTAGTGCGGCTGGCCTATCAGGAACATGGCGTGGTGGATTGCGATCAGGGCCTGCCATTCCCGATGTTGCGGGTCGGCGACCGGCTGCGGGTGGCGCCGAACCACGTGTGCATGACGGCTGCGGCTTACGACCAGTATTACGTGGTGGCAGGCTCGGACCAGGTGGTTGCGCAGTGGGCCCGGGTGAACGGCTGGTAGCTATTCCGCAGGCGCCGGCGCCTGCATTGGAGAAAGCGCGGCGGCCCGGGCCGAGCCCATGCACAGCAAGCTCGAGAGCAGCAAAATCGAGATCAACACGAGAATAAGGTCTGGCCGTCCGTGATCGATCAGGAAGCCGAACGGCACGGGCGTAATCGCGGAACCGAGCGGCAGCCCGGCGCTTACGAAACCAAATACCTTGCCGATCTGGCCCGGCGGCGCCGCGTCCTTCACCATCACGTCCCGCGGCGTGCGGCTGGCGCCCAAGGCGAGCCCGGCGAAGAACAGCGCCACGCACGTCATTATGGCGTCAAGGCTAAGCAGGCCGACCAGCAAGGTCAGCGTGGCGGACGCCACGGTCAGCACGACGGTAATCGTTGCGAGCCGCTGCGCACGGTCGGCAAACCAACCGCCAACCAGCACGCCGCCCGTGTTGCCGACCATGTAGCCAGTCAACGCGGAAGACGCGATGGCGATATCAAGCCCTTTCACGTCGTGCAGCACGGTCACGAGCCAGGCCTGCACACCGGCGCCGGCCATGCTGCCGAGCAGGTAAAAGCCGAAAAACAGCAACATGGGCCGGGTCAGGAGCAGGGCGCGGCCGGACAGGCCAGCGCCAGGGTCGGCCGGGCCTCGCACCTGATCGGCCAGGATCCGGCTCTGCAACAAAATGGTCGCCACCACCGGCACTCCCAATCCGCCGAGCATGAGGAGGGCGCTGCGCCAGCCCATGACCGTCATCAGCAGGGCGATAACGGGCGGGCCAGCAGCAAAACCTAGGTTGCCGCTGAAGGTATGCAGGGCGAATGCCCGACCCATACGCTCCTTCGGCACGGAGCCGCTGAGGATCGCGTAATCGGCAGGGTGGATAACGGAATTGCCGAGGCCACTGATCGCCGCGAGCACCAGGATTTGCCAGAACTCGGTCGCCAATCCCATGGCGCACATCGACAACGACATGATGAGCGTGCCGCCGACAAGGAACGGCCGCGCTCCGTGCCGATCCACCAGGAAGCCGATTGGCGTTTGCAGGACCGCGGTGATCCCGCTCATCAACGCGACCGTCATGCCCAGCTCGGCATAGCTCACGCCGAACTCCCGCTGCCATACCAGGAACAGCGGCGGCAGCACCAGCATGTAGAAATGGGACAGGAAGTGCCCGGTGCCGATCAGCAGATTGACCCGGTTCGCGCGCGAGATCATGTCGGACAACCTGCTACTCCACCGCGGAGTTGGCAAGCCGCTTCGGCGCTTGGCCGTTACGCGAGTTGGACGGATTGCACTGCCTCCTCGACTTCCTGGAAGCTTGGCATGTGCTGGTTCGGCGCCATCTTGCGGCCAGTCTCGATGCTCACCTGCGGTGCGTTGCCGTGCAGGTGAGCCACCAGAACGGCGCGGATCACCTCGAAGTATTTGCTCTCCTCCTCGACCACGCCCTTGAGCCGGGATGCGAAGGGGCCTGCCATGCCGTAGGCCAGCAGCACGCCCAGGAACGTACCCACCAGTGCGCCGCCGATCATCGCGCCCAGCACGGCCGGAGGTTCGTTGATGTGCGACATGGTCTTGATCACGCCAAGCACGGCAGCGACGATGCCCAATGCAGGCAATGCATCGGCCATGCTTTGTAAGGCATGTGCGCCATGCAGCTCTTCGTGGAGGGTTTTCTTGAGCTCTCGTCCCATCAGGTCTTCGATCTGGTGAGGATCGTCCGCGTTCATGCCGAGCATGCGCAGGTAGTCGCAAATCATCGCGGTCGCGTGATGGTTGGCAAGGATACCGGGAAACTTCTGAAACGCCGTGCTGTCGGCAGGCTTCTCGATGTGCGGCTCCAGGGCCATGGCGCCTTTCGTGCTGGCCAGCCGCGTGAACAGGAACAGCAGGCTCAGCAGTTCGACATAGTGTGACTTCGCAAACGTCGCCCCTTTCAGGATTTTCTTGAACCCGGCCAGTGTATGCTTCACGTCATGCATGCTGTTAGACATCACAAAGGTGCCGATCGCGGCGCCGCCGATGGTCAGCAGTTCGAATGGCATGGCCTCCATCAGCGGCTCCAGGTGGCCGCCCGCAAGGATATAGCTGCCGAACACGCAGACGAGCAGGAACACTAAGCCGCCGACCGTGAGCATGGTCCCGCTACCGCGCCGACGCCGGGCGGTCCCGCAGGACGACGATGGCGATCCGCCGATTTGCCGCGGCCAGGGTATCGGCTGGGATCAGCGGGTCGCGGTCGGCGTGCCCGGCGACGCTGCGCATGCGCGTCTCCGGCAGGCCTGCCTCGGCCAGGAGTCGGCGTGTCGCGTTGGCGCGCTCGGTCGAGAGATCCCAGTTGCTGCGCTCGCCACCGCGGTAAGGCGCTGCGTCCGTGTGGCCAGCGATCGCAATCGACTCCGGCATCCGGATCAGCACGGGCGCGACTTTCGCCAGCACGGCACGAGCCCGGTCGTTCAACGCGGATGATCCAGTGCTGAACATGGGAGAGCGGTCTTCGTCCAGCAACTGAATACGCAAGCCCTCGGGCGTGATGTCGATAGCGAGCTGCTTGGCGAGGTCGGCGAGACCCGGGTCGGCTCGGACAGCGTCACGGATCTGCTGGGCAGCCCGCTCGAACTCCTGGCGTTCGCGTTTCTGCGCCTCTTTCTGCACATCCTGTTCGGCAGGCGCCGCGGACGACTGCTTGGCCGCAGGCGCCACGCCGCCTTCACGGGCGGTTGCTTGGGGCGCTTTGCCACGGAGTTCCTGTGGGGTGGACTGAGCGGGGACGTCACCCTGATCGTCATCCACCTCGATGTTGGGGTGTTGCGGCGCGAGAATCACTTGCACCGAACCTCGATCCGACGCCAAGGAGCCGTCCAGGTTGGGGGTAAGCCCGCCGAAGGGGGCCCCAAACCCGGAATTGGTCCGAGACGTCAGGCTGTTTGGGCTAAAATAGTCGGCTAGGCCGCGTTTCTGCTCCTGCGTGGTCGCGTTCAACAACCACATCAACAAGAAGAACGCCATCATCGCGGTGACGAAATCGGCGTAGGCTACCTTCCAGGCGCCACCGTGATGGCCGCCTTCGACGACCTCCTCCCTGCGGATGATGATCGACCGCTTCTGGTCCTGCTTCTTGCCGCTCATGCCCGACCCCGACCTTCTCCATGCAGGTTACGGGCAAAGGCTTAACCAATGACTAAGGCGCTGCGGTCGAACCTACTCCGCTGCATTCGCCAGCGCGTCCCGGACGTTGTTCAAGGTGAGGAACTTCTCAGCTTCCAGCGCCGCGATGCAACCCGTCCCCGCCGCCGTAACGGCTTGACGCCAGTGCTTATCTTGCACGTCGCCGGCGGCGAACACGCCAGGGATCGACGTCCCGGTCTGGCCCGGCTTGGTCAGAACGTAACCGTCCTCGTCCAGCTCGACTTGTCCGCGAAAAACGCTGGTGTTCGGCATGTGCCCAATGGCGATGAACACGCCGTCGACAGCCATCGTACTCAACGCCCCGCTCTGGACGTTGCGTAGCGTGAGGCCGGTGACCACCTCGGGCCGGCCTGCGCCCAAGACTTCTTCCACCGCGCTATCCCAAACCACATCGATCTTGGGATGCTCAAACAGTCGGCGCTGGAGGATCTTCTCGGCCCGCAGGCTGCTGCGGCGGTGTATCAGGGTGACCTTGTCGGCGTGGTGCGTGAGATAGAGTGCCTCCTCCACAGCAGTGTTGCCGCCGCCAATTACGGCGACCTTCTTGCCACGATAGAAGAATCCGTCGCAGGTGGCGCAGGCCGAGACACCCGCGCCCTGCAGCCGCTTCTCGGACGGCAAACCAAGCCAGCGCGCCTGCGCACCCGTGGCGATCACCACGGTTTCGGCGAGGTACACGTCGCCCGAGTCGGCCTCGCACCGGAACGGTTGCTGCCCAAAATCAACTGCCATAATCAGGTCATGGACGATGCGCGTGCCTACATGGGCGGCCTGCTTTTCCATCTGGTCCATGAGCCAAGGACCCTGGATGGCCTGTTCGAACCCAGGATAATTTTCCACGTCGGTCGTGATCATGAGTTGGCCGCCGGGCTGCAAGCCCGACAGCAGTATCGGCTCCAGGCTGGCACGCGCGGCGTAGATCGCGGCGGTATAACCCGCTGGCCCCGCGCCGATGATCAGCACCTGAGTACGGATGGTATTTGACATAAGAACCCCTGCGACTCCCCGACAATATCGGCGGGCGGGGACATGGTGCAACGGTACAGGGTTCCCTTGTGCCGCAACCCGTAATATTGTTTCATGAGGGAGCGGGGCAGACGCAAAGATGAAGCTGGCCGACAGCGAGTTGCCGGAACTAGACGGCATCGACCGGCGCATTCTAGCAGAGTTGCAGGTGGATGGCCGCATGACGAATGTGGAACTCGCACGCCGCGCCGAGATTACCGCGCCGCCATGCCTGCGCCGGATGCGGCGGCTGGAGGATGCGGGCGTCATCCGCGGCTACCACGCCGATACCGACCCGGCACGCCTCGGGTGGGAGATCATGTTCTTCGCGATCGTGGGGCTCGAAAGCCAAAAAGAAGTCGTGCTGGCCGGTTTCGAGCAACTGGTCGCAAGCTGGCCGGAGGTGCGTGAGTGCCACATGATCCGCGGTGGTGGCGATTTCCTCCTCCGTCTCGTGGCGCGCGACACGGCGCACCAGAACCGGCTTACGCAGCGGCTGACCGGTGCGCCGGCAGTCAGTCGAGTGCAAACACTGCAGACCATCCGCACCAGCCGCAACCTGGCGGGAGTCCCGTTCTAGCGCCCGAATGTGCGGCTGAGATAATTCGGCTGCACGCCACCGGGCGCCCTGGAGAAGTTGCCGGCGCCCACAGGGAGGCTGTTCAAAGGTTGCGGCGTGCTGGCGTCATTGACGATGCCGGTGCCGGGCGGAAACTGCGCCGACACCAGCGGCGGGTTGGAGGGCATCCCGCAACCGGCGAGTAACAACCCCAGCAGGAGCGAGGCGCCTCGCATCAATATGTCCGTGGCCGGGCCACCATGCGGTAGATCACGAGTAGGATGATCGCGCCCACGACCGCGCCGAAGAACCCGGCGGGCTCGCCATACCGGTACCAGCCGATCGCCTGGCCGAGCCATGTCGCGACCATCGCGCCCGCAATGCCCAGCAATATCGTTATGATTAAGCCGCCGGGGTCGCGCCCGGGCATCAGGAACCTGGCAACCGCACCGGCGAGCCCACCGATGATGATCGCGCCGATGAACGACAGCATAGCATTTACCTTTTGTTGAACCTTTTGCCGTAACACTGCCTTGGCCGTTTCGTTCCCAAATGGCTTGACGCCGCCTGAGTCGGAGCGGATCGACACAGAATGACGCCGTTGTTGCTTCTTGTAGGTTTGACCGTTCTGCGGCTCGTCGTCGCGGCGTCCATGCCGCTTTCGGCCGACGAGGCATATTATTGGGTGTGGTCGCGCGCACTTGCGCCAGGGTTCCTCGACCACCCGCCCATGGTGGCGCTCTGGATCTGGCTGGGTACGGCCTTGGCGGGCGAAACGGCTCTCGGCGTGCGTCTGCTCGGCCCATTGGCGGCGGGAGCAGGGTCGTTGCTGCTTGCGGGCGCGACGGAGGCGCTGTTTCCGGGCCGTCGGCTTGGCGTGCCGGCGGCGGTGATCCTGAATGCGACACTGATGCTGGGCGCGGGCGCGGTCACCATGACGCCGGACACGCCGCTGCTGTTCTTCGGTACTCTCGCGCTCTGGGCGTCGGTGCGGGTGCGGACGGATGGGCGATGGTGGCTGCTGGTGGGTGCAGCGGCTGGGCTGGCGGTCGATAGCAAATACACCGGGGCGCTGCTGGGCGGCGGGGTAGCGCTGTGGCTGGCGTGGGTGCCGGGCCTGCGCGCTCACTTCGCGACTGTTTGGCTGTGGGCCGGCGGCGGCCTGGCCACGCTGCTGTTCGCGCCGGTGGTCGCTTGGAACGGGCGGCACGACTGGGCCAGTTTCGCGCGCCAGGGCGCGCGCGCGGGCGAATGGCACCCTGAAGCCGCCCTCAAGCACCTCGGCGAACTGCTGGCCGGGCAAATTGCGCTCGCGACTCCCCTGATTTTTCTGATTTTAGGCGCCGGCCTATGGAGGGCATCGCGGCGTTCGGCAGCGCGCGATCCCGCATGGAGCCTGCTGGCGGCGCTCAGCCTCCCCGGCCTCTTGCTGTTCGTGCAACACGCCGTGGGAGATCGTGTCCAAGCCAATTGGGTCGCCGTGATCTACCCTCCAGCAACGATCGCCGCAGCGGCCTGGGGCGCACGCTGGTGGCGGGCTGCCGCAGGGCTTGGGTTTGCGCTCACGGCCTTGGTATACCTTCAGGCATCCGCGGCTCCCTTCGCTTTGCCGCGGCGGCTCGACCCAACCCTGATCCGGCTGGCGGGCTGGGACGACGTGGCCCGGCAGGCTGATACGCTGCGGCGGGAGGCGGGCGCTGGCTTCCTGACCTCCGAGGACTATGGACCAGCTTCCTTGCTCGCGTGGTGGGCGCCTCGGGGGGTGGACGTCGTGGGGGCGGAGGCGCGATGGAGCTTGTTCAACTTGGCGAAAGCGCCCCTAAGCATGGCTGGCTTGCTGCTGGTCAGCCAGCGCAGGTCCGAGCCGCCCAATTCGGCGCTTTGGCAGGAAATCGCGGAACTGGGCAACATCGTACGCGCGCGGGGCGGGGTGGAGGCGGAGGCGTTCCGGGTCTATCGTGTGACGCTGAGGCCTGGCGCCACAGCCGTGGCGCTGCCCCGGCCAGGAGACTAGCGATGCAGATCCCGAGTTACGACGATGTCGCGAGCGCCGCCCAGCGCCTCTCCGGGCATGTCGTTCGCACGCCGATGCTGCGCAACCCACACCTTGACGAGATCACCGGCGGCACCGTACTGCTCAAGGCGGAAACCCTGCAACGCACTGGCAGCTTCAAGCTTCGCGGCGCGACCAACGCAGCGCTGCAACTGACGGAAGCCCAACGCCGGGCCGGGGTGGTCACGCATTCCTCCGGCAATCACGGACAAGCGCTGGCCTGTGCCGCGGCGGGAGTGGGCGCCTCGGCCACGATCTTCATGCCGGTGGACGCACCGCGGGTGAAAGTCGAGAGCACCCGCCGGTGGGGCGCCGAGATCGTGCATTACGACCGAGTACATGACGACCGCGACGCACTGGCGCATGCGCATGTCGAGCGAACCGGCGCGTCGCTGATCCCGCCATTCGACCACCTGCACGTCATAGCTGGCCAAGGAACGCTCGCGCTGGAGCTGATCGAGGACGCGTCGTCTGCCGGGTTGGCGATGGACGCTTTGCTGGTCTGCACGGGCGGCGGTGGCCTGATCGCCGGGTGTGCGCTGGCCATCGAAGGTGCGGCGCCGGGCACCGAGGTTTACGCGGTGGAACCCGAAGGATCGGACGACACGCTGCGCTCCCTCCGCAGCGGTGTCCGCGAGGGCAATGCCCCGGGCGGATCGCCGTTATGCGATGCCCTGCTCTCCAAGATGCCCGGCGAGCTGACCTTCGCGGTAAATCAGCCGCGCCTGGCCGGCGGGCTCGCGGTGAGCGACGACGAAGTTCTTGCCGCGATCGCCTTCGCCTTCACGCACCTGAAGCTCGTGGTCGAGCCCGGCGGCGCGGTCTGCCTCGCCGCCCTGCTCGCCGGCAAGTTCAGCGCGCGCGGCCGCGTGGTCGGCGCCGTATTGAGCGGCGGCAACGTCGATCCCGGGGTATTCGCCCGGGCGCTGGCGGCATAGCGGAACGCGAAGGAGAGCGTGATGGAGACTTGGACGCCATCGAGTTGGCGCGACCGCCCCGCCCGTCAATTGCCGGCCTACCCGGACCCGGTCGCGTTGACAGCCATGGAGTCGCGGCTGAGCAAATATCCGCCGCTGGTGTTTGCAGGCGAGGCAAGGCGCCTCCGCGAAGCGCTTGCCCTTGCGGCGGACGGCCAGGCCTTCGTGTTGCAAGGCGGCGATTGCGCCGAAAGCTTTGGTGATTTCACCGCCAACGTGATCCGCGACACGTTCCGTGTGCTGCTGCAAATGGCGGTGGTGCTGACCTTTGGTGCGAGCGTCCCGGTGGTCAAGATGGGCCGCATGGCTGGGCAGTTCGCCAAGCCGCGATCGTCGGACCACGAGACGCTAGGGGGCGAGACACTGCCCAGCTATCGCGGAGACATCGTCAACGGTCCGGACTTCACGCCATCGGCGCGGGTGCCCGATCCCGCCAGGATGGAGACCGGCTATTTCCAGTCAGCCGGCACCCTGAACCTGCTGCGCGCCTTTGCCAACGGCGGCTACGCGGACCTACATGAGGTGCATCGCTGGAACCTGGACTTCGCCGCGCGCTCGCCGCTGGCCGCCCGCTACCAGGATATCGCGTCCCGCATCGACGAGACCCTGGCGTTCATGGCGGCGTGCGGCATGAGCAGCCTGAACACGCCCCAAATCCGCGAAACGGACTTCTACACGAGCCACGAGGCGCTGCTGCTCCCGTATGAGCAGGCGCTGACCCGGGTCGATAGCACTTCGGGCGATACCTACGCCTGTTCCGCTCACTTCCTATGGATCGGCGACCGGACGCGACAACTGGACGGGGCGCATGTGGAGTTCCTGCGTGGGGTCAAGAACCCGATCGGCATGAAGGTCGGCCCGACGATGGAGACGGACGATCTCCTGCGCCTGATCGAGGCGCTGAACCCGGCAAACGAAGCGGGGCGGCTAACCCTCATCACCCGCATGGGCGCCGACGCCGTCAAACGCAAGCTGCCGCCACTCCTGCGCGCGGTGCAGCGTGCCGGGCGCAAAGTGGTATGGCTGTGCGACCCCATGCACGGGAACACGATCAGCACGGCCGCCAAGGTCAAGACCCGCAGCTTCGACGCTATCCTGGCCGAGGTGCACGGCTTCTTCGACGTCCACGCCGAGGCTGGCAGTTGGGCAGGGGGCGTGCATGTCGAGATGACGGGCCAGGAGGTAACGGAATGCGTGGGCGGCGCCCACCGTCTAACCGAGGCGGACCTGGGCGGCCGCTACGAGACGTTCTGCGACCCGCGGCTCAATGCCGAGCAGTCGCTGGAATTGGCATTCTTAGTTGCCGAAGAGCTGAAGGCTCGCCGGGCACCGGCGCGGGCGCCGGCGGTGGCTGCCCAGTGACCGCGGGTTTGCTGGACGACATCGCCTCCCGCACCGACGCCTACTTCAACCGCACGCGCGAGGTGATCGCTCGGTTCGGCGACATGCCGGTCACCTATGCCGTGTTCCTGCGCCGGCCGGTGATCTCGGCGCCCCGGCTGATGCTGGACTGGCTGACGGAGGTGGCAGCGGCGCGCGGCACCCGGTTCACCTTCGATGTGGTGCATCCCGAAGGCGAATGGGTCGGTGCGGGCGAGCCGATCGCCTATATGACCGGCAGCTTCCAGGCTCTGGCGGATTGCGAGACCATCTTCCTGCAGAAGCTTGGGCCAGCCTGTGTGGCGGCGCACAACGCCTACCAGATGTGCGCCTCGTTGCCGAAGGCGGCGTTCCTGGCCATGGAGGCGCGGCACTGCGCCGGAGCGGAGATGCAGGCCATGATGGGCTACGCTGCCGGGGTGGGCAGCGCGGCCGCGCAACGGGAGGGCGCCGTCGGCTTCGTCGGCACGTCGACCGACATGGCGGCCGGTTATTTCGGCGGCACCCGCGGCCGAGGCACGATGCCCCACGCGCTGATCGGCTACGCCGGGTCCACCCTGCGGGCGGCGGAGATGTTCCATGCAACCCATCCGGATGAGAACCTGACGGTGCTGACCGACTATTTTGGGCGGGAGATCACCGATGGGCTGGAAGTCTGCGCTGCATTTCCCGATCTGGCGGCGGCCGGACGGCTCGCGGTCCGGCTCGACACCCATGGCGGCCGTTATCTCGAGGGGCTCGACCCGGCCGCCAGCTACGGCGTGCTCGAGCGGCATGCGCCGGGCGCCATCCGCCATTATCGAAGCGAGACGGAATTGCGGCATTTGGTCGGCACTGGCGTCTCGGCGGCCGCGATCTGGCGGATGCGCGAAGCGCTCGATGCGGCCGGGTTCGCGCGCGTCCGGATCGTGGTCTCGTCGGGGTTCGGGGTGGAGAAGTGCCGGGTGATGGCCGACACGCGAGCGCCGATCGATACTGTCGGCACTGGCAGCTTCATCCCCGACGATTGGCACGAGACCTATGCCACCGCCGACATCGTGGCGTATGGCGACGACGTGCGGGTGAAGGTAGGGCGCGAGTTCCTGCTTTCGGCGCACCAGCGTCGGGCGCTTGAACGCGATGGCGTGAACAACAGGTCTGGCGCATGAAAATCGCGCTGGCCCAAATCGACACGCATGTGGGCGAGGTTGCGGCCAACACCGCCCGCATCCGGCGGGCGCGAGCCGAAGGCGCCGTCGGCGGCGCGGACCTTGTCGTAACCCCGGAGTTCTCGATCGGCGGCTACCCGCCCGAGGACCTGGTGCGCAAGCCGGCCTTCATCGACGCCTGCGAGGCCGCCATCGAGGCGCTCGCTCGCGAGACGGCCGACGGCGGCCCCGGCCTGATCGTGGGTGGGCCGTGGCGAGACGGCGAGCGCCTGTATAACGCGGCTTTTGTGCTGGACGGCGGCCGGGTGGTGGCGCGGCGGGCGAAGCACGAGCTGCCCAATTACGGCGTGTTCGACGAGAAGCGCGTTTTCGATGCAGGGCCCAGCCCCGGCCCGGTGGCCTTCCGCGGCATGCGGATCGGCCTCATGGTCTGCGAGGACTTTTGGCTTCCCGCGGTTTCTGAGACCTTGGCCGAAAGCGGCGCCGAGATGTTGCTGAGCATCAACGGCAGCCCCTTCGAGGATGGCAAGCTCGGCCGCCGGGTAGCGCTCGGCGTCTCGCGCGTGGTGGAAACCGGGCTGCCCTTCGTGTTCCTCGGCCAGGTTTGCGGCCAAGACGAGCTGGTGTTCGACGGCGCCAGCTTCGTGCTGAACCGTGACCGGAGCCTGGCCGTGCAGATGCCGCACTTCGAGGAGGCGGTCACCATCACCGAGTGGAACAGCGCAGGCGATTACATGGTCTGCACGCCGCAGGAACTTGCGCCGGAACCGCCGCGCCTCGAGCTGATCTATCGCTGCATGATGCTCGGCTTGGGCGACTACGTGCGCAAAAACCGGTTTCCCGGCGTGCTGCTCGGCCTCTCGGGCGGGGTAGACAGCGCGCTTTCAGCCGCTGTGGCGGTAGACGCCCTAGGCCCCGATCAGGTCCGAGCGGTCATGCTTCCGAGCCCCTACACCAGCCGGCACAGCCTGGAGGACGCCGCTGCCTGCGCCGAACTGCTGGGGATTAGGTGCGACACCATCCCCATCACCCCAGCGATGCAGGCGTTCGGCGCCGCTCTGGCCCCGGCCTTTGCGGGCCGCCAAGCGGATATTGCCGAGGAGAACATCCAATCCCGCAGCCGCGGCCTCATCCTGATGGCGATGTCGAACAAGTTCGGCGACATGGTGCTCACGACGGGCAATAAAAGCGAGATGTCCGTCGGTTACGCGACTTTGTATGGCGACATGTGCGGCGGATATTCGGTATTGAAGGACGTCTACAAAACCACGGTGTTCGATCTGTGCCGCTGGCGGAACGCGCATGTCCCGCCGGGCACGCTCGGCCCGGCCGGCCCGGTGATGCCGGAGCGGGTGATCCTCAAACCACCAAGCGCCGAGCTGAAGCCCGACCAGACCGACCAGGACTCGCTGCCGCCCTACGACGAGCTGGACGCGATCCTGGAAGGACTTGTCGAGCGCGAGCAGTCGGTCGATGCGCTGGTCGATCGCGGCTTCGATCGCGGAACCGTGCTGCGGGTGTGGCGGATGCTGGATCGCGCGGAATACAAGCGTCGGCAGGCCCCGCCGGGCGTAAAGATCACCCCCCGCGCGTTCGGGCGGGATCGGCGATATCCCATCACTAACGGATTTACCGGGCTCGTGGCATGAGCGAGGCGAAGCCCTGGCGCGTCCGCATCCTCGACCTGTCGGGCGGCGCCGAAGACAATATCGTCGAGGAGATCGGCCCTTTCTCAACCCTGGACGACGCCAACCTGTTCGCCCGCCGCTACGTGCGGGACAGTGTCGAGCGCTGCCGGGCCCAGGGCATGGACGCGAAGGCGGTGCTGGAGGCCTGGTTCGCCTTTGGCGAGGACGCGATCGTGCCGGAATCCGAAGGCGCTGGCTGGACCAGCGCGGCCGAGCTGCACGATTTCGCGGCGCGCCGGGCCAACATGGCGGACCGGGACTGGCGTAGCATGGACCCGCGGCTGGGCGGGACGGAAGCATGAGGGTCCGCTTCGCGCCGAGCCCCACCGGGCTACTGCATGTCGGCAACGCCCGGGCCGCGCTGGCAAATTACCTGCTTGCCCGGCGGCACGGCGGCGAGTTCCTGCTGCGCCTTGACGACACCGACCAGGAGCGCAACCGGCCGGAATACGAGGCCGCCATCCAACACGACCTCCGATGGCTCGGGATCGGCTGGGATGCAATGTTCCGCCAATCCGACCGGCTGGACCGCTACGCCGAAGCCGCCGACCGGCTGCGCGCGGCTGGCCGCCTCTACCCATGCTTCGAGAGCGAGGAGGAGCTGAACGCCAAGCGTGAGATGCGGGTCAAGCGTCATCTCCCGCCGCTCTACGACCGCGCGATGCTGAAGCTGACACCCGAGCAGCGCGAGGCGGCCGAAGCGGGCGGTAAGAAACCGCACTGGCGTTTCTTGCTGTCCGGCTATCCCGCCGAGTGGGGCGACATGGTGCTTGGGCCCCGCCAGGTAAAGCTGTCCGCCGTCTCCGACCCGGTGCTGATCCGCGGCGACGGAACGCCGCTCTACACGTTCACCTCGGTCGTGGACGATCTGGCCGAAGGAATCACTCACATCGTCCGTGGAGAGGACCACGTAACCAACACCGGCGTGCAGCTCGACATCATGGCGGCGCTGGGCGTGGTCGTGGGGCCGCGAGGCCGCGCGTTGCGGTTCGCGCATCTGCCGCTTCTGGTCGATCAGGATGGCGGCAAGCTGTCGAAGCGGACCGGGTCGCTCTCCTTGCGCAGCCTGCGCGGGGATGGGATCGAGCCTTCGGCACTGGCCGGCTACCTGGCGCGGCTCGGCACGTCGGATGACCCGGTTGCCCGCATGCCGGACGCGCTGGCGCCGGAGTACGATCTGTCCCACGTCTCGCACGCTGCGGCGCGGTTCGATGGCCGGCAGTTGGCGGCGCTGAACCGGCGCGCCCTGCAGGCGCTGCCGTTCGAGGCGGTGCAGGACCGGCTGCCGCCCGCCGCCACGCCCGCATTCTGGATGGCGATCCGCGGCAATCTCGACCTGCTGAACGAGGCCCGCGGCTGGTGGGACGTGGTGGCCGGGTCGATCGTGCCGCCGCTGATCGAGGGTGAGGCCGAGTACCTGCACGCGGCACTGGAAGCGCTGCCGCCGGAGCCTTGGGACGGACAGGTCTGGCCCGACTGGACCGATAAGCTGAAAGCGGAGACGGGCCGCAAAGGCAAGAAGCTGTTCCTGCCGCTGCGCCAGGCGCTGACCGGCGAGGACCATGGCCCCGAGCTGCGCGACCTTTTGCCGCTGATGGGCCGCGCGCGCGCGGCGGAGCGGCTGCGCTTGGCAGCGTCCTGACCTGTTGGTAGTAGGTCGGTTTTGAATCTCATAGACGAAAGTTCCAGCCGCTTGCGGGTGTGATGATCTTCCCGATCAGCCCGGTCCAAAATCAGCCGGGCAGGTCATTGCGGAATCGAGCCAAGGATGGCATTGTACCGAGAGGGCCACCATCGGCCAGGGTCAGAAAATGCGGCCGAGAGCGGTTCTCTGCTTGTTTTTGCTTATCGAAGCCGGCTGCAGCACCTTCCAGGGGGCGCCGCTCCGGGCCACTGACCCTGATGCGGATTTGGCGGCCATCGGGTCCACGATCTCGTCCACCGCGGCGGCTGACTGCCTTGCAGGAATCGGCCCGGCCACCACCAGCCCAGGCGGCGCTCCTGCCAGGGCGCCCTTCGTTTCAATGGAGGAATGTCGCAACCGGATCGTGACGGCCCGCAAATACGCAATCGACCTCCGCTTCTCCGAATTCGAGCAGGGCTATTTCTCCCAAAACCGATGGGCGGGCTTCGGGGCCACGCTCGCCGCTCTTGGGCTTACCGCGGCCGGCAGCCTCAGCGGAACGGGCACGGCCCAGGCCCTCTCCGCCGCAGCCTCCGGCGTCACAGGAGGGCGGGCCGCCTATGAGCGGGAGATCCTGGCCGAGCGGACCTTGCTCACGATCGACACCGCCATGCACGCGCAACGCGACCTCATCGCCGTCAACATTCGCGACGGCCTGAACAAGAGCGCCCGGGAATACCCGCTCGGAACCGCACTTTCCGATCTGGACGCCTACTATCGGGCGGGCACGGTCGTAGGTGCCTTAACCGCGGTGAGCCAGACTGTCGGCGCCCAGGCGGAAGTAGCGCAGGCCCGCTTGCGCAACGTGCTCCCGCTTACCCGGACTTCGGCCGCCGAATACCTCCGAAACCGGCTCCGCAGCGGGGATGAAGCACTTATCAGGGCCCAGATGCAGGCGGCCGGAGTCTCGGACCGGATTACGGTGACGCGGTTCGTGTACACGGGCCAGCCGGCGCAGGTGGAGATGGTGGCCCGAGCACTCGGCTGGATATCTGGCACCGGGGATGCGGTCACGCCCGTGCCAGCCGAGGCGCAATCAGCGCCGCCTCCGTCTGCGCCGATCCGAGCTCCTTCACCCCGCCCGCTCGCCAGCCCGCTCACTCCCTCCCAATTCCGGCCTCAACTCCCACCGGCGACGCCGGACGCGAACAACCCCCCGGCGGCGCAAGCGCCCGCGTCGCAGTCGACCGCGAGGCAATACCTGCGCGAACTCGGTGCGACCCCTGGCGGAGAGGATCTCATCCGGCAGCAGATGCGAGCGCTTCGCCTGCCGGACCGGATGACCGTTGCCCGATTCGTCAACACCTCGACCGGGGAGCAACTCGAAGCCGTCGCAAGGCCCTTGGGTTGGACCCCCTGATCCCGCACCCTTTGAGGATGCCAAGATGCAGTTGCCAGAAGACTACAATGCCGGGCCGATGTCCCTTCAGGAGTTTAACGACCTGAAATCGGATGAGGAAAGCGAGGCGTCCCGGCACGGATACATCGTCAAGGTCGCAAGGGTCGACCAGGACGGACATATTCTTGCCAAGGTGACGTACTCCGAGGAGCTTATCCAGAATGCAGGCACCCTCCGCGACGCCGGGGCAAATTCAGTTGCCGGGGCGGCCGTGGCCGCGATCGGAGCCGGCGTAGGAGCTGCCGTCGGCGGCCCGCTTGGGGCGGCGGCGGGCGCCGCGGCCGCGACCGCGCTCGCGGCGGGGATCGCGGGGGCCGCGGGGAGCGTGTCGTCTTCGAAGAGGTCGATCGCCAACGCTTTGCAGGAGGCTGCCAAAAAGTTCGATGTCGACCCGAAGCTGCTGGCGGCCATCGCCGCCGTCGAATCCAGCTTCGACCCCACCGCCAAGAACCCCCGTTCGACCGCTTTCGGGTTGTTCCAGTTTCTCGATGGCACGTGGAAAGGCGTCGTACGCCAGTTCGGGGCTACGATCGGCGTCGAAGAGTCGGACCGAGCCGACGTTACGGCGCAGTGCCTGATGGGCGCAGCCTTTCTTCGCGACAATAAGAACTTCCTCGCTCGGCGGCTCGGTCGGGAGCCGACCAATGGTGATTGCTACGCAGCCCATTTCCTCGGTGCTACGACCGCTGCGCAACTCTTGTCCGGATCAGGGGACATCAGCGCGGCCGACGCGCTTGGGGCGAGAGCTCAGGCAGTGATCGCCGCGAATCCCGACATCTTTAAGCGAGGAAATGCGATTCGGACCGTAAACGAGGTTGCTGCGGAGCTCTCGCGGAGGGTGAACGCTGCGACCGCGCGCGGCGAACAACTGTTGGGAGCCGGGTAGCGGTGCAACCGTGGCGCAAACGTTGGCGTCGCGCCCGATTGGCCGAGCTATCCGGTCAGATAGCCGGTCAGCGTGCGACGTGGCGAAAGCCGGCCTCGGCCGCATCCAGCACGAGGTCGATGTCGGCCGCGGTGTGGGCGCAGGACAGGAACATGTTGTGCTTGGGATGCAGATAGGCGCCGTGCCGCAAGGCCTCGGTGCAGAACGCGAAGCCCTGTTTCCACTCGGGATCGTCGGCGAAGAGCAGCATCGGCATCTGCACCGGCCCGCTCTGGTCGATCCGCAGCCGGTGATGGGCCGCGCGCTCCGCCAGCCCGTCGCGCAGGCGCTGGCCCATGCCGCGCATGTATTCGGGGCCGTCCAGCCGGCGCAGTTCCGTCAGCGTCGCGACGGCGGCGGCCATTGGCACGGAGCCGCACCAGAATGAGCCGGTGGTGAATACCCGGGTCGCCGCGTCGCGGAAGCGGTCCCGGCCCGTTACTGCCGAGAGCGGATGCCCGTTGGCGATGGCCTTGCTCCACGCCGCCAGGTCCGGACGGATGCCCAGCGTCTCCCACGAGCCGCCCAGGTCGAGCCGGAACCCGGCGCGCACGTCATCCAGGATCAGCGCCGCCCCGGTCTCGTCGCACAGCGCCCGCACCCGGCGAGCGAACTCCGGCGTCGGCAGCTCCTGCGCCCGACCCATGTCGTGGCGGAAGGCGGAGACCAGGATGGCGGCAAGGTCGCCGCCGGCCTGCTCGACGGCGGCCTCGAGGCTGGGGATGTCGTTGTAGTCGAACGGCAGCAGATGTGCCCGGTCCTCGGCGGTGACCCCGGCGACGCTGGGCGAGCACCAGGGCGCCGCACCGTGATAGGCCCCGCGCGCGACCAGTACGCGGCGGCGCCCCGTCTTCGCACGGGCAAGGGTCACGCAGGTGGTGGTCGCGTCCGTGCCGTTCTTGCCGAAGATGCACCAATCCGCGTGCGGCACCAGGGACACGACCAGCTCGGCCAACTCCACCAGCACCGGGGCCGGGCCATTCATGCAGTCGCCCTGCATGGCTTGCCCGCGCGCCGCCTGTTCGACGAGGGGGTGCTTATGGCCGAGCACGATCGGCCCCCAGGAGCACATCAGGTCGATGAAGGTGCGGCCATCGACATCGTGCAGGCGGCAGCCTTCGGCGCGGGCGAAATATTGCGGGTAGCCGTCCGGCAGCTTGGCCGCGTCCAGGTGGCCCCACTGGCCGCCCGGGATGACCCGGCGGGCGCGGGCGCGGAGCGCGGTGTCGGCGGAGTTGGCGAGGCGTTCGGTGGCCGGCGGCATGGAGGGGGCCTGACGTGGTTCGCCCATCCTAGACGAGCCGCGGCTGGCCCTGCCAGGCGTCTCCGGCCAAATCGGGTTGCCGGCCCCGGTAATGGACCTATCATCCCGGGACACACGGAGTATTGCAGGCAGTGGCTGGCCCGGACGTGACGGCATTGCGGCGGGCGCCGAAACGACGCAGGCTCTGCGTTCCGCGCCAGAGGGGATCCGATGACCGATGCTGAGATCGGCTTCCTGCCGGCAACCGAGCTGGTTTCCCGCTATCGGGCGCGTTCCCTCTCGCCGGTGGAGGTGGTAGCGGCCGTGCTGCGTCACATCGGCGCCCAGGAGCCGGCGCTCAATGCGATGGTGCTGCTGACCGCCGATACTGCGATGGCGAGCGCGCGTGGCGCGGAGGCCGCTTACGCCGCCGGCGCCGCGCGCAAGCTGGAAGGCGTGCCCGTGACCATTAAGGACCTGCAGCAGACCAAGGGCGTGCCCACGCAGATGGGCAGCCGCATGTTCGAGGGCCATATCCCCGATGTGGACACGCCCTGCGTGGCCCGGCTGCACGCGGCCGGTTGCATCATGCTGGGCAAGACCACCGCCCCGGAGTTCGGCTGGAAGGGCGTGAGCCAGAGCCCGCTGACCGGCATCACGCACAATCCGTGGCGGCATGGGCTGAGCGCCGGCGGCTCTTCCTCCGGGGCGGCCGCGGGCGCTGCGGCGGGATATGGTCCGCTGCACCAGGGAGGCGACGGCGCCGGGTCGATCCGCATTCCGGCGCATATGTGCGGCGTGTTCGGCATCAAGGCGACGCACGGCCGGGTGCCGTGCTGGCCGATGTCCAACAACGACATGGCGACGCATCTCGGCCCGATCACCCGCACCGTCACCGACAGCGCGCTGATGCTGGAGGCGATGGCCGGCCCGCACCCCTGGGACTACACCTCGCTCGAGGCGCCGCCGCAGGATTACGCCGTTCAACTGCCCGCCTCGATGCGCGGCAAACGAATCGCCTACAGCCCCGATCTGGGCCATGCCCGCGTGGACGAGGACGTGGCGGCGCTCGTGGAACGGGCGGTCGGTGTGTTCACCGAGTTGGGCGCCACGGTGGAGGAGGTGACGCCCGCCTGGGGCCGGCTGGGGCCGGCGCTGTTCGACTTCTTCTGGCCAACCGTGTTTTCTGGCCGGCTGCGCTTCCTGCCGGAATGGGAGGGCAAGCTCGATCCGGGCTTCGTCGCGATGATCAAAACCGCCAAGGACATCAAGGTCTCGGAGTTCATGGTGATGCGCGAAGAGCGCTTCGCCTATTGCCAGCAGATCCATGAGTTCTTCACCGAATGGGACTTTCTCCTGACGCCCACGGCCAGCACGGCGGCGTTCCCGGCGGAGTTGCTGCAGCCCGAGCATTGGCCGCAACATCCGTGGGACGGGTTGTCCTGGGCCCAATTCAGCTACCCGTTCAACTGGGCGGGCAATCCTGCCGTCAGCGTGCCTTGCGGCTTCACCCCGTCCGGCCTGCCGGTCGGGATGCAGATCGTGGCCCCCCGCTTCGACGATCTGGGCGCGCTGCAAGCCTCCTATGCGTTCGAGCAGGCGCAGCCCTGGGCCGGCCGCCGCCCGCCCCTTGCTTGATTTCATCTGGAGAGCTGCCATGAAACGTCGTGATCTCCTGACCTCGGCCGCTGCCGCCCTGGCCTTGCCGAGCATCGCCGCCGCCCAGAACAAGAAGACGGTTCACTTCGTGCCGCAGGCCGACCTGGCGATCCTGGACCCTGTGTTCAACACGGCGCTGGTGACACGCAACCACGGCTTCCTGGTGTTCGACCAGCTCTATGGCCTGGATGACGACCTGCAGCCGCAGCCGCAGATGGTGGCCGGCCACGTGATCGAGGATGACGGCCGGACCTGGAAGATGACCCTGCGGGACGGGCTGAAATTCCATGACGGTACGCCCGTGCTGGCGCGTGACGCGGTCGCCAGCATCGACCGCTGGAGCCGCAACGACCCGTTCGGCCAAAACGTGCGGGCGGTCACGGACGAAATGTCCGCGTCCTCCGACCGGGTCATCCAGTTCCGGCTCAAGAAGCCGTTCCCGCTGCTGTCCACTGCGCTCGCCAAGCCGTCCTCCTACTGCCCGGTGATGCCGGAGCGGCTGTCCCGGACGTCGCCGAGCCAGCAGGTGACGGAGATGGTCGGCAGCGGCCCGTTCCGCTTTCTCGCCGGGGAGCGGGTTTCCGGCTCCCGCGTGGCGTACGAGAAGTTCGAGGGCTACGTGCCGCGGCCGGACGGCGCGCCCTCCTTCGCCGCGGGCCCGAAGTTGGCCTATGTCGACCGGGTGGAGTGGCACGTCGTCCCGGACGCCGCGACCGCCGCCGCTGCCTTGCAGCGCGGCGAGGTGGACTGGTGGGAGCAGCCCACCGCGGACCTGCTGCCCTTGTTGCGCCGCGACCCCAACCTTCGCGTCGAGGCCAAGGAACACGGCGGCTTCATGAGCATGATCCGCTTCAACCACCTGCAGCCGCCCTTCGACAACCCGGCGATCCGGCGCGCCTTCTTTCCCGGCATCCGCCAGGCTGACTACATGACCGCCGTCATGGGCGAGGACCGCAGCCTGTGGACCGACCGCTGCGGCTTCTTCTTGCCTGGGGGGCCGTTCTCGACCGAGGCGGGGCTGGAGGCGATGGATGGCGCACCCAATTACGAGAAGGTCAAGGCCAACCTGCAGGCCGCCGGCTACAAGGGCGAGCGGGTGGTGTTCGTGGTGCCGACCGACCTGCCCTCGCTCAACGCCTTCAGCGAGATCGCGGCCGACATGTTCCGCCGGGTCGGCGTGAACCTGGACTATCAGGCCTCCGACTGGGGCTCGGTGGCGCCACGCCTGGCCAACAAGGAGGGGCTCGACAAGGGCGGCTGGAGCGTATGGTGCAACAACATCCCGGGCATCATCGCAGTAACGCCGGCCACCCAGTCCTACACGCGCGGCATCGGCCGGGCCGGCACGTTCGGCTGGCCGGAATCGGCGCGGCTGGAGGAACTGCGAAGCCAGTTCCTTGACGCGACAACGATGGACGAGCAGAAGCGTCTCACGCGCGAGATGCAGTTGCAGGCGTTCCAAGACGTGCCCTATGTCCCGCTCGGCGCCTACAACCAGCCGATTGCCTATCGCCGATCGCTGAGCGGAATTTTGAATAGCTTTCCGGTGTTCTACAACGTCAAGAAGGCCTGACCCGGAACTGGGCGTGATCCCGCTGACATCCGACCTCGAACTCAACTTGCGTGTTCCCCACGGTGTTGAAGGTTCTTGATCAGCGCGGGGACTTCGTTTGCGGGCCTCGGACGGCTGAACAGGTATCCCTGGACGTCGGTGCATCCTTCCCGTCGCAGTTCCTCAAGCTGTTCCAGGGTTTCGACGCCCTCGGCGATCGTGCGCATGCCCAGGCTTCTCCCGAGGCCGGTGACTGCGCGGATGATCGACATGGATTCCTTGTTCTTCACCAAGTCATCTACGAACGACTTGTCGATTTTGATCTTGTCGAAGGGAAAGCTCCGCAAATAACTTAGGGACGAGTACCCCGTGCCGAAGTCATCTAGGGACACCGCGATCCCCATGGCGCGCAACTGGTGCAAAGCCGTCAAAGTGTCCACGGTGTCGTGCAGCAGGACCGACTCGGTGATTTCTAGCTCCAGCCGATCCGGCCGCAAGCCCGACGCATCGAGTGCCGCCCGCACGGAAGCCACGACGGTACCCTTCTTGAATTGGATCGGCGAGAGGTTTACCGCGATGCTGATATCCGGCGGCCAGTTCTCGGCCTCGAAGCAAGCCCTGCGCAGCACCCAGTCGCCGATGGCGACGATCATTCCCGTTTCCTCGGCGATTGGAATGAAGTCCTGAGGTGAGACAAGCCCGCGGATCGGGTGATGCCAGCGCAACAAGGCCTCAAACCCGGTGACCTTGCCTTCCACGAGATTGACCTGGGGCTGATAGTAGATCTCGAATTCATCGCGGGCGATGGCCTTCCGGAGATCAACCTCCAGTGTCCGGCGCACTTGGATACGTGCGTCCATTTCCGGCTCGAAAAAGCAAGCTGTGCCCCGGCCTTCGGACTTCGCCAGGTAAAGCGCGATATCGGCGTTCTTCAGCATCTTTTCAGCAGAAATACCGTCTCCAGGCGCGATGGCGGCGCCGATGCTGACGCTGGCGACGATCTGATGGCCGTCGACCTCGAACGGGTTTCGGAATGCCGCGATGATGCGGCTTGCCAGAAGCTCCGCCTGGCCAGGCTGCCCTACCGCCAACTGAATGATGGCGAACTCATCCCCGCCCAGGCGTGCCACGGTGTCCGACTCATGCACGCAGGCCTGTATTCGGTTCGCGACAGCCTGCAGCAATCCGTCGCCGACCGGGTGGCCCAGCCTGTCATTCACTTGTTTGAAATGGTCCAGGTCCAGACAGAATACCGCGCATCCGGCCCCGCGTTCTCCCATGCTCATTGCATGTTCGAGCCGCTCGCGGAACTGTATCCGGTTGGGCAGCCGGGTCAGCGCGTCATGCCGGGCCATGAAAACGATGCTGGCCTCGGCCTGCTTTCGATCGGTGATGTCCTCGTGGCTTGCGACCCAGCCGCCATCGGGCATGGGCTTTATACAAATCGCGACGACACGTCCGTTCCTTAAAAACATCTCCGTAGTCGACTGCTGCGTGGTGCTGAAGACACCGGCGCGCCAGGCAAGGTAGTCCGCTCGCGACATGTCGGGCGTGCTTCCGGCCGCGAACCGGGCGTCCACGATCTCTGCCAGCGTACGGCCGACACTGATTGCCTCGGGCCGCAGATCGTAGATCTCGGCGTAGCGCCGGTTGGACACCAGCAGCCGCGTTTCTCCATCGAAGAAGCAGATGCCCTGAGTTATGTTGCCCAACACCGCATCCAACTTCAGGCGGCCGAGCTCCAGGTCGGCATTCGCTTGTGCCAGCTTTGCGTTGGAGAGCCGGAGCGCCTCGGCTTCGCTGATCGCCGATGCCAACCGGCGCCGGTCGGCGGTGATTACGGCGAGCGCGCAAAGGATCAGCGCCAAGGTCGTAAGTGCCGCAGCCGCCGCGAGCGGACCGCTCGGCAAGCCCGGCGTAACCTGGGCAAGCGGGTCGACTTGAAAGACGGCGGCGGCCATGCCCGTATAGTGCATGCCGCAAATGGCGCCGCCCATGACCAAAGCTGCGACCGCGCGCTGCCATGGCCTTTGCAACGTCAGTGAAAGCCACAGCGCGACGATCGCCGCGCCAATCCCCAGCAGTACGGAGAGGCTCCAGAGGGTAGGCTTATAGGCCAAAGTACCGGGAAACTGAATCCCTGCCATCCCGACATAGTGCATCGCAGCGACGCCGAGGCCGATTGCGATCCCCGCAAATCCAACTCGCTTCCAAGACGTCCCGGCCCGGGCAATCTGCAAGCCCCAACCAACCACCCCGATCGCGATCAACAATGAGAACAGCGTGGCCCCAGGCTCATAGCGCAGCGGCACCTCGATACTGAGTGCGAGCATCGCCAAGAAATGCATGGACCAAATGCTGCCACCAAGGGTTGCAGCGCTGGCGAGGTGCCAAAACCGCGCTGGACGACCGCGCGTATTTCGCCACCGCTCGATCATCTCTAGAGCGGTGTAGGAGCCGCACACGGCGATGAAGTACGACAAGGCGACCAGGCTCGCATCGTGTTGGAACGCGATGCCGTCTGCGTCCGTAAAGCACAGGCCAGCGAGGTAAACACGCATTTCAGATTCCCTTGGGGTGGCAGAAGCAATCGGCATGGAGCATGGAGCTGGCTTATCTGGGACAAGAAAAACTGAACTATAACGCACAGACTTTCAGACATGATCGAGTCATGTTTGCGATGTTACTCACAACTCGTGTACATAAGGTTAATTTTGCATTGATCTTGCCGGGGAGGGTAGCGGTGGCCGGCTTGGATCCCTGGACGGCGTGCGAACTTGATTTGGCCAAAAACGCGCCAAGGCGCGCATAAGCCGGCAGGCCGGACGAGCGCTTTATGCCTGCTTTACGCCCGTGCCCCAAACCTTAACGGAATTGCGACAAGACTATCCGGCAGATACTGGGTAACCTTAAGCATGGATGTTTCCCCTCCGGCCCGAATGGCCGCTGCCAATCCTATGCATCGCACGCTCGTCATCGGCGCGCTTGGGGTCGTCTACGGCGACATCGGCACGAGCCCGATCTACACCTTGCGAGAGTGCCTCAAGGCTGCAGGCGGAACAGTGGAGCCTGAGGTGGTGTTCGGGCTGCTGTCCCTGGTGTTCTGGTCCGTGATGATCGTGGTCACGCTCAAGTACGTGCTATTCGTCATGCGTGCGGACAACGACGGCGAGGGCGGCATCATGGCGCTGCTCGGCCTGGCAGCGCACACCGAAACCGACGAGCGGCGGCGGACGGCCCTGCTCATGGTTGGCATGGCCGGCGCCGCCTTGTTCTACGGCGACGGCATGATCACCCCGGCCATCTCGGTGCTGAGCGCGATCGAGGGCCTGCAAGTCGCCACTCCCGGACTTGCGCCCTATGTCGTGCCAATCACGATTGCAGTGCTGATCGGCTTCTTCGCCGTGCAAAGCCGGGGCAGCGAGCGCATCGGCGCCTACTTCGGCCCGGTCATGGCACTGTGGTTTGCCGTTCTTGCCATCGGTGGGCTGCTGCACATCGTACGGGACCCTGGCGTTCTTGCAGCGGTCAACCCGTTATATGCGCTCAGCTTCCTGTCCGGACACGGCTGGACGAGCTTCCTTGCCCTGGGTTCGGTGTTCCTTGCGATGACGGGGGCGGAGGCGCTGTATGCCGACATGGGCCACTTCGGCCGCGGCCCGATCCGGCTGGACTGGTTCGCCTTCGTGCTGCCGGCGCTGGTGCTGAACTACTTCGGCCAAGGCGCCCTGGTGCTGGCCCACCCCGAAACCATCGACAACCCGTTCTACCGCATGTTCCCCGATTGGAGTCTCTATCCCCTGGTGCTGCTGGCGACCGCAGCGACGGTGATCGCCTCCCAGGCGGTGATCTCCGGCGCCTTCTCGCTGTCGCAGCAGGCGATGCAGCTCAGCCTGCTGCCAAGGCTGGACGTGCGGCAAACGTCCGAGACGGCAATCGGCCAGGTGTACGTGCCTCAGATCAACTGGCTGCTGATGATCTGCGTGATTGGGCTAGTGTTGGCGTTCAAGTCGTCGGACAACCTGGCAGCCGCCTACGGCATCGCGGTCGCCGGCACCATGGTGATCACCACCTGCCTGCTGGCCCTTGTCGCACGCCGGGTCTGGCGCTGGAGCGTTCCGGTCACGGTTGCCGTGATGGGCAGCTTCCTGCTGGTCGATCTTGCTTTCTTCGCGGCCAATGCGGTCAAGATACCGCAGGGTGGCTGGTTTCCGCTGCTGATCGGCGCCGTCGTGTTCACGCTCATGTCCACCTGGCGCCGCGGCCGTCAGATCGTGCTGGAGCGCACCAGCAAGGACAACCCGCCGCTGGCGCAGTTCATCGCCCAGCTCGACCCCGAGAAGATGCCCCGGGTGGAAGGCACGGCGGTCTATCTAGCCGCTCGCCGGGAAGCGGCGCCTTACGCGCTTATGGACAACCTGAAGCACAACAAGGTGCTGCACAACCGCATCGTCCTGCTCACGGTCATTACCGAGCGCGTGCCCTACGTTTCCAAGGCGGAGCGCATGACCGTCGAGCCGCTCGACAAGGGCTTCGTGCAGATGACCTTGCACTTCGGTTTTGCGGAGGCACCCGAAGTGCCGGCCGCACTGGAAGCGCATCAGGCCGAGTTCCCGGTCAACATCGCCGAAACCTCGTTCTTCCTCGGCCGTGAAACGCCGGTCGGCACGGTACGGCCCGAGTTGCCGGTGTGGCGCGAGAAGCTCTATGCCTTCTTGGGCCGCAACGCCGTCAGTGCGTCGGACTACTTCCAGATCCCGCCCAAGCGCGTCATCGAGCTTGGCACCCAGGTCGAGTTGTAGTGCCCGCCCGCGACGCCGTGCTGGGCAACGCCCGCTTCAGCAGTCGAACGGCCAAAAGGGAGTAGGCAGCCATGCCTTCGCGTATCGAGGACTATGCCCTGATCGGCGATTGCGAAACCGCGGCGCTGGTTGGGCGCGACGGCTCGGTGGATTGGCTCTGCTGGCCGCGCTTCGACTCCGATGCGTGTTTCGCCGCCCTGCTCGGCAGCCCCGAGCACGGGCGCTGGCTCGTCGCTCCCACCAACGCCGCCGCGCCTGCAACCCGGCGCTACCGGGGTGACACGCTCATCCTCGAGACCCGCTTCGAAACCGAGGGCGGCGCGGTGCTGGTCGTGGATTTCATGCCGCCGCGCAGCGGCCAGTCCAAGCTGGTCCGCATCGTGACCGGGGAACGCGGGCAGGTCGTGATGCGGACGGAGCTGGTGCTGCGGTTCGGCTACGGCGCCCTGGTGCCCTGGGTTCACCGGCTCGAGGACGGCACGTTGCGTGCGATCGCCGGGCCGGACCAGGTCGTGCTGCGCACGTCCGCGCCCATCCACGGCGAGGATGCCAAAACCGTCGCCGAGTTCACGGTCGCTGCGGGTGAGACGGTGTCCTTCACGCTGACCTACGCGCCGTCGCACCAGCCGCTGCCTGATGCGGTGGACCCGCAATCTGCGCTTGGCGCTACGGAGCGGTTCTGGACCGAGTGGTCCGGCCGCGCCCGGATCGAGGAGGGCGAGCGGCGCCATGCGGTGATGCGTTCGCTGATCACGCTCAAGGCGCTGACCTATGCGCCGACCGGCGGCATCGTGGCAGCCCCCACGACGAGCCTGCCCGAGACGCTTGGCGGCGGCCGCAACTGGGACTACCGGTTCTGCTGGCTGCGCGACGCCACGCTGTCGCTGCTCGCGCTGATGAACGCCGGCTATTACGAGGAAGCGGGCGCCTGGCGGGACTGGCTGCTGCGTGCCGTCGCTGGCGTTCCGGCGCAGGCGCAGATCATGTACAGCATCACCGGCGAGCATCGCCTGACCGAGTGGGAGGTGGACTGGCTGCCAGGCTACGAGGGCGCCAAGCCCGTGCGCATCGGCAACGGCGCCCATGGCCAAATCCAGATCGACGTGTACGGCGAGGTGATGGACGCGCTCTACCAGGCGCAGCGGGGCGGCCTGGCCAGCAGCGCGGACTCCTGGGCCTTGCAGCAGGCCTTGCTCGCGCACCTCGCCGACGTGTGGCGCGAGCCGGACCGGGGGATCTGGGAAAGCCGCAAGCCGGCGCGGCACTTCACCTTCAGCAAGATCATGGCGTGGGTCGCGTTCGACCGTGCCGCGAAGATTGCCCGGGAGTTCGGGCTGCAAGGCCCGGTCGAGCGCTGGAGCGACGTCGCCCAGGCGATCCATGACGACGTATGCGCCAACGGCTACGACGCGGAACTCGGCAGCTTCGTGCAGTCCTATGGCTCGAAGTGGCTTGATGGCAGCTTGCTGCTGATCCCAACTACGGGCTTCCTGCCCATCGACGACCCACGCATCGCCGGCACGGTGCGCGCCGTCGAGGGGCGGCTGCTCCAGGACGGCTTCGTCATGCGCCACGACCCGGCCGAGGTCGAGACCGGCTTGGCCCATGGCGAGGGCGCGTTCCTTGCCTGCTCGTTCTGGCTCGCGGACGCACTGGTGCTGCTCGGCCGGGACGAGGAAGGACGCCGCCTGTTCGAACGCCTGCTGGCGCTGCGCAATGACGTCGGCCTACTCTCCGAGGAATACGACGTGCCCACCAAGCGCCTGGTCGGCAACTTCCCACAGGCCTTCTCCCACATCGCGCTGGTCAATACCGCGCAGAACCTTGCGCGCCCGGCCAAGCCTGGCGAGCAGCGCGCAGGATATAGCGACCCTGGAACGTAGGGTCGTCGCTCCAGGTCAGATCGTCATCTCCATCGTGTAGAGGCCGCCGCCGAAGCGGTCCACGGCGTAGATGATGCGGTTTTCGTCCACGTAGACGTCGTTGATCTGGATCGAGCCGACCGTTGAGGCCGCCGGCGGCTCTGGGACGTAGAAGGCGATTTCCTTGGGTTGCAGGGCGTTGCTGATGTCGTGGACGCGGATTCCGCCGTTGAAGTAGGTGCCGAAGAGGATGGTGTCGGAGCGGAAGGCGGGGCCGGGGCGGTTTTCGTGGAGGTTGTGGGCGCCGTAGCGGCCGCCGCGGAAGGCGTGTTCCTCGACGGGGGGCAGCGGCAGCGTGCCGATGGGCACGGGGTTGTCGGGGCGGCGGTAGTCGAGCAGCCAGACAAGTTTGGGCCAGTCGCGGCCGTCGTCGTGGACGCATTCGTCGGAAACGACCAGGAGGTCGCGGCTGAAGAGGGGAAGCACGGTGTGGGTGAAGCCCGGGAATGGGGGGTGCGGGTTCCAGTGGGTGACGGGCTTGATGCGGCTCATGTCGGAGATGTCGAGCACGAAGGCGCCGCCGTCGAGGTAGCCGACATAGGCGCGGTCGGGGTGGTCGGGGAAGACGTTGGTGTTGTGGGCGCGGATGCCGGAGTCGAAGGTGGGGTGGCGGGGCGGCGGGGGGGCGTCGTCGCCTTCGGCGGTGCCGGGGTACCACCAGCGGCCGATTTCACGCGGCCGGGTCGGGTCGCTGACGTCGATGGCGCGGTAGGGCTGGTCGTCGAGCAGGTTGCGGGGGGTGAAGTCGGGCGCGCCGCCGGCGAAGTGGACGGTTTTACCGTCGACGAACCAGACCTGGTGCACGCCGCGCGAGGCGGGGCCGGAGCAATCGAAGAAGCCGACGGCGCGAGGCTGCTCGGGGACCGAGATGTCGAACATCTCGACGCCGGCGGGCTGCAAGCCGTGCGTGCTGGTTTGGTAGGCGACGGCCATCAGGTCGCCGCAAACCTCGAGCGAGTTGGAGCGGACGTTGCGGTGCGGCAACTCGGTTTGCACGATAACGCGGGGACGGCTGGGATCGGTGACGTCCACGCCGGTGAAGTTCTTGGGGGCGCTCTCGTGGGCGAGCCAGAGGATGCGGCGGTCCGCCTTGAGCTGCAGGCTCATGCCCTCGCCAAGGCCGCCGAACCCGGCCAAGGTGTCGTGCGAGATTAGGCGCATGTTGTGCGTTTCGGAGTTTGCCACCAATGAACCTTTCGAACCTGGGACCCCCGCCCAACACACCGGTCCCCGTGACGATCGTGACCGGGTTCCTGGGCAGCGGCAAGACGACCATGCTGAACCGGCTGCTGCGCAGCCCGCAACTGGCCGACACGGTGGTGATCGTCAACGAGTTCGGCGAGGTGGGGCTGGACCACTTGCTGATCGAGCAGGCGATCGAGAACACGGTGTTGCTGAAAAACGGCTGCATCTGCTGCACGGTGCGGGGCGACGTGGCGGATACGCTGGAGACCCTGTGGCGGCAGCGGGCCGAGGGCAGCATCCCGGATTTCCGGCGGATCGCGATCGAGACGACGGGGCTGGCCGATCCCGGGCCGGTGGCGCATGCGCTGGTGGCGGAGGCGGGTGCGACGTATGCGTGCCGGCTGGATGGCATCGTGACGACCGTGGATGCGGTGCATGGGGTGCAGCAACTCGCGCGGCATCCGGAGGCGCGGCGGCAGGTGGCGCTGGCGGACCGGATCCTGCTCAGCAAGACGGATTTGGCGCCGGAGACGGCGGCGCTGGAGCGGGTGCTGGCCGGGCTGAACGCGGACGCGCCGCGGCGGCGGATGGCGGAGGACGGGGTGGTGGCGGCGGATGTGTTTGGATTGGGGCCGCAGGATTGGGGTCGGCAATACGCAGCTTCGCATCATGACCATCTGCACGATGGCGGCATCGGGACCGTGCTGTTGCGCCATGACCGGCCGATCGCCTGGCCGGCGCTGCGGTTGTGGCTGGAGTCCGTGCTGTCGTTGCGGGGCGCGGATGTGCTGCGGCTGAAGGGGCTGGTGGATTTGGCGGGCGAGGACCTGCCGGTGGTACTGCAGGGGGTGCACCACGTGCTGCACCCGGTCAGCCGGTTGGCTGCCTGGCCAGGCGGCGTCGCCAGCACGCAGTTGGTGGTCATTACCCAGGGGCTTTCCCCGCGCGGGCTGCAGGCGAGCTTCGCCGATGCGATGCGGGGGCAGGCTTGATGACGGTCGGCATCGGCACGGCCACGCCGCGGTTCGAGGATGCGCGGCTGCTGCGCGGGCTGGGGCGCTTCACCGACGACATCCAGCCGCCGGGGGCGGCGTTCATGGCGGTGGTGCGGTCGCCGCACGCCAGTGCGCGTATTTTGGGCATCGACGCCGTGGCGGCCCGGGCGGCGCCGGGCGTGCTGGCGGTGTTGACGCGTTCGGAGCTTGAGGCGGATGGGCTGGGCACGTTGCACACCATGGTGCAGCGGCACCGGGCCGATGGGTCGCCGATGCCGCGGCCGCCATATCGGTTGTTGGCGGGTGACGCGGTGCGGTTCGTGGGCGATGCCGTGGCGGTGGTGATCGGGGAGACGCTGCACGCGGCGCAGGATGGCGGCGACCTCGTCGAGGTGGAGTACGCGCCGCTGCCGGCGGTGACGGACGCGGCCGCGGCGGCGCTGCCGGGCGCGCCGGCGGTGTGGCCGGAGCTGGCGCCGGACGGGGTGTGCTTCCTGTTCCGGCTGGGCGACCCGGCCGCGACCGATGCGGCGTTTGCCGCCGCGCACCATGTGACGACTCTGGACCTGCGGATCAGCCGGGTGTCGGCCAATCCGATGGAGCCGCGCAACGCGACCGGCGCCTACGACGCGGCCGCGGACAGCTACACGCTGCACGCGGGCACGCAGGCGCCGCACAAGGTTCGGGCCGAGCTGGCCGAGCATACGCTGCATATTCCGGCGAACCGGCTGCGGCTGGATTCGCCGGACGTTGGCGGCGCGTTTGGGATGAAGGGCAGCCCGTACCCGGAATACGCGCTGGTGCTGTGGGCGGCGCGGCGGACGGGGCGGCCCGTGCGTTGGGTGGCAACGCGGAGCGAGAGCTTCCTTTCCGACTACCATGCGCGGGACAACACGACCCGGGTGCAGTTGGCGCTGGATGCGGGCGGCGGGTTCCTTGGCCTGCGGGTCGAGACGGTGGCGAATTTGGGCGCTTACCTCGGGTTCAACACCCCGCATTCCTCGACCAACAACTTGGGTGGGCTGGCGGGGGTGTATCGGACGCCGCACATCTATGCGGAGGTGCGTGGGATGTTCACGCATACGCAACCGAACGCGCCTTATCGCGGGGCGGGGCGGCCGGAGGCGACCTATGCGCTGGAGCGGGTGATCGACCAGGCGGCAGCCGAGCTGGGCATCGACCGGGTGGCGCTGCGGGAGCGGAACCTGATCCCGCCGGGGGCGATGCCGTTCCGCACCGGGCTGGTGTTCACCTACGACAGCGGCGACTTCCCGGCGAACATGCGGATGGCGCTGGCCGAGGCGGACTGGGCCGGGTTCGCGGCGCGGCAGGGGGAGAGCGAGGCGCGGGGCATGCTGCGTGGCATCGGGCTGGCCAATGCGATCGAGATCGCTGGCGGCCCGGCGGCCTCGCCCAACGAGGAAGGGGCAGAGCTGCGCTTCGACGGCGACGGCGGCGCCACGCTGCTGCTGGGCACGCATAGCCAGGGCCAGGGGCACGAGACCGCGTTCCGGCAGATCGCCGCAAGCCGGCTCGGGCTGGACCCGGCGCGGCTGAGGATCGTGTTCGGCGATACCGACCGGGTGGCGTATGGCCGGGGCACGTTCGGCTCGCGGTCGATCATGGCCGGCGGGTCGGCGTTCGTGCGCGCCGCGGAGAAGGTGGTGGAGCGCGGCCGGGCCATCGCGGCGCAGGCGCTGGAGGCGGCGGTGGCGGACATCGAGTTCGCGGATGGCCGGTTCAACGTGGCGGGGACGGACCGGGCCATCGGCATCGAGGACGTGGCGCGGGCGAGCTTCGTTGCCGCCAGCTTGCCGCCGGGGGGCGAGTTCGGGTTGGCGGGCGCGGCCATCCTGGCCCCTGCGGCGGCAACGTTTCCGAACGGCTGCCATGTTTGCGAGGTCGAGGTGGACCCCGAGACCGGAGTGGTGGCCGTGCAGCGCTACCTCGTGGTGGACGACGTGGGCACGGTGATCAATCCCTTGCTGGTCAAGGGGCAGATCCATGGCGGGGTGGCGCAGGGGCTCGGGCAGATTCTGATGGAGACCATCGTCTATGACGGGGATGGGCAGATGCTCACCGGGTCGTTCATGGATTATGCCATGCCGAGGGCGGCCGACCTGTGCGCGCTTTCGGTGATCAGCAACCCGGCGCCGACGGCGACCAACCCGCTCGGCGTCAAGGGCGCTGGCGAGGCGGGGACGGTGGGGGCGATGCCGGCGCTGATGAACGCGATCATCGACGCGTTGCGCCCGCTTGGGGTCAGGCAGTTGGATATGCCGGCGACGCCTGAGGCGGTATGGTCGGCGATCAGGGCCGTGCAATCCGGCCGGGAGAACCCGCCATGAACCGCCGCGATTTGCTGGGCGCCGCCCTTGCCACGGCTCTGCCCCTGCCCGCTTTGGCGCAGGCGCCCCTGGTCATCCGGCTGGGATGGGCCATCACGCCGGCCCAGTTGCCGCCGGTGATTTTCGCCAACCTGGGCGTGCTGAAGCATTACGGCCGCAGTTATACGGTGGAGCTGGTGTATTTCCGCGGCAGCGCGCCGCAGATCACGGCACTTGCGGCGGGCGAGCTGCAGGTGGCGGCGTTGGCCTTTTCCTCGTTCGCGCTGGCGATCCAGAACGCGCGGATGGCGGATTTGCGGGTGATCGGCGATCTGTATCAGGACGGGGTGGAGGGCTACTACTCCAGCCAGTATGTCGTGAAGGCGGGCAGCCCGATCCGCGGCGTGGCGGACCTGAAGGGCAAGCTGATCGCCAGCAACGGCCTGGGCGGGGCGATCGACATGGCGATGCGCAAGATGCTTCGGGATGCGCAGCTAGAGGACAAGCGCGACTACAGCGTGATCGAGGTGCAGTTTCCCAGCATGCCGGCGATGCTGGCCGAGGGGAAGGTGGACATGGCCGGGATGGTTGCGCCGTTCAGCCTGGAGGAGGTCGGCCGCGGCCGGGCCACGCCGTTGTTCACGATCAAGGATGCGATGGGAGTGACGCAGACCACGCTGCTGGCGGCGCGGGCGCCGTTCATCGAGAAGAACCGGGCGGCGATGGTGGATTTCATCGAGGACATGCAGATCGGCACGCGATGGCTGCTGGACCCGGCCAACAGGGATGCGGCCCTCGCGCTCGTCTCGCGTGTGACCAAGCAGCCGGCGGCGGACTTTGCCGATTGGGCCTTTACTGCGCGCGATTATTTCCGCGACCCGCTGGTGCGGCCCAACCTTGCCGCCCTGCAAAGCAACATCCGCTTGCAGAAGGAGCTTGGCTTCCTGCGCGCCGACATCGATGTGCCGCGGTATGCCGACCTTTCGCTGGTGGAGGAGGCAGCGCGGCGCTGAGTCCTTACCGCTTGATACCCGCCATGCGCTCCAGCACGGCGCAGACCGCGGCGGTGTCGTGCGCCGCGTGGCCGGTGGCGATGGCGCTGTTGTAGATGGGGACGGTGGCGCTGAGCAGCGGCGTGGGCACGCCGAGCGAAGCGGCGAAGGCGCCGATGATGGACATGTCCTTCTGCCAGATCGAGACCTTCATGGTTGCCTCCTCGTAGCTGTTGGCGGCCATCATCGGCGCGCGCAGCTCGAACACCCGGGACGTGGCAGCGCCCGCGCCGACCATTGCTACGATCTGGTGCGGATCGAGGCCGGCCTTGATGCCCAGCACCATGGCTTCGGCGGAGGCGACGTTGTGGATGGCGACCAGCAGGTTGGCCACGAACTTCATCCGGCTGCCGTTGCCGTAGGCCCCGAGGTCGTGCACGGCGCGGGTGAAGGCGGCGAAGAACGGCTGCAGCGCCGCCACCTCGGCCGGGCCGCCGCTGGCGTAGATTACGAGGTCGCGCGTGACGGCCTGCGCGCCGGTGCCGCTGATCGGGCAATCGAGCGCCAGATGGCCGGCGGCCTGCAGCGTTTCGGCGAAGCGGAGCTTGTCGTCGAGCGCCATGGTGCTGGCCTCCACGACGACCCGGCGCGGCACGCCGGCCGCCGCGATGGCCGCGGCGGTGGCATGCAGGGCAGCCGGCGAGGGCAGGCTTGTCATGAGGGTCGGCACGGCGCGGGCGACCGCGGCGGCATCCGCCTGCATTTCGACGCCATGGTCGGCGAGCCCGGCGGTGAGCGCCGGGTCGGGGTCGTAGCCCACCACCCGCCACCCTGCCTGCCGCAAGTTGCGGGCCATGGCGCCGCCCATGATGCCCAGGCCGATCAGGCCGACCTCGCCTGCGCCGCTGCCGCGTTCCATGCGCTTTCCCTCCGTGCTAACCGGACAGCGATCATCGATCGTGCGAGGGGAAACGTCTATGCGCATCGGCATCGCCGGGCTGGGAAAGATGGGTTCGGCCATGGCGGCGCGGCTGGCGGAAACCGGGATGGACGTGGCGGTGTGGAACCGCACCCGAGGCCGCGCCGAGGCGAGCGGCTTGGCGATGGCCGACAGCCCGCGGGTTTTGGCGGAGCAGGCCGAGATCGTGATCACGATGCTGTTCGACGCGGCGGCGGTCGAGGCGGTGTTTTACGCGCCGAACGGGCTGCTGGCCGCCGCATCCGGCCGGCTGTTCATCGAGATGAGCACGGTCCGCCCCGCGACGCATGAGGCGCTGGCGGACGCGGTGCGGCGGGCTGGCGGGGCCTATCTGGAATGCCCGGTGGGCGGCAGCACCGGGCCGGCGCGGGCGGGCAAGCTGCTCGGCCTTGCGGGCGGTGAGGCGGCCGACCTGGCGCGGGCCCGGCCGGTGCTGGAGCTGCTGTGCCGGCGGGTGGAGCATGTGGGGCCGGTGGGCGCGGGCGCCTCGGCCAAGCTCGCCATCAACCTGCCGCTGCTGGTGTTTTGGCAGGCGTTCGGCGAGTCGATGGCGTTGGTGCGCCATCTCGGCCTCGATCCGGCCTGGCTGGTCGAGCTGTTTGCCGATACCTCGGGCGGCCCCGGCGTGCTGAAAACCCGCGGCCCCGCCATCGCGACCGCGCTGGCCGGCGGCGACCCGGGCGCTGTCAGCTTCGACATCGACTCCATCCGCAAGGACCTTGGCGCCATGCTCGCCGAGGCCGCGGCGCGCGGGTTCGCCCTGCCGGTGGCGGGGCAGGCGCTGGCCGTGTTCGACGCGGCGAGCGCGGGCGGCTGGGGCAAGCGCGACTGCGCCTGGCTGCCGGCCTATTGGGCGGGCAAGGCCCAACCTTTCAACGAGGACACGACACCATGACGATGCTGCTCGAGACCGCCTCCACCATCATCGACGCTGCCCTGCGCACCGGGCGGGAGCGCGGGTTCATGCCGCTCTCCGTTGCCGTGCTCGACCCTGGCGGCCATCTCGTTGCCTTCAAGCGCGAGGACAAATCCGGGATCCTGCGGTTCGACATCGCCTTCGGCAAGGCCTGGGGCGCTTTGGGCATGGGCTTCGGCTCGCGCGAGTTGTTCAACCGCAGCAGCGCGAACCCGACCTTCATGGCGGCGCTCTCGGCCGTCAGCGGCGGCCGGCTGGTGCCGGCGCCGAGCGGCGTGCTGGTGCTGGCCGACGGCGAGGTGATCGGCGCGGTGGGCATCTCCGGCGACAACTCCGACAACGACGAGACCTGCGCTGTGGCGGGGATCGAGGCGGCGGGGCTGCAGGCGAAAACCGGGCTTTAAGCCAGCTTGGCCGCTTGCAGCCTGACCATGGCCTCGGCGACGAGGGCGATCTCGGCCGGGGTCATGCGCAGGCCGAGCTTGCTGCGGCGCCACACCACGTCCTCGGCGGTCTCGGCCCATTCCTCGCGCATGAGGTAGGCCAACTCGGCGTGTGTCAGGTCGGCGCCGAGGCCGCCCCCCATCGCCTCGAGGCTGGCGGCGTCCCCGACGACCACGTGGGCGCGGGCGCCATAGGCGCGGACCAGGCGCCGGGCCAGCCGCTCCGGCAGGAAGGGCGCGCGGGCCCGCAAGCGCGTGACTTCGGCGGGGTAGCCGTCCACCGGGAAGTCGCCGCCGGGCAGGGCGTGGCTGGCGGTCCAGCCGGGCGGAAGGCCGGGCCGCTGCGGCACATGCGGGGCCAGGCGGCGCAGCACCGCCTCGGCGAGCCGGCGATAGGTGGTGATCTTGCCGCCGAACACGCTCAACAGGGCGGGCTCACCCTCGGGCGCATCCAGCACCAGCACGTATTCCCGGGTTGCAGCGTGCGCGGCGGAGACGCCGTCATCATAGAGCGGGCGGACGCCCGAGTAGGACCAGACCACCATATCGGTGGTCACCGGGCGGACGAAGTATTCGCTGGCTGCGGCGCAGAGGTAGGCGACCTCCTCGGCGGAGGCGGCGACCGCCGCGGGGTCGCCCTGGAAATCCTGGTCGGTGGTGCCGACCAGGGTGAAGTCGGTTTCGTAGGGGATGGCGAAGACGATGCGGCCGTCGGCGTTCTGAAAGATGTAGCAGCGGTCGTGGTCGTAGAGCTTCGGCACGACGATGTGGCTGCCTTGGACGAGCCGGACCGCGGCCGGGTTGTTGGCCCGCAGCACGGAGGTCAGCACTTGTTGCACCCATGGCCCGGCGGCGTTGACCACCGCGCCTGCCCTGATCTGCGTGGCTTGCGCGGTGACCGCGTCGGCTAGGGACAGCGTCCAGGCGCCATCGGTCCGCGCCGCGGAGACGCAGCGCGTGCGGGTGGCGATGGTGGCGCCGCGGTCTGCCGCGTCGCGGGCGTTGAGCACGACCATCCGGCTATCCTCGACCCAGCAGTCGGAATATTCGAAGCCGAGCGTGAATGCTGGCTTGAGCGGGATGCCGGCCGGGTCCTGGCGTAGGCGGAGGGTGCGCGTGGGCGGCAGCAGTTGGCGCCCGCCGAGGTGGTCGTAGAGGAACAAGCCGGCGCGCAGCAGCCAGGCCGGGCGCTGCGCGCGGTCGTGCGGCAGCACGAAGCGCAGCGGCCAGACGATATGCGGCGCGATGCGCCAGATCACCTCGCGCTCCATAAGCGCCTCGCGAACCAGGCGGAACCTGCGGTGTTCAAGGTAACGCAGGCCGCCATGCACGAGCTTTGTGGAGGCCGACGAGGTCGCGCCGCCGAGGTCCCCCTGCTCGCACAGGAACACCGACAGGCCGCGCCCGGCGGCGTCGCGCGCGATGCCGCAGCCGTTGACGCCACCGCCGATGATCGCGACGTCGTAGAAGGCGCCCTTCGGGGCTGCCGGGGTCGCGCGGCCTATGTGCGGCTCCCGCGAGGTTAGCGTCCGGTCCGCGACAGGCGCTCGATTTGGGCTGTGAGGCCGCTCTGGGCTTCGATGATCCGGGTCAAGCCTTCGACCAATGCGCGCTGCCGCGCCGGCGGCAAGCGCCCGTCCAGGGGCGTGCCGACCGACATCAACACGGCCGCGTGGCTACTTCCCAGCACACTGTTCATTGCCTGGTGCAGCCGGCCGGCCAGCCCGCTTTGGCCCGATACGCCATCTATCCAGATGGCGAAAGCGGTGGTGCGGAAGGGGTCGTAGGTTTGCACCAGCGTCCAGGCCCCTAGGTCGCTCCCGGACACGGCGAGCGCCGAGGACGTCGTGCTCTCCGCCCCAAGCTCTCCCGTGGCGCGCCGCCGTTCCGCGATGAGGGCTGTGGCGGTGGATCGGGCCGGGAAGGTCTCCAGGACCACGTTCCAAACTTGGCCACCGCACTGGAAGGTTCGCGAGGCGCGTGTCGTGGGCAGGGCGTCGTCGGCTTCGGCACGCACGCACCCGTCCGGCAGCACGAACGCCGGCAGCGCCAGGAGCGGCACGGCTGTCGCACGCAGGTCGAGCACGCGCGCGACGGCCGGCCCGGCGGCGATCAGCAGGCAAGCGGCGGCGGCGGCCCAGATCGGCGACCGGACGGAGGCGGGCTCATCGCGCTCCATGGGTGGCGCCGTGGCCGGCAGCTCGCGCAGGGGTAGGCCAGCCGCGACCAGCAACAGCATGACGATGGAGAAGAAAACCCAACCGTAGATGACATGATCGGCTGCAGCCGCTTCGGCGCTGCCCAGCACATGACCGAGCACGACGATGCCCCAAGCCCGGATGCCGTTCGCCACGATCGGCACCACGATCGAGACCAGGATGAACGCCACGCGGCGTACCGGGCTGCGGTAGTTCAGCAGGGCGTAGAACACGCCGAATGCGATCGCGGCGATCAGGAAGCGGAGCCCGGCGCAGGCCTCGGCGACGTAGAACACCCCTGCTGGGATCTCGATGATCAAATCGTCCGAGAAGTTTGGGATGCCGGCCAGGTTCAGTCCGAGCACGGTGAAGCGTGCCGTGAAGCTTTGGAGCGCCGGGGTGAGGAACGCGCCGAATGGCACCAGGAACACCAGGTATAACAGGGGCCCGAGCAAGGCGTAGAACAACCGCCATCCCAGGACGACCAGGAACAACACTTCGACCCCGGCCAGAGCGGCCAATTGGCGGCCTTCCATGATGCCCAACCGCTCGCTGAGTAGCCAGGCGGCGGAAACCGGCACTGCCAGCAGGGCTAGACTTGGTTGCGGCCGGGCCGCCAGCCACGGTACCTGGCGCCGGCGCTCCCAGGCCAGGAACAACGCCATTGGCAATACCAAGTAGCAGTGGCCATAGGCTGTCGAGGCATTCCACGTCGAAACGGCGGCATGACATTCCGGGTAGAAAAGGATGCCGAGCAAGCCTAAGCCCAGGGCCAGAACGGCGAGCATCGGCGCGGCCGCGGCCCGAGGATTGCTGCCGGCGATTGCCGGCGCGAACCGGCTCTCCATTGCGGGCTGCGTCGAACGCCGCACGGCTAGCCGACGCCCCGGACGACGTGGGGCCCGATCAGATTTGCCAGCTTGAGCGGCAGGCGTTTCCATGCAGCGATCATCAGGCGGTATTTGGGGTTGAGCGGGTTGTGATCGGGTATTTTCGCGCCCGGCTGAAGCCGAAACCGGTGCAGGAGAGGCTGGGGGGAGAACCCCCAGTTTTTTTTGAACGCGAACGCGCCAGTGCCGGTTTTGCTGCGGCCGAAATCGAACAGCGTGCATCCGCGCTGCGCTGCCCGACGCATGACCTCCCAATACATGAAGTCATTGGCAAAGCTGCTGCGCGCGGCTGCCGTGCCGCCGCCGTAATATGGCAAGACTTCGCCGCGATCGTAGAAGTTGAGCACTGCGGCAACCGTTGCGCCGTTGTCCATCACTGTCAGGACATCCATTTTATCGGGGAACAATTCCGTCAGTAGCCGGAAATAGCGTCGGCTGAACACGGGTGTACCCAAATTGCGCACGCTTTCACTGTAGATGGCATGCAGGCCATCCACGTCGTGATCTACCTTGGAGGTGAGGCCGCGGTCGATGCCCTTTCGGACCATGGCCCGCTGCTTGCGCGGGATGGCTTTCATGTTGGCGTCGTCGCTCCCGGCGATGGTCTTGCGGAAGGTGACGTATAGGTCGTCCTTGGCTTGCCAATCCTCTTCGAGCCATCCATCGGGAGGCGGCTGAAGAAAGCGGTATTCCGTTGCGGTCGCGCGGGTTCGGTCCATCAACCCGGCCGCATATGCGCCGAGTGCCGCAAAGCTCTCGTGATCGGCCGCCACTGGCCCGCCGTAGACGCAGAACGGCGTCGAGATCAGCGTGTTGCCGAACAGGCGTGTCTTGACGTGGACGAGCGGCAAGATGCCGGTGATTGCGCCGTCCCGCTCGGTGAGCGCGTAGTGGGCGGTGTGGCCGAACGCGCGAGGGAACACCTCTGCCCAGGCGGCACGATGGAAGAACGTGCCGCCGGGCATCTGTTCGAC
Organism: uncultured Acetobacteraceae bacterium; assembly: GCA_964235765.1. Classification (GTDB taxonomy): domain Bacteria; phylum Pseudomonadota; class Alphaproteobacteria; order Acetobacterales; family Acetobacteraceae; genus JAVVHH01. The sequence goes on from CAXSDH010000005.1 coordinate 44,110, forward strand.
GAACCGGTCCCAGGCCGGCGCGGCGGCACGATCGAGCGGCCGGCAGACGACGGGCATCCGGTCAGGCGCTCAGGCGGGCGAGGTCGTCGGCGAAAACATGGTCCATCCGTCCCCAGGTGAAGTCCTTCAACAGGCGGTCCAGCCGATCGGGCACCGCGGCGATGTTCACGTAGTGCCGGAAGCGGGACATGCGGCCGGCCTGCCTGATGCGAGGCTGCGCCGGGTCGATTTCCCAGGGGTGGAAGTAGAAGACGCCCGGGGCGTGCTCCCGCCGGTTGAATCTGCGCAGCGCGGTCCGGAATAGCAGGTATGGCATTAGCCGGAAGTAGCCGCCGCCGGCGATGGGCATATTGCGGCCGGCGACCTGCACGGTGGTCATTGGAATCTCGACGATCGCGCCCGCCCAGGGCCGGTAAGGAAATCGCGGCGCATCCGGCGCGCCATACAGGTCGTGCTTGATCGGGTAGACGCTGGAGCTATAGCGGTGGCCGGTGTCTTCCAAGACTTCGAAGGCCCAGGAGGTGCTTGGACCGATCGAGAACGTGGGTGCGCGATAACCGGTCACGGCCACTCCGCCACGGTCCTCGAGGGCTGAGCGGGCGCGATGCACGTCGGCCCGGAAGGCCTCCGGGGTCAAGTTCTGCACCAGTTCGTGGCCGTAGCCGTGGCTCGCCAATTCGTGCCCACCCTCGACGATTCGGCGGACCACCTTGGGATGACGCTCGGCGATCCAGCCCAGGGTGAAGAAGGTGGCCTTTACTCCCGCGCGGTCGAATTGCTCGAGGATGCGGTCCATGTTCGCTTCCACCCGGCACGGAATCGCGTCCCAGGTGGAACGGTCGATGCATCCGGCAAACGCCTGGACTTGGAAGTAGTCCTCGACGTCGACCGTCATCGCGTTGACCTGGGGAGGGGGCGAAGACACCTTCATCCTTGGACGCCCAACATTTGGGTCAGCCGGCGGAAGACCTGCTCGCGCCGGGCCATTTGGTATTCCAGCGCCTCGACCCGGTTCAGCAGGTCGGCATTGACCGACAGCATTGCGTGATCTGGGATCAGCCCCGGCGAGATTGATGCGGAGACACCGTTTGCAGGGGACGGGGGTTCGGGGCCTTCGACCCAGTCGGCCCGGACGCCTTCCAGATCCTGCGCCAACTCGACTGCCGTGTTGTCGACCATCTCACCGGTGATCCGATGCATCTCTTCCAGCACGCCGTACAGCAACACGCGGGAGCAGAGGCGGTTGATGCGGCGCGGAATGCCGCCGGAGTGGGTGTGGACAGCGTTGAAGGCGTCGTCATCCCAATGCGGGTCATCGATCCAGCCGACTGCGTGCAGCCGGTGTTCGATGTAGGCCCGCGTCTCGTCTTGGCTCAGCGGGCCCAAATGGTAGGAGGTCAAAACACGCTGCCGAAGCTGGTCCATGTTGGGGCTGGCCAGCACGCGACGGAACTGCGGTTGGCCCAGCAGAATGGTTTGCAGCGAGGTTCGCCCATCAACGGTGATGTTGGACAGCATGCGCAACTCCTCGAGCGCGGCGAGTGACAGGTTCTGCGCCTCGTCCACGATCAGCAGGCAGCGCCGTCCGGCGGACTGGTGCTGCCTTAGCACGTCCTCGAAGCGGTGCAGCAAGGCCGCTTTGCCGGACCCCTCCTCTACGAGGCCGAACCCGGCCATGGCGAGGCGGAACAGGTCGTTCTCCGAGACCTGGGTGGTGTTGATCCGAGCGATCGTATAGGCAGTTGGGTCCATCTGCGAGCGCAGCCACTCGACCAGCGTCGTTTTGCCGGCCCCCACCTCGCCGGTGATGATGATGAAGCCTTCGCCCTGGGCTAGTCCGTAATTGAGGTGGGCGATCGCTTTGCTATGGCCGCGACTGCCGAAGAAGAATCGGCTGTCGGGCGTGAGTTGAAAGGGCATGCCCGAAAGATTGTAAAACGATTCGTACACGGTTCCGCCGTTCAGAAGGATTTACGAAGGCCAACGAGGAACAGGTTCTGGGTAGCGCTGCCGCCGAATGACGCCGGCAGGTTCGCGCCTTGCCCGCCCGACCGGTCGGTGAAGGAGTATCGCACACTGCCGGTCAGCGTTTCGGTGAATGTGTGGCCAAGGCTGGTCGACAGGGAAATGGTGTTCTGCGACCCCGCGGCTGGGTTGCCCAGCAACGAGCCGTTGTTCGACACGCCATACGAGACAGCGCTCGACAGGATTGTCGCCCTGTTCAGGTCGTGCTGCCACGAAAGGCTGCCGTAAATGCTGCTGTTGCTTGTTCCCGGTGGAACGCTCGTGCCAACGAAGCTGATCGAGTTGGTCAGCGTCGTGCGGTCCTCGTTCGTGATGGTGGCCGCAAACACGTCCCGATCGAGAAGCAGGAGCGTGGTGAAGGACAGGCGCTTGATCCGGGAAAGCCCGTTTTGCGTGCCGAACGCGGAACCTCCTGTGACGGGGGCGCCAGTCACGTTATCGACCAGCAGACCGCCGGCCCCGACCCGTGTGGTCTGTAGCAGGTTTTGCTGTTCCTCCGCGTCCGTCGTGATGCCGGTCGAGTAGCGACCAATGATCCGCGTGCGTGGCGTCGGCGAATACGTGCCGTCGAAGGCGAACGACGTATCGCCCTGCCGACGGCCGTAGGTGACGGTGATCGAGCTATCGGCATTCGGGATCAGCCGAGTGCCGACGTTCCAAGTCGGCTCACTCAGCCGATAACCGAAAGTGCCGCCATATTTGATGTCCTGGTAGCCGACGCCGGTAAGGAGCGTGACGGCCCGGGTCAGCGCGTAGCTGAATTCGTTGTTGATGCTGTTCCGGTGCGCGCCTTGATATGCGACGCTGCCGCTATATTGGACCGCCTCGAGCGTGACCTCGTTGTTGAACTGCCCGAGATTCTCTCCCGTGGCGAAGGATGCTCGTTCCCGATGGGTGGTCAGGTTGCCTGGTGTTCCATAGCCTTGTTGATTCCCGGACAGGTTGTTCAACAGGATGCCGTTGTCGACGCCGTTGAATTGATTGCCGCCATCCGCATCCTGCATCGTCCGGGCGATCGTGTAGCTCACGACGCCGGTGCCCCAACCGCCGAACCTGTGCTGCAGCGAGGGCGAGGCGCTGACGGTCGTGCTTTGGATGGCATTGTCACGGCTCAGGAACTGGCTGTTCTGCCGCCCAACCAAGGCTTGGTCGCCACCGAACCTGGACTGCTCGGAAATGTTTCCACGCAGGTCCAGAAAGAACGTGTCCGGTATGATGATCGCATTGAGACTGGCGCTCAGGTCCTGACTGACGCGGCTCTGCCCGGACGTTTTTGCGTAGAGGACGATCTGCGGTGCGTAGTTCAGCCGGACCGTCACCTTCGAGGTGTTCCCGGCCACCGAAAGGCTTGGCGCGATCAAGGTGAATACGTCGAGATTGCCCGTGCGGCTGGCCCCTCCCGGATTGTCCGTCACGCCGACATCGACGCCGAGCGACGCGCCGAACTCCCAGGCCCGCCCTAAGACGCTTGCGGGTGCGTTGGGCAGGATCGAGGAAACCGCGCCGCGCAAATCGTCGCCACGCCCGCCCACGCCCGTGGCCGGCAGGAGGCCTTCTGCCTGCGCCCATGCCGCCGAGGCTGTCAGGAGAGACATCGACATGCCGACCAGAAGGCATACACCCGCTTTGGCCCACGTGGGTTCCAAGACCCAAGATGCGCCAGGGCTGCTCTGCCGAGTCTGATCGCGGACGTGCATAGGGTCAGGTATAGGAGCCGAAATAGTCATATGCACCAAAAGTATGACTGCTGGTCAGCCTTACCTTGTTCAGCAGCATCGTGATCGTTGGGCAGACTCTCACCAATTCGAGCGCCGCCTCCACCTCGCTGCGCTGGGTACGCTCAGCTTCGACGACCATCACGACCTGGCCGACATGCGCCGCAAGCGTGTGGGGATCGCTGGTGGAAAGGCATGGTGGCGCATCGAGCATGATGAGCGACTTGGGATACCGCTTCGCAAGGAGATGGATAACCGGGGTGATGGGCCGCAACCCGGACCCGCCCTCCTCTGGCTGGGGCATTGCGGACTGTTCCGTGGCAAACTGGCTTCCAATTCGGCTGCCCAGCGGCAGTATCGAGAGGTTGGGTAGCACGGTCGGTTGGATAAGGTCATCTATGGACAGCGCCGGTTGTGCGACCAAGTCCAGCAAGCCGAGGCTCTCGCTTAACCCGAGCAGGTCGGAAATCGGCCGGATTTTTGAATCGACGTCCACCAGCAACACGCTCTCTCCGGCATTCTGCGCGATGCTGCCAGCGAGGTTCAGTGCCGTAAAACTCTTGCCTTCGCCTGGCCGGGCGCTGGTCACGAGAAGTACGTTGCTGGCGACCTGACTTCGCAGTGGCGGACCGTCCGGTTCTTCGTGCAGAGCACGCAAGATCCGGCCAATGACGATCCTATATTCTTCCGACACCCTCGTGCGCTTCGTGCGTGCAACCACCAATCCCGCTCGTTCAAGCGTATCGAGGCTGATAACGGGGCGGGACGGCGAGGACGGGATCTCGGCCGCAGACAGCGGCCGGCCACCCACCGGGGCCGTTTCTTGGCGCGCCTGCAGCGGCGCCGAGGCCGGTGCGCTCTGCATCGGTGCGTTCTTAATCGGGGTGGGCCGGGAAGGCGGCACGAGCATCGGCGTTGCTGGGAGACGCTGAGCAGGCGTGGGCGATGTTGCGCTTTCGACCAACCCGGCACGCTTCACCATGTGCGGAAGCGGTACCGGGCCATCCACGACGGCAGGCGGGCTGTCGGGTTCCAGCGCGCGCGCGGTGCTTGCGGCGCGCAGCAACGCTGCCGCTCGCTCGATCAGGTGATCGGCCTTTTCCGTCACGGCTGAGACAACCGTATCACACCGGTGTGGATCATGTGGATCTTGATCGAGCCGAGCTGCTGCTCCGACCCGTTCTGCGATCCAACACTCGTCGGAGCGAGGCGTATCCGGGACTGCATCCAGCTTCTCTCTCCAGATTTGGCCCATCATGCAGATCGCCTAAGCGGCCCAGGCTGCCGTCGTCCAGAAAACCCCTGAACCGTCCTTTTCCCGAGGCGCGCCAAGGGGTCTCCGGCCTTCGCTTGTCTCCGCAAGCGGACACTTAGCCCATCGCTGTGGTTGCGTCGAGTGTCCGGCAATTGCGAGTGCACAGATTTTAGGCTATTGTGACATGGAGTGGGGTGCTGTCTGCCGGGCGTATGAGCCATAACGATTCCGTGTTGAATTTGGTGGTGCCGGAGACATACTGATTGATGAACGTTAAGAATTGGCTTACGACGCGATGTGTCGAACGTGGGCGGCTGGCGGGTCCCGATAGGGCCCAACGACGAGGTTGAAATGGCTAAGTTCGTTGTACGCTACGTGTCGCCGGAGATGTTGGCCCTCGGCCTGCTCGAGTTGTTGCTCACGTTCGCCCTTGCCTACATCCTCCTGATGCCGGCTTCGGGTGGCCTGGTTCTCGAGCTCAAGGCCGCCAACCACGCGCTGGTTCTCGCGCTCACGATCGGCTTCACCGCGTTCACGATCGGCGTCTATCGCCCCCAGATTTTTCTTCGGGCTCGCAGCTTGGTCGTCAATACGGTGCTCAGCGGTCTCCTTGCGTTCCCGGCCGTATGGGTGGTGAGCAAGGCCATCGGCCTGAGCAGTTATTGGCCCGTCGGGTATGACGCCCTTCGGCCGATCAAGATCCTTTCGATATGGATAGGGGCGCTGGTCGCGATCCGCTTCCTTTTCCTAGTCGCCGTGCGGCTTAATCTGTTCGTCCATCGCGTTGCCGTGCTGGGACAGGACGAGGTTCCAAGCACCGTCGCCGCTATCCGCTCCGGGAAGAAGGGGTTCCTGGAGCTTGCGGTTCCGCGTGCGGGTGCGGCCTCGCCCGCCGTTCTGCAGGCAGCGCGGGTTCAAAGCGTCATCCTTTCGACGGAAGGACTGAGCGTATTGCCCTTGGACACAAGAGAGGATTTTCGCCGTCGGGGTATCCGGATCGAGACGGAATCCGAATTTTGGGAACGTCATCTCAAACGCGTGGACATCGAGAACGTCGAAGACGCTTGGATCGCACGGTTGAGCCGCGGCCAGGGCCGGTTCCAGGCGGTCCTCAATCGCACCGGCGATATCGCGATCAGCTTCGTGTTCCTGTTGGCCACCTTGCCACTGATGCTCGTGGTCGCGCTCCTGGTACGCCTCGATAGCCCGGGTCCCGTGCTCTACCGGCAGGAACGTGTCGGGCTTTGCGGACGCACCTTCACCCTCTTCAAGTTCCGCAGCATGCGCGCCAACGCTGAAAGCCGTGGCCCTGCCTGGGCGCAGCAGCGCGATCCACGGGTGACACGGGTGGGCTCGTTCATGCGGCGAACCCGCATCGACGAGCTTCCTCAACTGTTCAACGTGTTGCGAGGGGAAATGGGGTTTATCGGGCCGCGGCCGGAGCGTCCCCACTTCGTCGAGCAACTGGCCGACGTGATCCCGCACTATCGTGAGCGCGCCCGGGTCAAGCCGGGGCTGACCGGGTGGGCGCAGGTCAATTATCCCTATGGTGCCTCAGTCGAAGACGCGAGGGCCAAGCTCTCCTATGACCTGTATTACGTGCAGCATCGTAATCCGTTTCTCGATATTCTTATCCTGTTCGCGACGGTACGCGTGATCCTGTTCCAGGAAGGCGCCCGGTAGCCGCGTCCAGCCGGACCGGAAGCCGCCAGCCATGCCCGCCGGGCTATTCTTGTTCGTCGTTTGCTCGGCCGTCTACGCCACGCTTGCCTCACTCATCGCCATCCAGGCGCGCCAGCGGACGAATTGGCTGCTTGCTGGATGTTGCCTCGTCACGGCGGTTTGGGCGGGAAGCGTTGCCACCTGGCCCAGCTCGGACATCGCGGACGTGCCGGGAGCGCTGGATATCTTGCGCGCGCTCGCCTGGTACGGGTTCATCCTTCACCTCTACAGGCGTTCCACGACGGGACCGCGGGTGCAGTTTCGCGCGTTTTCGGCAGCGGGCTGCGCTGCGGCGTTGCTTGGCGTGCTCTCGGTCATACAGGGGTACCTCGCGCCCGCAGAGCCGGTCACCTTGTTGTCGCTGCCGATCGTGCTGCGCCTCGGCTTGGCGGTTTGCGAGTTGCTGCTGATCGAAAATCTGTATCTGAACCTTCCCGAACACGCGCGCTGGCATGTGGCCGTGCCTTGCGTGCTGCTTGGCGGACTCGCCTGCTTCGATATCCTCCTTTGCGCCGACTTGGTGTTGTTCCGGAGCTCTTCGTCCACTTTGGCCGGCGCCCGGGTGGTCGCGATGATGATGGTGGCGCCGTTGCTGGTCATCGCCGCGATCAGGGGCCAGCGCTGGGATGGCCAGGTCAAGCTGTCCCGCACAGCCGTGTTCCATAGTGCGACGCTGATCCTGACCGGGGGGGTGCTGCTGGCCTTGGCCGCGGCAGGCGAGGTGTTTCGGCAGTTCGGCGCCGATTGGGGCTGGATGGCAGAGACCAGCCTGGCGTTTGCCGGGCTTATCGGCGCCGGGCTGATGGTGCTCTCCCGGTCCGCGCGCTCGCGATTTCAGCGGGTGGTTGTGCAGCATTTCTTTGCCGATCGGTACGATTACCGCCGGCAGTGGCTGGACTGCATCGATGCGCTTTCGGCCACGGGAGCCGACGGCCGCACCGCCCTGCATACCAGGGCGATTCGCGCCCTGGCCGACGTGGTGGACAGCCCAGGCGGCCTGCTGTTTCTACGCGAGGGCGGGTCGGGCGCATTCGGCTGGGCGGGGTCCTGGAACATGCCTGCCGCTTCGCTGCTGCCGATGGAGCATCCCATCGTAAGCGCGACCCGCGGGGGCGAATGGATCGTCGACCTCACGCGGCAGCATCCGGACGTGGCCAAGCAGGCGCCGCTCGATCAACTCGGCCGGGTCTGGCTGGTGATTCCGCTGCTGCACCACGCGCAGCTGATCGGCTTGGTGATGGTCGGACCACCCCGCGTTGCATTCCGCACCGACCAGGAGGTCTTTGACCTGTTGCGGATCGTAGGGCGCGAAGTGGCGACCTACGTCGCCGAGCAGCGTGCGACGCAGGTGATGGTCCAGACCCGGCATTTGCACGACTATAGCAAGCGCTTCGCCTTCGTCGCGCACGACATCAAGAATGTCTCGAGCCAGCTTGCCCTCCTGCTGCGCAATGCAGAGAGCCACATCAGCAATCCCGAGTTCCAGCGGGACATGCTCGATACGGTCAGCGCATCGGTGCAGAAGATCACTGGCCTGCTGAAACGCCTCGAGACGCCGGAAACCGATCGTGCGCCAGCGGCCCTGACGCCTCTGCCGCGGCTTGAGGCGCTGATCTCCACGTACCGTCGGGTAAGGCAGGCAAAGCTCGTGCTTGAACACGACGGGTCGACAGCGACGGTGGCGATGAGCGCCGATGCATTCGACACTGCGGTCACCCACTTGCTGAACAATGCCGTAGAGGCGTCGATCGGCGCACCGGTGCAGGTGCGGTTGCGGCATGAGGTGACGCAGGTGGTGATCGACATCATCGATCAAGGCTCCGGGATGAGCCCCGAATTCGTGCGCGACCAGCTGTTCCGGCCGTTCAGCACGCAAAAACAGGGCGGGTCGGGCATCGGCGCGTTTCAAGCGCGCGAGTTGTTGCGGGAGGGCGGGGGAGACCTGGTGGTAATAAGTGGTAAAGGTATTGGGACTACGATGCGTCTTCTGCTGGCGCGGGCCGATGCTCCCGTTGCAAGCGGGACACAAGGCGCAGCGGTGCTGACGGAATCCGGGGTTTAAGCGTGCTCGACCGACCAAAGCTGCTGATTATCGAGGACGATCTGGGCCTTTGCAGCCAATATCGCTGGGCATTCCCGGAGTGCGAGGTGCTGTTCGCCCATACAAGGGCGCAAGCTCTCGCCATCGCCTTAAAGGAACGCCCGCAGGTCGCGATAATGGATCTCGGCCTGCCGCCGGACCCGGACGGCGTCAGCGAAGGGTTTGCCACGCTCGACGGGTTGGCCCGGCAGACGCCCGAAACCAAGATCATCGTCGCGACGAGCCATGGCGACCGCACCCATGCGCTGCGGGCCGTGGCCGCGGGCGCCTACGACTTTTGCGAGAAGCCGATCGATATCCAAGTGCTCGGCACCATCGTCCAGCGGAGCCTGCGCCTCCGCACGCTCGAGGCGGAGAACCGCCGGCTGTCCGAGGCGCCTGCGCCCTCGCCGATCAAGCAGATCGTGACAGCTGACCCCGGCATGTTGAAGGTTTGCCGAGACGTCGAGAAGCTTGCGGCGGCCAATGTTTCCGTTTTGCTGTTGGGCGAGAGCGGAACGGGCAAGGAGGCCCTCGCCCGTGCGCTCCACGACTTGGGCCCGCGTGCGCGGCAGCCATTCGTCGCCATCAACTGCGGCGCTATCCCGGAGACGCTGCTGGAAAGCGAATTGTTCGGCCACGAGCGAGGGGCGTTCACAGGCGCTGTCAAGCAGACGCAGGGCCGGATCGAACTCGCCAACCGCGGGACGCTGTTCCTTGACGAGATCGGCGACCTGCCGCACGCGTTGCAGGTAAAGCTGCTGCGCTTCTTGCAGGACCAAGTGGTGGAACGCATCGGCGGCCGCCAGCCGATTCAGGTGGATGTGCGCGTGGTCTCGGCGACAAACCAGGCCTTGCAGGACCAGGTCGATGCAGGCCGTTTCCGAGGAGACCTGTTCTATCGGCTGAATCCGGTTACGGTCCGGGTTCCGCCGCTGCGCGACCGCGGCGCCGACCCGTTGCTGCTCGCGCGATATTTCCTCGCTCGGTTCAATCGCGAGTTTGGCCGTTCGATCCGCGGGTTGTCCGATGACGCGATGGCAGCGCTGGCCGAGCATCGTTGGCCGGGCAACATCCGGGAGCTTGAAAACCGTATGAAACGGGCCGTGGTCATGTCGGAAGCGCGGTTCGTGAGCGCAGCCGACCTCGAGTTGGCGCCTGGCGTCGAGGACATGACCGCATACGACCTGCGCAGTGCCCGATCGCGGGCGGAGCGGGACGTCGTGCAACGCGCATTGGCCCGCAGCGACGGCCGGCTGGCCACCGCGGCGCGCCTGCTCGGCATTAGCCGCCCGACGCTCTATAGCTTATTGGAAACGCATGGGCTCTCGCCCGCTGTCAACGAAGCCGACCCCGAAGACACCGCGGCGAATGCTGCCGCAACCCAAGGCTGAGCCAATGAAGAAGCTATTGATCGCCGGTGCTGCCGTTATACTGCTCGCCATCGCTGGCGGCGGCTGGTTCGTGTTTCAGCGCACTGGAGACCCGGTGCAGAACGCCCGCGCTGCGCTCCAGAAGGGCGACGTCCGGACCGCGACGATCCAGCTTCGAAATGCCGTTCGCGACACGCCCGCGAACGCGGAGGCGCATGCGTTGCTGGCGCAGATCCAGCTTGCTCAGGGCGACGCGGTTGCGGCTGAAAAGGAGATCAAGGCAGCACGGGATCTCAATTGGGACAAGGCCGGTTCCACGCTGCTCCTCGGCCAAGCCTATATACAGCAAGGCAAATGGAAGGATGTTTTGGCCGAAGTACCGGATGCTGCGGCAACGCCCGATCAGTCGGCCACCTTTCTCGTCATGCGGGCGATAGCGCAGAATGGATTGAAGGATTTGCCGGCTGCCAAGGCCAGCATCGCCGCGGCGGAGGCCGCCGCCCCGACGAATTCGGACGCCCGCATGGCCGCCGCCCGGATTGCGATTGTGGAGCGGGACCTCAAGCAGGCCGACCTGAAGGCCGACGAGGCGCTTGCCATCGACCCGAAGCGGGCGGATGCGTTGCAGCTTAAGGCCCAAGTGCGCCTGGCCGCGGGCGATCGTGAAGGGGCTCTTGTTCTTTTGGACAGGGCAGTCGTTGCAGCTCCAGGCCAGTCGTCGTTCAAGCTGGAACGGGCAGGCCTATTGATCACGCTTGGCCAGGATGCGAAGGCGCGCGCCGACGTGGACGCGGTGCTTGCCAGCGAGCCCCGCAACCTTGGCGCAGTGTATGCCAGCATGGTGCTGCTCGTAAGGGCAGGCAAGTTTGCCGAGGCGGATACTGCGTTGCAGAAGCTGGATTCGGTGATCCAGTCGGTGCCCCGTGGCCTTTACTTTCAAGCGATGATCAAAGCCAACCTTGGGCAGATCGAGCAGGCTGTCGAGACCGCGGCACGGTATGCGGCGCGAACCCCCAACGACCCGGACGGCATTCGGCTGCTTGCGCGAACCGAGCTGGCGGCAAAGCGTCCTGCACGGGCCATCGGCTCACTGACAAAAGCAATCGAGGCAGGCCAGACGGACTCGGACACGCTCGACCTGCTGGGACGCTCCTATGCGCTCGATGGCAAGCCGGCGGAGGCGGCGCGGATGTTCAAGCAGGCCGCTACGGCTGCGCCAGGGAACGCGTCGATCCTGACCCGCCTGGCCTCCGCTCAATACCAGCTTGGCGACGTCGCAGGCGCAACATCGGCGCTTGAGCGGTCGATTGAGATCACGCCCGACCAGGCCGGCGCCGGGGAGGCGCTCGTGAGCACCGCACTCGCGACAGGAGATTTCGACCGGGCCGAAGCGGCGCTGCAACGGTTGCGGCAGCAATCCGGCGAAACCGAGGCGGTGGGGTGGCTCACCGGATTGATCCGCCTGGCAAGGCTGGACCTGGATGGCGCTCGCGAACAACTCGAGGCGACGCTCCGGAAGTTTCCGGGCTCGGCCCGCGCAAAGATCAGTCTTGCGAGGCTTGATCTGCAGCAGAACCGGCGTGCGGAGGCGATCGCGCTGTTGCGCGAGGTGCTCGACAAGGATCGAGCGAACGCCGTCGCCTTGGCCAGTCTTGTTCAAGTGCTGGTGGAAGAGAAGCGAGGTTCCGAGGCACTACCCGCAGTGGAGGCGGCTCGGGCGGCCGCGCCGCAGAATATGGCGTTCATTGCCGGGCATGCCGAGCTTTTGGCGACGCTCGGGGATCCGTCTCGCGCGCTGGCTATTCTGCAGGAGGCCCAGGTCAATGGCGTCACGCCGGCGCCGTTGCTGCCAGTGCTCGCTCGGATCCAGGCCGCGGCCGGTCGGCCCGACGCTGCCAAGGCAACCTATTCGCAAATCCTGGCCGCAAACCCCTCGGACCTGATCGCGCGCCGGGCACAGGTGGGTTTACTTGCCTCGATCGGCGATGACGACGGTATTCGCGCTTCGTTGCAGGAGGGCCTGAAGGCTTCTCCGGGGAACCCCGGCATGTTGACAATGCTGGTCCAGATGGAGCAGCGAGCCAAAGGGTTCGAAGGAGCGCTGGCCCTGGCGGACCGGCTTCGTGCCGACCCGGTGAACATGCCGGCGGCAATGTTCCTGAAGGGCGATCTATACGCCGGAGCGCGACGATTCAACGATGCGCTTGCGGCCTATGCCGCGGAGAGCAAGGTGAACCCCTCGGCGGCGCTTGCGATGCGGACCGCGGCCGTGCTGACCGCTGCTGGCGAGCCTGGAAAAGCCACGGCGGAGTTGAAGGCCTGGCAGGCCAAGCAGCCGGGCGACCCCGACGTGGCGCAACTTCTCGCTTCTGCGGACATCAGCGCACACCGCTATGCTGAGGCGGAGAAGAACCTAGGCATCGTGCTGGAGAAACGCGCCAACGACCCGGTCGCGCTGAACAACCTGGCCTGGCTTTACGGTCTGCGGAAAGATCCTCGCGCGAGGTCTTTGGCCCAGCGCGCTTACCTACGGGCGCCGAGCGCCGAAACGAGCGACACGCTCGGCTGGATTTTGGTCGGGGAAGGGCAATCGGCGACCGCGCTGCCGCTGCTGCAGCAAGCCGCCGCCCAGCAACCCGCCAACCGGACGCTTCGTCTCCACCTAGCGACCGCGTTGAAGGCGCTCGACCGCCGGGAAGACGCCATTGCCATGTTGCGGCTGTTGGCCGATGACCCAGCGGAGTTTGAAGGAAAAGCCGAGGCTCGGCAGATGCTGTCCGAGCTGAACCGAGGTAAGTAGAATCGCTGGCACGACCGATGGCAGCGCCAGCGAGGCGCCCTCGACTGCTGACGTTCAGCACCTTATTCCCGAATGCGGGGCAGCCGAACCATGGGATTTTCGTGGAGAACCGGCTGCGCCACTTGCTTGGAACCGGCGAGGCCACGGCTTCGGTGCTCGCCCCGGTACCGTGGTTCCCGAGCCGCTCCGCCCGGTTTGGACATTGGGCACAGTATGCCAAGGCGGACCGGGCAGACGTTCGGGACGGCCTTGCCGTTTTCCATCCAAGATACGCGCTCGCGCCACGTATCGGCATGGTATCAGCCCCGGCCGCCTTGTTTATCGCAAGCGCGATGGCGATTCGGCGGCTCCTGAAAGGCGGGCTGGAATTTGACCTGATCGACGCTCACTATCTGTATCCGGACGGCGTGGCGGCGGTCATGCTCGGCAAAGCTTTCGGTAAACCGGTCGTGCTGACGGCGCGCGGGTCGGATGTGACGCAGTTGCCCGCGTATGCTGCGCCAAGGCGCATGATCCAGTGGGCGATGGGGCAGGCGGACGCGCTCATTTCCGTGAGCGATGGCCTGAAACGCGCAATGGTTGGGCTCGGAGCTAAGCCGAGCGCGATTACGGTGCTGCGCAACGGTGTTGATCTCGATACATTCCGGCCCAGCCCATGTCGGCAGGCTTGTCGTGAAAGCCTTGGGCTGGACGGCCCGACCCTGTTGTCCGTCGGCCATTTGATCGAGCGGAAAGGCCACCACCTCGCGATCGAGGCCCTGGTGCACTTGCCGGGCTGGCGTTTGCTGATTGCAGGTGAAGGCCCGGAACGGGCGCGGCTAGCGTCCCTGGCGCGAGCTCTTGCCGTGATCGACCGTGTGCGGTTCCTTGGCGCGCAGCCGCACGCGAGCCTTCCACCCATCTATTCGGCCGCCGACATCCTGGTTCTCGCGTCGAGCCGGGAGGGGTGGGCGAACGTGTTGCTCGAATCGATGGCGTGCGGCACCCCGGTTGTCGCGAGCAACATCCCCGGAAACCCGGAGGTGGTCCAATCGGCCGCCGCAGGCGTTGTGGTGGCCAGCAATACGGCCCGGGAGTTTGCGACCGCCGTCATAAGCGTTCAAGCAAACTCACCGGGGCGCCAGGTGACCCGCCGCTACGCCGAAGATTTTAGCTGGGACACGACCAGCGCCGGCCAGCTCGACGTGTTTCGCCGTGTGCTCTCGGCCACTCAGCGTTAGGCAGACTCCGATGCGCGGCTGCCGTTCGCCGAGCCGGCCCTGGTGTTCACCTGCGCGGAGAGCTCGTATGCGTCTGCAATGAGGGCGAGACGGGCGGTATTGGGAAGCCGCCTGAAGGCGTTCAGCAGCAGCGTTTCTTCGTTCGAGGTCTCGCAGACCGGTACTGTCATGGCGCCGTCTTGTTCCAGCAAGGCGCCGACAGTCACGTTCAAGGTCTGGGCGAGCTTGATCAGACGAGACGTTTCAGGAAAGCAGGTGCCCCAGATCCAGGCATGGACGGCGACGCGTGATACCTCCATCGTTCGGGCGAGGCTGGCCTGAGTGATCCCCTGCTCAGCCATGATCCGTCCCAAGTTGTGTCGAAACCGCTCTCTTGAGGGATCGGACCGGGCCTTTGCTTCGTTCGGCCACCCTCTCAGGATGACAGGCTGCGGAACCGTCATGAGTCGAACTGCCCGATTTGGGCAGCGGCGGCTCGCTGTTCGAGGCAGCGCGGCATAATGTACTCCGTGAACGTGACATCACGGTAATATCATGATTGGCCACCCAGGCAACGTTCATTTTACGCCAGACATGGATTGTAAGCTGACGGGGGGTTCTTGCCCTTGTTGGCCTGAACCGGGACGAAGTGGGATGCCGCCATCAAAGTTGCAGCTACTTGGCTTCCTGGTCGCTGCTGGATTGCCTCTCCCTAACCACCCAAGTCTAGCGCAAACCGACGCAGCACCGGAGACGCGCCAGTCCACGCCCGGCGGCCAATCCGCGACAAAACCGGAGGAAGAGGCAGCAGCGGGCGTGTGGGACCGGGCAAATCTGTTCGGCCGATGGGGCGGCCTTCGCCCAGGCTTGGCCGCGCGGGGCGTGACGTTCGGCGTGCAAGAGACCAGCGAAGTCCTGGGTAATCCAACCGGTGGGACCCGACAGGCTGTCGCGTATGAAGGGCTGTTGCAGATGAGCCTCGGTGTCGACCTCGGCACAGCAATCGGTTTGAGCGGGGGCACCTTTAACGTTAGCGCATATCAAATCCACGGCCGCGGGTTGAGCCAAAATGCGTTGGGGAACAATCTTAATACGGTCAGCAGCCTCGAGGCCTCCCGGGGAACATTGTTGTTTGAGCTTTGGTATGAGCAGGTCTTCTTTGGGGGGGCCGTCGCGGTGCGGGTCGGGCAGATGGCGGCCGATCAGGAGTTCATGATCAGCAAGTATGCCGCGCTATTCTTGAACCACACGTTCGGCTGGTCGTCCCATCCAAGCGCCGACTTGCCCTCGGGCGGGCCCTCATATCCGCTGGCGACCCCCGGTGTGCGGATCAGGCTGGCCCCGCGTGACGGTGTTTCGGTGCTTGCGGCCGTTTTCAACGGCGACCCGGCCGGACCCGGCCCCGGGCAGCCACAGGATCGCAATCCATCCGGGACCGCGTTCCGTTTAAGGGACGGCGTGTTCGCGATTCTGGAGGCGCAGTTCGCCCTCAACCAACAGCAAGCCCTGCCAGGCACTTACAAGCTGGGTGGCTGGTATGACTCGCAGCCGTTTCGTGACCAACGCCGCAATGCCTTCGGCGAGTCGTTGGCGGACCCGCTTGCAAGCGATCCAAATGGGCGCAACCACCGCGGCAACTTCGGGCTGTATGCGGTTGCGGACCAGTTGATCTGGCGGCGTCCCGACACGACGGACGAGGGACTGGGCGTGTTCGGCCGCGTGATGGGCGCGCCGGGGGATCGTAACCTCATCAACTTCTATGTCGATGCTGGCATTACCTTCAAGGGCCCGTTGCCCGGGCGGAGCAACGACACGGCGGGCATTGGCATCGCCTATGCCCGTTATAGCGACACCGTAAGCAAGCTCGACAGCGACGCGGCCCGGTTCAACGGTATGCCGACCCCGATCCGGCGGCATGAGACGGTGCTCGAGGCAACCTACCAATACCAAGTCGCGCCGTGGTGGCAGCTTCAACCGACGGCGCAGTATGTGTTCGACCTCAACGGCGGCGTTTTGGACCCGCGCCGACCCGGCAAGCGGCTGGGGGATGCCGCGGTGTTCGGGCTTCGGACCAGTGTAACCTTCTGAGGCGGAACACGACCATCAGGTTGTTCGCCGGCATCGGCACGATCGCGGGCGGCGCAAAGCCGGCCTCGGCGGCCAGCGCCGCGACGTCTTCCAGCGCACGCACGCCCCAGGCCGGGTCACGCGCGCGGAGGCTGGCGTCGAAGTCCGCATTGCTCGGCGCGGTATGCTGGCCGTCCCGGATGAAGGGCCCATACAGGACGAGCGGGCCGCCTGTCGGGAGAGCGCGCGCGGCATTGCGTATCAGCCCGATGGCGGCCGGCCAGGGCGCGATGTGGATCATGTTGATGCACAGCACCGCATCGGCCGGCGAAAGGGGCCAGTCGGCCGCCGCGTCCAGCGGCCGCGCCGGGCGCACGTTCGGCAGCGAAGCGCACCAGGCATCGATGCTGGATCGCGCCTCCTCCGACATGTCCGTGGGCTGGAAGGTGAGGAGCGGGAGCGCTTCGGCCAGGTAGGCCGCGTGTTCGCCGCTGCCGCTCGCCACTTCCAGCACGAGGCCGGCGGCGGGCAGCACGCCCCGCAGAGCATCGAGGATCGGTCCGCGGTTCCGCGCCGCGCTGGGTGCGGCGAGGCGCGTCAGGCGTGGGCCGATGCGTGCAGGGCCGGCACTTCGGGCGCTTGCATCTGCATGAGAAAGCCCTCGAAGGTCAGCAGCAGCCATAAGGCGCCGGAATGGTCGAACCGCCCGGCGGCATGTTCGTCCAGCATGCGCCCGATGGTTGCCGGGTCGAAGAGGCCGCTATCCAGCATGGCGGGGCCTAGCAGCCGCTCGCGTAGGCGCGCCGCCTCGGCCCTGAACAGGCCGCCGAGCGACATCGCGAATCCCTGCTTGCGGCGATACAGGATTTCGTGCGGCACCAGCGGCTCCAGCGCTTTCTTTACCACCCACTTGCCCTCCTGGCCCCGCAATTTCAGCGCGGGCGGCAGGCGCATGCCCCATTCGACGAACTCGTAATCCAGGAACGGCGCCCGCACCTCCAGCGAATGTGCCATGCTGGTGCGGTCCACCTTCGTCAGGATGTCGCCCACGAGGTAGAGGTTCACGTCGACGTACTGGGCCTGCAGCAGGCTGTCGTCGCCGTCGCATTCCTGCATGAGGTCTACGACGCGGGCCGAAGGGTCGTGCCCGTCCAGTTGCGCCCGCAGACCCGGCGAGAACAACGCCCGGCGCTGGTCGTGATGCACCTTCGCCAGCGTGCGGTAATAACCCAGCGCGCTGTCGAGGCTAATTTCGGTGAGCGTGTGCTTGGCCCGCAGCCAGCGCGGCGCCCAATCCATCTTGGGGTAGGCCTGGGCCAGTAGGCCGAGCACGCCGCGGCGGAGCCCGGCCGGCACATAGGCACGCACCGCTTCGGCCATCTGGTGCCAGCGGTACCGGCGATAGCCCGCGAACACTTCGTCCCCGCCGTCGCCCGAGATAGCGACCGTCACGTGCCGGCGGGCCAGCTCGCAGACCGCTTCCGTCGGCACCGAGGAACTGTCGCCAAAGGGTTCGCCGAAGATGCGGGCCTGCCGTCGCGCGGCGTCGAGGTAGTCCGGCGCCACCTTGTCCTCGTGCTGGGCGGTGCCGTACCGGTCGGCGATGATGCGGGCCAGGGGTGTTTCGTCGTCGGCGCCCGGGAAACCGATGGTGAAGGTCGCGAGCGGGTCGTCCTGCAGGCGGGATGCGGTGGCGACGACGCCGCTGCTGTCCACGCCGCCGGACAGGAAGGCGCCGAGCGGCACGTCCGACATCAGCCGCTTCTGGGTGCAGGCGGCGAGCTGAGTCGTGAACTGGCGAACCGCCTCGCCCTCCCCGATGGGCTGGGTTTCGGTGGGGGCGGACCAGTAACGGCGGGGCGCGGCATGGGCGCCGGGGCGCAGCAGCATGTAGTGCGCCGCGGGCAGCTTGTGGATGCCCTCATATATGGAGTGCGGGTCGGGGACGTAGCCGAGCGCGAAGAAGTCGTCGACGGCGGCCGGGCTGATCCGGCGCGGCAGGTCGGGCACCTGGGCCAGGGACGCCAGTTCCGAGCCGAACACCAGTGCCCCAGCCGTGGTGCGGCCGTAATAGAGCGGCTTCTTGCCCAGCCGGTCGCGGGCGAGGAACAGGGTCTGCTGGTTGCGGTCCCACAGGGCGAAGGTGAACATGCCGTTCAGGTGCTGCAGGCAGTCCGGCCCCCAACTCTCCCAGGCGTGGACGACCGCCTCGGTGTCGCAGCGGTTGCGGAATACGTGGCCCAGCGCCTGCAGCTTCGGCCGCAGCTCGGGAAAATTATAGATCTCGCCGTTGAAGACGATGACGACGCTTTCGTCCTCGTTGAACATCGGCTGGCCGCCTCCGGCGACGTCCACGATCGAGAGGCGGCGGTGGCCGAGCCCGACCCCATCCTCGATGTGGAAGCCGTCGCCGTCGGGGCCGCGATGGGCGATGGCGGTGTTCATTCGGCGCAGGAGGGCGGCGTCGATGGGTCCGGCGTGGTCGGGATGGAAGATGCCGGTCAAGCCACACATGCTGGTCTCCTGCGATGGCCTATAATGCCTGAGATCGAGGCGAAACGGAACGGCGCGCTTTGCCATGGCCCGCGGGAGGGCTATAAGCCGCTCGCGCGCAACCCGGGGCGGACATGCACGGTACTGACCTCTATTGGCTGCCGCTGCAGCCGGCCTGGGCCGAACGCCTCGCCGCCGCTGCCGGTTGGGACGATCTGTGCGCCCTCGCCAACGCCAGGCTTTCCGCGCTCGAGACCGTCCGGCTGGACCGCCGGCGCGCGAAGCTGCTGCCGGCGGTCCCGGCCGGGCTTGCGACCAAGCCCGTGCGGCTGGCGGTGCTGGCGGCGGCGACCGTCGATCACCTGCTGCCCGCCATCCGGGTGGCTGGGCTCCGTCGCGGCATCTGGATCGAGATCTACACGCCCGATTATGGTCAGTATGCGCAGGAGCTGATGAACACCGGCTCCGGGTTGCATGGGTTTCGCCCCGACGCCGTGCTGTTGGCCTTGGACGCGCATCATTTGCTGCAAGGCATCGAGGCCGGGCAGCCCGCGGCCGAGGTGAACCGGCGGCTGGTTGCCGTTCTGGATGGCTTGACGGCGCAATGGGACGCGGCCCGGCGGCATTTCGGGTGCCAAGTGGTCCAGACCGTGCCGCTGCCGGTGTTCGCCCCGCTACTCGGCAACAACGATCATCGCCTGCCCTGGTCCCGCGCCGCGGCGCTCCGCCGGTTCAGCGCCATGCTGCGCGAGCGTGCGGACGAGCGGGGCGTCGACCTGCTGGCGCTCGACGACCGGGCCGCCGCCGACGGCCTGGCCGCTTGGCATGACCCGGCGCTGTGGCACCGCGCGAAGCACGAAATCCATCCGCAGGCCGCACCATTCTATGGTGACCTTGTCGGGCGCCTGCTCGCGGCGGCGCAGGGGCGGTCGAGCAAATGCCTTGTGCTGGACCTCGACAACACGCTCTGGGGCGGCGTGATCGGCGATGACGGGATGGCCGGCATCAAGCTTGGCCAGGGCAGCGCCCTGGGCGAGGCTTATGTCGCTTTCCAGCATTATGCGCGCGATCTCGCGCGGCGGGGCGTGATCCTGGCCGTGTGTTCGAAGAACGATGCGGCGAATGCGCTGGAGCCGTTCACCAGCCATCCCGAGATGGTGCTCAAGCAGGCCGACATCGCCTGTTTCGTCGCCAACTGGACCGACAAGGCGGCCAACCTGCGTGAGATCGCGCGGCGGCTGAACATCGGCTTGGATAGCCTGGTGTTCGCCGATGACAACCCGGCCGAACGCGCGATCATCAGGCGCGAACTGCCCATGGTTCAGGTGCCGGAATTGCCGGAGGACGCGACCTTATATGGGGCCTGCCTTGCCGAGGCTGGCTATTTCGAGGCGTTGCGGGTGACCGACGACGACCTGGCTCGTGCCGGGCAGTATCAGGAGAACCTGGCCCGCGAGGGCCTGGCGGCGTCGGCGACCGACCTGCCGGGCTTCCTGCGCAGCCTCGATATGCGCGCGGTGTGGAGCCGGTTCGACCGGGTGGGCCTCGCGCGGATCGTGCAGTTGATCAATAAAACCAATCAGTTCAACCTCACGACTCGCCGGGTGAACGAGGAGCAGGTGGCCTCGGTGATCGACGATCCCGAAGCGCTGAGCTTGCAAATCCGGCTGCTGGATCAATTTGGCGATAACGGCATCGTCGCCATCGTTGCAGGTGCGCGCGACCCTGGGACGTCCAGCATGCGGCTGAACACGTGGTTGATGAGTTGCCGCGTGTTGGGCCGGGGCATGGAAGAGGAAACGCTGAACCTGGTGGCCGCGGAGGCGCTCCGGCTGGGGGCCAGGTGCTTGGTCGGCGAGTACCGGCCCACGGCCAAGAACGGCATGGTGCGGGAGCATTACCTGCGGCTGGGGTTCGCCTTGATGCAGCAGGACGCCGAGGGCGCCACCACGTGGCAGCTGGACCTCGCGGGCTTCGTCCCCCGCCCGACCTATATCGCCAGCCGGAATGCCGCCGAGACGGCGCCCGCCCGCCAGTTGCAGCCCGCCTAGCCGCGCACGAGGATTTAAATGGACGAGACCGAGACCTATGCCGCCCTCACCGCGGTGTTCCGCCAGGTGCTGGAGGACGACACGATCGTTTTGACGCCGACAACGACGGCCGAGGACGTGGAGGAGTGGGATTCCATGAACCATATCTTCATTGTTGTGGAGCTAGAAAAGCGCTTCGGCGTGAAGTTCCACGCCGCCGAGATGGAGGAGTTGAAAAACGTGGGTGAATTGGCGGCGCTGGTGCAGCAGAAGGTCGCAAAGCAGGGCTGATGCCCCGCTAGACCATGGTTTTTAGTTCGTTCGCATTCATCGCCGGCTTCATGCCGCTGGCGTTGCTCGGCTTCCTTGTCGCCGCCCGGATCGGGAAGCGGGCAGGGGCGCTGTGGCTGGTCTTGGCTTCGCTCGCGTTCTACTCATATTGGCGGGTCGAGTTCCTGCCCCTGTTGCTGGCGTCGATCGGCTTCAATTTCAGTATTGGCTGGGCGCTCGCCCGCACCATGGAACGGCCCGGATTGCAACTGGCGGTGTTCCTGCTGGGCTTGACGGCGGACCTGTTGGCGTTGGTCTACTACAAGTATTCCGTAGCGCTGGCCGTGTCCTTGGGTTTCCACAGTGTGGCGGGCACGCCGTTCGATGACATCATCCTGCCGCTTGGCATCTCGTTCTTTACATTCACCCAGATCGGCTACCTGGTCGATGTGAAGCAGGGCGTCGCCAAGACGCGGGATTTGCTCAGCTACGTGCTGTTCGTGACCTTTTTTCCACACTTGATCGCCGGTCCGATCCTGCACAATCGAGAGATGATGCCGCAATTCGCGGACCCGGCGACGTATCGCTTCAGCAGCGGCAATTTTGCCATCGGCCTCACCATTTTCTGCATCGGCCTGGCCAAGAAGGTGCTGCTGGCCGACCCGCTTTCAGCGGATGTCGCCGCCAGCTTCGCCCAGCCTGGCACGGCCGGGCTGGTGACGGCGTGGCTTGCGGTGATCGGTTACTCGCTGCAACTCTACTTCGATTTCTCCGGCTACTCCGATATGGCGATCGGCCTGGCGCGGATGTTCAACGTCCGGTTTCCGCTCAACTTCAATTCGCCTTACAAGGCCACGACGGTTATCGATTACTGGCAGCGGTTTCATATGACGCTGACCCGCTTCATCACGATGTACATCTTCAGCCCGGTGGCGCTCTGGATCACGCGATGGCGCGCGGGGCACGGCCTCGACAACTCCCGCCGGGCGTCGGCCACTCCGGGCGGTTTCGTCTCGCTGGTCGCGGGGCCGACGCTGCTGACGATGGGTCTTGCCGGCCTTTGGCACGGGGCCGGCACACAGTTCCTGATCTTTGGCCTGCTGCACGGCTTCTACATCGTGGTGAACCACACTGTCCGCATCTTCTTTCCTCCGCCCAAGAAGCCGCCGCCGCGGCCGTGGGTGGTGCGCGCGGCCGTTCATGCGGCCAAGGTGCTGGCCGTCTACCTGGCGGCGCTGGTCGCTTTCGCCTTCTTCCGTGCATCCTCGACCGAGGCGGCGTTGCAAATCCTCGCCGGCATGGCCGGGCTGCATGGGCCCGGCGCCGCCCTGCCCGCGGCCACGCTGGTGCAGATCGCCGTGTTGTTCGCCATTGTTTGGGGGACGCCCAACACGCAACAGATCATGCACCGGTATGAGCCGGCGCTCGGCCGGGCCATGGCGAACCCCTACCCGAAATTTTCGTGGCAACCTCGCTCCACTTGGGCGTTCGCATGCGGCGTGGTGGCTGCTCTCGGCGTGCTGGCGCTCGGCGGCACCACCGAGTTCCTCTACTTCCAGTTTTGACCGCACCCCTTATCCTGACGGTGTTTCCGACGTTTGCAGTCGGCGGCGCGCAAATCCGGTTCACCACCGTCGCCAACCATTTCGGCCCGCGCTGGCGGCACGCCATCGTGGCGATGGATGGCAATCTCGCCTGCCGCGAACGCCTGCTGCCGGGCGTGCAGGCCACCTTCCCCGAACTGGACATCCGCAAGGGGGACACGCTGGGCAATGTCCGGCGGTTCCGCGCGGCGCTGCGTGAACTCCGGCCGCACGCCTTGCTGACCAACAATTTCGGCTCGATCGAATGGGCCATGGCCAATCGCACCGGGCTGGTCCGCCAGGTGCATGTGGAGGATGGTTTCGGGCCGGAGGAGCGGGAGCGCCAATTGCCGCGCCGGGTCTGGCTGCGGCGGCTATTCCTGCGTGGGCGACTGGTCGCCCTGCCATCGCGGACCTTGATGCGGATCGCGACCGACACCTGGAAGCTCGATCCTCGCCACCTGCGCTACGTGCCGAACGGCATCGACCTGGAGCGGTTTGGGTCCACGGCCGCTGCTCCGCCTTGGCCGGGGGATGGCCCAGCGATCGGCACCGTCACCGCCCTTCGCCCTGAAAAGAACCTGGGCCGCCTGCTGCGTGCGTTCCACCTCGCCACGAGGGACGCGCCCGCCAGGCTCGTGGTGATCGGCGACGGCCCGGAGCGCCCGGCGCTGGAGGCATTGTCTCGCGAACTCGGCATTGCCGGCGCTGTCCATTGGACCGGCCATGTCGCGCAACCAGCGGCGCTGATCAAGGCGCTGGACGTGTTCGCCATGTCGTCCGACACGGAACAGATGCCGCTCTCGCTTCTGGAAGCGATGGCGGCTGGGTTGCCGGTGGTGGCGACCGATGTGGGGGATATCCGCGCCATGCTGCCCGAGCCGGGCCGCCGCTTCGTGACGCCGCTCGACGCCGCCGCCCTCGCCGACGCGATGCGCACGCTGATCCGCTCGCCCGGCCTTCGGAGCACGCTCGGCGCAGCTAATCGCGCCAAGGCGGAGCGCGACTACGATGAGGGGACCATGTTCCAGGCCTGGGCCGACATGCTGGATGGCGGCTGAGCGCCGTTGCCGCTAGTTGAACGGGTTGCGCACGGTGCCCGGCTTCGCGGGTGGGGCCACGGCGTCGGGCAAGCTGCCTTCTGCCTCGAGCGCCTTGACCGCCGCCTGCATGAAGGCCAGCAGCGCTTTTGCGAGCGCGAGACCTGCCTTGTCTTTCGTCAGTTCCAGGTTTCCGTAGATCGCGATGCGATCGCGCCCGTTCTCGAGCGTGAGGCCGCCCACCGCGGTGCTGGCGCTATCGTCGGCGAATGGCTTCATCAACGCAGCCCTCGCTCACGGCTCGCCCGGCCATAATGCGGCGTCGGCGAGGGAAGCCGCATGGCGCGGGATTTTGCGCGCAACGGCAGCGCCGGGAAGATATCCATGCCCGTCAGTTGCGCCAATTCGGCCATGCTGGCCGGCTGCCAGCTCGCGTCGTCGACGTTCTCGGCGACATAGGCGCCCGCTAGCCGCCGGGCCGGGTCCAGCACGGCCTTGAAGATGTGCGACGGCACGATGACCCGGCCGACCGTCTGCAACTGCTCGCCCCGGAAGATCGGCCCGGTGACGACGAACAGCTCGCCCCGGCGCTCTGCCAAGGTGCGGATAGCGCTCTCGATGCCCTCCCAAAGCCCACGATTCAGCCGCGGCGCTTGCGGCACCATGTTGGCGAGGCTGAAGCTCTGCTGCTGCGCAGGGAGATCGGGCATGTCGCCGCTCGGCGCCAGGTGGCCCCGGTCGAAGCCGCTGCGGGCATAGTCGGACAGCTCCGCACGCTCGCCAGGGGGCAACACGCTCTCGGCATGGAAGTCGCCGGAGCGCAGCAAGCCGCGGGCAGCGCCGACCCCCGCCTCGGTCAGGTGCTCGGCCGAATACAGGGCGGTACGGGTGGTCGCGGAGTGCAAGACGGCAAAGGCGTCGTAGCAGATGGCACTGGCGCCTACGGACAGGCGGTTGTTGATCAGATTGGGCGCCGCCCCGCCGGCGAAGTGTTCCGGGCACAGGCTCGGCGCCGCCGCGGCGGAACCCGCCAAGCACAGCATCACCATGAGAATCCGCATTGTCCAAGCCTCCCAAGCCCACGCCTGTGTAGCGTTCTCGGCCCGGCGCGGAAACCCGGCAGCAACCATGCCAAGCCGGGCGCGTTCGGTTTTACGAGAAACCACGGAGACGACCTATGTTGAAGTTTGTTCCAGCCATCGCCTTGGTCTTGGCCGCGGCGCCGGTGCTGGCCCAGTCCGGTGCAACGCAGTCGCCGCCCTCACCTAACGCGGCCGCCAGCGCCCCCACACCGGCCAACAGCGCGCCCGCCGGCTCGACCACGATGAGCACGGGTTCGGTGTCCAATCCAAATGTCAGCGGCGCCCTCGGCACCACGTCAATCATCGGCGGCACGCCCTCGACCACCGCCGCCCCGGCCGGCTCAGCATCCGGCGCCATGTCCACGACGGTGCCAACGCCGGTCAAATAGCTTCTGCCAACGGGTCCGCCGCAATCTGCGCGGCGGACCGCCCAGGCGACTTGCAACCGGAACGATCTATAGCGGGCGCCTTTGCACCTCGCCCGCGTCGTCGGCCTCGCCTACAACGCCCTAGGCTCACCAGCAGCACGAGGGCGTTTTTACAACGATGGCCGCAATATCGAACGACGCTCTGCATGCCAGCATCGCAAAGGGAACCCGCTGGGTTTTCTACTGGCGGATGGCGACGCGTGCCCTCGGGCTGGTCAGCACACTCGTCCTTATCCGGGTTTTAGCGCCAGCCGACTTCGGCCTTGTCGCGCTTGCAACCGGCATTGCCAGCGCGGTCGAACAGTTCGGCTGGCTCGGGGTCGAAAACGCCATCATCCGGGAGAAAGCGCCGGGGCGCGACGTCTACGACACCGGGTTCACCATCAACGCCATACGCAGCCTGCTCACCGGCTCCTGCGTGGCAGTCGCGGCCTACCCCGCCGCGAGCTTCTTCGGCGAGGCCCGGCTGGCAAACATCATGCTTGCGCTCGCAGGCGCGACCCTGCTGGCCGGGGCCGAGAACATCGGCGTCGTCGATTTCCGGCGCGATTTCACGTTCAACAAGGAATTCGTCTACCTGCTCATGCCCCGGCTGGCCAGCATCGCCCTGGCGATCGGCACCGCCCTGCTGTTTCACAGCTATTGGGCCCTGGTGGTTGGCATCGTGTCGAGCCGGGTGCTGCGCGTTCTGTCCAGCTATGTCATGCACCCCTATCGCCCTCGGTTTTCCCTGAGCGCATGGCGCGTGCTGGCGAGCTACTCCATTTGGACCTGGGTGCTCGGCATGGCAGTGCTGGTGCGCGATCGCAGCGACACCATGGTCATCGGACGGATGATGACCTCCGTCCAGGTCGGCATCTACTCGATCGCCTTCGATTTGGCATCGCTGACCACGGCCGAGATCATCGAGCCGCTCCAGCGCGCCGCCTTTTCCGGCTTCGTGGCTGCCCGCAACAGCGGCGTGCCCTTGCGCGAGCCGCTCCTGCGGGTTCTGGGCAGCGTTTCGCTGTTCGCCCTGCCGGCGACAATCGGCACGTCTCTTGTCGCCGATCCGCTGCTGAAGCTCGTCGTGGGGCTGAAATGGACCGAGGCCGTTCCCCTGGTCGAGATCTTGGGTGTAGCGGGCGCGACCATCGTCGCCGGCTATACCTGCCGCACCATGCTGAGTTCCTCGGACCGGCTCGGCAGCACGATCGGCATCACCTTCGCCTTCGGCGTGTTGCGCGTGGGCGCGATGATCCTGGCGATCTCGATAGATGGGCTGCCGGGAGCGGCGGTCGCCGCTGGCGGCGCGATGGCGCTCGAGGGGGTCGCCTACATCGTCGTCACTTGCCGTAAGCTGGACATTTCCCTGGCGCAGCTCCTGGGCCCGATCTGGCGTGCGGCCCTGGCGACGGTTGCCATGGCGGCGGGGCTCTGGGGGCTCGGCCTTGGCTGGCAACGCACCACGGCCACCAGCCCGCTGGTGCTGGGCGAAGAGCTTGCGACCGCATCGTTGACCGGGGCGGCGATCTTCGTCAGCGTGCTGTTCGCCGCCTGGACGGCGAGCGGCCGGCCGGAGGGCGCCGAAGCGGACGCGATGGCCGTGGCGCGGAAAGCCCTTGGCCGGCTTCGCCGGCCGACCGCGTGACACCTCGAGCCGGCCCATTTATACGGCTACCGTGCCCGTCTCCGTCAGCCTGGACAACAACGTTGCCACGATCCGCATGCAGGATCCGGCGCAGCGCAACGCGCTCGGCGCGGCGATGCTCGCCGGGCTGATCGCGGCCTTTGACGGCCTGCCCCCGGATACGCGGGCCGTCATTCTGCGCGCCGGGCCGAGCGACAAGGTCTGGTGCGCTGGCTTCGACATCGGGGCGCTTGCGCCGGGGCGGGACCCCTTGGCGCGGGACGGCATGCTGCATGGGTTGTTCGGCCGCGTGTGGAATTGCCCGGCGCCCGTGATCGGCATGCTGCACGGAACGGCCTGGGGCGGCGGCGCCGACCTTGCCCTGCGCTGTGATATCCTGATCGGCGATCCGACCTGCAGCCTGGCGTTCACCCCGGCGAAGCTCGGCTTGCCCTATGACACCGACGGCCTGCTGAACGCGATGCTGCGCGGTGGCCCGGCGATCGCCCTGGAGATGTTCAGCACCGCGGACCCGGTGCCGGCCGAGCGCGCGTTGCAAACGGGCCTGCTGAACCACCTTGTGCCCGAGACCGAGCTTGAGGCGTTCACGCTTGCCATGGCTCGGCGGATCGCCGGGAACGCCCCGCTTTCGGTGGCCAGCGCCAAGCAGCAGATTCGGGCGGTGGCGGAAATGCTTCTTCTCTCGGGGGCGCCGATCGCGCGCCTGAACGAAAGCCGCCGGGCCGCGCTAGAAAGCGACGACTATACGGAGGGTCTGGCCGCCTTCGCTGAAAAGCGCAGGCCGCGGTTCACCGGGCGTTAGAACACCTGAGGAATTTGGTGCGGCTGTGCTGAGAGGTTCGGGAAACAATCGAGTGGGAGTAGTTCACATGATCAAGGCCGCGATTTTCGACATTGACGGCACGCTGATCGACTCCGTCGACCTGCACGCGAGCGCCTGGCAAGAGGCGCTGGTCAAGTTTGGCCATGACGTGACGTTTGAGCAAGCCCGCAGCCAGATCGGCAAGGGCGGCGACCAACTCATCCCTGTGTTCCTCTCCAGTGCCGAACAGGCCGACCACGGGGAGGAAATGGAGGAATGGCGGGGCAAGCTGTTCAAATCGAAGTACTTGCCCATGGTGCGGCCGTTCTCGGCGGTGCCCGAACTGCTGCGGCGGGTGCGGGCGGCCGGGCTGAAGGTAGCCGTCGCTTCCTCGGCCAAGCAGAGCGAACTCAAGGTGTATTTGGAGGTCGCCGGAATTGCGGACCTAGTGGATGCGGCGACGTCTTCCGAGGATGCCGAGCACTCGAAGCCCGCGCCGGACATCTTTCAGGTTGCGTTGCAGAAGTTGGGCCTTTCGCCGGCCGAAGCCGTGGCCGTCGGCGACACGCCTTACGATGCCCAGGCGGCAGGCAAGGCCGGGATGCGAACGATCGGCGTACTCTGCGGCGGGTTCACCGAGGCGGACTTGCGCGAAGGCGGTTGCGTGGCCGTCTATCCGGGACCGGGCGCGCTGCTCGCCTGCTTCGACGCGTCCCCGCTCTCGGGGGGAAGCGTGGGCCGGTAGGCCGCGGCCGGCTTACCGGCCCCGCAGCCGGCGGCGCAATTTGCGCCATGGGGTGGCGTGAGATTCGGCGGCGGACGCTTCGGCCGGCAAGGACCGGTCGGCGAGTTGCTCGACCAGGCGCCGGGCCAGCAATCCGCGGTGGCCCCGCTCGGAATGATCGGCGGCATCCTTGTCCGGCACCCAGCCCGCAAGGTTGAGCAGCAGGTGGCGCGCGAGGCCGTCGATCAGCGGTTCGTAGGTCGCTCGCAGGGCCAGCAGGGTCGATTGCGCGTCCGCGCCGCCCTCCCAAGCCAACCCCGCTTCGGCGAACGCCGCTTCCATCCGCGCATAGGCCTCCGTCGGCAGGCGATCGCCGCCATCGAAGCGCGACGGCTCGATCTGGAAGGAGCGCGCCATTTCGACCACCACCTGCCGAGCCATGGTAAACGTCATGCGCGCCTGCAGGGGCGGCAGTTCTTTAACCCCAACAAGAATAAGGGCGCAGCAGTCCATCACCGCCGCGGTCGCGGCCAGCCACGACTGGTTGGCGTGTTGTGAGCGATAATAGGACAACATGGGATAGGAGAGATGGCTTTCCAGAAGCTCGGCGCCCCAAACCTCCCACTCTCGCAGCAGGTCATCCAGGTTGCCGAGACCGCCCAGTCCGGCGTGGCGGCACAACATCGCCACCGCAGTCGGCGGCGACCCGGCGCGGCCATCCAACTGGATCACGTGCGCCTCCCGCCGGGAAAACAACTGGTAGAGCACGGGCAGATATCCGATGACGACGGCAATGAAGCCGATCCCGGTTCCGGCTTCGATGACCGCGACCAGGCGGGCGGGACCGGTATGCGGCACCACATCGCCGTATCCCAGCGTGAAGAACGTGACGCCGCTCATGTAGAACTGCTCGAACACGGGTGAGTTCGCCCGGGCGGCGAGCGGCGGCCCCTGCAGCGCCCATTCGAGCGTGCCAAACCCCGTGATCAGTGCGACGGCCCAGAGGGCGAACAGCCCGAGCATGGACAGGGCGCCGAAGTGGCTCAGCATACCCTCGCGTGGCCCGCTCGGCAGCCTCCTCGCCAAGCCGGTCCATGTGGCCCAGGCAACCCGGTAATAGATGGTGGTGATCCGCAAGCGCCGCTCGACCCGGCGGGGCAGCAGCATGACCTCGAACGCGTCCTGCAGCACGAAAACGAGCAATAGGACGGCGGCCAGGCCAGCAATGAGTTTCAGCGAAGCCTCCAGGGATGGCAGGGGGTGGGGTTCATCGGATCAGTAGGCCCTCGCCGGACGGTTCGCGCTAGTTTACAAGTCGCCGCTGACGCATGGGAACAGCAGCAGCATGACCAGGAAGACCGGCCGTCAGTTCTTCAGCAACCCCGGCCCGACGAACATCCCCGACAGTGTGCTGCGGGCTATGGACCGCGCCACGATCGACTTCATGGACCCAGAGTTCGTCGCCGTTTTCAAGGCGGGCGTCGCTGGGCTGAAGCGGGTGCTGCGAACCGACAACGAGGTGTTTCTGTATACCGCATCGGGCCACGGCGCCTGGGAAGCCACGCTGCTGAACCTGTTGTCGCCCGGCGACGGCGTGCTGGTGCTCGAATCCGGCTGGTTCAGCGAAGGCTGGTCGGAGATGGCGGCGAAGCTTGGCCTGAAGCCCACGCTAGTGGCGGCGGACTGGCGGCGCGGCATCGACCCGCAAGCTGTCGCGGCCGCACTCCGGGCCGATTCCGGGCACGCCATCAAGGCGGTGCTCGCGGTGCATAACGAAACGGCCACAGGCATGACGATGCCGATAGCCGAGATCCGCGGCGCGTTGGATGGAACTGCGCACCCGGCGCTGTTGCTGGTGGACACCATCTCGTCGCTGGGCTCGCTCGAGTTCCGCATGGACGAGTGGGGCATCGATGCCGTGGTTGGAGGCAGCCAGAAAGGCTTGATGCTGCCAACCGGCTTCAGCTTCACCGCGGTCTCGGCCAAGGGGATGCAGGCTCATGCCGAAGCCCGGATGCCCCGGCACTACTTCGATTGGTCGGAAATGATGAGGCGCGGCTTCCGCAGCTTCGTCGGCACCGTGCCGACCAGCCTTTTCTATGGGTTGCGCGAGAGCCTGCGCCTCATCGAGGAGGAAGGCCTAGACCAGGTGGTGGCGCGTCACCATCGGCTGGGCGAGGCCACCCGCCGTGCGGTCCGGACCTGGTCCGGCAACGCAGGACCTCAGCTTTATTGCCTTGATCCTGCGAGATACTCGGACAGCGTCACGGCCGTGCTGATGCCGGACGGGTTCGATGCCGAGGCGGTTCGCCGAGTGGCGTTGGAAAGCTTCAACGTGTCGATCGGCGGCGGCCTGGGCCGGCTCGGCGGCAAGGTGTTCCGCATCGGCCATATGGGCGACCTTAACGAGCCGATGATCCTGGGCACCTTGTCAGCCGTCGAGATGAGCTTGCGACGGGCCGGTATTCCGCATGGCAAGGGTGGCGTCGAAGCCGCTATGGATTGGCTTGCTGCAGCTTAACCAAGCGGTAACCGCTTTGCGGTAATCTGTCCGTCTCGGCAGGCCCTGCGAGATCATTCGCGGCGCCCGCGAGTACCGGGAGAGCCGTGTTGGGTACGATGTCGTCGCCCGCCTTCGAGAAGCTTGCTGCGCCGGGCGAGAGCCTGCGGATCAGCTTCTTGGCAAATCCTGACCTGCATAACCTGCAGTTCAAGGTCTTGGAGGCGATAGCGTCGGGAAAATCCTTGGCCGAGGTGGCACATCTGCTCTGCCGCGAAATCGAGGCACTTGCCGCCGATGTGGTGTGCTCCGTTCTGCTGGTGGACAGCCTGGGACGCCTCCGGCCACTTGCCGCGCCGAGGTTGCCAAGCGAGTACACGGCCGCAATCGACGGCCTGGCGATCGGGCCGGATGTCGGCTCATGCGGGGCGGCGGCGTTCCATGGTGTCGCCGTCGAGACCTGCGACATCGACGCCGACCCGAGATGGCTCCGATACAAGGCGATTCCTCTCGCGCTGGGGTTGCGCGCCTGTTGGTCCAGCCCGATCAAGACCCGCGACCAGCTCGTCGCCGGCACGTTCGCCTTCTACTTTCCGGCATGCCGGCCGCCCAACCTGTTCGAGCGGCAGGTGGTCGCTTCCTGCGTCCACCTTTGCGCATTGGCAATCGAGCACGACGCCGTGCAGACCCGCCTTGAGTTGATGAACCAGCGGTTCGACTTGGCGCTCGGCAACATGTCGCAGGGCCTGTGCTTCTTCGATGGAGCGAAGCGCCTCGTCGTGGCGAACCGGCGTTTTGCTGAGATCTACGATCTGGACCCCGCCGTCATCCGGCCGGGCATGGCACTCGACGAAATCGTCGCGTTACGGGTCAGCGCCGGCTCCGGGCCAGCGATGGCGGCAGAGAAGTGTCCGAACCGAAATGGAACGGGCCGGGTCGAGGATGAGGCAAGCAACAGTGTCATCGAGCTGGCCAGTGGACGCGTGGTCGCGGTCTGTCGTCAGCCCATGCCGGACCTGGGTTGGGTGGCGACCCACGAAGACATCACGGAGCGGCGGCAAGCAGAGGCCCGCATCGTCCACATGGCGCGCCATGACGCGCTGACCGGCCTCGCAAATCGCTCGCTGTTCCATGAACGCTTGGAGCAAGCTCTTCTGCAGTCCGGTCGCGGGCAGGAGCATGCCGTGCTGTGCCTCGACCTAGATAGGTTCAAGCAAGTAAACGATAGTTACGGTTATCCAACCGGAGACAAGCTGCTCCAGGCAGTCGCAAAGCGGCTGCAAGGCTGCGTCAGAGAGATGGACACCGTCACCCGGCTCGGAGGCGACGAGTTCGCCATCTTGATGGTGGGGCTGGACCGGCCGGAAAGCGCCGGAGATCTCGCCAAGCGTGTCATGCGCGCCCTGGGCGAGCCGTTTGAGCTTGATGGTCGTACGTTCGGCGTGGGCGCGAGCGTGGGCGTGGCCTTCAGTCCCGCCGATGGCAACACGCCCGAGCAGTTGCTGAAGAACGCCGACATCGCGCTCTATCGCGCCAAGGTGGATGAACGGGGAACCTTCCGCTTCTTCGAAGCCGATATGGACGCCCGGTTGCAGTCCCGGCTGACCCTTGAGCGCGATCTGCGGGCAGCTCTCGTACAGCAGAATTTCGAGGTCTTCTATCAGCCGCTGATCGACGTGGAAGCCAATTCCGTGTGCGCTTTCGAAGCGCTCTTGCGGTGGCGGCACCCGACCCGCGGACTGGTATCACCTGGAGAGTTCATCCCTGTAGCTGAAGAAACCGGGCTGATCGTGCCCCTTGGGGCATGGGTGTTGCAGCAGGCCTGCAGCGACGCGGCGAGTTGGCCGGCATCGATCACGGTTTCGGTCAACCTCTCGCCAGCCCAGTTCAAAAGCAAGGTCCTGGTGGAAACGGTACGAAATGCGCTGATGGCCTCTGGCCTGGCGGCAACCCGCCTGGAACTGGAGATTACCGAGTCGCTGCTACTTGTGAACAGCGCCGCCACGCTCGCCACCCTGGGCGAGCTTGGGGCGTTGGGCGTGCGCATTTCGATGGACGATTTCGGCACCGGCCATTCGTCCTTGAGCTACCTGCGCAGCTTCCCATTCGACAAGATCAAGATCGATCAGTCCTTCATCCGCGACCTGTCGGAACGCAAGGACTCGATCGCCATCGTGCGCGCCATCGTGGGGTTGGGGAAAAGCCTGAACATGGTCACCACGGCGGAGGGGGTCGAGACGTTGGAACAATTGTCACGATTGCGGGCCGAGGGCTGCACGGAGGTGCAAGGATTTCTGTTCAGCCAACCCCGGCCAGCCTCGGATGTGCCGCTGATGCTCGGGGCTGCCTCGGTATCAGCCGCGTGATGGCCTACTCCGGACGGCGGAGAAAGCGGCCAAAGGCCGCAAGCGTCACCTGGGAAACATGGTGTTCGATCCCCTCCGCATCCTGCTCCGCCGCATCCTCAGGGACACCGACGGCCAGCAGCAAATCCACCACGAGACGGTGCCGGGCACGGGCGCGTTGCGCCAAGGCCTGGCCTGCCGCGGTCAGGAACACGCCGCGGTACGGACGGGCGGTGGCCAAACCCTCCCGCTTCAGCCGGGACAGCGCCTTGATCGCGGTTGCATGCGACACGCCGAGGCGGCGGGCGATGTCCGTCGTCCGGGCTTCGCCTTCCTGGGCCAATAGATCGGCAATCAACTCGGCATAGTCTTCCAACAGCGCCGTCGCCTGCGCCGTGCGCGCGTGTGCAAAGCGGTGGGCCTGGACCGGCGGCGTCGGCAGCTCGGCATCGTCGGCCATGCTATCCACCCGCCACAACGTCGAAAATCAGCTTTGCGTTCAGAACCACGATAAGCCCGGCGATTGCCCAGGCCACGGCCACCACCCCCGGCGATATCGTGAATACGCCCATCCTACGCCGGTCAGACACGAACAATACCAGGGGGATCACGGCAAACGGCAACTGCATGGACAGTGCGACCTGGCTCAAGACCAGAAGGTGCGCCGTGCCGCTTTCGCCATAGAACCACGTGACCACCACGACGGGCACGATGGCGATCCCGCGAGTCAGCAAGCGGCGCGCCCAGGGGGCCAGCCGAAGCCGGAGAAACCCTTCCATCACGATTTGCCCGGCCAGGGTCGCCGTAACCGTCGAGTTCACGCCCGATGCCAGCAAGGCCACGGCGAAAAGCGTGCTGGCGATTCCGGCGCCCAGCAGCGGGGACAGGAGATGGTAGGCATCGCCGATTTCGGCCACTTCGGTATGGCCGCTCCGATGAAATACGGACGCTGCGACGATCAGGATGGACGCATTCACGAACAGCGCCAGCGTGAGCGCGATCGTGCTGTCCAGGGTAGCGAAGCGGATCGCTTCGTTCCGGCCGGCCGGCGTGCGAGCGAACGCCCGCGTTTGAACGATTGCGGAATGAAGGTATAGATTGTGCGGCATGATGGTGGCGCCCAGGATGCCGATGGCCAGATAGAGCATGGCCGGGTTGGTCACGATCTCTGCCCGGGGCAAGAAGCCGCCGAGGAGCGCCGCGATCGGCGGTGCGGCGAGCGCGATCTGAGCCGCAAAGCAGGCGGTGATTATTGCCAGAAGCGCGACAACGAAGGCTTCGAGTGCTCGGAAGCCTTTCTGCATGAGCAACAGGACAAGGAAGGCGTCCAACGCCGTGAGAACGGCGCCGGCGAGCAAAGGCAGGCCGAACAGCAGGTTGAGGGCGATCGCCGTGCCGATTACCTCGGCCAGGTCGCAGGCGATGATCGCCGCCTCGCAAGCGAGCCAAAGCGCGATGTTCACCGGGCGTGGGTATGCTTCGCGGCAGGTCTGGGCCAAATCTCGGCCCGTCGCGATCCCTAGCCTGGCCGAGAGCGCCTGAAGCAGTACTGCCATAAGGTTGGACAGCAGCACCACCGAGAGCAAGGCGTAGCCGAACCGCGAACCGCCGGCGATGTCCGTCGCCCAGTTTCCAGGGTCCATGTAGCCGACGGAAACCATGTAGCCCGGGCCGGCGAAGGCGAAAAGCCGGCGCAGCCATGATCCTGTCACCGGAACGCTGGCATGGACCTCCGGCAAGCTTGGCGTTGCGTCATCGATCAAGGCATCCGGCATATAGGTTCGCTATCTCACGATCATGAAGTACAGGCTACAAAATGGCTATTCGGCGCTACTTTGCAACGCTCGTTGTGCTGGAACGGCCACACTGGACGGCCTCCGCATCGAAGGCGCTGGACGCGGGCGGTCGGGCGTAGTCCGCTATACGAACAGGCAGAGTCGCGCTGGATCAAGCCCTGGTGTGCCGCATTGCTCCCCGCCAACCATATGTAGTAAGGTCCAGCCGTGAACGCATTCGCCTCAGGAGACGCCGATTTGTTCGATACCGTGCAGATGCAGGGTCATCACCAGGTGCGCGTGGACCGCTCGCGCGATGCTCTGCTGACGGATTTCGGCCGTGCAACCTTGGACGACCGCTATCTCATGCCCGGCGAAGGCTACCAAGACCTATTCGCCCGGGTGGCGAGCTTCTACGGCGACGACGGCGCCCACGCGCAACGCATCTACGACTACATCAGCAGGATGTGGTTCATGCCGGCAACGCCGGTGCTGTCCAACGGCGGCACGAGGCGCGGTCTGCCAATTTCCTGTTTCCTGAACGAGGCTTCCGACAGCCTCGACGGCATCGTCGGACTTTGGAACGAGAATGTCTGGTTGGCGTCGAAGGGTGGGGGCATCGGGTCCTACTGGGGCAATCTGCGCTCGATCGGCGAAAAGGTCGGGATGAACGGCAAGACCAGCGGCGTCATCCCATTCATCCGCGTGATGGACAGCCTGACGCTTGCGATTTCCCAGGGCTCGTTGCGCCGGGGCTCGGCGGCCGTCTATCTGCCCATCTCACACCCCGAAGCCGAGGAGTTCATCGAGCTTCGGCGCCCGACGGGCGGCGATCCAAATCGCAAGGCGCTCAACCTGCATCATGGCCTGCAAGTCTCGGACGCCTTCATGCGTGCCGTCGAGGCGGATGAACAATGGGCGTTCACTTCGCCGAAGGATGGCGCCGTGGTGCGCCGGGTCAGCGCGCGGTCACTGTGGATACGCATCCTGACGGCGCGGATCGAGACCGGCGAGCCCTATCTCGTGTTCTCGGACCACGTCAACAACGCTCGGCCGGAACAGCAGAAGCTGGCCGGGTTGGAAGTCAAGACTAGCAATCTTTGCAGCGAGATCACTCTCCCGACCGGTATCGACCATCATGGCAAACAGCGAACGGCGGTCTGCTGCCTTTCGTCATTGAACCTCGAGAGCTGGCTGGAGTGGAAAGACCATCCGCTGCTAATCGAGGACATCATGCGCTTCCTGGACAACGTGTTACAGGACTTTATCGACCGCGCGCCAGAAGGCATGGAGCGGGCTCGCTACTCGGCGATGCGCGAGCGCTCCGTCGGTTTGGGCGTCATGGGATTCCATAGTTTCCTGCAATCGCAGAACGTGCCGTTCGAGGGCGTAGTCGCGAAGGTGTGGAACGTGCGCATGTTCAAGCACATTCGCGCCCAAGCCGATGCGGCGAGCCGGATGCTGGCCGAGGAGCGTGGCGCCTGTCCGGATGCTGACGAGTATGGCATTATGGAGCGGTTCTCGAACAAGATGGCCATTGCGCCCACGGCCTCGATCAGCATCATCGCCGGCAATACGAGCCCGGGGATCGAGCCGATCGCCGCCAATGTTTTTCTGCAAAAAACCTTGTCGGGCAGCTTCACAGTCCGTAACCGGCATCTGCAGCAACTGCTCGCGCACAAGGGCATGGACCGGGATGATGTTTGGTCTGGGATCACCCTGAACAAAGGCAGCGTTCAGCACCTGGACTTCCTTACCGAGCAAGAGAAGGCCGTGTACCGTACCGCGTTTGAGTTGGACCAGCGCTGGGTCGTCGAGCACGCGGCCGATCGCACGCCCTACATATGCCAGAGCCAGTCGGTTAATCTGTTCCTGCCTGCCAACGTGCACAAGCGGGACTTGCACCAGATTCATCTTTTGGCGTGGAAACGTGGCCTCAAGTCACTGTATTATTGCCGAAGCCTCTCAATCCAGCGCGCGGACAACGTCAGCGAGAAGGTCGTCCGGCCGGACGAGATGGCCACCGCGGCGCCGAACGATATCGGCCGGCTCTCGCTTGCAGGCGCGACGAAGCCTAACAACTATGAAGAATGCCTGGCCTGCCAATAGGCGCCAGCGGAAGGATCGATGATGGACGGAATGACCTCGCGGGCCGAACAGCCGAAGCGGTTCGACCTACTGACCGAGAACCCGGTTTACAAGCCGTTCCGGTATCCTTGGGCCTACGAGGCGTGGCTGACCCAACAGCGCGTGCATTGGTTGCCGGAAGAGGTCCCGCTGGCGGATGATGTCAAGGACTGGCATCGTAACCTGACCGCCGCCGAGCAGAACTTGCTCTCGCAAATCTTTCGCTTTTTCACCCAGGCCGACGTCGAGGTGAATAATTGCTACATGAAGCACTACAGCCAGGTGTTCAAACCGACCGAAGTGCTGATGATGCTGTCTGCCTTCAGCAACATCGAGACCATTCACGTCGCCGCATATAGCCATCTGTTGGACACTGTTGGGATGCCAGAGGGCGAATACACGGCCTTCATGAAGTACAAGGAGATGAAGGACAAGTACGACTACATGCAGTCGTTCCGGGTCGACAGCAAGCACGAGATTGCGAAGACACTCGCCGCATTCGGCGCCTTTACCGAAGGGCTGCAGCTTTTCGCGTCGTTCGCGATCCTGCTGAATTTCCCGCGCTTCAACAAAATGAAGGGCATGGGCCAGATTATCTCCTGGTCGGTGCGCGACGAGACCCTGCATTGCCTGTCGATAATCCGGCTGTTCCGGACTTTCGTGCAGGAGAACCCGGAGATTTGGACCGAGGCGTTGCGCCAGGAAATCTATGAGGTTTGCGCGACGATCGTCGAACACGAGGATGCTTTCATCGACCTCGCCTTCGAGCAGGGTCCAATCGAAGGTCTGAGCGCGGCGGAGGTCAAACAATACATCCGGTACATCGCCGACCGCCGCTTGATGCAGCTTGGGCTCAACCCGATCTTTCATGTAGAAGACAACCCATTGACTTGGCTCGACGACATGCTGAACGCGGTGGAGCACGCCAATTTCTTCGAGAACCGCTCCACCGAATACAGCCGGGCCTCGACGCTGGGCTCTTGGGAGGAGGCGTTTGCCGGCGCCGTATTCGAGACGGATCAGCCGCAAGGCGCCATGCAGTTGCTGTGAGCAGCACGTTCGACGAGGGCCGGGTGGAGGACGGCGACTTTGCGCAGGTCGCTGGGCCCTCACGTCGGCATACTCGGCGGCTGGAAGACAAGCTGCTCGTCGCCTTTCATCACGCGTGCGATCACAATGACTTAGAGATTGCTGGCCACGTGCTGCGCGTGCTGGAGTTGATGCTGGCGCGCCGCCCGGTGCAGGCGGACGCTAATCGCCGGCGTAATATGGAGAGCCTGGTGGCGGCGTATGAGCGGATGTGGCAGATCCGCCACGCGGAAGGACCTGGCTAACTCGCAATCGCCCCGCCGCCGCGCAGCACTGCGTCTGCTTCGGGCGTGTAGCGTCCGTCAACTTCATGCAGCACCAGGCCGCGGCCGACGCGGCCGACGCCGAGGGCCGCGTTGCCCGAGATCAGCATGAGCTTGGCGGGCCGGTCCACCTTCGGCAAAAGCGGCGTCCGGACGATGGTTTGCAGGCCACAGGCCCGCATCAACGCATCAGCGCGGTCGGCCAAGCCTGCGGGAATGATGAGGGTGAGGGTGCCTTCAGGCAGCAATGCCCCGCGGAGCGCCTGTATCCAGGCTGCAATACCGGGTCCGCTGGCTTGCTTGGCCAGCCGGCGCGGAGCAACCGGCGAGGGCGTCGAGGCCGGGTCGTGCCAGGGCGGGTTGGCGAAGGCATGATGAAACCGGCCCGGCGGCGGCGTGGCCACGGGTCCCGTCACAATCTGTAGGTCGGCCATGCCGTTGGCGGCGATGTTTCGCCTGGCAAGCGTTGCCATGGCCGGGTCGATTTCCACCCCGACTCCCACCAGCCCCGGAACTCGCGCCGCCAGGCAGAGAAGACCGGCGCCGGCCCCCGTGCCGGCCTCCAGAACGCGTTCGCCCGGTTTCGCGGGGACCGCTGCCGCCAGCAGGACCGGCTCGATCCCCGTTCGAAAGCCGTGCTTGGGCTGGGCATAGCGCAGCCGCCCACCCAGTAGATGCCCGCTGGTTTCGAGCATGGCCTAGGCTTCACCGGCCTCCATCAGCACCCGCCTTGCCTGGGCCTCATCCTCGGCCAGCACCGCCAAGCGGCGCGGGATTGCGCCGATGCTGCCCTCCACCGCGCTGACATAGCCGTCCAGCAGCACGGACTCGATCCCGGCGTCGCGCAGCAAGGCGGTGAGAAAGCTGAGGCGGACGAGGTTGTTCGAGATTGCCAGGGTGCGCATGCGGTTTCGCCAGGGCTGGATGCGGTGGATCGGAGCGGCACAGCTTGACCGGTTTTCTGGGCCGCCGATATGGTGCCCTGCAGCGGCAACATCGCCTGTGCCGTGTTCGGCGGAGTTGGACCGGGACTTCGCTCGGCCGCTGCTGCGATCACGTCGGGAGTTTAGTTTGGACATTGCCACCACGCCGTTGCCGCCGCCGGGCACGCCGATCCTCGATGCCGAGCCGGATGCGCTGGCGCAGCTCGTGGGCCTTGTTGGTCCGGATATCGCCGCTTGCAATCGCGCCATCGTCGCACGCATGAACAGCCCGGTGGCCTTGATCCCGCAGTTGGCGGCGCACATCGTTGCCGCTGGCGGGAAGCGGCTGCGGCCCTTGCTGACCTTGGCGACCGCCAGGATGTGCGGTTATGATGGCGTCCGCCACATCGACTTGGCGGCCTGCGTCGAGTTCATCCATACCGCGACCCTGCTGCATGACGATGTCGTGGACGAAAGCCTGTTGCGACGCGGCCTGTCCAGCGCCAATTCCGTGTTCGGCAACAAGGCTTCGGTGCTGGTCGGCGACTTCCTGTTTGCCCGGGCATTCCAGCTCATGGTGGCCGACGGCTCGCTGCAGGTATTGGCCATTCTGTCCAAGGCGGCTGCTACGATCGCCGAGGGGGAGGTCCTGCAGCTCGTCACCCAGAATGATCTGTCCACCTCCGAGGCGCAGTACCTGGAGGTCATCCGTGGCAAGACGGCGGCACTGTTCGCGGCGGCCTGCCAGGTGGGCGCGGTGGTGGCCGATCGGCCCGCCGCCGAGCAACACGCGTTGGCCGAGTACGGCACCAATCTGGGCATCGCCTTCCAACTGGTCGATGACGCCCTCGATTACACCGCCGACCAGGCCACGCTGGGCAAGACCGTGGGCGACGACTTCCGCGAAGGCAAGGTCACCTTGCCGGTGCTGGCCGCGTACCGCTCAGCCGACGCGGAGGAGCGGAAGTTCTGGGTCCGCACCATCGAGGCGAGCAGCCAGACTGGGACAGACCTGGACCGGGCCATGACCCTCATCGCCCGCTGCGGCGCCATTCGCACCACGCTCGATCATGCGTCCGGGTTCGCCGACAGCGCGAAGGTGGCACTGGCAGCCTTCCCGCCCAGCCCGTTGCGCGACGCCCTGGCGAACGTCGCCGACTACACCGTCAGCCGCGCGAGCTAACGACCGCGATCCGCTCGCGGCGCAAGTGGACGGCCAGCTCGTCGAGGGCGAGGCCGACCCGGTCCAGCATCTCGGCGACCTCGTCCTTGGTCATGATCAACGGCGGGCTGAACGCCAGGGTGTCGCCCGGCAAGGCGCGTGCGATCACGCCGTGCGCTTCGCAGAGCTTGGCCAAGCGCGCGCCGACCTTGTCCTGGGCGTCGAAGTTGCGCCGGGCCGCGCGGTCGGCCACCAGCTCCACGCCCGCCACCATGCCGACACCGCGGACCTCGCCCACCAGTTCGTGCTCCGCGAAGCGGCGCCGCAGCTCCTCCTGCATGAAGGCTCCGACCGCCTGGACATGGTCCACGAGGCCCATCTCGTCATAGATCTTGAGCGTTTCGATGGCGACGGCGGCCGGGACTGGGTGGCCGGAATAGGTGTAGCCGTGGCCGAAGGTACCGATCGCGTGGCTCTCATCGGCCAGCGCCTGGAACACGCGGTCGTTTACCATCACGGCCGAGATCGGCAGGTAAGAGGATGACAGCGCCTTGGCGCAGGTAAGGATATCCGGCTCCACCCCGAACGTCTGGCTGCCCCAGTAGCTGCCGGTGCGACCGAAACCGCAGATGACCTCGTCGGCCACCAGCAACACGTCGTAGCGGCGCAGCACGGCCTGGATCTTCCCGAAGTAGGTCCGCGGCGGCACGATCACGCCCCCGGCGCCCATCACCGGCTCGGCGAACATCGCGGCCACCGTGTCCGGCCCTTCGGCCAGGATCAGCTTCTCGAGTTCCTCGGCGCAGCGGGTGGCGAACGCCTCCTCGGACTCGTCCGGCTCGGCGCCGTGGTAGAAATGCGGGGTCATGGTGTGGATGAAGCCCGGCAGTGGGATATCGAAGCTGCGATGGTTGTTCGGCAGCCCGGTGATCGACCCGGCGGCGATGGTGATCCCGTGGTAGCCCTTGATCCGGCCGATGATCTTCTTCTTGGCCGTCCGGCCGAGGGCGTTGCTGTAGTACCACGCCATCTTGACGGCGGTGTCGTTCGCCTCGGAGCCGGAATTGGCGAAGAACACCTTGCTCATCGGCACCGGGGCGCGGGCGATCAGCATCTCCGAGAGATCGATCAGCGGCTCGTGCGACTTGGCGGTGAACGAGTGGTAGAACGGCAGCTTGAGCATCTGGTCGTAGGCCGCCTTGGCCAGCCGCTCGTTGCTGAACCCCAGGCTCGCGCACCACAGCCCGGCGACGCTCTCGATATAGTCCTTCCCGGCGTCGTCGTACACCCGCACCCCCTTGCCGCGGGTGATGATCATCGGGCCCTGCTCCTGATGTGCCCTCAGGTCGGTATAGGGGTGCAATACGTGGGCGACGTCGCGGGCGGCGGCGGAGTTGGCGCGGGGAGGGCTCATGAAGGACCTGCTATCGAGGGACAGCCGAGCTTAGGCCCTTTCCCGCGCCGGTTGGAACCCCGGCGTTACGCGTCGAGCGCCGCCTTGCGCTCGGCAGCCTCGGCCGCCGATGCGACGCCGCCATGTGCGGCCGACCAGGCGACCGGGTTTTCCAGGAAGCGGCGCACTTCCGCCAGCGCGGGTTCGGCGAAATACGGCCGGTCCCGGCAGGCCTCCAGCACGTCCCACCAGGTGCAGAGGTGGTGCAGGGTTATGTCCATCTTGGCCAGCGTTTCGAAGCTGCCGGGGAACACGCCGTAGAAGAACACCACGAACGCATGATTCACCAGGGCGCCGGCATCGCGCAGCGACTGGGCGAAGCGGATCTTGGACTGGCCGTCGGTGGTCAGGTCCTCGACAAGCAGGGTGCGAAGGCCTTCCGGCACATCGCCTTCGATCAAAGCATTGCGTCCGAAACCCTTGGGTTTCTTGCGGACGTAGGCCATGGGCGTCATCATCCGGTCGGCGATCCAGGCGGCAAAGGGGATGCCTGCGGTCTCGCCGCCCGCTACGGCCTCGATCGTCTCGTAGCCGACGTGGCGGCCGATCTTCTCGGCGGCCAGCTCGCAAATGCGGGCACGGGCGCGGGGAAAATAGATGATGCGGCGGCAATCGATGTAGACGGGCGACTTCCAGCCGGAGGTGAACGTGTAGGGCTCTTCGGGCCGGAAGTTCACTGCCTTGATCTCCAGCAGGATACGCGCCGTGGTCAGCGCCGCGTCCCGGTCCCAATCCGTCATGTGTTCCGCTGCCATCGTCCCGCCCCTCGCCAGGCTCCGTCCTAGACCGCCGGGCGGCGAGCGTCCAATCTGGCGGGAACGAAGGGGAAGCGCATGGACCGGACCTATAAGATCGCGGCGATACCGGGTGACGGCATCGGCAAGGAGACGGTGCCCGAGGGCATGCGGGTGATGGAGGCCGCAGCGACGCGCTTCGGCTTCAAGCTCGGCATCACCGATTACGACTGGTCGTGCGACCGCTTCAAGCGGGAGGGCGCGATGATGCCGGAAGACGGCCTGGAGCAACTGCGCCGGCACGATGCGGTGTTCCTGGGCGCAGTCGGCTGGCCGGATGTGCCGGATCATGTCTCCCTATGGGGCCTGCTGATCCCGATCCGCCGCGGCTTCGACCAGTATGCCAGCGTGCGGCCGTGCAGGCTGATGCCCGGCGCCCGCACGCCGCTGGCCGGCCGTACCGAGAAGGACATCGACTTCTACGTGGTGCGCGAGAACACCGAGGGCGAGTATTCCAGCCTGGGCGGCCGCTTGTTCGAAGGCACCGACCGCGAGTTCGTCACCCAGCAGAGCGTGTTCAGCCGGCACGGCGTGGACCGCATCCTGAAATACGCCTTCGAGCTGGCGCAGACCCGGCCGCGCCGCAAACTCACCTCCGCCACGAAATCGAACGGCATCACGATCACGATGCCATATTGGGACGAGCGCTTCGCCGCCATGGCCAAGAGCTACCCCGGCGTCGCCACGGACCAGTTCCACATCGACATCCTCTGCGCCCACTTCGTGCAGCATCCGGATTGGTTCGACGTGGTGGTGGGGAGCAACCTGTTCGGCGACATCCTCAGCGACCTCGGACCCGCGGTGGCCGGCAGCATCGGCATCGCGCCCAGCGCCAACATCAACCCCGAACGCACCCACCCCAGCATGTTCGAGCCGGTGCACGGCTCCGCCCCCGATATCGCGGGGCAGCACATCTGCAACCCGATCGGCCAGGTTTGGTCGGGCGCGATGATGCTGGAACACCTGGGAGAGACCGACGCGGCGGCCGCCGTCGTCCGCGCCATCGAGACGCTGCTGCGTGAAGGCGGGCCGCGCACGCGGGACATGGGCGGCCAGGCAGGGACCGAGGAAGTCGGCCGCGCCCTGGCAGAGATCGTGGCCACGGGATAGCGCGGCTTGCGTGCGGCGGGACCAAGTCCTACATTACGGCGTTCGTGAGAACGAGTCGCAATTAGGGGTTGGCAGTGGTTCGTGAGGTCAGCACGATTGCAAGGCGGTGCGAGCGGGCGGTCGTCACGGCCTACCGCGAACTGCGCGGCTTCGGCAACGCCGACCCCGACGCGTTTCGCGCCTGCACCACCCTGTATCGCATCCATCATCCGGAAGCTTCGTTGAACGAGGCGCGCCGGCTGGTCGCGGAGTGGATCGACCATCACGTGGTGCAGGCCAAAACCGGGCCGACGCCCGGCTGCGAGTGCGACTAGGCCCGGCAACCCGCCCTATGTGCGTGCCCAGACGATAGCGGCGCGAGCCAGCGCGTCGACGGTGTCGACGATCGGCACCGCTAGCGCCTGCCAAGGTCCGGCCTGGATGCCGAGCGGAATTTCGGTGCATCCCAGCACGACGGCTCGGGCTCCCCGGCCGCGGAGCAGTTCCACCGCTTCGGCCAACGGTGCGTAGGCGTCCGCCACTCGATTGGCTTTGACGGCGGCGATGGCGGG
Organism: uncultured Acetobacteraceae bacterium; assembly: GCA_964235765.1. Classification (GTDB taxonomy): domain Bacteria; phylum Pseudomonadota; class Alphaproteobacteria; order Acetobacterales; family Acetobacteraceae; genus JAVVHH01. The sequence continues at coordinate 88,520 of CAXSDH010000005.1, forward strand.
CGTGACCAGCCGGGCCATCTCCGCGTCGTCCGGCTGTAGGCAAGGCCAGCCCAGCGCCTCCAGCCGCTCCTGGTACAAGCGCATTTCCAGGGTGGCCGCAGTGCCCATCACGCCGACCAGCCCGGGGCCGACGCCCTGGCGCCGCAGGTCGGCGGCGGCGGCATCGATGATGTGCAAGATCGGCAATGAGGTCGCGGCCCGCATGCCGTCGATCCAGCCATGCGCCGTGTTGCACGGGATGGCGACGGCGCCGCAGCCCGCAGCGGCCAGGCTGTGCAGGCCGTGCACCAGCCAGGGCAGGGGGTCCGGCCCGGCGCCCCGCCAGGCCAGGCCGCGGTCGGGCACGCGAGGGTCGGACCACAGCACGGCCGGGATATGGTCTTGGTCGCGCCCGGCCGGGGTGAGCAGGGTCAGCCGGGCCATGAAGTGGGCGCTGGCGAGCGGCCCCATGCCGCCCAGCACACCGAGAATCCTGCCGGCGCCCGGCGATACGTTGTCCATAATCCATCTTGACCAGGGCGCAGGCTGCCAGCAAGCACTTGGCATGTTCGACGTGCAAGGCCACCGCGGCGCCCGCGGCCTGTTCCCCGAAAACACCATCCAGGGCTTCGAGGCTGCCGCCCGCCTCGGCGTGCGCTGCTTCGAACTCGATGTGGGCGTCACGCGTGACGGAGTCGCCGTCGTGCATCACGACCCCGCGCTGAATCCGGACCTCGCGCGCGGGGCGGACGGCGCGTGGCTGCCGGCCCCCGGCCCCCTGCTGCGCGACCTGACCTTTGCGGACCTGGCCGCATACGACGTGGGCCGCATCCGGCCAGGCACGGCCTATGCCGGGCTGTACGGCAGCCAAACTCCGCAGGACGGCGCGCGCATCCCAGCATTGGAGCAGGTGCTGCGCCTGCCCGGGCTGCGGTTCAACATCGAACTGAAGCTGCTGCCCGGACATCCTGAGTGGACCGTGGCCGCCGAGGAGATGGCCGACCGCGTGCTGCGGGTCATCGATGGCGCGGACGCGGCGTCGCGCGTCGTGGTGCAGTCGTTCGACTGGCGGGCGCCGCGGCATGTTCGCCAGGTCCGGCCCGATATCGCGCGTGGCTGGCTGACCCGGGCCGAGACTGTCGCGGACGCGTTGCTCTGGCGCGGCATCCCGCCAGCTTCCCCCGGCCCAGCTTCCCCCGGCATGAATGCGGTGCCCGACGCCATCCGGGAGGAAGGTGGCGGAACATGGACGCCGTTCCACACGGAGCTGACCCGGCCCCTGCTGGCCCGGGCGCAGGCGCTTGGGCTGAAGGTGATCCCCTGGACGGTCAACGAGCCTTCCGACATGCGCCGGCTGATCCGCTGGGGCGCCGATGGGCTGATCACGGACTGGCCGGACCGGGCGCTGGCTTTGCAGGCCCGTAACGCCTCGGTCTCCTGAGCCCGGCCGCCCGTTTTAGCGCCGCGCCTTTCGCGCCGCGTATTTGGCGTCCCGCGCGGCCTTGCGTTCGGCTTTGATGGCTTCGTCCCGCGCAGCCTGCTCGACGGCCCGCGCAGCCGCCTCGGCAGCAGCGGCGGCTTCGGCTTCAAGGCGGGCCGTGTCGGCGGCGACGATTCGCACCGCCTCGGCTTCCTTCAGCGTCTTGCGTTCCGCGCTACGGATGTCGCGCGCCTCGATGATGGCGCGGCGCTCGGCTTGGCGTGCGAGCACGGCCGGGTCGTCGGCCGGCGGCCGCGCGCGGAACGTCTCCAGCAACGCCTTCTTGGCGTCGGCGGCGGCGGTGGCGCGGTCTTTGAAGGTGCTGCCCTTGAAGGCGGCCATATGTACTCTCTCCAGGTTGCAGATGGGCTTCTAGCGCCGTTCCGGTCCGGCTTCCAACAGCGCCAGGTTCTGCTGCGCCAAATCGCCGGTGGCGCTGTCGGGTGAAAGCTGGATCGCCTGCTCCCAGTCCCGCCGCGCGCCGGCCTGGTCGCCGCGGCGCTGGCGCAGGATGCCGCGCTCCAGCAAGGCATCCGGGTTCTCGCCGTCCTGGGCGAACGCGCGGTCGATATCGTCCTGCGCGAGGTCGAGTTGCTCCAGGTGGCGCCACGCGGCGGCGCGGAAAACCAGCGCGTCGGCCCGGCGCGGATCGAGGTCGAGCGCATGGGTCAGGTCGTCCACCGCGTCGTGGTAGCGCTCGAGGCTGGCGGCGGCGATCGAACGGTCGATCAGCAGGTCCGCATCGTCCGGCGTCATCGACAGCGCTAGCGTGGCGGAGCCGTAGGCGCGGTCCGGCGTGCCGGCGATCAGCCAAGCCTGGCCTGCCTGGCCGTAGATCGAGGCCCGCGCCGCCGGGGGCGCCTTGCTGCGCCCGGCCAGCTTATCCATGAGTTCCGCCCCTTTCTCCGGCTCGCCGAGCGCGATTTCGGCCAGGGCCAGGCAATGCGTCGCGCCCTCGCCGCCGCCCGTCGCCTCCCACGCATCGGCGAACGCGCGGGCGCCGCTCGGGTCGGTGTTGAGCATGGCCATGCACTTGTCATAATCCTCGCCCTCGGCGATGCGGGGCGGGATCGGGGGAACGGGCAGCATTTCCAGCGAGGCGGGCGCGGCCTCCGGGCCGGCTTGACGCTGCCACCATACTCCTGCGGCCGCCATGGCAAGGCCCAAGGCCACCACGGCGCCGACGACCGCGCTTCGATTCGCCATTACGTTCCCACTTTACCCTCACGATCTCGCGCCGGCAAACGACAGAGGCTACCCGATGGACGCAATCCAGCTGCTCGTATTCGGCTTGGGCTATACCGGAACCGCGATCGCTGCCCGGGCGGCGGCGATGGGATGGCGGGTGGTGGCGACCAGCCGCAGGCCGGAACGGCTCGCCCCGCCCCCGGGGGTCGTGTTGATCGGCGCTGCGCATGCCGCGGAGGCGCTGCCCCAAACCACCCACCTCGTGCAAACCGCGCCCCCCGGCGAACATGGCGACCCGGCGCTGCTCAGCTTCGGGCGAGAGCTTGCCGCGGCACCCCGCCTGCGCTGGGCCGGGCTGCTGTCCACCACCGGCGTCTATGGCGACCGGGCGGGCGGCTGGGTGGACGAGGATACCGCGCCGGCGCCCAGCGGCTCCCGCGGCCAGCGCCGGCTGGATGCGGAACGCCAGTGGCGTGCCGCGTTCGAGCGTTGTGCCGTGGATGTGTTCCGCGTGGCGGGCATTTACGGGCCGGGCCGCTCGGCCTTCGATGATCTCCGGGCCGGGCGGGCGCGCCGGGTGGAGCGGCCGGGCCATCTGTTCGGCCGGGTTCACCGGGACGACATCGCGGCCGCGGTGCTTGCCGCGATGCAGCAGCAACGGCCGCCAGGTGCGCGCGTGCTGAACCTCGCCGACGACGAGCCGGCCGCCTCGGCAGACGTGGTGGCGGAGGCGGCCGGCCTGCTCGGCGTGGCCCCGCCGCCGTTGATCCCGTTCCACCAGGCAGCAGGCGCCATGAGCGCGATGGGGCGCAGTTTCTGGGCGGAGAACCGCCGGGTCGCCAGCCGAAAGACCCAGGCGGCCTTGGGCCTGCGATGGGCGTATCCGAGCTACCGCGAGGGCCTACGCGCCATCCTCGAGCAGGAGGCCGGCGAGCGCGCCACGCAGTAATGCCAGGTCCTGCGGGCGGGAAAGGCGATGGTCGCCGTCTTTTATGAGCGTGACCTGCACGTCGGCGGCCACCAGGCGCTCTGCCAGGCGCACGGCCGTTTGCCACGGCACGTCGGCGTCTTGCTGGCCTTGCAGCAGGCGCACGGGGCAGGCGAGGGGGATGGGGTGGTCCAGCAGCAGCCGGGTGCGCCCGTCCTCGATCAGGCGCCTGGTCACGGGATAGGGTTCGCCATACTGGCTCGGCACCGGCAGCACGCCGTCCCGCATCAGGGCGGCGCGCTCGGCGGGGGTCATTGCCTCCCACATCAGGGTTTCGGTGAAGTCAGGCGCGGCGGCGATGCCGATCAGGCCGGCAACCCGGCCGGGGCGAGCGAGGGCGGCCAACAGGGCGATCCAGCCACCCATGCTGGAGCCGACCAGCGCCAGCTTGCCCTGCGTCAGCCGGTCGATCAGCAGCAGCGCGTCGTCGGTCCAGATGCCGATGCTGCCCAGGGTGAACTGGCCGCCGCTGGCCCCGTGGCCCGAGTAGTCCAGCCGCAAGCAGGCGACGCCGTGCGCGGCGCAGAACGCCTCCACCTCGAGGGCCTTGGCGCCGGACATGTCGCTTCTGTAACCCGGCAGGAAGACGGTCGTGGGGCCGCGCCCGGGCGTAAGCACACAGGCGAGTTCCACGCCGTCCGCGCGCGCCAGCCTTCCTACCTCGTGCATCTCGCCCCCGACGACCCTTGCCAAAGCGGAACATCTAGGGAAAACTATAGGTCCAGACAATGAAGGAAACGTTCGTGCGCATCATACTCCTGCTGCCCCTGCTGGCCGCCGCCTGCGTCGCGCCCACGCAAGGGGCGTTGAATTCGGCCGTGCAGGACTGCAATTACGGCAACCCCTATGCCTGCCAGGCCGTTGCGCCGCTCAATGCGCAAGTGCAGCAGGAGAACGTGAACAACCAGGTGGTCGGCGGGGTCGCCGCCGCCGCGGTAGGGGCGGCCGTGATCGGCGGCGCGCTGGCCAGCGACCGGGGCTACTACAATCGAGGCTACTACGGGCGCGGCTACTACGGGCGCGGCTACCGCGGCTGGTAGCGCCCTCCGCTTCTGGCGCCGGGGGCGGCGCATGTTATAGCGCCGCATGCCCCCGCTTCCTCCCGCGCTTCCCCCCGGCGCCGTTATCCTGCAAGTGCTCCCGCGGCTCGAAAGCGGCGGCGTGGAACGCGGCGCCGTCGAGATGGCCCAGGCCATCGCGGGCGCGGGCGGGACCGCCTTGGTGGCGAGCGCGGGCGGGCGGCTGGCGGCCGCGGTGGGCCGGGCTGGCGGGCGGCACGTCGCCTTGCCGCTGGCCACCAAGAATCCGGTCGGCATCTGGCGCAATGCGGGCCGCCTCGCCGGGCTGATCCGGGCCGAGCGCGCCGGCATCGTCCATGCCCGCTCCCGCGCGCCCGCCTGGTCGTCCCTGCTCGCCGCCCGGCGCACCGGGGCGCATTTCGTCACCACCTACCACGGCATCTATAACGAGAACGCGCCGGGCAAGCGGGCCTACAACGCGGTCATGGCCAGGGGCGAGCGGGTGATTGCCATCAGCCGGTTCGTCGAGTCGCTGCTGCTCTCCCGCCACCGGGTCGATCCCGCGCGCATCCGCGTCATCCCGCGCGGCGTGGACCCCGCCTTGTTCGACCCGGCCCGCGTGTCCATGCCGCGCATCGCCCGGCTCGCCGAGGCCTGGCGCCTGCCGGACGGCGCGGCGACGGTCATGCTGCCGGCCCGGCTCTCCCGCTGGAAGGGCCAGGAGGTGCTGATCGGCGCCATGGCCCGGCTGCGCCACGCCGGCGCCTGTTGCGTGCTGGTCGGCGCGACGGAGGGCCGCGAGCGCTTCGTCCGCGAGCTGGAGCAGCAGGCGGCGGCGGCGGGGATCGCGGACCGGCTGCGTTTCGCCGGCCACTGCGACGACATGCCCGCCGCCTTGATGCTGGCCGACGTGGTGGTCAGCGCTTCCACCGACCCCGAGGGCTTCGGCCGTGCCGTGATCGAAGCGCAGGCCATGGCCCGCCCGGTGATCGCCACCGACCATGGCGGGGCGGCGGAAACGGTGGAGCACCTGGTCACCGGCTGGCGGGTGCCGCCCGGCGACGTGGACGCGCTGGCGGCGACGCTCGACCATGCGCTGGCCATGTCGCCTGCGGACCGCCAATCCCTGGGCGAGCGGGCGCGTGCGGCCGTGCTGGGGCGATACACCACGGCGTCGATGCAGGCGGCGACACTCGATGTGTACCGCGAGCTGCTGGGTTGAGGATCTTGGTGATCAAGCTGGGCGCGCTGGGCGACTTCGTGCTCGCCTTCGGCCCCTTCGCGGCGATCCGCGCGCACCATCCGCAGGCCGAGATCACCTTGCTGACCACGGCGCCGTTCGCCGCCCTGGCGCGGCTCTGCCCGTGGTTCGACCGGGTGGCGCTTGATGCGAGGCCGGCCTGGTGGGACCTGCCGGGGCTCCGCCGCCTACGCGAAGATCTGCAGGGCTTCGACTTCGTTTACGACCTGCAGACCTCAGGCCGCTCCGGGCGCTATCACCGGCTGGCGGGGCGCCCGGCCTGGTCCGGTATCGCCCGGGGCGCCTCGCATCCGCACCGCAACCCGGCCCGCAACCGCATGCACACGCTGGACCGGCAGCGGGAGCAGCTCGAACTGGCCGGCATCACCCGGTTCCCGCAACCCGGCCTCGACTGGCTGCTTGCGGCCGGCCCCGCGGTCCCGCCCCCGTACGCGCTGCTGGCGCCGGGGGCGGCGCCGCACCGCCCGGCCAAGCGCTGGCCGGCGGAGCGGTTCGGGGCGCTGGCCCATCTGCTGCACGAGCGCGGCTTGCGGCCCGTGGTGGTGGGTGCTGCGGGCGACGGCCCGCTCGCCGCGCGCATCGTGGCGTGCTGTCCGCAGGCGCACGACCTCACCGGGCGCACGACCTTGCCGGACCTGGCTGGCCTGGCTGCACGGGCGACGCTCGCCGTCGGCAACGACACCGGGCCGATGCACCTGGCCGCCGCGGTAGGCTGCCCCTGCATCGCGCTGTTCTCGGCCGAGAGCGACCCGGCGCTGACCGCGCCGCCCCGCGCCGTGGTGCTGCGCGAGGCCAACTTGGCAGACCTTGCGGTCGCGAGGGTTGCAGCCGCCCTGCCGTGAGGCCATTACGGACGGCCCAATCTGGAGAGTTCCCGCCCATGCCCGCCATCACCCTGCCCGACGGCTCCGTTCGCCGCTTCGACGCACCGGTGACCGGCGCCGCCGTGGCCGCCGCCATCGGCCCGGGTCTGGCGCGTGCGGCGCTGGCCATGAAGGTGGACGGCGTGCTCTCCGACCTGTCGCGCCGGATCGACGCCGATGCCGACGTGGTGTTCGTGACACGGCGGGACCCGGAGGCGCTGGAGCTGATCCGCCACGATACCGCGCATGTGCTGGCCGAGGCGGTGCAGGGCCTGTATCCCGGCACGCAGGTGACCATCGGCCCCTCGATCGAGAACGGCTTCTACTACGATTTCGCCCGCAACGAGCCGTTCAAGCTGGACGACTTCGCGGCCATCGAGGGCCGCATGCGCGAGATCGTCGCCCGCAATGCCCCCTTCGAGCGGGAGGTCTGGGACCGCGACGACGCGATCCGCTTCTTCGAGGGGCGCGGCGAGGCCTACAAGGCCGAACTGATCCGCGACCTGCCGGCAACCGAGGTGATCACGCTCTACAAGCAGGGCGAGTGGATCGACCTGTGCCGCGGCCCGCATATGCGCGGCACGGGGGACGTGGGCACGGCGTTCAAGCTGATGAAGGTCGCCGGCGCCTATTGGCGGGGCGACCACCGCAACGCCATGCTGAGCCGCATCTACGGCACGGCCTGGCGCGACCAGAAGGAGCTGGACGCCCACCTGCACCAGTTGGAGGAGGCCGAGCGCCGGGACCATCGACGCATCGGCCGCGAGATGGACCTGTTCCACATGCAGGACGAGGCGACGGGCAGCGTGTTCTGGCACCCGAAGGGCTGGCGGCTGTACCGCACCGCGGAGGCCTACATGCGCCGCCGGCTGGAGGCGAACGGCTACCAGGAGGTCAAGACGCCCCAGTTGGTGGACCGTCGGCTGTGGGAAGCCAGCGGGCACTGGGAGAACTACAAGGAGCACATGTTCATCGCCCGCGTGGAGGACGAGGACACCACGCTGGCGCTCAAGCCGATGAACTGCCCGTGCCACGTGCTGATCTTCCGCCAGGGCCTGCGCTCCTATCGCGAGTTGCCGCTGCGGCTGGCGGAGTTCGGCGCCTGCCACCGCTACGAGCCGAGCGGCGCGCTGCACGGCATCATGCGGGTGCGCGCCTTCACCCAGGACGACGCGCACATCTTCTGCACCGAGGCGGGCATCGCCGACGAGACCGTGCGGTTCGTGGAGCTGCTCTCTTCGGTGTACCGGGACTTCGGCTTCGAGAGCTTCCGGGTGAAGTTCAGCGACCGCCCGGCCGCGCGCGCCGGGTCGGACGAGACGTGGGACCGGGCGGAAGGCGCTCTGAAGGACGCTTGCGCCATCGCGGGGGTGGATTACGAGCTGAACCCGGGCGAGGGCGCCTTCTACGGCCCCAAGCTCGAGTTCGTGCTGCGCGACGCGATCGGGCGGGATTGGCAATGCGGCACCCTGCAAGTGGATTTCGTGCTGCCGGAGCGGCTGGAGGCGAGCTACATCGCCGAGGACAGCAGCCGCCAGCG
>CAXSDH010000006.1:0-17905 GCA_964235765.1 uncultured Acetobacteraceae bacterium
CGGCTTGTCGCACCGAAACAACCCGGGGTCGGGACGCGCCGTGGGACGGTGCCGGCGCCGTCCTCCGGCATGCACTGATACCGGAGCCGCGGCTCCACATCGGACGCGCCCTTGCGGTGGCGGTCCCTTGCACCATCCCGGTCAGCCAGGCGCGAGCTTGCAGCCTCCTTCAGCCAAGGGGCGGAATGCCTGCGCTGCCGGGATGGTGCTGGTCACGGTGAACAGGTCCCACGGTCCCGTGCTTTCTTGCGGTTTTTTGACCTGGAATAGGAAGGCCGGGTGAATTTTGCGGCCGTCCTCACGCAGCACGCCGGGGCCGAAACAGTCGTCGTCCGTCGGGCGGCGCTTCATGGCGGCCATGGTCGCCGCGCCGGACTTTTTTGCTTCTGCCGGCCCCATGTCGGCTGCGACCTTTAAGTAATGCAGCGTGGCGGCATATGCGGCGGCATGCGACGTGCTGGGCCAGTTGGCCGCCGTCGCGTTTCGCACCCGGGCGGCGAAGGCGCGGGTGCGGCTGTTCAGGTCCCAGTAGAAGTTCTCCGTCATGGCGAGGCCCTGCGCGTCGCCGATGCCGATACCGTGAATGTCGGTGATGTAACCGGACATTGCGACCAGGCGCTGGCCTGGGCGCGGAAGGCCGAACTCGCGCCCCTGCTTCACGCAGTTTGCGAGGTCCGTCCCCGTGTTGGCGAAGGCGACCACGTCCGCGCCGCTGCTGGAGGCCTGCACCAGCAGGGCGGAGAAGTCCGTGGTGGTCGGGAACGGATACCGGGCCGAGCCGACGACCATGCCGCCGGCCGCCCTGATGACGGCGGTCGCATCCTCCTCAATGGCATGGCCGAAGGCGTAGTCCGCGGTGATGAAGAACCACTTGAGGCCGCCGCCTTTCAGCACGGCTGCGGCTGTCCCGTGCGCGCGGCACCAAGTATCCACCGTCCAGGCTGACGTGTTCGGGTTGCAGGCGCTGCCGGTAAGGGCGGAGGTGGCAGCGCCCGTGTTCAGGTGCAGGCGGTCCTTTTCCCGCACCAGGTTGGACACCGCCAGCGCCAGCGCCGAGTTGTTGACATCGAGGATGGCGTCCACCCCGTCGCGATCCAGCCATTCCCGGGCGATGCCGAGCCCCACATCGACCTTCTCCTGGTGGTCTGCCACCAGCAGTTCCACATCCATGCCGCCCCGGGCTTCGGCAATTGCTTGGCGCGCGCAGGCGGCCGAACTGAGGCCCCCCGTGTCGCGGTTATTGCCGGACAGGTCCGTGAGCAGGCCGAGGCGGATGCGGGCCGGCTGGGCGCGCGCCACCGGCGCGCCGGCAACAAGTGTGGTGGCCCCAAGGGCCGCCACGAAGCCACGCCGTGTGGTGCCGATCATTCACGTTCCTCTGCTTCTTGTTCCGGCCACGTTCGGCCGAGTTGGGACTGGTAGGCTGCGCCCCTCGCGAACAGCACCTCAATCTCAACCGGTTTCAGGCCGGCCTGTGCCAGAACCTCCCGTGTGTCGAAGCCGATCGGGGGCGCCGGCCTCCCGGGCGTGCGCGTGGCGCCGTCGAACACCACTGTGGGCCGCAACTGCCACACCGCCCCTTCAGTCGGGTGGATGGCAGGCCCGACCAAGTCCACAGCTTGCAGATGCGGGTCGTCCATCAGCGTGTCAAGCGTGTGGCACGGCATGGCGGGCACGTCGGCCTCGTCCAGCAGGCGCAGCCACTCGGCTGTTGTGCGCGTCCGCACAAGGGCAGCGCGCGTGGCGTACCAGTCCCTAACATGCCGCAGCCGGCTCGCCACCGTGCGAAAGCGCGGGTCGTCGGTCAGCCCCGGCCGGCCGGCCGCACGCAGGAAGGCGGTGACCTGCGCATCCGTGTTCGCGCTCAGGCTGAGCCAACCATCGGCCGTCTGCACCGGGCTGTTGTTGCGATCCAGTTGGCGCGCGTCTCCCGCCGCGGCCAGAGGCGGATCGAAGCTGCGGCCGCCCATGTGCTCGGCTAGCACGAAGGCGGCCATGGTCTCGTGCATCGGAACCTCGATGGCCGTGCCCGCTCCGGTGCGCTGCCGTTCGACCAGGGCCGCGAGAATGGCCCCGGCCGCGATCTCCCCGGTCACGTGGTCGCACAACAGCAGCGGCACATAGGCCGGGACGCCGTCCTTGCGCTCGAACAGGCCCGCGACGCCCGCCGCGCCTTGGATAACACTGTCATAGGCCGGCTTGCCGCGGTAGGGGCCGCCGGGGCCGAATCCGGTGATGAGGCAATGCACCAAGCCGGGTTGCTCCGCCCGCATCGCGACTGCATCCAGTCCCAGCCGGGCGAGCGCGTCCGGCCGCATGTTGGACACGAACACGTGGCAGCCGAGCGCGATGCGACGCAGCGCGTCCAGCCCGCCAGCGGTCTTGAGGTCGAGGCAGGCGGTCCGCTTATTGCGGTTCAGGTGCAGGAAGCTGCCGCCGTGCTGCCCGGTGGGTGAGTGCCCGCCCAGGCGGCGCAGCATGTCCCCCTCGCGGGTCTCGACCTTGATGATCTCCGCACCGTAGTCGGCGAGACGCAGCGTGCAGGCCGGGCCGACCACCACCGTTGTCAAGTCCAGAACCCGGATGTTCGCCAGGGGCGGGGCACTCATGCGATCAAGGCTTCCAGGGCCGGACGGCCGGTTTCGTCCTCCGCCCACACCCGCCAGGTGTTGCTGCCGGGTTCGGGCCGGGCATGGGTGGAGTTGGTCCGGCCGCAGAACAGCGGGCGGATGTTGCGCGTGATTACCTGGGCCGGCTCCCGCCGTGCCTGTTCTCGGAACAGCTCCGTCAGCAAAAGCGCGGTCAGGTTGCCGTTGACGACCAGCGCCGGATACCCCTCGACGCCTGTGGCATAGGAATGGTCATAGTGGATGCGGTGCGTGTTGAACGTCAGCGCGCAGTAGCGGAACAGGGTGGCTTCGTCGGCGACGAAGGGACGGCCGCCGGGTGTTCCGCCGTCCGCCGTCGCCTGCGGCTCGTCCTGCCCAAGCACTGCCGCCTCGCGCAGGACGAAATCCTGCTGCTCCACGACGACAGGATCCGGGCCGCCACAGCGGATGTCGCGTTCTACCGTTACCACAAGCAGCCGGCCCGTCCGGCCACTCTTGGGAACTGCGGACACGAGGCGGCTCGTGCGCTCCGCGGGCGCGCCGATCCTGATGTCGCCCCTGAACCCGATGCGGCGGCCGCCGAACATCAGCCGAGGTAGGTCGGTGGAGGGCAGTTCCACCCCGACCCCGGCATATCCGTCCGGACGCAGGTTGCCCGGGCGCACGGCAGGCGCGAACATGGCGCCGTGCCACCCGCGGGGCAGCACGTCCCCAACCTGCAGGCTGGCGGGATCGCGGTCGAGCAGCGCCAACATCTGGCGCGCCCGCGACAGGCTGAACGTGTCCTGCTCGACGACCGGCTGTTCAGCCGTCTCGGTTCCGTTGCCAACCTTCGGCCCGTGCATGGGAACGGCTCTCCCTGGAGGCCAGGACGAGCTTGGCAGGAGGGCAGCGCGGGAGCAACCAGACCGGCTTGAAAGTCTGGCGGGGAGGTGGTCCGCTCCGGGCACCGGGAGAGGAGGCGGGCATGGCCGATGCGGACACGACGCCTGTGATCGTCGGCGTCGGCGAGGTGAAGGACCGGCCTGCCGATCCCGCCGACGGGCTGGAGCCGGCCGTTCTGGCCGAGCACGCGCTTCGCCGCGCGGAGGCGGACGCAGGCGCGCGCCTGCTGCACCGGCTGGACAGCCTGGACGTCGTCGGCGTCGTGTCGTGGCCGTATGACGACCTGCCGGCCCAGCTCGCCCGCGCGGTGGCGGCCCACCCGGTCCGGCTGCGCCACGGCCCCATCGGCGGCCAGACCCCTGTGCAGTTCCTGCACGAAGCCGCGCAGCGGATCGCCCGGGGCGAAAGCGCCGTGGCCGCCGTGTGCGGGGCCGAAAGCAGCCACACGGCCACGCAGGCGGCCCGGCGCGGCTTGGCGCTGCCCTGGACGCAGCCGGCCGCGGGCCGCCCTGCCCAGGGGAACGCCTGGCTGCCGGCCCGCAACCGCGGCTACCTCCATCCCCTGGCGTTGCGCCACGGGATCACGGAGCCGATTACGGTGTATCCGCTTTACGAAGGCGCTACCACGGCCGCCTGGGGCCAGACGCCCGCGCAAGCCGCCGCGCAGTCGGCCGCGCTGTGGGCACAGCTCTCCGAAACCGCCGCCCGCACCCCCGGGTCATGGTTGCAAGCGCCACGCCGGGCGGACGAGATCATGGCGGTATCGCCGGGCAACCGCATGGTGGCGTGGCCCTATCCGAAGCTGATGGTGGCAAACCCGGCGGTGAACCAGGGCGCCGCCGTGCTGCTGACCAGCCTCGCCGCCGCGCGCGCCGCCGGCATATCCCCCGGACGCCTGGTCCACGTCCATGGCGGTGCCTCCGCCGCCGAACCGATGGATTGGATGGCACGCGACAGTTTCGCGCACGCCGCCGGGCTGGAAGCCGTGCTGGACGCCGTCACGGAAGGCGGCCCGGCCGCCTTCGACGTGCTGGAACTGTACAGTTGCTTTCCCGTCGTTCCGAAAATGGCGCTGCGGCACCTCGGCCTGCCGCCCGGCACGCCCATCAGCGCCGCGGGCGGGCTGACCTTCCATGGCGCGCCGCTCAACAACTACATGACCCACGCCGCCGTCGCCGTTGTGCAGGCGTTGCGGGCGGCCGGCACGCGCGCGCTGCTGTATGGCCAGGGCGGCTACCTGACCTGGCACCACGCGCTCGCACTCGGCCGTGAACCGGCGCCCGCCGCCGTGCTGCACGTAGCCGACCGGCAGGCGGACGCGGACCGCCGCCGCGGCCCCGCCCCCCTGGTCGTCGAGGACGCCGAAGGCCGCGCCACCCTGGACGCCTTCACGATACCGTTTCGCCCGGACGGCAGCCCGGATTTCGCTGCCGTGGTGCTGCGGCTGCCTGGCGGCGCCCGAACGCTCGCGCGGGTGCCTGCCGCGGATGCCGGCACGCTCGCCAGGCTTATGTCGTCCGGCGCCAGCCCAGTCGGGATGGAAGGCGTGGTGTCGGCCGGGCCGGGCGGCCTGGGCGAATGGCGTGCGTAGGCCGGGCGCGCTACCCGCCCGGCCCGGGCCGCACTGGTAGCTGGCGATGGCCCGCGCTCGCGTGCCGGTGCACCCGGGCCAGGGGGGGAGATTTCGCCCGCGAGTTCGAGCCGCCCGCTCAGTGGCAGGCTCCCTCGACAGAGGCCCGCTGGTCCGCGCCGGCACGCTCGGCATCGGCCCCACCCTGCGCTGGGCCTTTGCCTAGAAGCGTGGGATATGCTGCCCGCGTGAACTTCACCGCAACCACGGACTAGCCTGCCGGAATGCCCTGTGTCCTGGCCGGCGATCTCGGCAGCAGCAGCCTGCGTCTCGCCCTTATCGACCCTGAGGGCCACGCCCTGGCCACCGCCAGCGTCGCCCTCCCCGCCCATGCCGAGGCGCCGGGCTGGTCGGAGGCCGACCCCGTCCTTTGGTGGACGAGCTTCGCCGCCGCCGCCGCCAGCCTGGCCCGCCAAGCGCCGGACGGCTTCGCCGGGGTCGCCGCCATCGCGATCTGCGGCATGACGCGCTCGCAGGTGCTCCTCGATGCCGAAGGTGAGCCCCTCCGGCCCGCCATCCTCTGGGCCGATACTCGCGCCGCCGCCACGCTCCCGGCCTTGCGCGCCTGCCTGCCCGAGGGCCACCCCGAGACAGCGCACGTCAACGCCTTCCATCCCATCGCGCGGCTGTGCTGGCTGCGGCAACACGACCCCTCGATCATGCGCCGCCTCGCCACGGTTGTGGAGCCGAAGGACTACCTCAACCTCCGCCTGACCGGCGAACTCGCCAGCGACCCGGTCTCCATGGCCCGCATGCTGGCCGCCGCGACGCCCGGCCCGGCGGGTCGCACGCTGCTCGCCGCCGCTGGGCTCGACCCCAAACTCCTGCCCCGCCTGGTCGCGCCGGCCAGCGCCATGGGCCGGGTCAGAAGCGGGCTTGACGGTCCGCTCGCGCAACTCGCCGGGCGGCCGGTCCTCGCCATGGCCCACGACACCTGGGCCAGCGCGATCGGCCTCGGCGCGATGCGGCCCGGCTTCGCCTACAACATCGCCGGCACCTCGGAAGTGCTCGGCGTGGTCGGCGCCAGGCCCGCCGCCGCCGAAGGACTCATGACGATCGACTGGACCGGCGGCCTGGTGCAGCTCGGCGGCCCCAGCCAGGCCGGCGGCGACACCCTCGTCTGGCTGCTGTCGCTCCTCGGCTGCCGCAACGGCCCAGCGGACATCGGCCCAGCTTTGGCGCAATTGGCCAGCCAGCCCCGCAGCCCGGCGCCGCTGCTCTTCCTGCCCTACCTCCAGGGCGAGCGCACGCCTTACTGGGACGCCAATCTGCGCGGTGCATTCGTGGGCCTCGGTCGCCGCCACGGACCCGCCGACCTGCTGCAGGCCGTCATGGAAGGCGTCGCCTTCCTGAACCGCATCGTCCTCAAGCGGGCGGCGGCCACCGGGCTGGCCATCGAGGAGTTGCGCTGCGGCGGCGGCGGCGCGGCCAACGCCCCCTGGTGCCAGATCAAGGCCGACATCCTCGGCTGCGACGTCGTGGTCCCCGCAGGCGACGAGCACGGCCTGATCGGCGCGGCCATCGCCGCCTGGACCATGCTCGGCCGTTATCCCGGCCTCGCCGAAGGGCAGCAGGCGCTCGCCCGGCCGGCCCGGCGCTACAGGCCGGACCCCGCCCAAAAAGCCCATTACGACCGACTGTTCAGCGTGTTCCGCGATACCGAGGCGGCGCTGCGGCCGATCTCGCACCGCCTGGCGGATTGGCGGCAGCCGGAAGCAGGCCAGTGCGCGAAGTGATCGAACGCTACGGCACCGCCTTGGCCGGGCTGGCGATGATCGCGTTCTTCGCGGCGTTCGCCGACAACTTCACCGCCGCCGGCAACCTGCTCAACGTCGCCAAGGACACCTGCGCCCTCGCGGTCCTGGCACTCGGCTTCGGCCTGGCGCTCACCGTCGCCGAACTCGACCTCTCCATCGCCGACGTGGCCAGCCTGGCGGCCGTAGTGGCCGGCTGGTGCATTCAGGCCGGCTACCCGCCCGCCGCCGCCTGCCTCGCGGCGGCGGGCGTCGGCGCGGGGTGCGGCCTGTTCAACGGCTTCGGCGTCACCGTGCTGCGCGTTCCCTCGCTCATCACCACGCTCGGCACCTCGGCCATCGCCCGCGGCGCCGCCTTCATGATCACCGGCGGCGTCGGCTTCACCGGCCGCTGGCCGCGCGGCTTCACCGACCTTGCCCGCGGCACGCTGCTGGGCGTCCCCAACCTGCTGTTCTGGCTCGCTTCCGTGGCGGCGATCGCCGCGGTCCTGCTCGGCTGGACCCGCACCGGGGCGCATATGGTCGCCACCGGCGATGTGGAGGAGGCAGCGCGCCTCTCCGGCATCCCGACCGCGCGCATGAAGCGGCTGGGCCTGTTGCTGGCCGGCCTCTGCGCCGGGCTGACGGCGGTCATGCTGGCGGCCAACCTCGCCTCCGCGGCGCCGAACATGGCGGGCGACTACTTCCTCTACGCCATCGCCGCCGTGCTGCTCGGCATGACGATGTTCGACCCCGGCCGGCCGAACGTCCCCGGCACGCTGTGCGCAGCACTGATCCTGAAGGCGCTGGGCAACGGCTTGATCCTGCTCGGGACCGCATACTACGTGCAAGACATGGTGCTTGGCGTCATCATCATCGGATCGGTCGCCTTCTCCGCCAGCGTGGTGAAGAAGGCCGCCTTCAAGGTATGAGGGAATTGGCATGGGGCGTTCGAGGATAGCTTGGCTGGCGGCGGTTCTTCTGGCCGTAGCGGGTCCGGCGCAGGCCTTCGAGGTCGGCATCATCGGCTTCCAGTTCTCGTCGGAGACGCATTCCCGCGTGGCCAACGCCGCCGCCACCGCGTCCCGCGCCAAGGGCTGGCGGGTCACGCTGCTGAACTCCGAAGGGTCGCTGCCCAAGCACGCCGAACAGCTTGAAAGCCTGATCTCGAAGAAGGTCGACGCCATCATCGTCGCCATGGGCAAGCCGGTGGAAGCGGACGGCCAGTTCAAGGCCGCCCGGGACGCCGGCATCCCCGTCGTCACCGTGCAGTCCGGCGTCGGCCCCTACTCGCTGTTCGACATCCAGAGCAACGAGTACAAGGTCGGCGCCGACGCCGCGCTCTATATCGCCGGCCAGATGGGCTACAAGGGCAACCTGATGTCCATCCGCTTCGAGGCCAACGTCGCCTCCCGCATCCGCGGCCGGGAGCTGGACGTGGTGCTGGCCGAGAACCAGGGCATCCGCGAGATCGGCAAGTTCTCCATGGCCCGCACCCAAAGCTGGCAAACCGACGTGCGCAACGGCGCGCAGGCGCTGCTGCTGCAGAACCAGGGCCGCATCGACGGCATCTGGGCCTCGTTCGACGGCCAGGCCTACATCATCGACGACCTGCTGCGCGCCCAGGGGCTCAAAAAGGGCGACATCCCGCTCGTCTCCGTCGATGGCGGGCCGGAAAGCGTGCGGCGCATCGCCGACCCGGAGAGCCTGTTCACCGCGACCTTCAGCATCCCGTTCGAGGAGATGGGCGCCAAGGCGGTGGCCGCGGTCGACGCGATAGTGGTCGGCAAGCAGCCGGTGTCCGCCGTCGCCACCGGGCCGTTCCTGTTCATGGACGCCGTGCTGATCGACAAGGACAACGTGCGGCAATTCGCGAAGTAGGCGCACCCATGGGCGAAGCGGCGCCGGTGTTCACCTTGCGCGGGGTGGGCAAGAGCTACGGCGGCGTGCGCGCCCTGCACGGCATCGACCTGGACGTGCGGCGGGGCGAGGCGCTGGCCATCTGCGGCGACAACGGCGCAGGCAAGTCGACGCTGATCCGCATCATGTCCGGCGCGCAGCCGCCGAGTGCCGGCACGCTGGCGCTGCGCGGGCAGGAGGTCCGCTTCGCCTCGCCGCACGACGCCTTGGCGCAGGGGGTGGCCACCATCTACCAGGACCTCGCCTTGGCGCCGCGCCTGTCCATCGCCGCCAACGTATTCATGGGCGCGGAACTCACCCGCCGCTTCCTGCCGCTGCTGGACAAGGCGCGGATGCGGCGCGAGGCGCTGCGCACGCTCGAACGGCTCTCGCCGGGCTTGTCGGACATGCGCCGTCCCGTGGAGGGCCTGTCCGGCGGCCAGCGCCAGGCGGTGGCGATCGCCCGGGCGCTGCGCTGGAACGCCGAGGTCATCATCATGGACGAACCGACCGCCGCCCTGGGCGTGAAGGAGACGGCGCAGGTGCTCGAATTGGTCGCCCGCCTCAAACGGGAGGGGCACACGATCGTGCTGATCAGCCACAACATGGCCGACGTGGTGGCCGTGGCCGACCGCGTCGCCATCCTTCGCGGCGGGCGCAAGGTCCTCGACCGGCCGATCGGCACGCTCGGCGCCGCCGACCTCGCCGGGCTCATCATGTCGGCGGCCGCCTGACATGGGCGCCCGCGCCATCCTTGTCGACACCGACCCCGGCCAGGACGACGCCATCGCCCTGCTGCTGGCCTTCGCGTGCCCCGGCCGGCTCGACTTGCGAGGGATCACCACCGTCGCCGGCAACGTGGGCGTGGCGCAAACCACCGCCAACGCGCTCCGCGTCCGCGACCTCGCCGGCCGGGCCGACGTGCCGGTCCACGCCGGCATGGACCGGCCGCTGCTGGCCGCGCTGGAAACGGCCGAGTTCGTCTGCGGCCCCGACGGGCTCGAGGGCGCCGGGCTGCCGCCGCCCCGCTCGGCGGCAGCGCCCGGCCACGCGGTCCAGGCACTGGTGGCGGCCGTCCGCGCCGCGCCGCCGGGCGAGCTCACGCTTTGCGCGCTGGGGCCATTGACCAACCTGGCCATGGCGCTCCGGCTCGCGCCCGACATCGGCCCGCGCATCCGCGAAATAGCGCTCATGGGCGGCGCGATGGCGCTGGGCAACATGACCCCGGCCGCCGAGTTCAACGTCTATGTCGACCCGCACGCCGCCGCCATCGTGCTGGGCGCCGGCGTGCCCATCACCCTGTTCGGCCTGCACGTCACCCACCAGGCGCTGGCCAGCCCGGCGCACATCGCCCGGCTGGCCGAAACGGATGCCCCGGCAATCCGCTCCGTGCACGGCATGCTGACCCGGCCGCGCCCCAGCCGGCTTGATCAGGGCGGGCTTGATCCAAGTGCCCACCCCATGCACGACCCCTGCGTCATCGCCTGGCTACTCTGGCCCGAACTGTTTACCGGCCGCAACTGCCACGTCGCGGTGCAAACCGAGGGCGAGCTGCGCGGACGCACCACGATCGACTGGAACGGCCGCTGGCGCCGCCCGGCCAACGCCTTCGTGCCGGACACCGTCGACGCCACCCGGCTGTTCGACCGCCTGATCGACGCCCTGGCAACCCTGAACGGAGCCTAGTTCAACTCATGACCCACCCTGTGGACGAGTTGCAGGAAGCGGCGCGTGCCGCCATCGCGCACATGAAGGACAGCGCCATCGCCGCCCGAAACCTCCATGCCCGCGCCGAGCTCATGCGGCACATGCAGGCCACCGCCGCCAAACTCGCCGGCCTCCCTCTGGAACAGGCCGCGCGCAAGGTCGCCGGCGAGTGGATGCAGGCCTGGGGCCTCAACGCGGACGGCTATTGGCGCCTCGCCGCCGATATCGACCGCTTTGCCCTCGCGTTCTGCGCCGACGCGAGCGGAGCCGCCGCCACACAAGCCGCCATCCGCGAGGCCTTGGCGGCCCTGGAGGCAGGCTTCGCGGCAATGGGCACCTCCTTGGCTGACGAGATGGCCTTCCGTTCGGAATGCGCCCACGGCTGGTGGCGTCTGGTCGTGCCCGCGCGCGCCCAAGACGCCGCGTCCGGGCCAAACGGGGCCGGGCCGTTCTGGTCGCTCGGCGCGCCGCCCCATTGCGGCGCCCCGGCATACTGACACGGGTGTAGCTGCTATGATCGGCACGATGCAGAACAACACCACGACCACGCCTCGCGGCCAGATCGAGCTGAAGATCGAGCGGCCGCGCCTGCACAAGGTCATCCTGGTCAACGATGACTTCACGCCGCGCGAGTTCGTCATCACCGTGCTGCGTGCGGAGTTCCGCCTGAGCGAGGAGCAGGCCCGGCGCGTGATGATGACCGCGCACCAGCGCGGCGTATGCGTCGTGGCGGTGTTCACGCGGGAGGTGGCGGAAGCCAAGGCGACCAACGCGACGGACGCCGCGCGCAAGAAGGGCTACCCCTTGTTGTTCACGACCGAGCCCGAGGAATAGGCCGGCCCGCGCATGGCCGAGATCATCAACCTGCGCCGGGTCAAGAAGCAGCGCGCTCGGACCGCGGCGGGGCAGGAGGCGGCGGAAAATCGGGTCCGCCACGGGCAGACCCGGGCGGAGCGGGACGCCTCGGCCCAACAACGCGAGGCGGCGTCCCGCAAGCTCGACGGCGCAGCGCTAGCCGGGGACGGCGAACCGCCGGAATGACACGGCCAGCACGTCGTAGATCGCCTGCTTGAAGCCCACCGCCAGGTTTGGCAGCTCCTCCAGCGGCGCCCAGCGCCAGGCGTCGAACTCGGGATGCGGATCGAGATCCAGGCGGATGTCGCTGTCGCTGCCCTCGAACCGCAAGGCGAACCAGCGCTGCCGCTGGCCACGATACCGGCCCCCCAAGGCGCGGCCCAGTAGCTCGGGCGGCAGATCGTAGGTCAGCCAATCCGGGTGCTCGCCGATGATGCTGGCCCGCGCAGTGCCGATCTCCTCCGCCAACTCGCGCAGCACGGCCCCGCGGGGGTCCTCGTCCCGGTCGATGCCGCCTTGCGGAAGCTGCCAGCCGCCAGGCGCGCCCTCGGCGTTGGGCAGGTCGGCCCGGCGGGCGACGAAAATCTCGCCGTGCCGGTTGAACAGCACGGCGCCGACGTTGGGGCGATACGGCAGATCGGTCATCGAGGGGCTATGAGCGCGCTGACCGGCGCCAGCACCAAGCCGCGTTCCTCGAGCCCGCGCGCCCAGGCGGCAATGCGCTCGATGGTCACGGGGCGCAGCGGCCCGGCCAGGCCGAGGGCGGAGCCGCGCTCCCGGGCCAGGCGCTCGAGCGCGGCAAGCTTGCCCTCGATCTCGGCGCGGGCCGGCGGGTCGTCCACCACCACGTCCACCGCGCGTCCGGGAACGCCGCCGGGAATTGGCCCGGTGCGGCCCGGCCGCGGATCGATGTAGAACAGCCCGCGCCGCCCGACCTCTTCCACCACCTGGCCCATGCTGCTGGTCAGGTCGGCGAAGCGTTCGCCGCGCAGCCCGTCGGAGGCGCCGGTCGCGCCCACATAGCCCTGGATGCGCCCGAGCGCCCATTCGAGGTTGCGCCGGTTGTCGGCCGGGTCCCCGCCGGTGAGCAGCGAGCGCATGCCGGCATCGTTCAACGGATAGCCCTGCGCCTCCATCGGGATCGAGGCGAGCACCTCGTGGCCGCGCGCCCTCGCCGCCTCCATCAGGGCATCCTGGTTGTTAGCGTAGGCGGAGAAGGCGAGAGTGACCGCGCCGGGCGCCGTATCGATGGCCGCACGGCTATCCGCCTCGGACAGCCCCACGCCGGCAAGGATCAGGCCGATCCGCGGCCGTGTATCGGCCAAGTCGAAGCGCCTGGCATAGGCGGTCCGGGCCGCACGGCCATCCGCGGCCACCCGCGGCAGCATGGACGGCGGGAACGCCCGCGAAGCTTCGAGCAAAGCGGGGTCGGGCGAGGCGATCCGGCCGTCGGCCGCCGCCGGCCGCGCTACGGCCACAGCGGCCGGCACGGCCGGTGGCGGCGCCACGGCGACCTGAGCCGGCGCAGGCGCAGGCGGCCCCAACGCCTGCAAGGTGGCTGCCCCGGCCCCGGCCAGCGCCAGGATCACGCCCCAGAACAGCGCCAGACCCCGCCAACCCGCCAACCCGCCCGTCCGCCGCCCGGCGGCTTCCGCGGACAAACCCGTTCAGCGCGACGCGCGGCGCTGCTGGGCCATGGCGCGCAGCACGACCAGAGCCTGCTGCAACTGGAAATCCGTTTCCGGCTTGGAGGCCTCGAAGGCTGGCGCACCCTCGGCCGGCAGCTTGGGAATGTCGCGCACGACGTTCGGCATGTCGGTGCGCGGCGCCTGCGTGGCCGGCTGGCTCGCGCCCCCCTGGTTGCGGAGCGCGCGGTTGAGATCCGCCTCCCGCTCCGGGCCGAAATGCGGCGTCTCGGTGCGCGACGCCGCGACCTCCACGTCCGGCATGATGCCCAGGCCCTGGATGCTGCGCCCCGAAGGCGTGTAGTAGCGCGCCGTGGTCAGCCGCATCGCCCCGTTGCCCTGCAGCGGCATGACCGTCTGCACCGAACCCTTGCCGAAGCTGCGCGTGCCCAGCACGATCGCCCGGCGGTGATCCTGCAACGCGCCGGCCACGATCTCGCTCGCCGACGCCGAACCGCCGTTGATCAGCACCACCACCGGCAGCCCGGCCGCGATGTCGCCCGGCTTGGCGTTCCAGCGCTGGCTCTCCTCGGGATGGCGCGACCGGGTGGACACGATCTCGCCCTGATCCAGGAAATCGTCCGACACCGATACCGCCTGGTCCAACAGGCCGCCAGGGTTGTTGCGCAGGTCGAGCACGAGGCCGCGCAGGTTGCCGCCCGCCTTCTGCCGCAGTTCCTGCACGGCCTTGCGCAGCCCCGGCTCGGTCTGCTCGTTGAATTGCGTCAGCCGGACATACCCGATATCGCCCTCCAGCCGCGAACGAACCACCTGGATGCGGATCACCTCCCGCTGCATCGCCAGCTCGATCGGCGTGTTGATGCCCTCGCGCTTGATGGTCAGGCGGATGCTGCTGCCGGCCGGGCCGCGCATCTTGTCCACTGCCTCGTTGAGCGTGAGCCCCTGCACGGTCTGCCCGTCCAGCATGGTGATCAGGTCGCCGGCCTTGACCCCGGCGCGGGCGGCTGGCGTGTCGTCGATCGGGCTGACCACCTTGATGATGCCGTTCTCGGATTGCACCTCCAGGCCGAGCCCGCCGAACTCGCCGCGCGTCTGCACCTGCATGTCGCGGAACGACTTGGCGTTCATGTAGCTGCTATGCGGGTCGAGCCCGGTGAGCATGCCGTTGATGGCGTTCTCGATCAGCTCGCGGTCGTTCACAGGCTCCACGTACTCCGCGCGGATGCGCTCGAACACGTCCCCGAACAGGGTCAGCAGGCGGTAGGTGTCGGCGCGGTTGCTCTCCTGCGCGCGCGCGTGGGCCACCGGCCAGGACAGGCCGAACTGCCGGTCCAGCACGCCCGAGGCCGGCCCTGCGGCAATGCCCGCGACGAATGCGCCACTCAAAAGCAACCCGTTACGGATCTTCATGCCATCATCCCTTTGCGCCCCACCAGGAGCGCCGTGATCCACTATGCCTTAATCTAGCCTGGACTGCATTGTCATATGATTAACGCGTTCCCGGCAGAGATGGTTATCCGCGTGCGCGGAGGAAGGGGGCCGGGTTCACCGGCTGCCCATCGCGCCGCACCTCCACATATAAGGATGGGCGCGCGCCGGAGGCCGCCGGGTCCCAGCCGGGCATCACCCCCACCGGCTCGCCCGCCCGCACGGCGGCCCCGGCCTGCACGTCCAGCCGCTCCAGCCCGGCCAGCACGATGTGGGTGCCGCCGCCGCAATCCAGGATAACCAGCACCCCGAAGCTGCGGAACGGCCCGGCGAAGGCCACGCGCCCGGCGCAAGGCGCAACCACCCGGGCCAGCGGCGGCGCGCGATACGACAAGCCGTTGGCCGGCCCGGCCTCGGTCTGGTCGCCCCAGCCACGCACCACCGTGCCCGCCACCGGGCTCAGGGACCCGCCGTGCGGCTCGATGCCGGGCCCCGCCGGCCGGGCCAGCGCCTCCTGGCGCAGCCTCCCCTCGGCCAGGGCCGCCTCGCGCCGCACCCGGTCGGCGCCCGCCCGCTGCGTCGCGCGCGCCATATCCTCGCGGGCTTGCTGCTCGGCCCGGGCATGGGCCGCCTCCATGGCCGCGATGGCGCCCCGCAAGCTGTCCGCCCGGGCGGCTTCGGTCGCGGCCCGCCTCGCGGCATCCGAGGCCGCGTCCTCGGCCAGCGCCCGGCCGGAGCGGGCCGCCGCGATCTCCCGGTCCAGTTGCGCCGCCTGCACCGCCTGGACGGCCTGGGCCGCTTGCAGCCGCGGCAGCGCGGCCGCGATCTCCCGTTCCGCCGCCGCCGCTTCCGCCTGCTCGGCCCGCAGCAGCGCGGCCTCCTGCTCCAAGGCCTGCATCAGCCCACGCAGCACGGCCAGTCCGCGCAGCGTGGCCTGCGGCGGGGCCGGCACCGCCAGCAAGGTTTCGGCCGGATACAGCGCGAGGCGCTCCGCCAAGGGCAGCATGGGCGCGATGGCGGCGGCGCGCTCGGCCAGACGCTGCCCGGCCAGCAGCCGCCGCTGCGCCAACGCCGCGACCTGCTCGGCCAGCGCCGCCGACTCCGTCTCCGCCGCCCGTAGCCGCCCGGCGGCGGCGACCCGCAGTTCCGCCAGCCGCCGCTCCTCCGCCTGGGCCAGGCGCACGCGCTCGACGGCGTCCCGCTCGAGCGCCTGCTGGGCGGCCCGGCTGCGTTCGGCGTCCTGCAACTGCCGCGCCGGCTGGGCGGCGATGAGCAGCAGGCTGGCCGCGAGGAGGGCGGCCCGGCCGGTTCGGCGAGGCCCGGGTTGAGCTGGCCTGGGCTGAGCTGGGCTGCTGAGCCCGCCCTTCACCCCGGCCCGCCGCCGGCTGCGGCGAGAAGGGATCGCCCCGTCATCTCCGGCGGCTGCGGCAAGCCCATCAGTTCCAGCAAGGTGGGCGCGAGGTCGGCCAGCCGGCCGTTGCGCAGTTGCCCCGGCGAACCCATCAGCATGACCGGCACCGGGTTGGTGGTGTGCGACGTATGCGGGCCGCCGGTCACCGGGTCGCGCATCAGCTCGCAATTGCCGTGGTCCGCCGTCACCAGCAGCGCGCCGCCGGCCTGGCTGATGGCGTCCATGATACGACCCAGCCCGGCATCCACCGCCTCCACGGCGCGGACCGCCGCCGGCAGGTTGCCGGTATGGCCCACCATGTCCGGGTTGGCGAAGTTCAGGATCACCAGGTCGTACCCGCCGCCGCCGATCGCGGCGACCGCCTTGTCGGTCAGCTCGTGGGCAGACATCTCGGGCTGCAGGTCATACGTGGCGACCTTGGGCGAGGGCACCATCGTGCGGTCCTCGCCAGGAAACGGCGCCTCGCGGCCGCCGTTCAGGAAATATGTGACATGCGGATACTTCTCAGTCTCCGCCAGGCGCAGTTGGCGCAGCCCGGCGGCGGAAACCAGCTCGCCCAGGATGTGGCCCATGTGCTGCGGCGCGAACACCGCCTGCATGAACGGGGCGAGCGCATCGCTGTACCGCGTCAAGCCCACGGCCGCCGCCAGGCGAAGCGTGCGCGGCCGGACGAAGCTGGCGAACCCGGGGTCGAGCAGCGGCGCCAGGATCTCGCGAATGCGGTCGGCGCGGAAGTTGAAGGCCAGGATGGCGTCGCCGTCGCGCATGCCGTCATAGCCGGCGATGGCGGCCGGAACGACGAATTCGTCCGTCACCCCCTCGGCATAGGCGCGGTCCATAGCGCTGGCGGCGTCGGCGAAGCTGGCGCCCCTTCCCTCCGCCAGGGCGAGGTAGGCCTTCTCCACCCGCTCCCACCGGTTGTCGCGGTCCATGGCGTAGTAGCGCCCTGACACGGTGGCGATCCGGGCGCCCTCGGGCAATGCCGCCTGCAGCCGCTGCAGGTCGTCCGCGCCGGACTGCGGCGCGGTGTCCCGGCCATCGGTGAACGCATGGACGCGAACCGGAATGCGCGCCTCCGCCAGGATGCGGGCCAGCGACAGCGCGTGGTCCTGGTGCGAGTGCACGCCGCCCGGCGAGACAAGGCCCATCAGATGGCAGGCCCCGCGGGTGCCACGCAGCGCCCCGATCAGCCCGGTGATGGCCGGCGTGCGTGCCAAGCTGCCATCGGCGATCGCCAGGCCGATGCGCGGCAGCTCCTGCATCACCACCCGGCCGGCGCCGATGTTGAGGTGGCCCACCTCGGAGTTGCCCATCTGCCCCTCGGGCAGCCCGACATCGAGCCCGAAGGTGCGCAGGAACGCGTGCGGCCCGTCCATCAACTGGTCGAAATTCGGCGTATCGGCCTGGCGGACGGCGTTGTCGGCCGCGCTCTCGCGCCAGCCCCAGCCGTCGAGGATGACCAGCATCACAGGGCGGGGTGGGCTGGATGGCATGCTTCGAGGTCCTGGCGTGGGGCAAGGCGATCATCGGCCTTGCCGCGGGTTTGTTCAATCCAGCAACGGCGCGCCCATCGTCATGGCCGCCCCGCCCGGTGATATGGGTGCCCGGCCAGCATCGACTGCGCCCGGAACAGTTGCTCGGCCAGCATGACCCGCACGAGCATATGCGGCCAGGTCATCGGCCCCAGCGACAGCGCATGGTCGGCGCGGGCCAGCACGGCGGCGTCGAGGCCCTCGGCGCCGCCCACCAGGAAACATGGCGTGCGCGCCTGCCATCGTGCCAGCAGCCGGGCAAGGCCCGCGCTGCCGGGCGAATCGCCGCCGAGGTCGAGCGCAACTGCGAAGCCGGCGATGGGCAGCGCGGCCAGCAGCGACGCGCCTTCGCGCCGTTTCGCCTCCGAGGCGGCGCCCGCACCCTCCGCCACCTCGGTCACGGCAAGGCCCGGCCGCAGCCGGGCGTTGTAGCGCGCGAACAGCTCCGCCTCCGGCCCCGCGCGCAGCTTGCCCACGGCGATCAGCCGCATGCTAGCTTGCCCCGTTGCCCGACTTGTCCCGTTGCCCGGAGTCGCCATGCGCTATCCTGCCCTTCTCGCCGCCGCCCTG
>CAXSDH010000006.1:18005-86616 GCA_964235765.1 uncultured Acetobacteraceae bacterium
TGTCCCGTTGCCCGGAGTCGCCATGCGCTATCCTGCCCTTCTCGCCGCCGCCCTGCTGCTGCTCGGCGCAGCACCCGCACGGCCGCCCAGCGGCGCCCCGGTCGCCATGCAGGCCCAGCCCGGCACCCCGCTCGACCAGACTGCCCGCGGATTGGTCGCCGTCGACCTGGCCGAAGCGCGCGCGCGCGGAGACACTCCCCTGCTGCTGCTCGGCTCCGCCCGGCTGGGCGGGGACCGGCCGGCGCTGTTCATCCAACTGCAGTCGCCGCGCGATTGCGGCTCGTCCGGTTGCACGACCTCGGTCTACGCCTGGGTTCGCGGCGCCTGGAAGCAGGTGCTGGACGGCACGACGGGGCAGATCGCCGTCACCCCCACGCGCACGCGCGGCATGGCGGACCTGCTGGCCAACGACGAACGCTATGTCTGGACCGGCTCGGAGTACCGCAACAGCAGGCCCGCCCCCGCAGTCGACCTGCGGCCCCGCACCCCGCGGCAGCAAGCCGCGCCGCGCTAGCCCGGCAGCTTTTCGTCCAAACCAGGCTCGTCCAGTTCAGCGCCCCACATCTTTTCGAGCGCATACAGCTCGCGCGCCTCGGGCTTGAACAGGTGGATGACGATGTCGCCCGCATCGATCAGCACCCAATCCGAGCCGCCGCTCCCCTCGATCTGCACCCGCTTGATGCCGACCTCGGCCAGTTTATCCTCCAAATGCGTCGCCATCGCCGTAATCTGCCGGTCCGCCAGCCCCGTCGCGATCACCATGCGGTCCGCGAAGGCGGCCCGGCCGGCAAGGTCGAGCGTGACCACCGCCTCCGCCTTGTCGGCCTCGAGGCTCTCGACGATGACCGCCTGCACCGCGTCGAGCCGCTCCTTGGCGACGGGCGCCGGCGCGGCCGCCTTGCGGGAGCGCGGCCCGGCGACCGCCGCCTTCTTGCGCGGGGTGCCAGGCGCCTTCGCGGCCTCCGCCAGCGCCGGAGCCATCTTGGGCGCTCGCCGGGGCGCGGGCTTGGCGGCGGGTTCGGCTGGTTTCCTGGCTATAACCGTGCTCCTTCAAGCGCTAGACCTGGCCGCGGCGGGACCCTCTCCCGCACCGGGGCTGCGGCACTCAACCGGCGCAGCGCGGTGGCCGAAGCCGGGTTTTGGCGGCCGGCTAGGAACGTCCAGGCGGGTGCGGGCAGCCGGGCCAGGACAGGCGCCGCATGCGCAGGCCGCAAGGCCGGGCGTAGCCGCCGCGCCGCCTGGCCGGCAAGCGCGCGCTGGTTGTAGGTGGGCCGCGGCATAACCGCAAACGGCATCGTGCGAACGAGCCCGGCCCAGTGTTGCCAGCGCGGCAACTGCACCAGGTTGTCGGCCCCCATCACCCAGACGAAGCGCACGCAAGGAAACCGGCAGCGGAGCGCCCGCAGCGTATCGAAGGTGAAGCGCGTATGCAGCCGCGCCTCGATGCCGGTGGCCACGATCCGACGCCCATCCGCGATCCGCCCGGCGTTCCGCAGCCGCTCGCCCATCGGCGCCATGCCCGCCGACGGCTTCAAGGGATTGCCCGGCGAAACCAACAGCCAGACCTGCTGCAGCCCAAGCCGCCGCAGCGCGAGCCGCGCCACGTGCAGGTGGCCCTCATGCGCCGGGTTGAACGAGCCGCCGAGCACGCCGACCCGGATCCGCCGCCGGTCGCCCCAGGCCGGAAGCGGGTCGGCGCCTCCGCGGGCCCGCTGGCTCAGGGGCGCACCTGGCCCGTGCCGGTCACGATATAGCGGAAGGTGGTCAGCTGCTCCACGCCCACCGGTCCCCGCGCATGCATGCGCCCGGTGGCGATGCCGATCTCCGCGCCGAACCCGAACTCGCCGCCGTCGCAGAACTGCGTCGAGGCGTTCCACAACGCCACCGCGCTGCCGACCCGGCCAAGAAAGCGGCTGGCGGCCGCCTCGTCCCCGGTGATGATCGCCTCGGTATGCTCGCTGCCGTAGCGCGCGATATGGGCGAGGGCCGCATCCACCCCGTCCACCACACCCACGGAGAGCACGGCATCCAGCCATTCCGTGCCGAAGTCGGCTTCGGTGGCCGGGGGAAGCCCCGGCACGATGGCGCGCGCACGGGCGTCGGCGCGAAAGCTGCAGCCAAGCGCGGCCAGGTCGGCCACCAGCAGCGGCAGCAGCGCGGGGGCGCAGGCGGCGTCGATCAACAAGGTCTCGGTGGCGCCGCAAACCCCGGTGCGCCGCATCTTGGCGTTGGCCAAGACGGCACGGGCCATCGCCGGGTCGGCGGCCTCGTGCACATAGGTATGGCAAAGCCCCTCGGCATGGGCCAGCACGGGAACCCGCGCGTCCCGCTGCACGCGCTCCACCAGCGAACGGCCGCCCCGCGGTATGATGAGGTCGATCAGGCCGTTGCCGGCCAGCATCGCGGCGACGTACCCGCGATCCGGCGCCGGCGGCGCCTGCACCGCATCGGCCGGCAGGCCCGCATCCAGCAACCCCCGCCGCATCGCCCCGCCAATGGCCCCGGCCGAACGATGGCTGTCGGACCCGCCCCGCAAAATCGCGGCGTTGCCCGACTTCAGGCACAGCCCGGCGGCATCCGCCCCCACGTTCGGCCGGCTCTCGTAAACCATGCCGATCACCCCGATCGGTGACGCCACGCGGCGAAAACGCAGTCCGTTCGGCCGCGTCCACTCCGCCAGCGTCCGGGCCAGCGGGTCGGGCAGCGCCGCGATCTCCTCGAGACCGCGCGCCATCGCCTCGACCCGGCCGGGCGTGAGCAGCAGCCGGTCGCGGAACGCGGCCGAGCCCTGGAACGCCCCGAGGTCCGCCTCGTTGGCGTCGAGGATGCGGCCATCCGCCTCGCGCAGCCGGGCCGCGGCGGCCCGGAGCCCGGCGTTCCGCTGCGCATCGGGCGTCACCGCAAGCGTCGCCGAGGCCGCCCGGGCGAGGCGTCCCGCCTCCCGTAGCCAAGCCGCGCATTGGTCTGCCTCGTGGTTCATGAGCCTTGCTTCGCCGCAAAAGCCGATCTTGCCGCGCCCGTTGCCGCCGCGCCAGGGGGGATGGGGCGCGGCCAGGGACTGCACGGCTCTCAAGCCCGCGGAAGGATGGTAGCCTGCGCCGATGCCCGCGATCCCCGATGCGACGCCCCGGCGAACCCTGCTGCTTGGCTACGGCTGCGCGCTCGGCGTGCTGCTGATCTGGGTCGGGTTCAGCCTGTTCGGCCGGCACGCCGCCCTTGGCGAAGGCGTGCGGCTGACGCCGTGGGACCTGGGCGCCGTGCGGTACCTCGTGGCCGGGGTGGCCGCAGCCACGCTTTGGCTCGCCGGCATGGGGCGAGGCCTGCCGCTCGGCCGCAGCCTGGTCATGGGGGTCGTGGCCGGGCTCTGCTTCCCCTTGCCAGCCTATGTCGGCTTCACTTACGCGCCGGCGGCCCACGGCGCCGTGATCCTCTCGGGCACGCTGCCCTTCCTGGTCGCGGTCGGCAGCTGGTTCGTGTTCGGCGAACGCTGGAGCCGCACCCGCATCGCCAGCTTGGCGGTGCTGCTGGCCGGCATCGTGCTGCTGGGGACCGAGGCCTACCTCCATGGCGCCCGGCCCGGCGCCCGGCCCGGCGTGTCGCCCGGCGTATGGCCCGGCGTGTGGCAGGGAGACCTGCTGTTCCTGGCCTCCGCCATCGCCTGGGCGAGCTACACCATCCTGGCCCGGCTCTGGGGCGCTGCGCCCCTGCAGGCCATCGTCGCCGTCGGCCTCTGGTGCTCCGCGCTCTACCTTCCCGTGTGGTGGCTGGCGCTGCCCAGCCACCTCGGCGCCGCGCCGCCCGGCGAGGTGCTCTCTCAGGCGCTGTTCCAAGGCGTGTTCGCAACCCTGATCTCGCTGTTCCTGTTCACCCGCGCCTTGGCCATCATCGGCACGGCGCGGCTGACCACCATCACCGCCCTGGTGCCGGGCCTGGCAGGCGTGCTGGCCATCCCCTTGCTGGGCGAGCCCATGGGGCCGCTCGCCCTGGCGGGCCTGGCCCTGGTGTGCGGCGCCGTGGCGCTCGGCGTGCGGCGCGGCTAGGTTAGCGAAGGCTTTACCATTATGCCGTATGAACCAACAGACAAAGGGGGCGGATCGATGGTGCGGTGGGCCGCCATAGGGCTGAGCTTGGCAATCTCGGCGGCACATGCGGCCGAGGGTCCGCGC
Organism: uncultured Acetobacteraceae bacterium; assembly: GCA_964235765.1. GTDB lineage: Bacteria > Pseudomonadota > Alphaproteobacteria > Acetobacterales > Acetobacteraceae > JAVVHH01. The sequence goes on from CAXSDH010000006.1 coordinate 22,172, forward strand.
CTCGCGCTGGTCATCGGCAACAGCACCTACGCGGGGCTGCCGCCGATAGCGGCCTGCGCCGCCTCGGTGGGCGTGGTCTCGGCGGCGCTGCGCCGTGCGGGATTTGCGGTGGCCGAGCGGCTGAACGTTTCCAACGGAGGCATGGGCGCCGCCATCACCGAATTCGGGGACGCCGTCGCGCGGGCGCCGGGCGGCGCGGCGCTGGCCTATGTGTGCGGTTATGCGGTCGGGTTCGATGGGCGCGTGTTCCTCCTGCCCGCCTCTGCCAGCCTGCAGCGTGAAACGGATGCGCTGACCCAGGGCGTGGTCGGCCGCCTGCTGGTCGGCACGGTTTTGAACTCCGAGGCACGGGCCGGGCTGGTGCTGCTGGACGGCGTCGGCAAGCCCGGCGCAACCGCGCCGGTGCCGCTGGGCGCGTTGGTGAGCCCCCCGATGACAGACGGCAAAGGCTTCGCCGCCGTGCACAGCGCCGTCACGCTGCCATCCGGCCCCACGCCCCTCGCGGCGGCGGTTTCGGCCGGCCTAGCCCCGCCCAACATCGAGCTGCGCGCCATGCTGGGCGAGTTGCGCGCCGCCCTGCAAGGCTCGCCGGGCTTGGCCGTGGCCGTGCACGAACCAGCAAACCCCACCTGGCTGGTCGGTGGGCCTCCGGCCCCGCCGCCAGCCCCGCCGCCTCCAGCCCCGCCGCCTCCAGCCCCGGCCACGGCGTCGACCGTCCCCGATCCAGCGCCAACCCCGCCCGCCGCCGCCCCGCCCACCAAGCCGGACGCCCCGAACGAAGCCGACCGCCGCCGCGCACAGCTCGCCCTGCAACGGCTCGGCTACTACAGCGGCCGGATCGACGGCGTGTACGGCGCAGACACCCTTGCCGCCATCCGCCGCTTCCAACACGAGCTGGGCGCCGCCATGACGGGGCGGCTCACCACCGAACAGGCCGCCCGGCTCCTCGCCGACGGCCGCTGAGGACATGCACGATGGGCCTGAGAAGCAAGTTCAACCTGGTCATGCTCGTCGCCTTCATCGTCGGCCTCGGCCTGGCCGGCGCATTGTCCTACGCCATGGTCAACAGCAACGCCCGCAGCCAGGTGCTGAACGAGGCGGCGATCATGAACGGCCAGGCCTCCGCCATCGGCCGCTATACTGCCAGCGAAATCGCCCCGCTGCTGGTTAGCCAATTCGCCCGCCGGTTCCTGCCGCAATCCGTGCCGGCCTGGGCCGCGCAAACCAACTTCCGCGCCCTGCAGGAGCAATTCCCCGATTACAGCTTTCGCGCCGTCGTGCTGAACCCGACCAACCCAGCCGACCTGCCGTCCGATTGGCAAGCCGAGATCATCGACACGCTCAAGCGCGAGCCGCAGCGCAAGGAGTTGGTCACCGAACGCGACACGCCCACCGGGCGCATCCTCTCCGTCTCCCGCCCGATCGTCATCACCGACCCGGCCTGCCTGGTCTGCCACTCCACCCCGGCCGCGGCGCCCGCGACCATGGTGGACCTGTATGGCCCGAACAATGGCTTCAATTGGAAGCTCAACGAAGTGCTGGGCGCACAAATCGTCAGCGTACCCATGCGGGTGCCGTTCGAGCGGGCGAACCAAACCCTGGTCACGGTCATGGCCGGGCTGGCGTCGGTGTTCCTCGTCATGATGCTGCTGCTGAACCTGCTGCTGCATTACGTGATCATCCGCCCGGTGCGCCGCATCTCCGCCGGCGCAAACGACGTGAGCATGGGCAACATGGATGCGCCCGAGGTGGCGGTGCGCGGCAAGGACGAGATCGCCTCCTTGGCCAACTCGTTCAACCGGATGCGCCGAAGCTTGGCCAACGCCCTAAAAATGCTCGGTGAATGAGCAACGAGCCCGCCCAGATCGGGCGATACCGCATCGAGGGCGCGATCGGCCGCGGCGCGATGGGCGTCATCTATCGTGCGCACGACCCGGATATCGACCGCCCGGTGGCCATCAAGTTGATCCGCGCCGACCTGCTGGACGGGGAGGAGCGCGCCGGCTTCATCGCCCGCTTCCGGCGCGAGGCGCAGGCGGCAGGCCGCTGCGCCCACCCCAACATCGTCGCCGTCTACGACTTCGCCCTGCATGAGGGAAATCCGTTCCTCGCCATGGAACTGGTCGATGGCGTGACCCTCGCCCAAGCTCGCGGCCAGCAAGCACGAGCTTCGCCCGAGGCAGCCGTAGCGATCATCCTGCAAGTCCTGGCGGCGCTGGGCGCGGCGCATGCGATGGGCGTCGTCCACCGCGACATCAAGCCCGCGAACATCATGCTGACCGCCAGCAACCAGGTGAAGGTCGCGGATTTCGGCATCTCCCGCATGGACGCCTCGAGCCTGACCACCGACGGCACCGTGGCCGGAACGCCGAGCTACATGTCGCCCGAGCAGTGCCGGGGCGACACGGTCGATGCCCGCAGCGACCTGTTCTCGACCGGCGTGGTGCTGTACGAGCTGCTGGCCGGCGCCAAGCCGTTCCGCGGCCGCAACGCCGCCGAACTCTTCGCGCAGTTGCTGCACCAGGAGGCGCCCGACATCGGCCTGGCCCGCCCCGGCCTCTCGCCCGGCTTGCGGGCCGTGGTCGCCCGCAGCCTGGCAAAGGCCGGGAGCGACCGGTTCGCCTCCGCCGGCGAGATGGCCGCGGCCCTGAAGGGCGCGGCGGCCGGCGGCCGGACAGCGGACCCCGACCGCACCGTCGTCATGCCAGGGCGCGCCCCGGAACTGGGCACCGTTTCGGACCTGGGCGTGACATCGGGCACGGGCGCCTTCGAACCGGAACTGATCGACACGATCGAGCGTAAACTCACCCAGTATGTCGGCCCGATCGCCCGCCACTTGGTGCGAAGCGCGGCCCGCACGTCGGACAGCATGGAGACGCTGTGCGCCTCGCTCGCCGCCAGCATCGAACAACCATCGAGCCGAGCCCTGTTCGAGAGCGATGTCCGCCGGCACACCGGCTGCGGCGTCGGGCTGGGCGGGACCGCACGCCAGCCCGGCGTCGCGATCGAGCCGGCGGAGCTGGAACGGCTGCAAACGGCGCTGGCCCGGCACGTCGGCCCGGTCGCCCGGGTGTTGGTCAAGCGCGCCCTTGGCGGCGCGTCCTCGGCCGCGGCGCTCTGGCGCGACCTGGCCGCCCATGTGGAAGGCGCCGAAAACCGGGCGGCGTTCCTAAAACAGGCGCCGTAAGAGGTGAATCTAGGCCCGCGCCATTTTCACCTGCGCCGGCATCTCGATGTCGATCTCCAGCGTGTTCACCTCGTCGCCCTGGTCGAGCTTGACGATCACCTTGTCGCGGTCGATCTGCATGTGCCGCGCGATAACCGCCAGGATCTCCTCCTGCAGCACGGCGAGCAGCTGCGAGTGCGTGCCGGCAACTCGTTCGTGCGCCAGCATCATCTTCAGCCGCTCGCGGGCCACGGGCGCAGTGCTGCTGCGGTTGAACCAGTTGAACAGGCTCACGCGACCCTCCGTCCGAACAGCTTGCCCAGCAGGCCCTTGCGCTCGGCGGGAATGGACATCTCCACCGTCTCGCCCTGCAACCGGCGCACCGCATCCATGTAGGCGCGGGCCGGCGGGCTGTTCGGGTCAGCCAGCGTCACCGGCGAGCCCACGTTGCTGGCCCGCAGCACGTCCTGGCTTTCCGGGATGATCCCGAGCAAGGGGATCGAGAGGATTTCCAGCACGTCCTCGGTCTTCAGCATGTCGCCACGCTGGGCGCGAAGCTGGTCGTAGCGGGTCAGCAGCAAGTGCTTGTCCACCCTCTCGCCCCTCTCCGACCGCTCGGTCTTGCTGTCGAGCATGCCGATGATGCGGTCGCTGTCGCGCACCGAGCTGACCTCGGGATTGGTGACCACCACGGCAAGGTCGGCATGGTACATCGCAAGCTGGGCGCCACGCTCGATCCCGGCCGGGCTGTCGCAGATCACCCAGTCGAACCGCTCGCGCAACTCGCCCATCACCCGCGCCACCCCCTCGCTAGTCAGGGCGTCCTTGTCCCGCGTCTGGCTGGCCGGCAGCAAATGCAGCGTTTCCAGCCGTTTGTCGCGGATCAGCGCTTGGGAGAGCTTGGCGTCGCCCTGCGTCACGTTGATCAGGTCGTACACGACCCGGCGCTCCGCCCCCATGATCAGGTCGAGGTTGCGCAGGCCCACGTCGAAGTCGACGACGACGACCTTCTTGCCCAGGCTGGCGAGGCCTGCGCCCAAGGCGGCGGTGGACGTGGTCTTGCCCACGCCCCCCTTGCCGGATGTCACGACCAAAACCTTGGCCATCGATGCTCCTATGGTGTTCGTCGGTTCAATCCAGCGCCGCGATCGCCAGTTCGTCGCCGTTGAGCCACACCTGCACGGCGCGGCCTTGCAGGGCGGGGTCCATCTCGTCGGCCGTCTTGTATACGCCGTCGATGGCCAGCAGCTCGGCCTCGAGGCGGCGGCAGAAGATGCGCGGCCGTACCCCGCCGGGCCCCGGCCCCAACAGCCCGGCGATGGCCCGGCCGCGGAGCGCCCCATAAATATGGATCGATCCCCCGGCAATGACCTCCGAACCGGACGCGACCGAACCCACCACGGTCACGTCCCCGGCCGTGTGCGACACGCTCTGGCCGGAGCGGATCGGCCGATCGACCAGCAAGGAGGGCGGTTCGGCGGCCTTGGGCTCGGGAGCCGCCGCGGCCGGTTCGTCGCCGGTGATCGAGACATGGCGGCCGCCGCCCAGCGCGGGCGGCATGGCGTCCCCGAAACGGGAAACGTCCGCGCCCTCCACTCCGACCACGCGGACGCCGCGCTTCGTCAGTTCGGCGACCAGGCCGGGATACGCGTCCTCCTGGCCGGGAAGCGCCGAGAAGTCGAGCATGACCGCGCGGCCCTCAAAGAACTTGGGCGCACGGGCAAGCTGCGCGTCAAGCTGCTCGAGCCAACCCTCGAGCGGCGGGTCCGGCATGAGAACGACGGCCATGAAGGACCGGCCACGCAGGCGCAGGAACGGACGGGGGCGGACTTGAGTGCTCACAACGGCCGGCGTACCTGCCCGGGGTGGGGCCGTCAACAGCCGGTTGAGCCCTCAGGGCTATCGCCCGGTGAACACCGGCTGCCGCTTCTCCATGAACGCCTGGCGGCCTTCCTTGTAATCGGCGCTGGCGAAGCACTCGGCCACCATCTGCTTGCAAACCGCGATGTCGGCCTCCGGCCCGCGCAGCAGTTCGCTCACCGTGCGCTTCAAGGTGCGCAGCGTCATCGGCGCATTGGCGGCCATGGTGGCGAACTGCGCGGCCACGAACGCCTCCAGCTCCGTATCCGGGACCACCCGGTTGACGAAACCCATCCCCTGCGCCTCGGCCGCAGTGAAGTGGCGGGCCGTGTAGAAAATCTCCTTCGTATAGGCGGGCCCCACGATATCCATCAGCGTTTGCACGCCCTTATGCGCGTAGCCCAGCCCCAGCCGCCCGGCAGGCACGCCGAACCTCGAGCCCTCGCTGGCGAACCGCAGGTCGCAATTGGCCGCGATGCCCAACCCGCCGCCGATGCACCACCCGCGGATGACCGCCACCGTCGGCTTGGCCGCCGCCTTGATGGCAGTGGACGCCCGCTCCGCCGTCTGCTCGTACCGCGCCACCTGCTCGGCGTTGGAGCGCTGTTGCTCGAACTGCGAAATGTCTGCCCCGGAAACGAAGGCCCGCCCGCCCGCGCCGGTGAGCGCGATGATACGGATCTCCGGATCGGCCATGAACCGCTCGAGAATCAGCGGCACCGCCTCCCACATGTCCACGCTCACCGCATTGCGCCGCTCCGGGTTGTTGAACACCATCCAGCCGACCGGCCCCTCGACCCGGGCGATCATCCGCGTGGTGCCGATATCCTGCATGCCGTCCATGGATGATACCCTTCTTCCCTTACCGAGAGCTTAACGACAGGGGGGCGCCGGCGTCCATGGTGACCGCCAAGGTGACCGGCGCCAGTTCTATCACGGCCGCGGCAAACGACCACGCGCGCCTCTGTGCCGGGTCGGCACTCGATCGCCGCTCCGAGGGCGGTGGTGGAAACCCGCGCCCCCGGCTATAGGTCGGCGGTTGCTGAGGGAGTCCGCGATGATCAAGTTCTACTACAGCCTGGCGCCCAATCCGATGAAGGTCGCCTTGTTCCTGGAGGAGGCCGGCCTGCCCTATGAGGCCATCCCGGTTGACACGCGCAAAGGCGAGCAGTTCGCCGCCGCTTTCACCGCGCTGAACCCGAACAACAAGGTGCCCTGCATCGTCGACGATGACGCGACCGTGTTCGACAGCAACGCCATCCTGCTCTACCTCGCGGAAAAAACCGGCCAGTTCCTACCGGAGAACACCCCGGCTTGCCGCGGCGAATTACTCTCCTGGCTCATGTTCGTCGCCAGCGGCATCGGCCCCTATTCCGGCCAGGCCGTCCACTTCAGGCACTTCGCGCCGGAGCCGAAGGAGTATGCCGCCAACCGCTATGCCTTCGAGGCGAAGCGGCATTACGGCATTCTCGACGCGCATTTGGCGCAGCGCCCCTACATGGTCGGCGGCACCTACACGATCGTGGACATGGCCGTTTGGGGCTGGGCAAGGATGGTCCCCTTCATCATGGGCGACGAGGCCTGGGCCGGGCTACCGAACCTGAAGCGGCTCTTCGACGCCGTGAACGCGCGCCCAGCCGCCGAGCGCGCCATCGCCATCAAGGACCGGCACGCCTTCAAAACCGAGTTCGACGCGGAGGCCCGCAGCCACATGTTCCGGCACACTGTCAAAGCGGCCTGACCGGCCGATGTCCGCCGGTGCCACATCAAGGCTCTAGGGAATGTACCAAGCCAAGGCCGTTGCGCCCGCGAGTATTGACAGCCCGCACAAGAACACCACCAGCCGCACTCGTTAGCTCCGCCTTAACCACAATGGTTATGCCCAGAAATTGTGGCGGCACCGTGTCGGGTTCGAGGAGGCGGTGCGGCGGGATAACTTGAAGCCAAACCGAGTGCGGCCCGGCCGGCGCTAAACCAGCGCCCAATGCACGGCGAAATAGATGCCGGCCCAAAGCGCAATCGAGAGCGTGGTCCCCACGGCAAGGCCCATCGCCGGACGGGCCTGGTCGGGATCGCCAAAATTGGCAACACCCTCGGACGAAGCGCGCTCAGCCAATTCGGCTTCCGTCGCGCGTCGGCCGCGAAGAAGCGGGATTAAATGTGGGCTCACCGAGTCCGGCCGCATCGGGCGTCGCCGTTCCCAAACGGCCGGCCCACTCACTTTCGCTTCCGTCGCCTTGTGTCCGACCATCTTCAGTTCGGCCGCATGCACTTCGACCGCGTGCAAATCGGTCGCATGCAATCCCGCCGAGTGAAAATGGTGCGGAGGCTTCATGGCTGCCGACGGCACCGCTGGACTGCAATCCACCATAACTTCAAAGTAGCGACCCTTCTGAGGAACGTTCCACCCGAATTCGTTTGCAATAGCCAACTTTATCTGTTGGTCGAAGTACCTTGAGCCACGCCTAGGCGTGAAGTCAACACGTCCTATTCTAATCTTCGCGTAATCGGCGAGTTGGATTCAACAAACGAACGGTGCCGTTAGGCAAGGGTTTACCGCGCTCCGTGACCGCATGCTGAAGGAGCACCTCCGGACCGAAAGGTGGGGCAACGGCCCCCGACAACTTCCGGGTCGGGAGGGTGCGATCTCGCCACGCCAGGTCTTGGTGGGCCCGGTGGGACTCGAACCCACGACCACAAGATTAAAAGTCCCGTGCTCTACCAGCTGAGCTACAGGCCCGCGCGCGTGTCATACCCCGGGAGAGCCGGGATATGACAGACGGAATCGGCAGCCCGGCGCCTGCATGGACACCGTCTCAGCTCTTGGCGTCGGCCGCCACTTGAACGCGGACGATCTTGTCGGGGCCGGACACCGTGCCGCCGCCGCCGGTGCCGCGCTTGATCTTGTCTACGAACTCCATGCCCTGCACCACCTGGCCCCAGATGGTGTACTGGCCGTCCAGGTGCGTGGCCGGGGCGAACATGATGTAGAACTGGCTGTTGGCGCTGTTCGGGTTGCCGGTCCGGGCGGCGCCCACCGTGCCGCGCAGGAAGTGCGCGTTCCGGCTGAACTCGGCTGGCAGGTCCGGCAGGTCGCTGCCGCCGCTGCCCGTTCCGGTCGGGTCGCCGCCTTGAGCCATGAAGCCCTCGATCACGCGATGGAACGGGGTGCCGTCGTAAAAGCCGCGCCGGGCCAGTTGCTTGACGCGCTCGACGTGCTTGGGCGCCAGGTCGGGGCGCAAGCGGATAACGACGCGGCCATCCTTCAGGTCCATGTACAGGGTGTTTTCCAGGTCCGCCGGCTGGGCGTCGGCTGCTTCGGACATCAAGGTTCCAATCAAAACGGTTGCAATCAGGTCACGGCGACGCATGGGCGTTCTCCTTGCTTGGAACGCACCCGGGCAAGCGTCCGTTCCAGCGTCAATGCCGGCACGAAGCTGGTGACGTCGCCGCCCAGGCGCGCGATCTCCTTCACGAAGCGGGACGAGATGAACTGATGGCTCTCGCTCGCCATCAAGAACACCGTCTCGACCGTGTGATCGAGCCGGTAGTTCATCCCCGCCATCTGGAACTCGTAGTCGAAATCGGACACCGCCCGAAGCCCCCGCACGATCACGCCCGCGTTCACGGACTGCGCGAAGTCGATCAGCAGCCCGGTGAAGCTGCGGACCTCGATCTCCGTGCCGGTGCGGGCCGCGATGGCGTCGGCCTCGGCACGGACTAGCTCTACCCGCTCGTCCAGCGGGAACAACGGCCCCTTGCCGGCATTCTCGGCCACCCCCACCACCAGCCGGTGCACCACCTTCGCAGCCCGGGCAATGATGTCGACATGGCCGTTGGTCACCGGGTCGAAGGTGCCGGGATAGATCCCGACGTGCCGCACAGGCGCGCTAGGCATCGGGCGCCTCCGCTTGCCCATCCGTCTGCGGGTCGATCTCCAGGTCGGCCCCAAGGTCGGCTCCAGCATCGCTCTCGCCATCACCGTTATCCAGTCCCGGCTCATCGACCAGCGGGAACACGCTCGTCACGTGCTCGCCCGCGATCACCCGGAACAAGTTCACCCCCATGCTGGCCCGGCCGGTCACGCGCACCTGGTCCACGCTGATGCGGATCAGCCGCCCCGCATCGGTCACCAGCATCACCCCATCGCCATGACGCACCGGAAAGCTCGCCACGATGGCGTCGCCGGTGCGCGGCGAGAGCGTCATGTTGGTGATGCCCTGGCCGCCGCGCCCGGTGGTCCGATACTCATAGGCCGACGACCGCTTGCCGAACCCCGCATTCGTCACCGTCAGCAAAATCTCCTCCGCACCCGCCAGCACCGCCACCCGGTCGGCCGGCAACACCACGGCCGGCACCCCCTCGAGGTCGGGCGCGGGCTCCTCCTCGGCGACCCGGCGCCGGGCCACCCGCAAATAGCCCGCCCGCTCGTCCATGTCCGCGTCCACATGGCGCAGCACCGACAGGCTGATCACCTCGTCGCCCTCCGCCAGCCGGATGCCGCGCACGCCCGAGCTGTCGCGCCCGGTGAACACCCGCAAATTGTCGGCATCGATCAGGAACCGCAGGCAGCGGCCCCGCCGCGTCGCCAGGAACACGTCGTCGCCCTCCCGGCACGTGGCCACGCCGATCAGCCGGTCGCCCTCGTCGAGCTTCATGGCGATCAGGCCGGAGGCGCGGATGCGGCCGAAATCCGACAGCTTGTTGCGCCGCACCGTGCCGCTCGCGGTCGCGAACACCAAATGCAGGTTCTCCCACAGGCCCTCGTCCTGCGGCAGCGGCAGCACGGTGGTGATCTCGTCGCCGCCCAGTTCCGGCAGCAGATTGACCAAGGCGCGGCCTTTCGCGGTCGGGCTGGCCTCGGGCAGGCGCCAGACCTTCTCCCGGAACGCCTTGCCGCCGCTGCTGAAGAACAGCACCCATTGGTGGGTATGCGCGTTGAAGCTGCGCGTCACCACGTCGTCGCCGCGCGTGCCGGCGCCGGTGCGCCCGCGGCCGCCGCGGTTCTGCTGGCGGAAGATGTCGAGCGCGGTCCGCTTGATGAACCCGTCCCGGGTGATGGTCACCACCATCTGCCCGGGCTCGATCAGGCTCTCGTCGTCCTGGTCGGCCAAGGCGTCCACGATCGCGGTCATCCGCGGCGCCGCGATCTCGGTCCGCACGCGCAGCAGCTCGTCGCGGATCACCTCCAGCCGGCGCGGCCGGCTGTCGAGGATGTTCAGCAACTCGGTAATCCGCGCCGCGACCTCGACCAGTTCCTCCTGGATCTTGTCGCGCTCGAGCCCGGTCAGCCGGGCCAGGCGCAGCTCGAGGATGCCGCGCGCCTGCGCCTCGGTCAGCCGCACCGTCTCGTCATGGATCAGGTTGCCGCTATCGTCGATCAGGGCCAGCAGCGCCGACACGTCGCCCGCCGGCCAGTCCCGGTCCATCAGCCCGGCGCGCGCCGTCGCCGCGTCCGGGCTGCTGCGGATCACCCGGATCACCTCATCGATGTTGGCGACCGCGATCGCCAACCCGACCAACAGGTGCGCCCGGTCCCGCGCCTTGTTCAGTTCGAACCGGCTGCGCCGCAGCACCACGTCCTCGCGGAAGGCCAGGAACACCTGCAGCGCGTCCTTCAACCCCATCAACCGCGGGCGCCCGCCGTCGAGCGCCAGGAAGTTCACGCCGAAACTCGTCTGCAACTGGGTGAACCGATACAGGTGGTTCAGCACCACCTCAGCCGTCGCCTCCCGCTTTAGCTCGATCACGATCCGCATGCCATCGCGGTCGCTCTCGTCGCGCATGTCGGAAATGCCCTCGACGGTCTTCGACCGCACCAGCTCGGCGATGCGCTCCAGCAAGTTGCTCTTGTTCACCTGATACGGGATTTCGCCGACGATCAGCGCCTGCCGGTTGCCCTTCATCTCCTCGATGAACGCCTTGGCCCGCACCACCAGGCTGCCCCGCCCACCCTCGAACGCGCTGCGGATGCCGGCCCGGCCCAGGATCATGCCGCCGGTCGGGAAGTCGGGCCCAGGCACGATGCGCATGAGGTCGTCGAGCGAAATGTCCGGGTCACCGATCAACGCCAGCGCGGCATCGATGATCTCGCCCGGGTTGTGCGGCGGAATGTTGGTGGCCATGCCGACCGCGATGCCGTTGGCGCCGTTGATCAGCAGGTTCGGATAGCTGGCCGGGAGCACCTTCGGCTCCTCCCCGCTCTCGTCGTAGCTCGGCATGAAATCGACGGTGTCCTTGTCGATATCCGCCAGCAGATACCCGGCCGACCGCGCCAGCCGCGCCTCCGTATAACGCATCGCCGCCGGTGGATCGCCGTCGATGGAGCCGAAATTGCCCTGCCCGTCGATCAGCGGCACCCGCATGCTGAACGGCTGCGCCATGCGCACCAGCGCGTCATAAATCGAAGCGTCGCCATGCGGATGATACTTGCCCATCACGTCGCCCACCACGCGGGCGGACTTGCGATAGGGCTTGTCGGCCGTATAGCCGCTCTCGTTCATCGCAAACAGGATGCGCCGGTGCACCGGCTTCAGCCCATCCCGCGCATCCGGAAGCGCCCGGCTGACGATGACCGACATGGCATAATCGAGATACGAGCGCCGCATCTCGTCCTCGAGCAGGACGGGCGGATAGGCCGGGCCGGGGGTAGAAGGCTTGTCGCTCAATCAGGGGTCCAGTCGGTTATGCAGGGAAGTCATCGCCATGCCGGCCGGCGCTCCGACCGACCGCGTTCAGGGAGAGTCCCTTGAAAAGCGGGCTTGTTTTCGCCGTTGATAAGGTAAAACCCGGTCACTCTGTAGACTAGCGCGCTGCTGAGGGTCAATCCGCCCGTTTCCAGGTTCGCTTCCTCAGCCTGGGCACAAGCCTCGAACGATTGACGCGAGCATGGGCTGAAGCACAGCCAGTTGCTGCGGCACGTTGGGGATCAGATGATGATCTGTTTTGCCCAGTCCCGTGAGGCGATGGGCGTGATCGGATCGGGCTGTCGGACGAGCGCGTCACGCCATAGGAAGCGAAGCGCCCCCAACCTGCTCAGTACCCGATCTGTTTCAACTGGTCGACGATGGACGTTGGCACGCCGTACTTGGCGTAGATGAGCTTCAGGGTGCCATCGGCCCGGTAGTTGGCAAGCAGAGCGTTCACTGCCTTGGCCAGGTCGGCCTCCCGTCCGTTGATGCACAGGCCGCCGGGGTAGATTTCAAGCGCCGGGCCGACCACGCGCAGTTCGCTGGCGGCGGGCGCATTGGCGAGCATGAAGCGGACGATGGTGGAGTTGGTGACCAGGAAGTCCACTTGCTTGTTCTGCAGCGCGAGCAGCAGCTCGGGTGAACCGGGGAATTCGGTGACGCCAGCCGCCCCGGGCAGATGGCGGCGGGCATCCTGCAAGTAGATCTCGCCCTGCACGCCGCCCATGCGCTTACCGCGCACATCGTCCCAGGTGGCGATGCCGCTGTCCTTACGGGTCAGGGCGATCAGGCCGGACAGGGCAATCGGGCTCGACATGATGAAATCATCGGTGGCAAGGCGCTGGGTCGTCCAGGCCGCGGAGGCGCAGGCCATATCGAAGCGATTGGCCTTCAGGCCTGGCAGCGAGGACACGAACGGCAGCTTCACGAAGTCGACAGGCAGGCCGAGGTCCTCGCCGAGCTTGAGGAACAAGTCGTGCGCAAAGCCGGTCAGTTCGCCGGTCTTGGGGTCCACGAAGTCGCCGGGTGGCGCTTCGCCGGTCACGGTGATGGTAAGGCGGCCGGGCTTGACGAGGTTTTTCAGCGGCCAGGGCTTGGGCAGGAAGGACACGGCACCGCCGGTGATGTTCATCGCCGCGGCAACCGGGTCGGGCGCGTCCTGTGCAGAGACGGGGACCGGGATTGAGCCAGCGCTCAGCAAGACCGTGGCAAGCAACAGGCGGTGGATCATCGGGAGCCTCCTTGACAGGTGTGGGCATAGCAAGTGGCATGCCGGGCATGGAACCAGCGCTGCTTGTGTCCGCCGGGCATCACCATTTCGATCACCGCGCATCGCCATTCGTGGCGCAGGCGTTCGGCTGGTTTGCCGAAGAGGGGGCCGGGGCGGTCGAGGTGGCTGCGTCCGGGGAGGACGATCACACCGTTGCGGCGCTCCGGGCCGGGACCGTGGATATAGGCCTGGACGTCTCGCCGACCAAGGTGCTCGCCGATCACCTGGCAGGCGGCAACCTGGTGATCGTCGGCTCGATGGCGAACGGCATCGGCCAGGTGCTGACGGCGGTGCCGGGCATCGACAGCGTCCCGGCCCTGAAGGGGCGGCGGATCCATGTGGTGGAGCGCGGCAGCGGGGTGGACTGGCACCCGCTGCGCATCCTGCTGCGGCAGCATGGGATCGACCCGGACCGGGACGTGACGCTGGTGCATGGCGCGCCATACCCGCTATTCGGCAACGCGGACCGGGATTTCCGCGCGGGAGTGGCGGACGCGCGCATGCTGCTGCACGCGGAAGCGCCCAAGCTGCGGGCCGCCGGGTACCCGGTACTGCATGACTTCCTTGCGGCATATCCCGTGGACTACCCGCAAAGGGTGATCGTGACGACGCGGACGTTTGCAGCGCAGCACCGGGAGCGGCTCGGCGCATTCCTGCGGGCGATGGTGCGAGGCTACCGCTTCCTGCGCGACGAGGAGCGCTATACCGAGGCGATGGCGGTCGTGCGGCGGGCCATGCCGGGCGAGCCGGGGCTGGGCTTCCCGCCGGGGATCACGGAGCACTTCCTTGGCACGCATTATTTCGGCTTCAAGCAGATGCCGCATGACGGCGGGGTGTCGGCCTCGAGTTTGCAGCGCTACATCGACGAGGAAGCATTGGAGGGCAGGGTGCCGCCCGGGCTTCGCGCAGGCGCGGTGCTGGAGGAGGGGCCGGTCGCGGCGGCCGCGGCGGACGTCACGCAGCGGTTCGGGGCGGGATATGGGTAGCCGCCCCATGCCGCGGCGCGGCGGCGCAGCCTCGCTTCAAGCACGGCCTGCAATCCGGCGAGCACGCCCGTCATCGCCAGGTACAGGATCGCGGCAAGCATGAGGAAGTCGGTCGCGGAGTAGGTCACGGCCATGGCGCCCAGCGACGCCCCGGTCAGCTCACGGACGCCCACCAGCGAGGCGATCGCCGTAGCCTTGAGCACGATGATCGCGTTGGTCAGCAAGGGCGGCACCAGCACCGGCCAGGCTTGCGGCATGATGACCCGGCGAAGCGTGAGCGGCAGGGGGCAGCCGAGCGCGCGGGCGGCATCCCATTGCCCGGGTGGGATGCTGGAGAGGGACGCGCGCACGTCCTCGCTCAGGTAGGCCGAGGCGGTCAGCGTCATGCCGAGCAAGGCGGCGGAGAATGGCTGCAGCACCACGCCCAGCGACGGCAGGCCATAGAAGGTGAAGTAGAGCACGATCAGCGCCGGCAGCGCGCGGAAGGTCTGTACGAAGGCGGTGCAGACAGGCGCGGCGAAGCGCACCCGCAAATGGCGGCAGAGCGCGACGGCGAAAGCCAGCGGCAGCGAAATGCCCAGCACAAGCGCGGCCAGCGCCACCGTGATGCCGAAGCCGGTCATGATCTCGGGCAGGTATTGCCGCACCAGTTCCGTGTTCACCGCGCGTGCTCCAGCCGGGCCTGCGCGGCGAACATCACCGCGCTGACGGCGGCGAAGAACAACGCGACCAGCAGCAGCACCTCCAGCGGCCGGAAGGTGATGGCGAACAGCGACTTGCCCACGGAGGTGACCTCGCGCACCCCGACCACGGTGGCAAGCACGGTGTTCTTCAGCAGCGACGCGGTGTGAGATACGAAGGGCGCGAGCACGGCCCGCAGCGCCTGTGGCAGCACGACGCGCCACAGGATGGGGACGCGTCGCAGGCCGAGGGCGCGGGCGGCCTCGACCGTGCCGGGCGGCACGGCGGCAAAGCCGGCGCGGAACACCTCGGCATAGATGAAGGTCATGTACAGGCCGAGGCCGGTGACAGCCGCGGCGAATGGCGGCAGCTCGATCCCGTAGTCTGGCGGCATGAAAAACACGATCATGAGGATCAGCAAAGGCGGCAGTCCACGCACGATCCAGCTCAGGAAGCCCAGCACGACGCGCGCGGCTGCCGGGCCGCGGTCCCGCCCGACCGCGACGGCGACCCCGCAGGGGGTCGCCGCCGCGACGATGGTGACGGTCAGCAGCAGCGTCATGCCGGCGCCGCGAAGCAGCGCGGGCCAGGCGGCGAACACCGGACCGAACGACAGGGCCGACATGCTGCGAGCTGCCGCTCGCGGTCCGGCTCAGACCTCCAGCGGCTCGCGCGAGGGGGTGCAGGACACGGCAACCACCAGCCCGGCATCGCCGATGATGTGGCGATATTCATAGCGGACGGGCAGGTACATGGCATCGCCGGGCTTGAACATGCGCTCGCGCCCGTCGGCGAGGTCGATCTGCCGCGACCAGCCGTGCAGGCAGAACAGCACCACCTCGTGCTTGCCGTTGCCGCGGACGATGGTCTCGAAGAACGGCATGTAGGTGGTGATGTGGAACGAGAACGAGGAGCCCTGGTGCCGCTTGGTGATCAGTCGGTGGCTGAACTCCTGGCCTTCGTGGACCCAGACGCGCTCGACGTCCTCCTGCCGGCTCCACATGATCTTGTCACCCATCGCGTGCACCTCCATCAGGGGAAAACGTACCAGGTTTCGGCGCTGCCGCCGTCCACCAGCAGCATGTGGCCGGTGACGTAGGCCGCGTCCGGCGACGCAAGATACAGCACGGCGCGGGCCACGTCGTCGGGGGCGCCGACGCGGCGGAGCGGGATCTTGGCGGCCTGCGCCACCAGCCGCGGCTCCTGCGATTGCCAATCCTCCGCCGGGTCGCGGATCGGGCCGGGACTGACGCCGTTGACGCGGATGCCGTGCGCCGCCCATTCGAGCGCCATCTGCTTGGTCAACGACACCAGCGCCGCCTTGCTCGGGCCATAGGCGCCGGCAAGCGGGTAGGAGCGGTGGGCGGAGGCGCCGGCGATCGTGACGATAGCGCCGCCGCCAGCCCCGATCATGTGCCGGGCGGCGGCGGTGCAGGCGAGGAACGCGGCCTTGAGGTTGACGGCGACCACATGGTCCCATTCGGCCTCCCCGAGCGTTTCGAGGGGCCCCCGCCCGCGCCCGCCGGCATTGACCACCAGCAGATCGAGCCGGCCGAGGGCGGCAACCGTGGCGCGCACCATGGCGTCGGCGTCGGCGCGCTGGGTAAGGTCGGCGCGGATCGCCATGGCATGACGGCCGAGCGCCTCGATGTCCGACACGGTGGCGTCGGCGCTTTCCTCGTCGGCGTGCCAGGTCAGCGCGACGTCGGCCCCGGCCTCCGCCAACGCGAGCGCGATGGCGCGGCCGATGCCGCGGCCGCCGCCGGTCACGAGCGCGGCCTGGCCTGCCAGCCTCATGCGCGGAAGCGGAGCGGGCTGAGCGCCGCCATGTCGATGCCGGGCACGGTGTCGCCCATGGCGCAAGCGGCGGCGATGCGGCCCACGGCGGGGGCAAGCATGAATCCATGGCCCGACAGCCCGTTGGCGCAGATGAAGCCGGCTACCTCCGGCGCCGGCCCGACAATGCCGACATGGTCAGGCGACATCTCGACCAGGCCGGTCCAGGCGTCGAGCAGCCGCGCGCCGCGCAACGCCGGGATGCGGCGGGCGGCGATGGCGAGCACCTCGGGCCAGAACGCCTCGTCCACGTCGAGGTGCTCGCCTTCCGCGCCGGCCTGGCGCATGCCGAGCAGCATGCCGCCGGCTTCCTCGGCCGCGAACAAGGTGGTGCTTGGCTCGACCAGCACCGGACGGCCCGGCGTCAACCCGGGCAGCGGCGCGGTGACGAACTGGTGCATGCGGGTCGCGCGCACCGGCAGGTCCAGCCCCACCATGCCGGCGACCGCGGCGGCGTGGGGGCCAGCCGCATTGATCACAACGGATGTTCCGATGCGCTCCCCGGCGGCAGTGACGCCCGTGACCCGCCCGTCGTGCACATGCACGGCTTCGACTTCGGTGTTCTCCCGGATCGTGACGCCCCGGGCACGAAGGCGCCGCGCGAGGCCAGCGATGGCGCCAGATGGGGCAGCGCGCCCATCCGTTGGGCAGATCGTGCCGGCGAGGACGCCGCACAGATCCACCTCCGGCACCAAATCGGCGATGCCGGATGGCGTCAGCATGCGGCTGGGCGCGCCGCAGGCCTGCTGCAGCGCGACTTGGCGCTCGGCCGCCTCGGCCGCCTCGGCAGTGGTGAGCAGGTAAAGGTAGCCGACCTGGTTGAAGCCAATCTGCGCTTCGAACCTGGCGTCGAAGTCATGCCAGAAGGCGACCGACTCGACCGCCATGCGCACTTCGACCTCGCGGGCGAACTGCTGCCGGATGCCGCCCGAGGCGCGACCGGTAGAGCCGGCGCCGGCCGTGGCGCGCTCGAGCACCAGGATGTCCTCGCAGCCGCGCTCCAGCAGGAAGAACGCGGTGCACAGGCCGATCACGCCGCCGCCGACGACGACAATGGGGGCGTTCATTCGGCGGCCGGGGACATGGCGTGCACGACGGTGTCGGCCGCATGCGGGTCAAGCGGCGTCACGTCGAGGTCCACCTCGTCATACGCCTGCATCGTCAGCAGGTGCGAGGCCTGGTCCTGCAGCCACAGAGTACGGGTGATGCCGGTCAGCATGCGTTGCAGGCCGTACTTCATGCCGGTGAGCGATGCGCCGGAATAGCCGACGCTCGCGGTGGCGCTGTAGGTGAAGTTGTGGATGTGGGCCAGGAACGGCGCAGTGCCGGGCTCGCGCTCGGTGAAGGACAGGTCGGCGGCGAGGTATGGGAAGGCGGCGACGGTGGCGTTCTCCTCGCCAGGCGGCGGCGTGAAGCGGTCCTGCCATAGTGCGATGCGGTCGGCGAAGGCGGCCAGTTCCGGGCGGCGGCGGACGTCGATGACGTAGCCCGTGCCCAGCACCAGGAAGTCCACCTGCTCGACGGCGCCGTCGCTGGCGCAAAGGCGGATCGCGTCGTTGTCCATGGTGGCGCCATGCCAGGTCACGCCCTTCCGCAGGCGGTAGTTGTCGAACGCGGCGCAGCGGTTGATGCCGTCCTGGGTGGGCGGGCCGCTGCGGAGGAACAGGATCCGCATCCAGCGCCATCGCGTCAGGTCGTCCATGTCGGCGAAGTGGCGCAGGAACCCGGCTTTCTCCATCCAGCGCGCCGGGTTGACGTTGGGGATGGACGGGCGGCGCATATACTGCGTCACCTGGGCCGCCCCGGCCTCCAGCAGCGCGCCGGCGGTGTCGAACGCGGACGCGCCGGCGCCAAGGATCGCCACGCGTTTGTCGCGCAGGCCCGCCACGTCGAACACCCAGTTGGTATGGGCATAACGGTCGCTCGGGATGGCGGCGAGATCGAGGTCGGGCAGGCGCCAGTCGCCGTTGCCCTCGATGCCGGTGGCCAGCACGATCTTGCGCGCCCAGACCGGCGCGGAGAGCCCACCGGAGCCGGTGGCGCGCAGGCAGACGCGGAACAGCTCGTCCACGGGGTCGATGCGGGCGATCTCGGTATGGTTGCTGACGGAAAGGCCGAGCGTGGCGCGGTACCAGTCCAGGTAGTCCTGCCAGGTTTGCCGTGGATACTTGCCGAGCGCCTCCCACGCGGCCTCTCCGAAGCGAGCGGTGTAGTAGGCGCGGGGCGTGAGCGACGAGACGCCGAGATCCGGCCCGGTGACGTGCTTGGGCGAGCGGAAGGTGAGCATGCGCGCATAGGTGACCCAGGGACCTTCCTGGCCCGGCGCGGCCCGGTCGACAACAAGGATGTTGTCCACCTTTTCGCGCCGCAGCGCGAAGGCGGTGGCCAGGCCGCCCTGCCCGGCGCCCACGACGAGCACGTCGAACACGTGCTCGCCATCCGGGCCCCTCCGCGGCGTGACCCAGGGCAGCAAAGGGTAGTCGAGCGCTTGCAGGTCGGCGGCGACGCGGGCGGACAGCGCGGCAAGCCGGGCCTCGGCGTCCGGCAGCGCCCGCACGTCCAGCCCGGCGCGGGGGTCGAGCCGGGACAGCTCGGTGCGTGTGATGGCGGGTTGGCCTTCGGTCATGCAGGGCGGCGTTGTCGAGTCATCCGGCGCTGCAAATGCAAGCGCCGAGCCAAGCCGGAGTGGCCTCCATCTTGCTTGCAAAACCGAGGCAGCAATGGACGGGATCACAAGGCATGGCAGGGTTGACGCGGCGAGTGCTGATGGGAAGTGCGGCGGCGCTGAGCGCGCCGATGGTGGCGCGGGCGGCGGGCCCGTTGCTGATCGCGGTGGCGACACCGATGACCGGGTCGTCGGGCGCGATGGGGCAGAACGGCAACCGCGGCGCCGAGATCGCGACGGCTGCGATCAACGCCCAAGGCGGCATCGGCGGACGACCGGTGAAGTTCGAGCTGTTCGACGACAAGGGGTCCCCGCGTGATGCGGCGACGGTGGCGCAGCGCATCGCGGGCGAGGAAGACAAGTATTTCGCGGTAGCCGGCCACGTGAACAGCTCGGCAACGCTGGCGGCCATGCCGATCTACAGCGAGGCGGAGACGCCCGTGCTGTGCCCCTCCTCCTCCAACCCGACGATTACGGAGCAGGGGTGGAAGAACTTCCTGCGGCTGACCGGGCGGGACGACTACGGGGCGCAGGAGTATTCCGGCTTCATGATCAACAACATGAAAAAGCGGAAGCTGGGCATCCTGTTCGTCAACAACGATTTCGGCCGCGGCCTGCGGAACGAGGTGGTCAAGGCGGTGGCCGTGCTGGGCGGCACCATGGCGGCGGAAGGGACCTTCACGCCCAACCAGGACCGCGACTTCCAGCCGATCATCACCCAGATGAAGGCGGCCGGCGTCGAAGGCGTCATGCTGATGACGGAGTACACCGAGGGCGGCCTGTTCCTGGCGCAAGCCAAGGATCTCGGCCTGGCTGGCCTGCCGATCGTCGGGCCGGATTCAAACCTCTACGAAAAGTACATCGAGCTGGCGCTGGGCAATGCGGAGGGCACCTACGTGCTGGCCGCCTACGACCCCTATGGCAAAAGCCCGCTGACACAGCAGTTCATCGCCGACTACCGCGCCAAGTACAACGTGCTGGCCTCGCAGGTCGCGGTGTTCACGCACGACATCTTCTGGATCATCAAGCAGGCCGTGGAGAAGCACGGCGCGACGCGGGCCAACCTGATCGACACGGTCAAGGGCATGACGTTCGCAGGCGTCGGCGGCGATTACGCGTGGACGGCGAAGGGCGACACCAAGAACCGGCCGCACTACGTGCTGCAGGTCAAGGGCGGGCAGTTCGTGTCCACCGGCATCCGCATCGACGAAAGCGGGCTGGAAAGCCTGCGGAAGACCTGAGCTTGACTGCGGCCTACCTGCTGGCCCAGCTCGTGAACGGGCTTGCGGTCGGCAGCGTGTATGCGTTGATCGGCGTCGGCTACAGCATGGTCTATACCGTCCTCTACCTCATCAACTTCGCCCATGGCGACGTCGTCATGTTCGGCACGATGTCCGCCCTGGCGCTGATCGGCATGGGGGTGCCGCCGGCGCTGGCGCTTGGCGGTGGCTGCCTGGTCGGCGCGGCGCTGGGCGTCATCGTGGAGCGGGTGGCCTACCGCCCGGTGCGGCATGCGCCGCGCACGGTGCCGATGATCAGCGCGCTGGGCGCGGGCCTCGTGATCAGCGCAGTGGCGCAGGGCATCTGGGGGCCGGACGTGATGAGCTTCCCGCAGATGATCCCGCGCGGCTCCGTGGAGCTGGCCGGCGTGACGCTCCCGGTGCAGCCGCTCGTCATCCTGTTGTTGGCCGGCGTGCTGGTGGCGGCGGCGTCGGTCGTGCTGGAGTTCACCCGCTGGGGCCGGGCGACGCGTTGCGTTTGCCAGGACCTGGTGGCGGCGGAGCTGATGGGCATCCCGGTGAACCGGTTGATCCCGGCGATCTACGCGACGGGCGGGCTGATCGGGGTCGCCGGGTGTTCGCTGTTCGCGATGTACTTCAACGCGGTCTGGGTGCAGATGGGCGCGCTGGCCACGACAAAGGCTTGGGCGGCGGCGATGCTGGGCGGCGTGGGCAACTTTTATGGCGCCTTCGTGGGCGGGTTGCTGCTGGGGGTGGCGGAGGCCGCGGCGGTGACGGGGTTCGGCTCGCTCTACAAGGACGGGGCGAGCCTGGCCATCATCGTGCTCGTGCTGCTGGTGCGGCCAAACGGGCTGTTCGGTACACCCGCGACGCAGCGGTCCTGATGCAGGCCCTGATGCAGGCATGGACGACGGTCGGCCGCCCGCTGCTGCTCGTCGCGGCCGCAGCCGCGGCGATGCTGGTGGTGCCGTCCCTGGTCGCGAGCCGCTATTGGCTCCATGTCATCAACCTGTCGCTGATCTACGTGCCGCTGGCGATCGGGGCCAACCTGATCACCGGCTATTGCGGCATGGTCAGCATGGGGCAGGCCGCGTTCTTCGGCCTCGGCGCCTACACGTCGGCGCTGTTGACCATGCGGCTTGGGCTGCCCTGGCCCGCAGGGTTCGCCTGTGCCGGGATGATGGCGGGCGGGGCGGGGATGCTGCTCGCGCTGCCATGCCTGCGGGTGCGGAGCGACTTCCTGTCGCTGATCACGATCGCCTTCAACCAGATGTTCGTGGTCGTGGCGAATGCCTGGATGGAGCTGACGCACGGGCCGATGGGTCTGCCGCAGGTGCCGCGCATCAGCCTGTTCGGCTGGACGGCGCGGACGGAGGCGGACATTTTCCTCGTCACCTCCAGCGTTGCCGCCCTCTCGGCCTGGGCGGCGCAGCGGATCACGGCCGGGCCGGTCGGACGGGCGTGGGAAATGGTGCGCGACGACGAGATCGCGGCGCGTGCGCTGGGCGTCGACGTGGTGTGGGCCAAGGTGCGGGCGTTCGGCGCCGGATGCTTCCTGGCGGGGCTCTCGGGCAGCGTGTTCGCGCACTCGTTGCGGCTGGTGGTGCCAGACGCCTTCCTGCTGGAGGAGTCGCTGATCATCATGCAGATGGCGATCCTCGGCGGTCTGGCGAGCATTCCCGGCTCCGTGCTCGGGGCGTTCCTCATGATCGGGCTGCCGGAGGCGCTGCGCTCCAGCGAGCCATGGCTGCTCACCTATCGGCCCGGCATTTTCGGCGCCATGCTGGTCGCGCTGATGATCTGGCGGCCGCAGGGCATCCTGGGCGCCCGCCGGGCCGCCCCGCCGGTGCTGCGGTCCGTATCGGACTCGCTGCGCCGCGCGCTGCGGCTCCGGCCGCTCGCGTCGTGAGCGCCGCGCCGTGATCCTGGAAGCGCGCGGCATCCGCAAGCAGTTCGGCGGCGTCGCGGCGCTGGACGGCGTGTCGCTGGGCGTCCGGGCGGGCGAGATCCTCGGCATCATGGGCCCGAACGGCAGCGGCAAGACGACGCTGTTCAACGTGCTGACCGGCCTCGAACGGGCTGGGGCGGGCGAGGTGCGGGTCGATGGCCGGGTGGTGACGGGATTGAAGCCGCATCGCATCGCCCGGCTCGGCGTGGCGCGCAGCTTCCAGAACCTGCGCCTGTTCCCCGGCATGACCACCACGGACAACGTGCTGTGCGGGGCGCACCAACGGGAAGACTCGTCGATGCTGCGCTCGTTGCTGCCGATGCCGGGCAGGGCGCGGCAGGAAGCCACCGCCAGGGCGGAAGCGGAGCAACTGCTGCGCGAGGTCGGGCTGGGCGACAGGATCGGCGTGTATGCCTCGGCACTGTCCTACGGCCAGACAAAGCGGCTGGAACTTGCCCGGGCGCTGAACACGCGGCCGCGCGTGCTGTTGCTGGACGAGCCCACGGCCGGGATGAACGACGCGCAGGCGGCCGAGCTGCTGGCGCTGGTGCGCAGGCTGCACCGCACCCGCAAGCTGACCCTGGTGGTCATCGAGCACAACGTCCCGGCGCTCACGTGGCTCGCGGACCGCATTGTGGTGATGGATAGCGGCCGGGTGCTGGTGGACGCGGCGCCGGAGGTGGCGGTTTCGGACCCGCGGGTGATCGAGGCCTATCTCGGCCGCGACGCGGTGGCGGCCTGATGCTGGAGGTGGACCAGGTGTTCGCCGGCTATGGGCCGCGCGTGGTGCTGCACGGCCTTTCCGTGCGGCTCGCCGCCGGCGAGGCGATCGCGCTGATCGGGCACAATGGCACGGGCAAGAGCACGCTGCTGCGCTGCCTGTCCGGGCAGCTCGTACCGGTGGGCGGCACGATCCGGCTCGACGGCGCCTCCATCGCAGGCGCCGCGCCAAGCCGCATCGTGCGCCTCGGCGTGGTGCAGGTTCCGGCGGGGCGGCGGGTGTTTCCTCGCTTGTCGGTGCGGGAGAACCTGGACGCCGGGGCGTTTACCCGAACGGACCGGGCCGCCGCCGCCGCGGACCTTCAGGGATTGCTGGACCGCTTCCCCGTGCTCGGCCGCAAGCAGCGCATCGCGGCAGGGGTGCTGAGCGGCGGCGAACAGCAACTCCTGGCGATCGCGCGCGGGCTGATGGCCCGGCCGCGCGTGTTGATGGTGGATGAGCCGTCGCTCGGCCTTTCGCCGGTCATGGTGGACGAGGTGTTCGACGCGCTGGGCGCCCTGGTGCGGGACGGCATGGCGCTCGTGCTGGCCGAGCAGAACGTGCGCAAGGCGCTGCAGGTGACGCACCGGGCCTACGTGCTGGCGCAGGGCCGGGTGGCGGCGGAAAGCGACAGCCGCACCTTGCTGGACGATCCGGACATCCGCCGGTCCTATCTCGGCCTCGGCCAAGCCGCAGCGTTCGGAGCCCTGGTGGACGCGGCAGAACGAGCGGGTGCGGGGTGAGTTTCGACGTATGCGTGGTCGGCGGCGGCATCCTGGGCGCCGCGACCGCGTATCGCCTGGCCCTGGCCGGCGCGCGGACGGTGCTGCTGGAGCGTGGCGGTTTCGGGCAGGAAGCCTCGGGGCTGAACGCCGGCACGCTGAACCTCGTGCACGAAAAGCCGGGCAACTTCGTGGATGTACCATTCCGCCTCGCGGCGCTGGAGGGATGGCGGACGCTTGCCGAGGAGCTGGACGAGGACCTGGAGGCGACAGTGGATGCGGGCGCGATGATCGTGGCCGAGTCGGAACCCGAGGCGGAGCGGCTCGGCGAGCTGAGGTCCGGTTATGACGACGCCGGTGTCCCGGTCGATCTGGTCGAGGGCACGGCGCTACGCGCCTTCGCGCCCTTCCTGGCGCCCGGCGTGCCGGCCGCACTGTTCTGTCCGCGCGGCGGCCACGCCGACCCGGGCCGCGCGGGGCCTGCCCTGGCCCGGGCAGCCGGGAGGCTTGGCGCTGCGCTTCGGCCCGGAACGGCGGCGATCCGCCTGGTGCGGGATGGCGCGGGGTGGCGCATCGGGAGCCATGATGATGTGGTAGTGGCCGCCTGCGTGGTGGTGACCGCCGGGCCATGGAGCGCGGCGCTGCTCGCGCCGTTCGGGATGACGCTGCCGCTACGGGTACGGTTCTTCCAAGCCTGCACCACTGTCCCGGCGCCACGCTTTCTGCCGTGCGGGGTGCGCCGGATCTCGGGTGGGTTGACGCTGAAGCAGGTCGGCTCCGGCGCCTGCGTAGTTGGCGGCGGCTGGCTGGGCGACAGCCGCTTTCCGCAAGCCGGGCGGTTGCGGCCGGAGACGTTGGCACAAAACCGGGCGGTCGCGGCCGCGGTGGTGCCGGGCGTGGCAGCGCTGCCGGTTGCGGCGGAATGGGGCGGCTATGACGGTTCCAGCGTGAGCGGCCGGCCGATCCTGGCCGCGGTGCCGGGCGCGCCCGGCCTGTTCGTCTCGACCGGCGCCAATGAAGGTTTCTGCCACGGCCCGCTGCTGGGCGCCATGACCGCGTCGCGGGTGCTGGGGCAAGGCTGGGCCGGGCCAGAGCCTGTGTGGGAAGCCGCAGTTCCGAACTGACCGCGCCGGCGACGTCCTCCGTTACGGGAGGATTAGGCCCGGCGTACCATCGCCCATATTGGTCAACAGGATCGAATTGCCGTCATCGATCGCGCGATTGATCGCGGTCCGGACCGCGGCGCCGTCACCCCGTTCCAGCCCGGCCAGGATCGCATCGTAGTTGTGATGTCCGGCCGCCGCCGGCTGTTGTTGGGGGTATAGGAAGTTCAGCGTCGGCCCGATCTGCAGCCACAGGCGCTCGATCATCTCCAGAAGCGCGGGCATGCGCGCCGCTTCGTAGAGGCCGAAGCGGAATGCTCGATTGAGCGCCAGCGCTGCCTCTGGGTCGGCGGCCATCTTGGCTGCCTGCAGCTTGTCGTTGATCGTTCGCAGCGCCGCGATCTCGGCGGCCTCGATCTGTTGCGTCGCCCGTTCCGCTGCAAGGCCCTCCAGTGCCCGCCGGATGTCCGCCAGCTCCATATAGCGGGCGGCGTCGAGCACCGGGACGCGGAAGGCTTGGGACGACATCGTCTCGAGTATGCTGCCGGCCACCAGCTTCAGCAGGGCCTCGCGGACGGGGGTGGGGCTCATGCCGAGGCGTGCCGCGAGCGGACGCGTGACCAGGCGTTCGCCGGGTCGCAGCCGCCCCTCCTGAATCGCCTGCTTGAGAGCGCGTTCCGCAAAGCCTGCAAGCCCGCCTTTTGGCGCAGGCGCCATGTCGTAAGGCATTGTCGAGGCTCCTCTCGCGCGTGGCGACCATGCCTGTAGGCAAGGGAAGCCAACGGCCGCTTGCGTTGCACGATATATCGTGCAGCAATGGGTCGAGCGTCAAGCTCCCGTTCAGGAGACATCATGGCCGCATTCCACCGCCTGCTCGCGTCCCTCGCTGTGCTGGCCATCGGGGTGCACACGGCCCCGGCGCGGGCCGCGACGCTGGTCATCGGACGCGCCACCTCCGCGGCGACGCTCGACCCCGGCTTCCTGCGCGAGGCGGCCACGCTCGTCGACAACGTCTTCGACACTCTCGTTGCCCGAGATGCCGCAATGAAGTTGGCCCCTGGTCTCGCCCTTTCGTGGTTCGCGGTGGACGACACGACGTGGGAGTTCAAGCTGCGTCCCGGCATCTTGTTCCAGAACGGCGAATCCTTCACCGCCGCAGCCGTGAAGGTCTCGATCGAACGCGTACTGGATCCCGCGGCCCGGGCGCCGACCGTCTCCTACATCAGCACCGTCGCGGGCGTAGAGGTGGTCGACGACCTCACCGTCCGCATCCGCACGAAGGCGCCCGACCCGCTCTTGCCCACCCGCATGAGCCGCTATCCCGCCTATATCCTGCCGCCGGCCTACCTGAAGCAGGTCGGCGCCGAGCAGTTCGCGCGCAAGCCCGTCGGAACCGGCCCCTATGCCGTCACGGAGTTCGTGCCCGACGACCACGTCACCATGCAGGCCAACCCCGGCTATTGGCGCGGCAAGCCGGCGATCGACACGGTGATCTGGCGCGCCATTCCCGAACCCACGGCGCGGGTCGCGGCGCTGATGGCCGGGGAGGTGCAGCTCGTCGAGGGGGTGCCGGTCGACCTGGCGCCCAGCCTGGCGACGAACAAGGACGTCGAGGTGACCAAGGTCCGCAGCGGCGGGCTCATCATCTATCTCGGCCTGAAGACCACGGAGAAGCCGCTGGACGACGCCCGCGTGCGACAGGCGCTGTCGCTCGCGATCGACCGCAAGACCATCGTACAGGAGCTGCTGAAAGGCTTCGGCGCCACGATCGGCACCCAGGTCGGGCCGTTCGACTTCGGCTACAAGGACGAGCCCATCCCGGCCTATGATCCGGCGCGCGCGAAGGCGTTGCTGGCCGAGGCCGGCTATCCCGCCGGGTTCACCATCCGCATGCAGGCGCCACGCCGCTATATCAACAGCGCCGAAGTGGGCCAGGTGATCGCGCAGGAGTTCGGCGCCATTGGGGTGAAGGTCGAGCTCGAGGTCCCGGAGTGGTCGATCTACACGCAGCAGGTGCCCGCGGGAAAGCAGGCGCCGATCTACATGCTGGGCTGGGGCTCGACGCAGACGCTGGACGCCGACGCCGCCATCTACCCCATCTTCCGCTCGGGCGAGCCGTATTCGACGGTGAAGCTGCCGGAGATGGACGCGCTGCTGGACGAGAGCCGGCGGCAGATCGACCCCGTCGCCCGTGCGGCAATTTTCGGACGGATCCAGGACATGGCGGTGCAACTGGTCCCGGCGCTCACGCTGTACCAGGAGGACTCCGTCTATGGAAAGCGGCGCGGCGTCGTGTTCGACGGCCGGCCGGACGCGCGGATCCCCGTATTCGACATCCGCCTCGGCCAGTAGCCGCGACACATGCGACGGCCGCGCCTTTCGTGGCAGGGCCTCGACCTGGTGGTGGGAGGCGGATTGCTCGCGGCGGCGGCCCTGTTCGCGCTCGGGGGCAAGCTGGTCTGGCCACAGGACCCGCTCGCCAATTCGCTGTTCGCCACGTTCCGCCCGCCGGGGGCGTTTGCGGCCGGGGCATGGCATCCGTTGGGGACCGACCAGATCGGCCGGGACCTGCTGGCCCGGTTGATCGAGGGGATGCGCATCTCGCTCGGGATCGTCGTGGTCGCGGGGGCGATCGGGGCCGCGCTCGGAACGGCGGCGGGCGTGGTCGCGGGGTATGCCGGCGGCGCGGTGGACGCGGTGCTGATGCGGCTGGTCGATATCCAGCTCGCGATCCCGTTCATCTTGCTGATCCTGCTGATCATGGCGGTGCTGGGACCGTCCACGCTCAACCTGGTCGTGGTGCTCGGCGTCACCAGTTGGCCCATCTACGCACGCACGGCCCGCGCCCGGGTGCTGGAGATAAGGGAGCTGGAATATATCGAGGCTGCGCGCGCCATCGGCGCCGGGATGCCGCGCGTGATGTGGCGGCACGTACTGCCGAACATCATGGGACCGCAACTCGTGCTGCTGACGCTCGACCTGCCGCGCTTGGTGGTGCTGGAGGCCTCGGTGGGGTTCCTGGGCCTGGGCGTGCAGCCGCCGACGCCGACGCTCGGCAACCTGGTGGGCGACGGGCGCTCCTTCCTGCTGAACGCGCAGTGGCTCGTGGTCTATCCCGGGCTCGCCATCTCGGCGCTGGTGGTCGGGTTCAACCTGGTCGGCGACTGGATGGTCTGGCGGCGCGATCGGCGCGCGCAATGAGCGGGTTCCTGCTGCGCCGCCTCGGCATGTCCGTCGTCGTGCTGTTCGGCGTCGCCGCGATCGTGTTCTTAAGCCTGTTCCTGACCGGCGACCCGGCCGCCCTCATGCTCCCGCCCGACGCGAGCCGCGCCGAGATCGACGCCTTCCGACACGCGATGGGCTTCGACCAGCCTGTCGTCGTGCAGTTCCTCCGCTATCTCGGCCACGTGCTGACCGGCGACTTCGGCGTGTCGCTGCGGTTCGGGCAGCCGGTGCTGGGGCTCATCGCCGAACGATTGCCGGCCACGGCGCTGCTGGCGCTGACGGCGCTGGGCTGGAGCACGCTGGCCGGCTTCGCCTTCGGCATCCTCGCCGCAGTCCATGAGGGCGGCGCGACCGATTTCGCCGTCCGACTCGTGGCCCTGGCCGGACAGGCCGTGCCGGTGTTCTGGCTGGGCCTGGTGCTCATACTGGTGGTCTCGCTCGACTGGCGCATGCTGCCGACCGGCGGCTATGGCACCGGGGCGCACCTGGTGCTGCCGGCCATCAGCCTCGGCGCATACTACATGAGCGCCGTCACCCGGCTCGTGCGCGTCAGCCTGGTCGAGGCGCTGCGCCAGGACTACGTCCGCACGGCGCGCGCCAAGGGATTGTCCGAGTGGCGCGTCGTGATCCGCCACGCCCTCCGCAACGCGCTCGCGCCGGTGCTGACGGTGCAGGCGATGCAGTTCGCCTCCCTGCTGGGCGGCGCCGTCATCACCGAGATCATCTTCGCCTGGCCCGGCATCGGCCGCCTCTCCGTGCAGGCGCTGCAGAACCGGGACTTCCCGCTGGTGCAGGCCGTCGTGCTGCTGGCCGCCTCGGTGTTCGTCGGGCTGAACGTGCTGGTCGACATCGCCTATGCAGCATTGAATCCGCGGGTCCGGCTGTGATCGCGCACCGGCGCGCGGCGCTCGACCTGCTTGCGGAGTGGACGCCGATCCGCTCCCTGGCCGGCGACGCCGCCGGGCTGCGGCACATGGCGGGCGCCGTCATAGGCCGGCTTCGCCGGATGGGCGCCGAGATCGTGTCGGACGGGCTGGCGGAGGAGCCGCCCATCGTCCATGCGCGCTTCGATCGCGGCGCGGCGGCGACGCTCCTGCTCTACAACATGTATGACGTGATGCCGGCCAACGCCGAAGGATGGAGCGTGCCGCCCTTCGCCGGCGGCCTGATCGACCTGTCGCAGGGCCGCGCGTGGGTGGGACGCGGCGCGGAGAACAACAAGGGGCCGCTGGCCGGCATGCTGGTCGCAATCGAGGCGCTACTGCCGACGCTTGCGGCCAATCTCGAGGTGATCGTCGAGGGTGAGGAGGAGTGTGGCAGCCGGGCGCTGCGCCGCTATCTCGGGCATGGCCCGGTGCGCCGCTGTGCCGCGGCGCTGTTCCCTTCGTTCTGTGAATATGGCGGCGGGCCACCCCGGGTCTTCCTGGGCTCGAAGGGCATCGCGCATGGCCGCATCCGGGTCGCAGGCGGCACGTGGGGAGGCCCGGGCGGCGCGATCCATTCCAGCAACATTCCGTGGATCGACAGCCCGGCCTGGAGGCTCGTGCACGCCCTCGCCGGCCTCGCGACCGGGCCGAACGGCCTGCTGGGCCATGTGCCGCTCCCGGAAGATGCCGTGCCCCTGCTCGATGCCCTCGCGGCGACCTTCGACCCGGCGGCCGAACTGCGGCTGCGCATGACCGAACGTTTTGCCATTCCAGGCGATGCGCGTGCACTGCTGGAAACCGTGCTCACGTGCGGACATCTCAACCTGGCCGAGATCCGGAGCGAGCCGCCGAGTGGCAGAGCCAGCATCCCGCCCGTCGCCGAGGCCCGCTTCGACCTCCGCCTTCCACCGGGAATGGACCCCGCGCAAACCCTCGACACGCTGCGTGCGCGCCTGCCGCCCGGCGCCGAACTGCTGCTGGACGACGCCTATCCCGGACACCGCTTCGCCGCAGATGCTCCCGGTGTCTCGGCGCTCCTCGATGCCTATCGCGCTGCCGGCGCGGCGCCGCAGGTCTGGCCGTGGACCATCGGCGCCATGCCCTCCTGCGCCTTTGCCCAAGTGGCCGAGAGCTTCCTGATCGGCGGCCTCGGCCATGGCGGCAATGCGCACGGCGTCGACGAGTTCGTCACGCTTGAGGGCATCGACCGCTTCATCGGCTCGCTGCTCGCCTGGATTCCCGCCGCCGCCCTGCATGCAACCGGAGACCGCGCATGACACCGAACGACTTCCCCCGCGTCGGCCTCGGCTTCTTCCCGACGCCCATCGAGGCACTGCCGCGACTGGGGGCGGAGCTGGGCGTGGCGATGTCCATCAAGCGCGACGACTTCTCGGGCTTCGGCGGCGGCGGCAACAAGGTGCGGAAGCTGGAATACCTGATGGCCGAGGCGCTGGCCGCCCACGCGCAGGTTTTGATCACGACGGGCGGGCACCAATCGAATCATGCGCGAATGGTAGCCGCCGCGGCCTGCCGGTTCGGGATGAGCTCGGTCCTGGTGCTGCGCGGCAACCCGCCGTCGGAGTACCAGGGCAACCTGCTGCTCGACCGGCTGTTCGGCGCGACACTCGAGTTCCTGGAGCCGACGGAGTACTTTACGCTCGTCGACCCGCGCATGGAGGCGCATGCGGAGGCTGCTCGGGGCGCGGGCCGGGTGCCTTACATCATCCCGCTGGGCGGCGCGACGCCGCTTGGGGCAATCGGCTACGTGCGCGCCGTCGAGGAGATGATGGACCAGGTCGAACAGCCGCCGGACGTGGTGGTCGCGCCGGTCGGCTCCGGCGGAACGCTGGCCGGGCTGCTGGTGGGCGCGCGGCGGCACTGGCCAGGCACGCGGGTGATTGGCATCAGCGTGAGCCGCGATCGCCCCTGGTTCCAGGAGCGGGTGGCCGGCATGGCAGACGCCTGCGCGGCGCTGCTGGGGTGGGACTTCAGGTTCGCGCCAGGGGATGTCTGGGTCGAGGACGGGCATGTTGGCCCGGGCTACGGGCAGCCGAGCGCGGGCGGGATCGCGTCGATCCGGCGGGCAGCGCGAACCGAGGGGGTGCTGCTCGATCCCGTCTACACCGGAAAAGCCATGGACGGCCTCACCGCGCTGATCGGCAGTGGCGCCGTGCCGCGCGGCGCGCGGGTCCTCTTCATTCATTGCGGCGGCAGCCCGGCGCTCTATCCCTTCGCCGCCGCGTTGACCGACGAGTGAGCGCCGCACCGCTCCTCTGGGTCGACGGCCGCGATGTCCTTGCGGCGGGCGGGGCCGACATCCCCGCGGCGATTGCGGATATCCGGGCTGCCCTTGCGGCCCTGCGGGACGGCGATGCGGAGATGCCGGCCGAGACCTCCGTCCGGCTCGGCGGGGCCCAGGAGACGCAGTCGCGCGCCTACGCCCTTGCGGCGCGGGTCGGCGGACATGCCGGCGTGAAGTGGACGGCGCACCGTCCGGATGGCGCGGTGTCGCTGACCATCGTCAACGATGCGGTGACGGGCTGGCCGCTCGGCGTGGTCGAGAGCGCGCTGCTGACGGCGACGCGGACGGCCGCGGTGTCGGGCCTGGTGCTGCAGGCGCGGCCGCCGCGCCGGGTCGTGCTGCTGGGGGCGGGGGTGCAGGCGCGGGCGCATCTGCGGATGCTGGAGAAAATGTTCCCAGGGCTGGATCGCGTGACGGTCTGGAACCGGACCGCGTCCCGGGCGGACGCGATGGTCTCGGGGACGCCGACGCCGTTCCCCTGCGTCGCCGAACCCGTGCTCGAGACGGCGCTGGCGGACGCGGACGCCGTGCTCGCCTGCACTAACGCGGCGGCGCCGTTCCTGCCCATCGACGTCGTGCGCCCCGGCCGCTCAGTGCTGCAGATCGGTTATCACGAGGCCCCCTTCGACGCGATCGACCGGGCCGATGCCGTGCTCGTGGACCTCTGGGGCGAGTTCCGCCTCAGCAGCGCGAAGAGCCTGTTCCAGATGCATCGGGCCGGGCGGTTCGAAGCCGGGCGCGTTGCGGCGGACCTGGCCGCGATCGCGCTCGATGGCTGGCGCCCCGAGCCGGATGCTGCTGTGTATTTTTCGAGTTTTGGGCTCAACCTGTTCGACGTGGCGCTGGCCGCCCGCGTGCTGCGGCGGGCGGCCGCGATGGGTCTCGGGTCGCAGCACGCCATGGAGGAGACCGTTCGATGAGCAGCCCGCTGGACTGCACGATCAGCCCCGAGGCCCTCGCCGCCCGGCTCGGCGAGCCCGGCCTGCTGTTGGTGGACGTGCGCGGCGAGTCGGAGTTCCGCGCGGCGAGCCTACCGGGCGCGGTAAGCCTGAACGTCTACGACTACTTCATCCCTGGCAACTCGCCGGACGGCGTCGCGGATGTGGCCGCGGCCGCCCGCGCGGCAATGGTCGCCACCGGCGCCGACGCAGCTGCGACGACAGTGTTTTTCGAGCAGCAGACCGGCATGGTCTCGCCACGCGGCCTGTGGTTCCACGAGTTTGCGGGCCTCTCGGGCGGCCTCGTGCTCGACGGCGGAATCGAGGCTTGGCGAGGGCCGCTCGTGCCCGGCGCCGGGCCGCACCATCGCGTGCAGTCTGGCGCGACCGGCATGGCGGGCGCGGTGGCCGGCACCCTGCTCGCGACGGTCGACGACGTGCTGGACCGCGATCCCGCCACCGTCCTGCTGGACGTGCGCCGCCGCAGCGAGCACGACGGCAGCTTCGTGCACCCCTGCTGCGCCCGGCCGGGCCGGATCCCAGGATCGGCCTTCCTGTTCTGGGAGGACTTGCTTGAGGACGGCCGATACCGTGCGCCGGCCGACATCGCCGCGCGGGCTCTGGCGGCGGGCCTGGCGCCCGATCAGCAGTTCATCACGTATTGCCATCGCGGTGCACGGGCAGCGACGGCGCTCTATGGCCTGCGCCGGGCCGGGTTCCCGCTGGGGCGGGTGTTCGTCGGGTCATGGCATGAATGGGCCGACCGGACCGACCTGCCGGCAGAGACGGGCGCGGGCTGATGGAGGCAAGGCGCCACTACACCGCCTCGCACTGGGGCATATACGAGGTCGAGACCCCGGCCGAGGGCCGGCCCGTGCTGCATGGCTTCGCGCGCGATCCCGATGTATCGCCGATCGGCCTGCACCAGCTCGACGACGCCGTGCAGCGTCTCCGCGTCCGGCGACCCGCGGTGCGGCGCAGTTGGCTCGAGCATGGGCCCGGCGCGAAGACCACGCTGCGGGGCGAGGACCCGTTCGTCGAGATCGACTGGGACACGGCGCTCGACCTCGTGGCGCGGGAGCTGCGGCGCGTGCGGGAGCAGCATGGCAACGCTGCGATCTTCGGCGGGTCGTACGGCTGGTCCTCTGCCGGGCGCTTCCATCATGCGCAAAGCCAGGTGCATCGCTTCCTCAACAGCTTCGGCGGCTACGTGCGCAGCGTCGACAGCTATAGCCTGGGTGCCGGCCGCGTGCTGATGCCACAGATCGTCGCTGGCATGCCGGAGCTGGTGGCAACACAGACCTCGTGGGACATGATGGCCGAGCACACCGGCCTGTTCGTGGCGTTCGGGGGCGTGGCGGCCAAGAACGCGCAGATGACGTCGGGCGGCGCCGGCGCGCATCGGGTGGGCGCCGGGTTGCGGCGGATGGCAGCGGCCGGAACGTGCTTTATCAATATCGGGCCGACGCGCGACGGCATGGAGCCGGGGCTGGGGGCCGAGTGGATCCCGATCCGGCCGGGCACAGACACGGCGCTGATGCTCGGCCTGGCCCATGCCGTGCAGGCCGATGCGCGGTTCGACCGGAGCTTCCTCGACCGGAACTGCGTCGGCTACGACGTGTTCGCGCGGTATCTCACGGGGGCTGCGGACGGCGTGGCGAAGACGCCGGAGTGGGCCGCCGCCATCACCGGCGTCCCGGCGACGCGCATCGTAGCGTTGGCCGGCGCGATGCTGGGGACGCGGACGATGCTGAACGCGACGTGGTCGTTGCAGCGCGCGGTCCATGGCGAGCAGCCATTCTGGATGGTTGTGACGCTGGCGGCGATGCTGGGCCAGGTCGGCCTGCCGGGCGGCGGCTTCGGGCTGGGCTACGGCGCGATGAACTCGATCGGCAGCGCGCATCCGCGGTTCGCCGGGCCGGCATTGCCGCAGGGGACGAACAGCGTATCGGCCTTCATCCCAGTCGCCCGCATCGCGGACATGCTGCTGCATCCCGGCCAAGCCTTCGCCTATGACGGCGCGACGCACGCCTATCCCGACATCCGTCTCGTCTACTGGGCGGGCGGCAACCCGTTCCACCATCACCAGGATCTCAACCGCCTGAGCCGAGCCTGGAGCCGCCCCGAGACCATCGTCGTGCACGAGCAGTTCTGGACGCCCACGGCCCGGCGTGCCGACGTCGTACTACCGGCGACGACGACGTTGGAGCGCAACGACATCGGATACGCGACGCTCGAGGGCTGGCTGGTGGCGATGCGGCAGGCCGTGCCGCCGGAGGGGGAGGCGCGGGACGACTACGCCATTTTCGCCGGGCTGGCGGCAAGGCTGGGGGTGGGGGAGGCGTTCACGGAGGGGTTGGACGAGATGGGCTGGCTGCGTCGCCTGTACGACTCCGCCGCCGGGCGCGCCCGGCAGGACCCGCCTTCGCCGGGGCGGATCGACCTGCCGGACTTCGACACGTTCTGGCGCGAGGGCCTGGTCGACCTGTCGGGCCATGACCGCCCGGTCAATATGCTGGAGGCCTTCCGCGCCGACCCGGCACGGCATCCGCTCCCGACACCGTCCGGCAAGATCGAGATCTTCTCCCAGCGGATCGCCGGCCACGGCCTGCCCGCCATGCCCGGCCACGCCGCCTGGTTCCCGCCGCCCGAGTGGCTCGGCGCGCCGCTCGCCGCGCGGTTCCCGCTGCATCTCATCTCGGACCAGCCAGCCCGGCGCCTGCACAGTCAGCTCGACCACAGCCCCCACAGCGTCGCCGGCAAGATCGACGGACGCGAGCCGGTCCATCTGCACCCATCCGACGCTGCCGCGCGAGGCATCGGACCGGGCAACGTGGTCGAGCTGTTCAACGACCGCGGGCGTTGCCTGGCGGCCGCCGTGCTGTCCAACGACATGATGCCGGGGATCGCGCGCCTGTCGACGGGGGCCTGGTTCACGCTGGACGGGGATCTGGAGACGCACGGCAACCCGAATGTCTTGACCCTTGATGTTGGAGCGTCGGCGCTATCGCAGGGCTGCGCCGCCCAAACCTGCCTCGTGGAAGCCCGGCTTCATCCAGGGCCGGCGAGGTTCCCAACCTCCCATCAATTGCCGGCGCTCATCACGGGCTGCATGCCCGGTCCAGCCGCCGCGCGTGGGCCAGGAGCGTTGGGGTGATCCGCGGGCGGGGTTCACGGCAGGGACGCCATGGCTGATCGCGGGGCACGTGATGCTGTGCGCGCCCCATGTGGTGCGGGTCGCGCTGCATCAGCGGGGCAGCGCGTCCCGTGCTTCGGGCAGGTCCCAGATGCGCTCGATGGCCGCGGCCCCTGCCCGGCTGATCGCCGTTTCGTTGCCCTGAACCAGCCGCCCGGCATCCAGCAGCAAACGGCCGTCCACGAACACCTGGGCGATGTCCGAGCGGTTCGCCAGGGCGATCAGGCCCCGGCGCGGGTCCGCCAGCGGGTGTAGCTGCGGGTGCGTCATGTCCACCACGGTGAGGTCCGCGGTGGCGCCGGGCTCGATCCGCCCCAGGTCCGGGCGCTTGACCACGGCGGCGGCCGTCGCGGTCACCGCCTCGATCAGTTCGGGGGCGGTCGCCACCTCGGGGTTGCCGGACGCGATCTTGGAGATCATCGCGGCCGCGTTCAGCTCGCCCAGCAGGTCCATGTTGTAGCCGTCCGTGCCCACCACCGTGCGCACCCCGTGCGCGGCGAACCGGCCGAACGCCGCGGCGGTCCCGGTGCGGGCGAAGACACGGGGGCAGTTCAGCACCGTGGCGCCGCGTGCGGCCATCAGCCGCAGATCGTCGTCGGAGCTGGCGATGCAGTGCGCGGCCAGCAGGTCGGGCGCCAACAGGCCAAGCCAGTCCAGGTATTCCGCCGGCGTGCGGCCCCCGTGCCTGGCCAGGATGGTGGCGACCTCCTGCGCGCTCTGCGCCAGGTGGGTGGTGATCGGCACGCCGAGCTCGCGGGCGCGGGCGGCGCAGTCGCGCAGCAGGTCCGGGCCGCAGGTATCCGTCGCGTGCGGGCTCATCGCCAGGCCAATGCGGCCGTCCGCCTGGCCTTGCCAGCGGTCGTAGAGCCGGTCCCAGGTCTCCAGGTCCACCTGGCCGCCATCGCCGTCGTAGCGAACGGTCCCGTCCGGCTGCGCCCGCGGGTCGCTGGTGGAGAACAGGTAGGGTGCGCCCCAGAAGCGGATGCCCATCTCGGCCGCCGCCTCGAACATCTCCGGGATGCCGTTGCGGAACGGCTCCATCACCGCGGTGGCGCCGCCTTTCAGAAGTTGCAGGATGCCCAAACGCGCGATGTCCAGCCGCTCGGCCGGGGAAAGGACGTCGATGCCGCGCTTGGTCAGCGGCAGCAGCACCGTATAGACGATGCTCTGGTTGTTCTTGCGGCCGTTGCCGTCCTCCGTGTGGGTGCGGGCCACCGCCTCGCTGAAGCAGTGGTTGTGCAGGTTCATGAGGCCCGGCAGCACGAATTGCCCGGGCCGGTCGAACACGAGGTCCGCCGCCGGGCGCGTGGGCTGCACCGCGGCGATGCGATTGCCTTCCAGCAGCACCCAGGTGTCGCGCAGCACGGCCTGCGCCTCGTCCTGCCGGGCCAGCACATGGCTGCCGAAGATCGCGGTGGTGCTCATGCCGGGCGCACGTTCCAGAACACGGCGGTGCCGTTCAGCACGCCGGTGATGGCGGTGCGATAGGCGGTGGGCTGCTTGTACTCGCCCAAAGGCAAGAACGGCACTTCCTCCCAGGCAAGAGCCTGCATGTCACGCGCCAGGGCCTGCTGGCCGCCCAGGTCCGGAACGCTGAGCCACCGGGTCCGCAGGTCTTCCATTTTCTCGCTGCGGTACCATCCCGCCGCACTGGCGTCCCCCGCCAGCAAGGGGTGCCCGGCCGGGTTTACGCAGTCGATGCCCTGCCAGTTGCCGGCGCCGCAGCTCCAGCCGCCGGCGTTGGACGCGTCGCGCTTCTGCTGGCGTTGCAGCACGGAGCCGAAATCCATCCCGGCGTATTCCACGTTCATGCCGGCCTGCTGGAACATGTCGGCCACCATGTCACCCAGCGGCTTCTGCACGGTGGAGTTGGTGGGGACCAGCACCACCAACTTCTCGCCGTTGTAGCCGGCGGCCTTCACCGCGTCGCGCACCTTGGCCATGTCCCGGTTGCCGCCGAACAGGTTGCCCGGGGGCGCACTGGCCATCGGCGTGTCCGGTGTGAACACGCCCGCGGGCGTCACCCGGTAGGCCGGGTCGTCGCCGGCGACGGCAGTCATCATCGCCACCTGGTCCACCGCGCCCAGCACGGCCCGGCGGATCATGGGGTTGTCGAACGGCGCCTGCAGATGGTTCAGCCGCAGCATGCAGGCGTATCCGCGCGGGTCCAGCGTGCGGATCGCCACGCCCGGCGTGCGTTTCAGCACGGGCAACAGGTCGTGCGGGAAGGTCTCCTGCCAGTCCTGCTCTCCGGTCTGCAGGGCGCTCACCCCCGTGCCGGCATCCGGCATGGTGGTCCAGACCACGCGGTCGTAGTGGACGAGTTTCGGTCCGGCGGTCCAGTCCGGGGTGCCGTCCGAGCGGGGCCTGTAGCCGTCGAACCTGGCATACACATTGCGGGCGCCGGGCACGCGCTCATCCGCGACGAAGCGGAACGGGCCGCTGCCGATGGCTTCGGACAACGGCTTGAACGCGTCCTGGCTGGCCAGGCGCTCCGGCATCATGAAGGCGGCCAGCACCGCGGCCTTGCCCAAGGCCATCGGCAGCAGCGGGAAGGGACGCTTCAGCCGGAAGCGGATCGTCTTGTCGTCGGGCGCGGACAGTTCGTCCGTCGCGCGCATGAGCGCCGCGCCGAAGGCGTCCCGCCTGGCCCAGCGGCCGATGCTGGCGACGCAGTCCCGCGCCAGCACCTTCGTGCCGTCGTGCCAAACCAGGCCGTCGCGCAGCGTGAGGTCCCACTGCCTTCCGTCATGGGAGACGACGTGGCCCTCGACCATCTGCGGCGACACCTCCAGCGCCGAGTTGATGCCGTACAGCGTGTCATAGACCATGAAGCCGTGGTTGCGGGACACCTGGGCGCCCGCATAGATCGGGTCGATGAAGGCCAGGTCGATCACCGGGATGAAGCGCAGCGTAGTCTGCGCCGCGGCGCGCACGAGGCCCGGGCGGGCGACAGCGGACGCGGCCGCGGCGGCCAGCACGGTACGGCGGGACAGGTTCATGTGTAGCTCCTGGGGATCAGTCTTGCCGCCACGTCCGCCGTCCGCGCCGCGCTGCGATGGCCGTGGTGACGGTGGCGGAGGAGTTCGGGTTGGTGACGAGGATGCGGGACATCAGCGCGCGGCGGCCTCGTGCTTCAGGAAGTTCGCCGCGATGTCCTGGCCCGTGGTGATCCACAGGTCCGGGCAGGACCTGGCGTAGGTCAGGAACTCCCGTAGCAGGCGCAGGCGCATCGGACGGCCGGAGCATTGCGGGTGGAGCACGGTGGTGACCAAGGCCCCCCAATCACGCGTCTCGTCCAGCTCGTCCTTCCAGATCGACAGGACGTGTTCCTTCGGGAAGATCGGGCGCGGGCTGAAGCGGGCGGAGAGGCCGTGCATCCAGTCGTCGTAGCTGGCGGTGACGGGCAGTTCGATGGTGCCGGGGGAGCCGTCGGACAGCACGTGGCGGTAGGGGCGCACGTCGTCCCGGAAAGAGCTGGTGTAGGTTATGCCGCGCTGGACGAGGGCGACGCGCAAGGCCTCGTCGAATTCGCCAAAGGGGGCTCGGTAGCCGGTGGGGACCACGCCGAGCTTCGTCTTCAGCGCCTCGAAGCCGCGGTCCAGCTCCTGCGGCATGTTGGGGTCGTGCGGGTCAGGCAACAAATGGTGGTAGCCGTGGTGGCCGACCTCGTGCCCGGCCTTCAGGATGGCCTCGCACATGGCGGGGTGCGCGTCGACCGACCAGCCGGTGATGAAGAAGGTCGCCTTCAGGTCGAGCTGGTCTAGCAGCTCCAGCAGCTTCGGCGTGCCCACCCGGGCCTCGAAGCCGCCGAAGCTCATGGTGACGAGGCGTTCGGCATGGGCCGGGTCCTTGCTGGTCCAGGCGCTTTCGGCGTCCACATCGAACGACAGGAACATGGCCGAGGTGTAGGGGGCGGGCCAGGGGTATTCGGGGGCGGGGCCGGCCTGGTTGGTGGGGACCAGCGGGATGCCGGCGAGGGCCTTACTGTCCAGCATTGATCGTCGCCTTTTCCACTGCGTTGTCCGAGAGCTTCCACTTGGCCAGCAGCGCCTTGTAGGTGCCGTCGGCGATCAGCGCGTCCAGCGCCGCCGCCACCTTGGCGTGCAGCTCCGTGTCCTTCACCGGCAGGGCGATGCCGGTCAGCTGCGTGGCGATGGGGCCGCCCAGGGCCATGTACGCCTTAGGCTCCTGCTCCATGATGTAGGGCAGGGTCTCGTTGCCCTGCACGGCGGCGTCGATGCGGCCCTGCTTCAGCTGGGTGCGGGCGTCGGCCGAGCCTTCGGTGCCGACGAACTTGATCGGGTTGCCGGGGCAGTTCCTCTCGCTCCAGGCGGCGATCTCCTTGGGGAAGCTGGTGCGGCGGCTGGCGCCGACGTTCTTGCCGCAGAGGGCGGCCATGTCCTTGAACTCGGCGGCGCGGGACTGCTGCACGAAGAAGGCGGGACCGCTGCGGAGGTAGTCGACGAAGGTGCTGGCCTCGTGCCGGCTGGCGTAGTCGGTCATGCCGGACATGATGGCGCCCACGCGCTGGGTGGTGAGCGCCGGCAGCATCTGGTCGAAGCTGGTCTCCTGCCATTTCCAGGTGACGCCGATCCTCTTGCCGATGGCCTCCCCGAGTTCGACGTCGAAGCCGGTGAGCGTGCCGGTCGCCGGGTCCTTGAACTCCAGCGGCGGGTAGTTGGGCACGATCGCGACGACCAGGTCGGCGGCGCTTGCGGCCGTGGCGGCGCAGCAGAGCAGGGCTGCGGCCAGGATGCGGTTCATAGGAACATCTCCTTTAGAATTGTCCAACATCGTCAGCCGATGACGGCGGACAGGAAGGCCTTGGTGCGGGCCTCCCGCGGGTCGCCCAGCACCTGTGCGGGCGGCCCTTCCTCTACGATGGCGCCGCCGTCCATGTAGACGACGCGGTCCGCCACCTCGCGTGCGAAGCCCAGCTCGTGGGTGACGGTGATCATGGTCATGCCGCTGCGCGCCAGCTCCTTCATCACCGCCAGCACCTCGCCCACCAGTTCGGGGTCGAGCGCCGAGGTCGGCTCGTCGAACAGCATCAGCATGGGGCGCATCGCCAAGGCGCGGGCGATCGCCACCCGCTGCTGCTGGCCGCCCGAGAGCTGGGCCGGGTAATCGGCGGCCTTGTCCGCCAGGCCAACCCGGCGCAGCAGCTCCATCGCTTCCGCCCGCACCTCCGCCTGCCGGCGGCCCTGCACCTGGACTGGGCCTTCCATGACGTTGCCGAGGGCGGTCAGGTGCGGGAACAGGTTGAAGCGCTGGAACACCATGCCGGTCTTCATGCGTTGCCGGGCCACCTGCGCCTCGGTGAGGCGGTGCAGCCGGCCGCCCTGCTCGCGGACGCCCAGCAGCTCGCCGTCGATCCAGATGCCGCCGGCGTCGATTGCGGCGAGCTGGTTGGTGCAGCGGAGCAGGGTGGTCTTGCCGGAGCCGGAGGCGCCGATCAGGCACAGCACCTCGCCGGGCTGCACGTCCAGCGAGACGCCGCGCAGGGCCTGGAAGCTGCCGAAGCGCTTCTCCACGCCACGGATGGCGACGAGCGGCGTTGTCATCGGGAGGCGCCCCGGGCGAAGCGGCGTTCCAGCAGCATCTGCAGCGGCGTGAGCACGGAGACGACCGCCAGGTACCAGAGCCCGGCGACGATCAGCAGCTCGATCACCCGCGAGTTGGCGTAGTAGATGTTCTCGGCGTTGTGCAGCACTTCCGGATACTGGATCACGCTGGCGAGCGAGGTGGCCTTCACCATGCCGATGAACTCGTTGCCCAGCGGCGGGATGACCACGCGCATGGCCTGCGGCAGGATGATGCGGCGCAGCGCCCTCAGCCGGCCCATGCCGATGGCGGCGGCGGCCTCATACTGGCCGGTGTCGACCGAGAGCATCCCGGCGCGCATCACCTCGGAGGTGTAGGCGCCCTGGTTGATGCCGAGGCCGAGCAGGGCGGCCAGGAAGGGCGTCATCACGTCCACCGCGCGGCCGGACCAGATGCCGGGGATGCCGATGGTGGGGAAGACGAGCGCCAGGTTGAACCACAGCAGCAGTTGCAGGATGAGCGGCGTGCCGCGGAACAGCCAGGTGTAGCCCGCCGCCACGCCGGACAGCACGGGGTTGGGCGAGAGCCGCATGACGGCCACCACCACGCCGAGCACGATGCCGAGCGCCATCGCGAGCACGGCCATGACCACCGTATTGCGGATGCCGTCCAGGATGACCGGGACCGTGAGGAAGCGGCCGACATAGGCCCACTCGATCTGCCCCTCGTAGAAGGCGCGGCCAATGAGCGCCAGCACCGCCAGGATCGCCGCCGCGGAGAGCCAGCGGCCCCAGTGCAGCCGGCGCGCGACCGGCAAGACCGAGAGGTCGGGGAAGCCGGGCGCCAGCGCGCCGCTCATTGCGGGGAGGCGTTTAGTAGCGGCTCCTGCACCGCGTTGGCCGAGAGGCCCCACTTGGCCAGGATCGCGGCATAGGCGCCGTCTTTTATGAGGCCGGCCAGCGCCTCCGTCACCGCGGCCCGCAGCGGGCCGGCATCCTTGCGGAAGGCGATGCCCTGGTAGCCCTGGGCGATGGGGGTGCCGAGGATGCGGTAGCGGCCGGGCTCGTTGGCCTGGGCGTAGGGCAGGGTCTCGCTGCCCTGCACCGCGGCGTCGATGCGACCCTGCTTCAGTTGGTTGCGCACGTCGATGCTGTTCTCGCCGGGGACGTATTGGATGGCGGGCTTGCCCGACGCCTCGCAGTTCGCCTTGCTCCATTGCTCGATCTCGGCCGGGAAGGAGGTGCTGCGGACGGTTCCGACCTTCAGCCCGCACAGGTCGGCCGGGGCCTTGGCGGCGCTGCCGTCCAGCGTGAAGAACTGCGGCCCGGTGCCGAGGTAATCGACGAAGTCCATCGTCTCTCGCCGGCTGGCGCGGTCGGAGAAGCCGCTGATGATGAAGTCGGTACGGTCGGTGGTGAGGGCCGGCACCAGCTGTTCGAAGGGCACGTCGGTCCAGGTGATCTTGACGCCGAGCTTCTTGGCGATCGCCTCGGCCAGGTCGACGTCGAGGCCCTTCAGCTCGTTGGTGGCCGGGTCGTGGAACTCCATCGGTGCGTAGGTGGAGTTGACGGACAGGCGGAGGGTGCCGGCCCGCTTGACGGGGTCCGGCAGGTCGGCGGCATTCGCCGTTGCGGTAAGCAGGGTGGCGGCCAGGGCGAGGCGAAACTTGTGCATGCGCGTATCCTTCCAGCTCGTTGTCAGGTGGGCTCGATCACCCCAGCGCGTGCGGTGATGGCGTCGTAATGCGCGGGCTGGCTTGCCCAGATATTCCTGGACGACATCAGGGCCGCCGCGCCTCATGCTCTCAGGACGCATCGAACAGACGATCCAACCCGAGGGAACGGTCGATGATGGCAACGAGCATCACGCTCAGAAGAATCAATAAGGACGCCATCGCCGCGACCGTGGGATCGTCGATTTCCCTAATGTAGCTGTAGGCTTCGATCGGCAGTGTCGTCGTGTTGATGTTGTTCAGGAAAGCGGCGATGGAGAAGTTGTCCATGGCCTCGATGAACGCGAAGGTGCCGCCGGCCAGCAGGCCAGGAACGATCTGCGGCAGCGTGACCAGGCGGAACGCCTGCAGCGGCGTGGCGCCCAGGTTGCGTGCCGCCTTCTCCTCGTCGGTATCCAGCCCCGAGAGGTTGGCGACCAGCGGGCGCAGGGCCAGGGGCAGGCTGGCACAGATCATTGCCACCGTAATGGGCCAGAAGCCCGTGCCAATCCCGGTCTGTGCGACAAAGCTGAGCGCGGCGGTCCCGACGATCACGCCGGGCACCAATAGGGGCAGCGACACAACGGTCATCAGCACGCGCCGACCCGGCAACCGGCCGCGCACCGTTGCCACCGCCATGGGCAGCGCAATGGCGAGCGTCACTGCGGTGGTGATGGCCGCGATGGCCAGCGAGTTGCCAAGAGCGGCGATGAAGCGATCGTTCTCCAGGAACGACCGGAACCAGCGCAGGGTGGGGATCCCGCCCTCCAGCAGGCGGTAGCTGCCGCGGCTGAGCGCGGACAGCACAATGAAGGGCAAGGGCGCCACGATGAAGGCCAACGTCCCGAGGCCGAGCGCTGCGATGCCAGGCGACACGGCCCGGCCGTGGTCGATACGTCGCCTCATACGGCGCCGCGTGAGGCCAGGCGGCGGCTGGCCGCCAGAATCAGGGACAGCACAACCATCAACCCGAGGAAGATCATCGCCAGCGCTGCGGCGGACGGGATGTCGTAGCTGGTCTGGATTCGGTCGTAGATGGCGGTCGCCATGACCCGCACCCGCCCGCCACCCAGCATCTGCGGGAACAGGAACGCGCCGAGCGACAGGGCGAAGCAAAGGAAGCTGGACGCTGCCACCCCCGGCATCGACAGCGGCAGAGTAACATGGATGAAGGTGCGCAGCCGGGAGGCGCCAAGGTTGCGCGCGGCCCGGGCCAGCGTGTCCGGCACGGCCCGCAACGCGCCGAACAGCGTCAGCACGAAGAAGGGCAGCGTGAAGTTCAGCATGGCGATCACCACGCCGGTCTCGTTGTTGATCAACGAAAGGCGCGGCAGGCCAAGCCCACCGACTGCCTGATTGATGAGGCCGCGATTGCCTAGCATGACCAGCCAGGCGTAGCCGCGCGTCACGCCACCGGACAGGAAGGCTGCGATCAGGCAGAATAGAATGATCCGCCGCAGCCTGGCCGAGGGCGACCGCGCCAGTAGCTGCGCCAAGGGGAAGCCGACCAGGAGACAGAGCAGCGTGACGGTGGCCGACAGGCGCAGCGTGTTCAGGATCGTGCGCCAGGTGTCGGCCGACCCAAGCAAGCGGGCATAGTTGAAACCGCTCGGTGGCCCGCGGAACACCGCGCCGCCGGGATCCACCCGCAGCAGGCTGACGCTGGCGAATGAGGTGAGGACGGCGGCGAACAGCACGACGAGGAGAATGGCCGGCAGGGACAACGCCGCGGCCGTCCGTCGGCGCATGGCTCAGCCTTCCACGAGCACGGTGCAGCGGTCGGGCGACAGGGAGAGGGTGACGGCGTCGCCCCTCACCAGCCCC
The DNA here is from genome assembly GCA_964235765.1 of uncultured Acetobacteraceae bacterium. Lineage (GTDB taxonomy): Bacteria > Pseudomonadota > Alphaproteobacteria > Acetobacterales > Acetobacteraceae > JAVVHH01. The sequence goes on from CAXSDH010000006.1 coordinate 66,768, forward strand.
GCCGCGCCCCGCCGCGCCTCGTCCGCGAGGACGGTCTGGCCATCATGCAAGGTCACTTCGTAGCGAATGGTGGGACCAAGGACCTGCGCGAACGCGATCGTTCCCGGCAGGCCTTCGCCGCTGGCCGGGCCGAGGATGACGGAGCTAGCCCGCACCGCGACCATCAGCTTCCCGGCCCGTCCCTGCAGCCCCGGCAGGATCCGCCCGGCCATGGTGACGTCGCCCTGGCCGGACCCTTGTGCCGCGAGCATGTTCTCGACCCCGGTGAAACCGGCGACGTAGCGCGTCTGCGGCCGGTCGTAGATGTCGAGCGGGGAGCCTGCCTGCTCGATGCGCCCGGCCCGCATCACTGCGATCCTGTCGGCCAGCACCACCGCCTCGTTCTGGTCGTGCGTCACCATCACGGTCGTCAGCCCCAGCCTGCCCTGCAGCTTCCGCAACTCGCTCTGCATCTCCGCCCGCAGATTCTGGTCCAGCGCCCCTAGGGGTTCGTCCAGCAGCAACAGGCGCGGCTCCGTCACGAGCGCGCGGGCCAGCGCCACGCGCTGGCGCTGCCCGCCAGATAGTTGGCCGGGCCGCCTCTCGGCAAACTGTTCGACTCGCACCATACGCAATGCCTCTTGCACACGCCGCGTCGCCTCGTGCTGCGGCACCCGCGCCATGCGCAGGCCGAAGCCGATATTCTCGGTGACGGTCATATGCGGGAACAGCGCGTATTGCTGGAACAGCATGGCGGTGCCCCGGCGCTCCGGCGGGGTGGACAGCAGCGAGGCGCCGTTAAGCAGGATGTCGCCGGCGTCCGGCGTGACGAAGCCGGCGATAGATTGCAGGACTGTCGTTTTGCCGCACCCGGATGGCCCCAGCAGGGCCAGAGTCTCGCCTCGAGCGACCGTGAGCGCGATCCCGTCCACGACGACCATCGCCCCGTAGGACTTGCGGAGGCCGACGATGTCGAGTTGGGACGCGTTGGTCACCGGATGCTACTTGCCGATCGCGGCGTTGAACCTCTCCGTCCAGTCGCCGAGGCTGGCGTTCACCTTCGCCTCGTCCACGACGTAGGAGGCGTCGGCGCCGGGCAGCAGAGCGCGCAGCGCCTCGGGCGCGTGGGCATCGAGGTTCACCGGCGCCAGGTTGTACACGTCGGTCATGAACTGCTGCCAGTCCGCCGCCAAGGCGCGGTTGACGAACTCCGCGGCCGCGTCCTCGTTGCCGTTTCGGACCAACATCATACCCTCGAAGATGAGCGGGGTCGGCTTCGGGCAGACCATCGCGACGGGGATTTTCTGATCCGACAGCTCCTTCAGAGCGGATGGCGAGCCCATCATGGCCCAGACCTCGCCCCGCGCCAGCGCACGCCGTGCCGTAGTGTCGGAGCTGTGGAACATCGCAACCTGGTCGCGCATCTTGCCGAGGAAGCCGATGCCGGGCGCGACGTCGTCGATCGAGCCGCCGTTCAGCAGCGCGGCGACCAGGATCGTGCGGCCGGGATAGACGCTGGGGGCGGGCAGGGCGATCTCGTTGCGGAATGGCGGCGTGAACAGCTGCTGCCAGCTCTCGATCTTGCCGCCGGGCACGAGGTCGGGGCGGTACACGATGCCGGTCGGGAAGTACCAGTAGGCGACGAAGTGCTCCGTGGTGCTGCCCGGCATCAGCTTCCGCAAGCTGGGCATGCGGCCGGTCGGCAGCTTCACGAACAGGGCGGGATCGGTGGCCGCCCGCAGCGCGACGGCCTGCCCGGCGAACCACACGTCCACTCCGGGACTGCTGCGCGAGGCCTGCAACTTCGATAGACCTTCCATCGCGCTATTCTCGATCACGGGCACGATCTCGATCCCCGTGTCCTGCTTCAGCTGTGCTGCGAACGGCTTCAGGACGCGCTCCCAGGTCGATCCGAAGGTTAGCACGCTCACCTTGCGGCTTCCCTGGGCGTGGACGGCGGGAGCAGCAAGGGTGGCGGCAATCGCCGCGGTGAACGTCCTGCGGCCGAGGACGGGAACTGCCTTCATCGCGTGATCTCCGGCCGGGGTTTCTTCGCCGTCAACCTATGTTGACGAAGTAGGCCGTCGTAAGCTGGTGATGTCAAGCAGAACGGTCAGGAATGCACCTTTTTCGCGCATCGAGCGCGGATGAGCGTAAAGTGCCTGCAAGAACGACACACTTGATGCAGGTGGCGCCGGTCAGGTTCCAGCCCGGTGGCGAGGACCTGGCCGCTTCCCACCACAGCAGCGGCCGGCTCATGGGGGCGGCACGATGACCCAGATCGCGCGCGTCGGGTCCACGGCGGACGGGTTGCGCCAACTGTGCGGCAGGCTGGGGGGAAAGGTCAGCGTGTCGCCAGGATCGAGATGATACGGAACAGTGTCGACCGTGATCTCCAGACATCCCTCCAGCACGTGCACGAGATCGACGGTTGAGCGCAGGGTGTAGGCCTCCGCGCCGGAACCGCCGCCCGGCGCGATTTCGGAATACAGCGCCATCAGCTCGCCTTGGTTGTCGCCCGAAATCAGGAACTCTTCCATGTCGTGCCCACCCAGGTCGATCCTGCGCCGCTCGGAACGGCGGACGAGGTTGGTGGCAGGGGGGTCGAACAGGGAACCCGGCCGGATCCCGACGGCGTCACAGTAGCGCAGCAGGCTGGCGATGGATGGCGCCACGGTGTCGTGCTCAAGCTTACTCAGGAAAGACTTGTTGACCCCGATGGCCCGGGCAACCTGGTCCAGGGACAAACCCTTGGCCTGCCGCAGCGCGCGCAGCTTCGCACCGACGCGAGGCGCCTCCTCGCGCACCGGAAGCGGCACGGCGCGAAGACCGGAGCCTGGCTGTCCGATCTGGGCCACGTTCAGGACGCCGATTGGGCGCCGGGCTTCGGGCACGTGCTCATTTTCCCGCTAAGAGCAGGTCGATGGCTCGTTCCAACTCGGCTGCAGCATCATCGGAGTGCGCTGCATGCGACTGCAGCCTGACGTCATCCACTGCCAGGCTGGTCCGCGCGTCGGCGATCCGCGCCGCCACCGCCACGGGGGCCGGGGCACCCAGCATGGTGCGGCGGTTCACGAAGGCGCCGGGCGACATCGCGTCGTCGAACACGGCTTCCGGCAGGCGGGGCGCTGCCAGCCCCATCCCGGACACCGTCCTGTCCAGGTCGGCAGGGCGGGTCCGCATCGGCGCAAGGCCGGCCGACATGCATTCGCGCACGAAGACGCCGACCACTTGGTGCGCGGTGCGCCAATCCATCCCGGCGACGCGCACCAGCGCCGAGGCGAGGTCGGTCGCCTGCGCCCAGTTGCTGCCGGCCAGGTCCGCCATCCGCTCTCGCCGCACCTCCACGTCGCGCAGCAGCGGGCCCATGCTCTCCAGCCGGACGGCCAGGCCGCGCGCGGTGTCCCACAGCACCGCCTGGCTGTTGCGCCGCTCCATGATCGGGAAGCCTGTCGGCCCCTTCTCGGCGGCGAACACCGTGACCAAGAAGCCGAGGGACTGGGCGGCCAGGCCCTTCATGTCCTCCAGCCCGTCCGGGTTCTTCTTCTGCGGCATGATGCTGCTGGTGCCGCAATAGCGGTCCGGCAGCTCCACCATGGCGAATTCGGTGGTCGACCACAGGAAGAGGTCGTCGGCCAGGCGCCCAAGGGTCTGCGCCAGCACGGCCAGCACGGCGGCGTACTCCATCTCCAGGTCGTGGCTGAGGATGGCGTCCATCGTGTGGTCCAGCGGCGCGTCGAAGCCGAGCAGGACGGCGGTGCGGGCGCGGTCGAACGGGAAGTCGCTGCCGGTCATGATCGCGGCGCCGGCCGGCGAGCGGTTCAGCCGCTCGTGGAAGGACAGCAGCCTGGCCGCGTCGCGGGCGAAGCAGATCTCGAACATCGTCGCCCAGTGCGCGAAGGTTGTCGGCTGCGCGTGCTGGCCGTGCGTGTAGCCTGGCATGATCGTATCCAGGTTCTCCGCCGCCACATCCAGCAGAGCTGCCCGCACCGTGCCCAGGGCCGAGAGGATACGATGCACGTGCGCCTTGAAGGTCAGGCGCCGGGCCACCTCGATCAGGTCGCCGGAGCTGCGGCCCAGGTGCAGCCGGCCGCCCACATCCTCCCCCAGGCGGCGGATCAGGTAATGCTCGCCGGAGTGCATGCCGCCGTCCGCGGCCTGCCGGGCCGCCTGCATCCCCTCTGCCTCCATGGCGCGGAACGCCGTCAGGATGGCCCTGCCGTGCTCGGGCGACAGCACGCCCGTCTCGGCCATCATCACCGCATGGGCCTTGTCGAAGGCATGGATGAACCAGGTCGACTCGCCCAGGAGGCTGGAGCGATGGAAGTCGAGGTGCGGCAGCGGCTCCTCCGTCAGGCGGGCGCCCGCGTTGCGGAAGCCGCGATAGTCGGCGTGCGCGGTGCTCATGCGGTCATGGTCTCCAGGGAAGGTTCCGCCGCAGCGAGCAGCTCGAGGATCTGGGTGGCGCTGCCCTGTCCCAGCGCCAGGACCGCCTGCTGCAGCGCCCGGGTCCGCCCGGGGCCGAGCACAGGGGCGGCAAGCCCCTGGAACTTCGCGATGAGCAGGGCGTCCGGCAAGGGCCGGTCCCAGGAGCCCAGCGGAACGTCCACGCGCCGTGTGACGTCGCCGCCATCCTCCGCGGTCACCGTCACCCGCGCGGCGATGTTCGACGGGACCGCGGGATCGTGCACGACCCGAACCCGATCCAGCCATCGGCGCAGCTCCGGGGCCTGCCGGATAGCGGGGGCGAAGCTCGGCAGCCCGGCGTCGCCGTGCAGCCAGGCGACCGCGACGGCGTAGGGCAAGCTCATCTGCGCATCCACCAGGGTCTCCACCCGCATGCCGCCGCACATGCGGACGATGGTGGGATGGGCGCCCACCTCCACCCGCACGGCTGCGCCAGCCGGCACGGTCTTCCGCAGGACGAGCGCCGCCTCCACGGCCGCGTGGGTGCCGCGGCAGGAGGCGTACGGCTTGACCGAGGAGCGGTGGATCCGCCACTCCGTGCCGAGCCCGGCCGTCAGCAGGGCGGGCTGTGCGGTAGCGGGGGCGTAGGTGGCTAAGAAGCCGCCCCACCCGGCCTCGAAGACACCTGCCGGACCGGTCATCCCCGCCCGGGCGAGCGCTGCGGCGAAAAGGCCGGCCGAAGCGGCCTGCCCGGGGTGCAGCCGCTTGGTCATTGCACCGTCCGCCAGGAACGACCAGTTGCCCGCGGCGAAGGACCCGGCGATGCCCAGCGCCTGCTGCGTGAGCGCCGGGGACAGCCGCCACAGCCGGGCGACGGCGACCGCGGCGGCGAACACGCCGCAGGTGCCGGTGGAATGCCAGCCGGCGCCGTTATGCGCGTCGTAGCCGCCGGCCGCCTCCATCACCCGCCGACCCAGGTCGTAGCCGGCGACCACGGCGGCGATCACGTCGCCGTCCGTCGCGCCCAAGGCCGCCGGAAGCGCAGCCAGCACGGCCGGTACGACCACTGCGCCCGAATGGTCGCACCCGCTGGCGTCGTCGAGTTCCAGCGCGTGGGCGGCCGTCCCGTTGACCAGGGCCGCGAGGACGGGGGGCGCCAAGCAGGGCCGTCCCCAGATCGCGGCCGTTCCGCCGGTGCCATGAACCAGTGCGCCAGCGGCCAGGACCGCCGAGGGCTCGGGCTGTGCTGCCCCGGCCAACGCGGCCCCGAGCGTATCCAGCATGTGGCGGCGCACCGCGTGCGCCGTCGCCGTCGGCAGGGCAGCATGGTCGAGCCCGGCGTAGAAGCCCGCCAGTTCGCCCGACGGCGTGCTCACTTCGGCACGGTCGCCACGGGGCCACCGTTGATCGTGGCCCGGGTCACCATCGTGTAAGGCATCCGCCACTTGGCAAAGATCGCGGCATAGCTGCCGTCGGCGATCATCTCGTCGACCACGGTGGCAATCGCATCGCGCAGCGCCGGCCGCGTCTTCGCCACGCCGAACCCGGCGAGGTCGACGGAGATGGGCATGCCGATCAGCGCGAACTTCCCGCGGTCGGCCGACTCCGGCGCCTCGTTCAGGTAGCGGATCGCGTCGACGCCCTGTGCCGCGGCCACGGCCCGACCCTGCCGCAGCTGCAGCCGGCCGTCGGCCGTGGTGTCCGTCAGGGAAAGCTCGATCGGCGGCAACCCGCGGCCGACGCAGCTCGCCTCGCTGAACTCGCGGACCCGGATCAAGAAGATGCCGTTGCGATTGACCGCGACCTTCTTGCCGCACAGGTCCGACGGCTGCGACAGGCCGGCGGGCGCGGGTGACAGGGTGAACAGCTGCACGCCTGTCGCGAAGTAGTCCACGAAGTCGGTCTTGTCCCGGCGTGACGCGATGTCCGTCATGCCGGAGGCGCCCACGTCGATGCGCCCGGTGTCGAGCGAGGGAATAAGCTGCTGGAAGCTCTGCTCGACCCAGACCGGTTTCAGGCCGAGCCGCTCCGCGAGCGCGGTCCCGAGATCGATGTCGAGTCCCATGAGCGTGTTGGTCGCCGGGTCCTTAAATTCGAGCGGGGCATAGGTCGGCGAGGTGCCGAGCTTCAACTCCCCGCTGGCCCGGATTTCCCGCGGGACCTGGTCGGCCGCGGCGGATGGCTGAGCCGCGAGCGCGGGCGGCCCCGATCCGGCTGGGCCGACGATGGATGCTGCCAGACATGCCGTCCAGGAGGCGATACGCATAGGTGCCCTCTTGAGAAACCTTTGTTGACATACACTGCTCGGCCCTATGAGGTGGTTGTCAACATAAACTTTGGTCGGACATCCGATGCACGAAGCCGAGCTCGACCTGTCCCCTCCCGGCACCGTTGTGAACACGATGAAGGGCGACGCAGACGAGCGCCGCGCCGGAGGCTGGCTGGAATGGGACGGAAGGCTGGAGGGGTTGCAGGCCGCCTTCTTGGGCGTTCCGTTCGACGGCGCCTCCGTCGTCCGAACCGGGTCGCGTGGCGGCCCGGACGCGGTCAGGCAGGGCTTTTCCTACTACACGACGTACAGCACCAGCGACGGCACGAGCATGGACGGCTTCCGGGCCGCCGATATTGGCGACGTGCCGGTAACCCTGACGGACATGCCCGGCACCTTCGACCGGGTGACGGCATCCATCGCCGGCCTGGTCTCACGCAAGATCGTGCCGGTGGCTGTCGGGGGCGACCACTCCATCGCCTATCCTTGCCTGCGAGGCGTGGTGCAAGGGCTGGGCGCCGGGAAGCGGCTGGGCATTATCCACTTCGACGCCCACCACGATCTGCGGGCCGCCCATCTCGGCGCGGAGTCCAGCGGCGTGCCGTTCCGCAAGGCGCTTGAAACCTTGCCGGACGCGATCCATGGCTCGAACCTGGTGCAGCTCGGCCTGGCGGAGTTCACCAACTCTCCGCAGCTTGCGGGATATGCGGCGGCAAACGGGGTCACCGTCATGCCCGGCCGCGACCTCCGGCACGGCAAGCTGGCCGAGGCGGTGGAGCAGGCACTCCGTATCGCCGGGCATGGGACGGATGCAATCTACGTCTCCGTGGATATCGACTGCATCGACCAGGCTCAGGCGCCTGGTACGGCGGCCCCCAATCCGTTCGGCCTGGATCTGCGGGACATGCAGGAGGCACTGCGGCGCATCGGTTCCGCACCCACGGTGGTGGGATTGGATCTGGTCGAGATCTCACCGCAGTTCGACAGGGACAACATGACGGGACGCGCCGGAGCCTCCTTGCTCCTCAGCTTCCTGTATGGCCTGTCCCTGCCGAGGATGCGACACCCACGCCGATGACCGCATCATGCGCTGGAGGTGACTTTATGAGTCCGCCGGCTGGTGAGCGGCGGCGAGCAGCCGATGTCGATCTTAACCGCTGACGTGTGCGGGCGAGGTCACCTGCGGCAAGATCGGATCGAACCAGGTCTGCGGGCAGGGGCGTTCACGTTCGGGGCCGAACGGCGTGTCCCATGCAGCGACAGCGGCGGCGTGCGGACGCGGTCGAGTTCATGGCCGCCGAGGCTGGTGCAGAACACGCTGTCGAGCTTCTGGTCGGATCCCCCGGGTCCGCGAAGTCTATCTCGGGTCGAGCCATGGCTGAGGGCCTCGTGATCGACAGCGTCACCGCCGGGTATGGCGACACGATTATCCTCGAAGATGTGTCGCTCCGGCTCGGGCCCGGTGAGACGCTCGCGCTGCTCGGGCGCAACGGGGTGGGCAAGACGACGCTGCTCCGCACGATCATGGGCCACACGACCGTGCATTCCGGCAACGTCGCCCTGGACGGTGCGGCGATCACGCGGTGGCCAATCCATCGCCGCGCCCGCGCCGGGCTCGGGCTGGTGCCGGAGCATGATCCAGCCGCGCGACCTGGTCCGCATGGGCGAGCAGGTGCTCGACCGTGCCGAGCAGGAACCGTGGAGCCGCGCCGTCATGCTGGCCGGGTCGCTGCCTTACATGTGGCGGCACAAGGCCGCCGTGGTGCGTGAGCTGATCTACGACAAGATGCGGCTGGCCGCGGGCCACAACGTGCTCATCATCGGCGAAGTGGTGGAGGGCTGCGGCTTCGACAGCGACATCAGGGAGCGCATCGGCCCGGATGGGCGCGTGCAGGTGGTGGACATCACCGACGAGGCCCGGAACGCCTATTTCGCCGGCCGGCGCGGCCGCGGCGGCCAACTCGCGACCTGGCAATGGCACTACACGGACGGCATGGCGGCAGGGTCGTTCGACGCGGTCGCCATCCTGCAGGCCGTGCAGCATACCGACGACTGGCGCGAGACCGGCACGGAGCTGCTGCGCCTGCTCAAGCCCGGCGGCGTGCTGATGCTCGCGGAGATCACCTTCAGCCCGCGCATGAAGATGCTGGCGGAGCAGGACATCCATATCGAGACCTGGATCGAGAAGCTGGCGTCGCGCATCGGCTTCAGCCCCTACGACGCGCCTTATTACAGCGCGGACGACTTGCTGGCCGCACTTTCCGGCCTGCTCGCTGCGCCGCACAGCCTGGTCTGGAAGGGCATCGAGATCGTTTGGGGCGACAAGCCGCAAGAGGCGGACGGGCGTCCCAGCCGTTGACGATGCAATGCGCCGGAGCTGTTCCTCGCCTATTCCGGCATGGCGCGGGCGATCCGCAACGACAATCATGTTCCACGCCCGATCCCGGAGCTTGCGATCCTCCGCACTCTACAGATGGAAAACGGCGAGTACGAGATCGGGCAGTACACGCGGATGGCGCGCAGCTGCGGCCTGTCGAGACAGGAGTCGCCCGAGTGTTGACCATCGGCTAAACCCTCCGCCATGACCCCGCTCAAGCCCGCCCAGCACTATCCCGCGATGCAGGACCCGCAGCAGCAGCCGCGCTACGTCGGCCTGTCCACGTTTTTCCGGACGCCCTACGCCCAGGACTTCCACGACGTGGATATCGGCCTGATCGGGGTGCCCTTCGATGGCGGGGTCACTAATCGGCCTGGCGCCCGGCACGGCCCGCGCGAGGTCCGCAACCAGTCCAGCCTGCTGCGCCCTTATAACACCGCGACCGGCGCCCAGCCCTTCCAGATCGCCCGCATACGCGACCTCGGCGACTGCTGGATCGAGCGGCCCTACGCGCTCGAGGGCGCACTGGAGGAAATCGAGGCGTTCTATCATCGCGTTGTCCAGGCCGGCGTCACCCCGGTCAGCATCGGCGGCGACCACTCGATCGCCTGGCCGATCCTGCGCGCCGTCGCCGCCGACGGCCCGGTGGGCATGGTGCACATCGACGCGCACGGCGACACGGGCGACGACTACATGGGGTCCCGCTTCCACCACGGCGCTCCGTTTCGCCGGGCCATGGATGACGGGCTGCTCGACCCCAAGCGAGTTATCCAGATCGGCCTGCGCGGCACCAGCACCACGCCGGGCGGCATGTGGGCGTATAGCGAGAACGCCGGCATGCGAGTGATGCCGATGGACGAGTTGCACGACCGCGGCTGGCGCTGGGCGGTGGAGGAGGCGCGCCGGGTGGTGGGCGCTGGGCCATGCTATCTCAGCTTCGATATCGACAGCCTCGATCCGGTTTGGGCGCCGGGCACCGGCACGCCGGAGGCGGGTGGCCTGACGATGATCGAGGCGCAGCGGATCGTGCGCGGGCTCATGGGCCTCGATGTCGTGGGCGCCGACCTCGTCGAGGTCAGCCCGCCCTTCGACCTCGGTGGGCTGACCGCCTTCCACGGCGCTTCGATCCTGTTCGAGATCCTCTGCGTGGTGGCGCAGGCCCGCGCCGCTCGAACAGCATCGTAGCGAGCGGCCCTGCCGTTCGGCCGCCGCCTAATGCGGCGTGGTTGGAAACATCCACGACCAGCCGCCAAGGGCTACGAAACCGTACAGCATCAAGGTCGCCAGCCAAGCGGCCCATAGCATCCATTCGCCACGGAGCGGGGCTTGGCGCGGAATGAAGCCGGGTTCATCTGGCGGATCGACCTGGCCGCGCAGCAGCGGGATCAGTTCTGGACTGACGTTGTCCATGCGGCCGGGGCGACGCCGCTCAACGAGATCGGTGGAGGTTTCGGGTTCCTCGATCGCATGACGGGGACCGCTGGACGTCTTCATGGCAACAAGCTCGTCATGGGGAGGCGTAGACTTACCCTATGGCGGCCTGGCGACAATCAACAAACTAGCCGACAACTCATTATTAACGAAGAGAAGATGCCGGACGCTGACGCGACGATGTTTGCCGCTGGCCTGAGCAGGTCGCTACCGACGCAGCTTGCCAAGCGGCCGGTCTGCACACACCGCGGTAAGCCGGCCACTGCTCGATGTGATGGGGTGGTACCCATACGGGCACATCTCACTGGCCTTCAGGTTGCAGTCGGTTTTGCTGTCCAACAATCCGCCACAGCGAAATTCGTAGCCGGGCCGTCCGTCCGCAGTGGTGATTTGCGACACCGAACTGCCGCACCCCGCGAGGGCCAGCAAGATGAACAGAGCTGATTTCATGCCCGATCATGCCGCGCCATGCGGGGATGAACAAGCCCATGACGGCGATATCCTGCACCCGGCGACACGGCCGGCATCAGGGCAGCCAAAGTTCGAGCGACCCCGGAGACGGCTGCCGGCCAGGGCGCAAGCTTGCGCGCACGCCCCATTGGCGGGCGGGGACGCCGCCGCCGAGAGCCGCTGCCATGGATTGGGCGGCGGCAGCGTCTTCCGTGCGGAAATACACGACGAACGGCAACCGGAACGTGTTAACTGCCGGCCGCGCTTCGACGCGTTCGGCAACCGGTCGCAAACTGGCAGCGATCCGGGCCGCTTCGGCCTCGGCTGCGGGCAGGTTCCGGCGGTAGTAGACGATGACCGGGCCGTAGGCCGGAGCGCGGGGAGTCTCCTGGGCGGCCACCAGCGGTATTGTGGGTTCAGGGGCCGCTAATTCGGGCACGGCTGATTGGGGCGCGGCTGATTCGGGTGGGGCGGGGGCTGCCGGCTCTGGACCCGCCGCCGGGCTGGGAGGAGCGGGCTCGGCTACAATTGCCGCAGGGACGTCTTCGGCCGGAGCAGGTTGTTGCGGCGGCTCCTCGGCCACCGGCGGGGCCGCCATGGGGTCGCCGATCGGTTCCAGTGCGGACGGCCCAGGGGGCGGGGACGATACGGGCGCCGTGACCGGCGCGATGGCGGAGCGCAAATCCGCCAACACGGCCTGCAGCGTCGCTGGCACATCGATCAGCACGAAGGCTGCCGCCGCAAGGGCTGCGAAGATGAGCCATGGCCACCGGCGCCAGGCGTTCCGGGAAGGCTCGACTTTTGGCGGACGCCGGAAGCAGGGCTCGGGGGCGGCGATGGGGGGTGGTGGCTGGGGTTCGAGGGTCGCAAGCGGCTCTGGAGCAGGCGCGGCGGTTGGGAGGGCGAACACGTGTTGAGCCGCCTCGGGCGGGATTACAGGGGCGTCGCTGCCCTGGCTGCCGGCCGGGGGCACGATCGGCTGGAACAACGAAACGACGTCCGTAAACGTCCGCCGGCGCCGGATTTCCGGCGCGGAGTCCGGCTCGATGCTCAATTGCGCGGCCGAGTGTCATGCATTGCGTGGTGGAGCCGAGCGGGATCGAACCGCTGACCTCCTGAATGCCATTCAGGCGCTCTCCCAACTGAGCTACGGCCCCATGACGCAGGGAAGGCGCGCATATAGACCGCGCCCACCCGGGCCGGCAATCCCCCTAAGCTGCTTTCAGGCCGGAACGCACCACGAAGGCCGCCCCGGTCTTGGCGTGCAGCTCGTCCACCGTCACGCCCGGAGCCATGTCGACGAGGGTCAGGCCATCCTGGCCAGGCTTGTCGACCGACAGCACACAGAGATCGGTCACGATCAGGCCGACCACGCCCGCCCCGGTCAAGGGCAGGTTGCAGCGCTTGAGGATCTTGGCTTCGCCGCGTGCGGTGTGCTCCATCAGCACCACGCAGCGCGGCACGCCGGCGACCAGGTCCATGGCGCCGCCCATGCCCTTGACCATCTTGCCGGGGATCATCCAGTTCGCCAGGTCGCCGTTCTCGGCAACTTGCAGCGCGCCGAGGATGCTGATGGCGATGTGGCCGCCGCGGATCATCGCGAAGCTCTGCGCACTATCGAAGATGCTGGTGGTGGGCAGCATCGTCACGGTCTGCTTGCCGGCATTGATCAGGTCTGCATCCTCCTCGCCCTCGAGCGGGAAGGGGCCGATACCCAGCATGCCGTTCTCGCTGTGCAACTGCACGCTGATTCCGGGCGGGATGTGATTCGCCACCAGGGTGGGAATGCCGATCCCAAGGTTCACGTACATGCCGTCCGATAGCTCCAGCGCGGCGCGGGCAGCCATCTCGTCGCGGGTCCAGGCCATTGCGGTCGCCTCCTATGCCGGCAGGGAATCGGTGCCGGCGGCGGCCGGTACGGGCGTTTCGGCGCGTTTACGGGTGGTACGCTGCTCGATGCGCTTGTCAGGGTCGGGCACGTGCACGAGGCGTTGGACGAAAATGCCGGGGGTGATGACGTGGTCGGGGTCGATCTCGCCGGGCTGGAGCAAGCGCTCGACCTCCGCCACGGTCACGCGCGCCGCGGTCGCCATGTTCGGGTTGAAGTTGCGGGCGGTGCGCCGATACACCAGGTTGCCCTCGGTATCGCCTTGCCAGGCATGGACGATGGCCAGGTCGGCGAACAGGCCGCGTTCCATGATGTATTTATGGCCGTCGAACTCACGCTCGTCCTTGCCCTCGGCGATCGCGGTGCCGACGCCGGTGCGGGTGTAGAAGGCGGGAATACCGGCGCCGCCGGCGCGGATACGCTCGGCCAGCGTGCCTTGCGGGTTGAACTCGATCTCGAGCTCGCCGGCCAGGTATTGACGCATGAACGTGGCGTTCTCTCCCACGTAGCTGCTGATCATCTTGCGGACCTGCCGGGTTTGCAGCAGCAGGCCGAGCCCGGCGTCATCGATGCCCGCGTTGTTGGAGATGATGGTGAGATCGCGCACCCCGCTCTCGCGTATGGCCTCGATGAGCGCCGCCGGGATGCCGCACAGCCCGAACCCGCCCGCCATGATCAGCATGCCGTCGTGCAGCAACCCCGCCAGTGCTGCCGTCGCGTCTGGATATATCTTGTTCGCCATTGCCGTTCCCTTGCCTTGCCGACCATCGCACAACCCGCTCACATCGTCAGCACCCCATGTTGGCGCAGGAAGCCCAGCAGCGGCAGCAACGGCAAGCCCAGGATTGCGGCGTGCTCGCCGTCCACCGCGTCGAACAGGTGTATGCCAAGCCCTTCCAACCGGTAGGCGCCGACGCTCGAAAGCACGGCGTCACCTTCTGCCGCAAGGTAGGCGTCGAGGAATCGGTCGCTGAACGGGCGCATGCGAAGGCTGGGCCGGGCCAGGTGACGCCAGACTTCCCCGCCATTGCGGATGCAGACCACGGCGGTGGCCAAAAGGTGCGTTCGGCCGCGCAGGGCAAGCAGTTGGGCACGCGCTGCGGCGAGGTCAGCCGGCTTGTCGAACCACTGCCCCTCGCAGACCAGCAGTTGATCACAGCCAATGACCAGCGGGCCGGGGTCCCGCACCCGCGAGGCCTTCATCCCGGCCAAGGCGAGCGCGGTCTCGTCCGCGTCGGCGCCCTCCGCCTGCATGGCTTGCTTGATCGCCGCCTCGTCCACCCGGGCGGGACGCGCCTCGAATCGCAGGCCGGCAGCGGCCAACACCGCGGCGCGGGCGGCCGACTGGCTTGCCAGGATGAGCGGCGGCCCGGATTGCTGCATCACGAAGCTTCGGACTGGACTGCCTTGCGCTTGCGATCGTGCCAGGCGTCCATGAGTTGCAGCACCGTGGCCGCGGTCTCCTCGATAGAACGCCGGGTCACGTCGATCACCGGCCAGCCGCGGCGAGTGCAGAGGCGACGGGCCCAGAGCAGCTCGGCCTTTACCGCGTCCACGTCCACGTAATCGGTGGCGTCCGTCCGGACCCGTCCGGTATCGGAGCCTACCGCGATCAGCTTCAGGCGGTGGCGGCGGATTTCGATCAAGGCCATGGGGTCGAGGGTGAGGCCGATCACGGGCGAGGCGGGGTTCTCCAACCCCGGCGGGTCCGGCGTGCCCGGAACCAGCGGGACGTTGGCCGCCTTGATGCCGCGATTGGCGAGGTAGAACGACGTCGGCGTCTTGCTGCTGCGGGACACGCCCACGATCACCACGTCGGCTTCCGCGATGCCGGCCTGCGCCTGCCCGTCGTCGTGCGCCAGCACATAGTGCATCGCGTCGATGCGCCGGAAATAATCGGCGTCCAGCACATATTGGCGGCCGGGGCGGGATTGCGCCTGCTCGCCGATGTGCTCCTGCAGCATGCCCAGCACGGGATCGAGCACGTTCACCACGGAAACGCCGAGGCGCAGGCACGTCGTCTCGAGGTCGTTGCGCAGCGCCTTGTCGACCACGGTGGAAAGCACGGGCCCCGGCTCCGCTTCGATGCCTTCGAGCACGCGGTGCAACTGGAAGCGGGTGCGGATCAGGCTCCAGCGATGGTATTGGATGGCGACATGTTCGAATTGGGACACCGTCGCCCGGGCGATGCTGTTCAGCGTCTCCCCAGTGGCGTCGGAGACCAGATGCAG
Organism: uncultured Acetobacteraceae bacterium; assembly: GCA_964235765.1. GTDB lineage: Bacteria > Pseudomonadota > Alphaproteobacteria > Acetobacterales > Acetobacteraceae > JAVVHH01. Next base: position 81,800 of record CAXSDH010000006.1, read on the forward strand.
GTCCATGCGGTGCAGTTCCATGGGAGCGAGGATAACGGGGATAACCTCGCTTTGGCAGGGGGAACAGGCGGAACGGCCGCGTCAGCGGGGACAACTCGGCAAATGGCAGGTGCTCGGGATGAACGGCGGCGCAACCCGGTCCGCATCGGGGCAAGCGCGCCTTCGTGCGCCCTGTCAGCCCGTTGCGGCCCGACATGGCTGTGGACAAGCGCGGGACAAGATTTGCAAAGCCGGGTACCACTGGACTCACAGGGCCTATCCTCCTCCACCCAAGACTCTCTACTGATTCTTCTAATGAAGGGTTAACGATGACCAAGCCGCTGCTGCGCGTTCTTTCCGGCGAGGCTGTCTGGCCCCCGCCGCTCTGGCTGATGCGCCAGGCAGGGCGCTATTTGCCGGAATACCGCGCCGTCCGCGGCCAAGCCGGCGACTTCATCAGCCTCTGCACCAACCCGGCGCTCGCCTCGGAAGTCACCCTGCAGCCGATCCGCCGCTACGGCTTCGACGCGGCCATCCTGTTCAGCGACATCCTGATGCTGCCGTGGGCGCTGGGCTACGGGCTGGCGTTCAAGGAGGGCGAGGGTCCGGTGCTGCCCCGGCTTGCCGACGCGGCGGGTGTCGCCTCGCTGGATCCAGCCCGCGTCAGCGGGGCCGTGGCGCCGATCATGGAGACGGTGCAGCGCACCCGCGCGGCATTGCCAGGCGAGACCGCGCTGATCGGCTTCGCGGGTAGCCCGTTCACCGTCGCCTGCTACATGGTAGAGGGCGGCGGTTCGAAGGATTTCGCCCGTATCCGCGGCATGGCGCATGCGCACCCGGCGGTGCTGGCCGGGCTGGTCGACGTGCTGGTGGACAGCACGGTCGAGTACCTGGCCGCGCAAATCCGGGCAGGCGCCGACGCCGTGATGCTGTTCGACAGTTGGGCGGGCGTGCTCTCGCCGCTGCTGTTCCAGCGCCATGTGATCGAGCCGACGTCCCGCATCGTGGACACGCTGCGCCTGCGCCATCCCGGCACCCCGATCATCGGCTTCCCGCGCCTGGCCGGCGTCCAGGTCGGCGCCTATGCCGCGGCGACCGGGGTGGACGCCGTGGCGCTCGATACCGGCGCCGACCTTGCTTTGGCGCTGCCCCTGGTGCCGGCGGAGATCGCGACGCAGGGCAACCTCGATCCGCTGGCGCTGGTCGCGGGCGGGAGCGCCCTGGAAACGGAGACGCGGTCGGTGCTGGAGGCGGTCCGCGGCCGGCCGCATATCTTCAACCTGGGGCATGGCATCGTGCCGCAGACGCCGCCCGAGCACGTGGCCGAGCTGGTGCGCTTGGTGCGCGCGGCTTGACGACTGCGCTGGGTCCGCCAAGTTGCCCTGTATGCCGCCCCGCAAGATCGCCGTCGTCCTCTTCAACCTGGGGGGCCCCGACAAGCCCGCCGCCGTGCGCCCGTTCCTGGTCAAGTTGTTTGGGGACCCCGCCATCCTGCGCGTGCCGTTCTTCGTGCGGCCATTGCTGGCGCGGGTGATTGCGGCGCAGCGGCAGAAGGCGGCCAGCGCCAATTACGCGCTGCTCGGCGGCAAGAGCCCCTTGCTGGAGCTGACGCGGCTGCAGGCGGCGGCGCTGGAACAGGCTTTGCCGGGCTCACGCTGCTTCGTCGCCATGCGCTACTGGCACCCGTTCAGCATCGAGACGGCCCGGGCGGTGCGGGACTGGGACCCCGAGGAGGTGATGCTGGCGCCGCTCTATCCGCAATATTCCACCACGACCACCGGCAGCAGCCTGACCGCCTGGCGGGAGGCCGCGGCCCAGGCCGGGCTCATGAAGCCAACGACGGCGCTGTGCTGCTACCATTCGGACCCAGGCTATGTCGCCGCCACGGCAGCCGGGGTGCGGCTGGCGTATGCGCAGGCGCGGGCTGCATTGCCGCCGGGCGCACGGCTGCGCGTGCTGTTTTCCGCCCACGGCTTGCCGGAGAGCATCGTCAAGGCAGGCGACCCCTACCAGTTCCAGGTCGAGCGGACGGTGGCCGGGGTGGTCCGCAGCATGGCGCAGGAGGGCCTGGACTGGATCGTCTGCTACCAGTCCCGGGCCACGCCGCAGAAGTGGATCGATCCCGGGATAGAGGCGGAGATCAAGCGCGCGGCGGCCGACCAGGCGGCCGTTCTGGTCGTGCCGATCGCCTTCGTGTCGGAGCATTCGGAAACCTTGGTGGAGCTGGACATCGAATATCGCGAGTTCGCCGAGAAGGCCGGGGTTCCCGCCTATTTCCGGGCGCCGGCGCAGAACAGCGACCCCGGATTCATCGCCGCCGTTGCCGAACTGGTCAAGGCCGCGCTGGGCCGCGGACCCGGCCTGTGCAGCTTCGCCGGCGGCCGCACCTGCCCCCGCCCCCAAAAGGATTGCCCGCATGCCCTGGCCGGCGCCCAGCCCGAGCTGGCCGAGGCCAGCGCATGACGAAGCTGCCGCTTCGGCTGGTGATTTTTGACTGCGACGGCGTGCTGGTGGACAGCGAGGGCCCGTCCAACCGCATGGTCGCCCAGGAGGTCAGCCTGCTCGGCTGGGCGATGCAGGAGGCGGAGGCGACCCGCCTGTTCATTGGCTTCCGCCTTTCGGACATCCCGCCGGTGGTGGAGGCGCGTCTGGGCCGCCCGGTGCCGCTGGGCTGGGTGGAGCATCTCCGGCAGCGCCTGGTGTCGGTATTGGGGCGGGAGGCGGAGCCGATGCCGGGCATCCCCGAGGTGCTGCACGCGACGACGGCGCTGGGGCTGCCATACCGGGTCGCCTCCAATTCGGGGCACGAGGAGATGCGGGTGAAGTTTGCCCGCACCGGGCTGACCCGGCTGTTCCAGGGCCGGGCCCACAGCGCGTACGACGTCGCCCGCGGCAAGCCGGCGCCGGACGTGTTCCTGGCAGCCGCCGCGGCCGAAGCGGTGCCGCCAGAGGCGTGCATCGTTGTCGAGGATAGCTTGCCCGGCATACAGGCGGCGCTCGCGGCTGGCATGGCCTGCGTGGGGCTCGATCCGCATGGCGGGGGCGAGGCGGTTCGCGCGGCGGGGGCGCATCCGATCCGCTCGCTCGCCGAGTTGCCGCCGCTGCTGCGCGCGGCCATGCGCGCGTGAACTGGCTGGTGACGGCCTACCCCTGGGTGAAGTCGTTCCACGTCATTTCGGTGATCGCCTGGATGGCGGGCATCTTCTACCTGCCGCGGCTGTTCGTGTACCACTGCGGCCTGGCGCGCGGCTCGGCGGAGAGCGAGCGGTTCAAGGTGATGGAGCGGCGGCTGCTGAAGCAGATCATGGTTCCGGCGATGCTCGCGGCCTGGTTCTTCGGCTTGCTGCTGGCCGTCACGCCGGGCGTGGTGGATTGGTCGACCTTCAACTGGTGGTGGGTGAAGTTGGGCGCCGCGCTCCTGATGACCGGCTTCCAGGGTGCGGCCGGAAAGTGGCGACGTATGTTCCTGGAGGACCGCAACCAGAAGCCGCACCGCTTCTACCGCATCGCCAACGAGGTGCCGACGGTGCTGATGGTGGTCGCCGTGATCATGGCGATCGCCAAGCCGTTCTGAAGAATGCACTTGACGAGAACTGTGCCGGATGCCAACTGAACGGCAGCGGCGCCGGGTTCTCCAGGCGCCGTCGCACCAGGAACCGGCGGCCGGATGGCCCCGTTCTCCCCTCTCCAACGCGACAGCGCCTGCCATTGCCCCCCGGGGCGCAGGCCGGCGCATCGCCCTGCCCATTCGAGGCGACCCCCAATGCATCTCGCCGAACTCAAGGCCAAAGCGCCGGCCGACCTGCTGAGCTTCGCCGAATCCCTCAACATCGAGAACGCATCCTCCCTGCGCAAGCAGGACATGATGTTCGCCATTCTGAAGAACCTGGCGGACAACGACCAGGCGATCTACGGCGAAGGTACGCTCGAAATCCTGCCGGACGGCTTCGGCTTCCTGCGCAGCAGCCAGGCCAACTTCCTGCCCGGCCCCGACGACATCTACATCAGCCCAAACCAGGTCCGCCGTTTCGCGCTCCGCACCGGGGACACCGTGGAGGGCCAAATCCGCGCGCCGAAGGACGGTGAGCGGTATTTCGCGCTGCTGAAACTGAACACCATCAACTTCGAGCCGCCGGACGCGGTGCGCCACCGCATCAACTTCGACAACCTCACGCCGCTGTATCCCGAGCGGAAGCTCAAGATGGAAGTCGAGAACTTCCAGTCGGTGGCCAAGGGGCCAGGCAAGGACATGACGCCGCGGGTGATCGACTTGATCGCGCCGATCGGCATGGGCCAGCGCGCGCTGATCGTGGCGCCGCCGCGGACCGGCAAGACGGTGATGCTGCAGAACATCGCCACCGCCATCTCGGCCAACCACCCCGAGGTGTTCCTGATCGTGCTGCTGATCGACGAGCGGCCCGAGGAGGTGACGGACATGAGCCGCACCGTGAAGGGCGAAGTGGTGGCCAGCACCTTCGACGAGCCGGCGACCCGGCACGTGCAGGTGACCGAGATGGTGCTCGAAAAGGCCAAGCGCCTGGTCGAGCACAAGCGGGACGTGGTGATCCTGCTGGACAGCATCACGCGGCTGGCGCGGGCCTACAACACGGTGGTCCCGTCCTCGGGCAAGGTACTGACCGGCGGCGTGGACGCAAACGCGCTGCAACGGCCCAAGCGCTTCTTCGGCGCGGCCCGCAACATCGAGGAGGGCGGCTCGCTGACCATCATCGCCACCGCGCTGATCGATACGGGCAGCCGCATGGACGAGGTGATCTTCGAGGAATTCAAGGGCACCGGCAACAGCGAAATCATCCTGGACCGCAAGTTGTCGGACAAGC
>CAXSDH010000007.1:0-81946 GCA_964235765.1 uncultured Acetobacteraceae bacterium
TCCGCGTGGACCACGCCGGCGAGTACGGCGCGGCCCGCATCTACGAGGGCCAGCTTTCGGTGCTGGGCCGCGGCGAGAAGGGCGACCTGCTGCGGCACATGAAGGCGCAGGAGCAGGTGCATCTCGACACCTTCAGCGCGCTGATCGCCAAGCGCCGCGTGCGCCCGACGGCGCTGCTGCCGCTCTGGCACCTGGCCGGCTACGCCCTGGGCGCGGTGACGGCGGCCATGGGCGAGCGCGCCGCCATGGCCTGCACCGTGGCGGTGGAGGAGGCGATCGACGAGCACTACGCCGAGCAGGCCGCCTCGCTCGGCGAGGACGAGGCCGAGCTGCGCGGCACCATCGAACGGTTCCGCGCCGAGGAACAGGAGCATCGGGACATCGGCCTGGAACATGAGGCGGAACTGGCGCCGGGCTACCGGCTGATGTCCGCCCTCATCAAGGCTGGCTGCAAGGTGGCGATCAAAGTAAGCGAGCGGGTCTGAAACCGGCTCCCGCGGGAGCCGTTTGCCGGAGGCGACCACCACAGGAGCGACGCCCCATGTTCATGCGAATCGACAAGCTGCAGACCGAGCTGCCGGCGCCCAAGAAGCAGGACCCGAACGCCGCCGCCGCGTTGCAGGAATTGCTCGGCGGCAAGTATGGCGAAATGTCCACCCTGGGCAACTACATGTTCCAGAGCTTCAACTTCCGCAGCAAGGCCAAGCTGCGGCCCTTCTACAGCCTCGTCGCCAGCATCACCGCCGAGGAGCTGGGGCATGTGGAGCTGGTGTCCAACGGCGTGGCCATGCTGAACGCCGGGCCGGACGACCCCAAGAACGAGAAGGGCGGCGCGGACATCAGCAAGGCGCCGTTCGAGGCGATGCAGGACATTCGGCTGGCGGCCGGGTTCCTGGCCAACGGCGGCGGCGCCATGCCGATCAACAGCAACGGCGCTTCCTGGAACATGGACATGGTGACCACGACCGGCAACGTGATCATCGACCTGCTGCACAACTTCCACCTCGAGTGCGGCGCGCGCATCCACAAGCTGCGGGTTTACGAGACCATGACGGAGCCGACCGGCCGGGAGGTTTGCGGCTACCTGCTGGTGCGCGGCTCCGTTCACGCGCACGCCTATGCGCTGGCGCTGAAGAACCTGACCGGCGTGGCGATCGAGCAGATGCTGCCCACGCCGAACATCAACCTGGACCGTATCCCCGAGTGCCAGAAGTACCTGGCCGAGGGCTCGCACCGCCGGCTCTACCGCTTCAGCCCGGACGACTACTCCGAGATGTCCGGCATCTGGGGCAACGGCGAGACGGCGCTGCCGGGCGACCCGCCGGGCGAGCTGCAGGTGGTCGACGGCCACCCTGAGGGCGGCAAGATCCACGACCTGACCGGCATGGCGGCTGCCTTCACGCCGGACTACGCGCCCGAGGAGATGTTCGAGATCGCGACCAAGCTGTACAACAAGTCGCGCTGAACCGGGCTGGCAAGAGAGGCCCCGGGGATCGTTCCCCGGGGCCTTTTGCTTGGCCAGCGTTCAGTTATTGCTGGGCGTTTAGTTGTTGCCGGGCGTTAGTTGTTGCTGGTGCGGACGCCGAACAGCTGCATCAGCAACATGAACAGGTTGATGAAGTTGAGATACAGGCTCAACGCATCGTACACGCTGCGCACCGCCGCGCCGTCCGTGCCCTCGGCGTAGGCATACTGCACGTAGTCGCCCTTGATCCGCTGCGTGTCGTAGGCGGTGAGGCCGACGAACACCAGCACGCCGATCACGCTGATGGCGAACTGCAGGGCGCTGCTGCCGATGAACATGTTGACCAGGCTTGCGACCACGATGCCGATCAGGCCCATGATCAGGAAGCTGCCCATGCGGCTCAGGTCGGTCTTGGTCGTGTAGCCGTACAGGCTCATCGCGCCGAAGGTGGCGGCGGTGATGAAGAACACCCGGGCGATGCTCGCGCCGCTATAGATCAGGAAGATGTTCGCGATCGAGGCGCCCATGACGGCGGCGAAGGCCCAGAACAAGGCCTGCGTCGCGGAACGGGACAGCCGGTTCACGCCGAAGCTCAGCACCAGCATGAACACCAGCGGCGCAAAGATCGCCGCGTAGCCCAGGATGGTCGGCGCATAGCCGATGCCGCGAGCCGTCTGCACCTGCTGGTAGAACAGGTTGATCAGGCTGGTGTTGGCCACGCTATAGGCGACGATGCCGGTCAGCAGCAGGCCGGACGACATCCAGTTGTAGACGCGCAGCATATAGGCGCGAAGACCGGCGTCGATGACCGCGCCGTCCGCGGCCACATTGGGCGTATAGGCCCGAGAGTCGGGGACGAAAGCCATGTGAGTATCCCTCAAGGCGGGCGGGATGCCCGTGGCGCGTATGTTGGTCATAAGCAATTCTGAATCAAGCGGATTCGAGAGTTACTCGTTCCGGAGGTATGGCGCCGCCCGGGCCCGCAGCGCCGCCGAGGTGCCCAGGTAGCCGAAGCCGAGCATGAGGATGACGCAGCCGCCGATCGTTGCCGCCAGCACGCCGGGCATGAACAGCCAGTCCGACCGCATCACGAACCGCACGACGCCCCAGCTCGCCGCCGTCCCCACCACGGCCGCGATTGCCCCGGCCGCCGCGCCGATCACCCCGAACTCCACCAGCCAGGCCGCGCGGATCTGCCGCCGAGTCGCGCCCAGCGTCTTCAGCACCACCGCCTCGGCCACCCGCCGCCGCTGCCCGGCCGCCACCGCGCCCATCAGCACCAGCGCGCCCGCCGCCAAGGTCACCGACCCGGTGGCCGCCAGCGCCGCCGCGAGCTTGCCCACCAGGGCCGCCACCGCCCCCAGCACGTCCGCCACCCGGATGCCGGACACGTTGGGCAACGCATCGGTGACCGCGCGCAGGATCGCACCCTCCTGCGCCGGCTCCACGCGGACGGTGGCGATGTGCGAATGCGGCGCCCGCTCCAGCAGGCCCGGGGAGGCCACCATGGTGAAATTGAGCGACAGCGTGCGCCAGGCCACGTCCCGCAGGCTGGCCACCTTGAGGTCGATGTCCCGCCCCAGCACGTTGACGCGAATGACGCTGCCCAGGCCCGCCCCCCAGCCACGGGCGAGCGCCGCGTCGAACGACACCAGCGGCGGCCCGGCATAGTCCGCCGGCCACCAAGCGCCGGCGACCAGGCGGGACCCCTCGGGCATGGTAGCGCTGTAGGTCAGGCCGCGGTCCCCGCGCAGCGCCCACTGCGACTCCGGCGTGGCGCGCACCTGGTCGGCCGGCACGCCGTCCACGCTGATGACGCGGGCGCGCAGGCTTGGCACCTCGTCCACCCGGCCCACGCCCGGGTGTTCGGCAAGCACCTGCTTGAAGCGCGCGAGCTGGTCGTTCTGGATGTCGATGAAGAAGAAGGTGGGCGCGCTGGCCGGCAGCTGCTCCAGCACCTGGGCGCGGATGTTGCCCTGGATCAGCGCGACCGCGGCCAGCGTGGACAGCCCGAGCCCGAGCGAGACCAGCATGAGCGAAGTGGCCGAACCCGGCCGGTGCAGGTTGGCGATGCCCAGCCGCGCCCACGCCGACGGCAGGTGCGGCGCCCGCCGCGCAGCCCAGGTCAGCGCCATGCCGCCGAGCCGGAACAGCAGCAGGGTCGCCAGTGCGCCGGCGCAGAACCAGGCGGCGAACCCCCGCTCCGGCGAGGTCGCGACCGTTAGGGCAACCAGCAGCCCGGCCATGGCGGCATTGGCCAGCAGCAACGCCGGGCGGGCCCGCAGCCGGGTCGGCAGCAGGGCGTCCCGGAACAGTGCAGCGCCGGGGACTTGCGCCGCGCGCGCCAGCGGCCATAGCGCGAACGCGCCGGCCGTCAGCAGGCCATACGCGGCCGCCAGCCCCAGCGACCTTGGATAAAGCCCCATCTGCGGCGGCGCCGGCAGCGCATCGCCGAACATGGCAACGCCCGCCGCGGTCAGCCCCGCCCCGGCCGCCACGCCGATGACGACACCCAGCACGGACAAGGCGAGCACCTGGATCAGGAACACCGCGAAGATCAAACCGGTGGAGGCGCCAAGGCAGCGCAGCGTTGCGATGCTGCGGGCCCGCGCCTCCAGCCAGGCCCGCACGCCCGTGGCGACACCGATGCCGCCGACGAGCAGGGCCGTCAGCCCGACCAAGGTCAGGAACAGCCCGGTCTGGTCGATGAACCGCGCGACCCCCGGCGCCGCGTCGGACGCGGCCCGGATGCGCCAGCCCTGGCCCGGAAAGGCGGCCCGGATGGCGGCGGCGGTCGCGGCAGGGTCGGCACCCTGCGGCAGCACGACGCGCAGGTCGTAGTTCAGCAGGCTGCCGGGCTGCACCAGCTCGGTGGCGGCCAGCGCCGGCGCCGCGATGATCACCCGCGGGCCGAGCACGGTGGGCGCCGCAACCCGGTCCGGCTCGCTCGTCAGCGCGCCGCGCAACTGGAACGTGCCCCGCCCCAGCCGCACCAGCGCACCCGGAGCGACGCCCAGCCGGTCCAGCACGACCGGCTCCGCCACCAGCCCCGGCACGCCGTCCCGCTCGGCCAAGGCCTCCCGCAACACGCCGCCCCGCACCTCGGCGGCGCCCACCAAGGGATAGGGCGCATCGACGGCCTTCAGCTCCACCAACTGCCGCTCGCCGTTGGCGGCGATCAGCATGGAGCGCATCTGCACGATGCTGGACAGCGTTCCGCCGCGCTCGCGCAGCCAAGCGCGCAGTTCCTCCGGCAAGGGCTGCGCGCCCGACTGGATTTCGAGGTCGCCGCCCAGGATGCGCCGCCCTTCGATGGCTAGGCCGCGCTCGATCCCCTCCCGCAGGCTCCCCACCGCAGCGATCGCCGCCACGCCCAGCGCCAGGCAGGCGAGCACGATCCGCAAGCCGCGCACGCCGCCGCGCAGCTCCCGCAGCGCGAACCGGAACGCGATCAAGCAGGCTGCTCCAGCAGAACGCGCCCGTCGGCGATCCGCACCCGGCGGTCGCACCGGTTTGCCAGCGCCGGGTCATGCGTGATCAGCAGGAGGGTGGTGCCGTGCGCCTCCCGCATGCCGAACAGCAGGTCCATGACGGCCGTGCCCGTCGCATGGTCGAGGTTGCCGGTGGGCTCGTCGGCCAGCAGCAGGCGGGGGCGCGGGGCGAAGGCGCGGGCCAGGGCCACCCGCTGCTGCTCGCCCCCGGAGAGCTGGCCCGGCAAGTGCGTGAGCCGGTGGCCGAGCCCGACCGATTCGAGGCTGGCCCGGGCCCGCGCGGCCGCGTCCCGCTCGCCTGCCAGTTCCAGCGGCACCGACACGTTCTCCAGCGCCGTCATCGCCGGGATCAGGTGGAAGGCCTGGAACACGATCCCCACGGTGCGGCGGCGGAAGCGGGCCAGCGCGTCCTCGTCGAGCCCGGTGAGTTCCTGGCCCGCCACCGCCACCCGGCCGCCGGTCGCCTGCTCGAGTCCCGCCAGCACCATCAGCAGGCTCGTCTTGCCCGAGCCGGACGGGCCCACGATGCCCACGGCCTCGCCGGGCTGCACTTCCAGGTCGATCCCTGCCAGAATATTGACCGGCCCGGCGGCGGAGGGCACCGTCAGCCGGAGGTCGCGCACCCGTATGAGCGGGTGCTGGGGAGCTGTCGCGATGTCCATGACTGCCCCATATGGCGCGCTGCGATGGCTGGCCAACGCCATGCTGCTCGCAAGCCTGTTTTTTCCCCTGCGGGCCGAGGCGCGCACGATCCGTATCCTGGTCCTGGGCGACAGCCTGGCCGCCGGCTACGGCCTGGCGCAGACCGACGGCTTCCAGGCCCGCATGACGGAGGCCCTGCGCGCCCGCGGCCATGACGTGCGGCTGATCGACGCCGCGGTTTCCGGCGACACCACGGCCGGTGGGCGGGCGCGGCTGGATTGGGCGCTGGCCGATGGCGCCGACGCCGCCCTGGTGGAACTGGGCGGCAACGATGGGCTGCGTGGGCTCGACCCCAAGGGCACCGAGGCCAACTTGGCCGCCATCCTCGACGCCCTGGCCGCCCGCCGGCTGCCGGTGCTGCTGTCCGGCATGGTGGCGCCGCCGAACCTGGGGCCGGAGTACGGCCAGGCGTTCGGCGCCGTGTTCGCGCGGCTCGGCAAGCGGCCCGGCCTGCTGTTCGATCCGTTCTTCCTCGAAGGCGTGGCCGCCCTCCCCACGCTCAATCAGCCCGACCGCATCCACCCCAACCCCGAAGGCGTTCGCCGCGTCGTTGCCCGGCTGCTGCCGTTGATGGAACAACTGATCCAGCAGGTGCCGCCATGAGGTTGTTCGTGGCGCTCGACCTGCCGGGCCAGCTCCGCACCCGGCTCTCCTGGATGGCGGGCGGCCTGCCCGGCGCGCGCTGGGTGCCGCCGGAAAATTACCACCTCACCCTGCGCTTCATCGGCGAACTTCCAAGGTTCCGGGCGGAAGAAGTCGATCTGGCGCTGGCCGGCCTGCGGGCGCCGGGGTTCGCGTTGCAACTGGCTGGGGTGGGCGCCTTCGAGAAGGCAGGGCGGGTGAATGCCCTGTGGGTCGGCGTCGAGCGCAGCCCGCAGCTGGATCACTTGCAGGCCAAGGTGGAGACGGCGCTGCAACGCGCCGGGCTGGACCGCGAGCGCCGGCGCTTCCTCCCGCACGTCACGCTCGCCCGCATGGATGGCGTGCCGGAGGCGAAGGTTGCGGCCTGGGTGCAGGGCCACAACCTGTTCCGCAGCGAGCCCGTGGCGGTGGAGCACTTCACGCTGTTCAGCTCGCGCCTGGGCAAGGAGCAGGCGGTGTATGAGCCTGAAGTCGAGTATCCTCTTCTGGCCCACGCCCGCCAGCGGGAGCAGCCAGCCCAGCGCGCTTGATCAGAGGGTGCTGGACGGGCCGTCGATGAGCGGCCGATCTCTGTGTTCGGGTGTCCTCAGCGCAGGTGCGGCAGGATAGCGACGAGCTTGCCGTCGCGTGCCCGGGCAAGCTCGTCGGTGGGCTGGCCGCCGGCTTCCTCGACGACGCCGTCGATCAGGCGTTGCTCGAATTCGGGCGTCATGGCGGGCGTGCCCAACTCGGGCCACAGCTTCGCCACGCCGATATGGTCCATCAAGTAGCGCAGACCCCCGGCCCCGCCGCCCAGGTGATAGGTCAGGACCGGCCCCATCAGCGCCCAGCGGATGCCCGGCCCCTGCGCCACCGCAGCATCCACGTCCGCCACGCTGACCACGCCCTGCTCCACCAGATAGGCGGCTTCGCGCCAGATCGCCGCCTGCAAGCGGTTGCTCACGTGGCCGGGCATCTCCTTGTTGAGCCGGATCGGGTGCTTGCCGATCGCCCGATAGAACCGCATGGCCCGCTCTACCGCCTCCGGCGCGGTCCATTCGCCGCCGCACACCTCCACGAGCGGGATCAGATGCGGCGGGTTGAAGGGGTGGCCCAGCACCAGCCGCTCGGGATGGCGGCAGCGCGCCTGCATGCGCGTGGGCAGCAAGGTGGAGCTGCTGCTGGCGAGCAGCACGTCCGGCCCCAGCACCGCGCCGATCCGCTCGAACAGCGCGACCTTCACGTCTTCCCGCTCCGGCCCGTTCTCCTGCACGAACCCGGCGCCATCCACCGCCTGCACAGGGTCGGCGTGAAATGTGAGGCGCCCCGGGTCGGCCCCCCGAGCCAGCCCCAGGCTCTCCAGCGCCGGCCAGGCGTTGGCGACGAAGTGGCGCAGGAAGCCCTCCGCGTGCGGCGCCGGGTCGCTGGCGGCGACCGACAGCCCGCGCGACAGGAAGTAAGCCGCCCAGCTCGCGCCGATCGTGCCCGTGCCGAGCACCGCCACCCGGCTGATCCCTTCGTACATGGATGCGCTCCCTACCCGTGAAGCTTGCCACGGATCGGGCCGGCGTGTCGCCGGTCTGGCCGCGGGCCTGTTTCCTCCGCGGGCCAGCGGCGGCCTAACCCCGCCGGCGCGGATCGAGCGCCGCTTGCAGGGCGTCCACCGCCGCGTTCGCCAGCACCACGAAGAACGCCGCATACAGCACCGCGGCCATAACCATGGAAAGGTCGAGGTTCTGCAGCGCGTCATAGGTCAGCTTGCCGACGCCATGCAGGCCGAACACCACCTCGGTCAGCAGGGTGCCGCCGCCGATCAGGGCGCCGATGTCGAGCCCGAACAGGGCCAGCACAGGGACTAGGGCGTTGCGCAACGCGTGGCGCAGCATGACCCGCGCCTCGCCGATGCCCTTGGCCCGGGCGGTGCGGATGTAATCCTGGCGATAGGCATCGACCAGGCTGGCCCGCAGCAACCGCCCGTAAACGCCGGCATAGAGCAGCGCCAGGGTGGTCCAGGGCAGCACCATGCCGCGCAGCCACTCGCCCCATCCGGCGGCGCGCAAGCCGAGCGGCGGCACCCAGGCGAACCAGGGGTCGTGCAGCCGGCTTTGCGTGACCAGGTTGACCACCTCGCCCAGCCAGAACACCGGCACCGACACGCCCACCAGGCCCAGCATGGTCACTGCCCGGTCCATCCCGCTGCCAACGCGCGCGGCGGCGACCAGCCCGATCGCCAGGCCCGCCGCCAGCCACAGCGCCGCCGCACCGCCGGCCAGCGCCAGGGTGACGGGTGCGGCGCGCAGCACGGCGGGCACCACGAGCTGCCCCCGGTTGACGAAGCTGGGCAGGTCTTGGCTGAGGAACAGCCGCCGCATCAGCACGGCGTATTGCACGGGCAAGGGCCGGTCCAGGCCATATTCGTGGCGCACAGCGGCCAGGGTCTCGGCCGAGGCGCCACGGCCGGCGAGCCGGGCTGCTGGGTCGGCGCCGGGCGTGGCGAAGAAGATCAGGAACACCAGCACGCTGATGCCGAACAGCACCGCGATCGAGCGGGCCGCCCGGCGTCCCGCCTCAGCCACGCGGGTCCAGCGCGCCCCGCAGCGCCTCGCCCAGCACGTTCAGCGCCAGCACGGCCGCCACGATCGCCAGGCCCGGCGCAATGGCGACCAACGGCCGGCTATAGATCAAGGTCTGACCGTCGGCGAGCAGCGTCCCCCAGCTCGCGGCCGGCGCCTGCACGCCGATGCCCAGCACCGACAGGGCCGCCTCCGTCAGCAGCGCCATGGCGGCCACCACGGGCGCGAAGCCGATCAGCGCGGGCCACACATGCGGCAGCACGTGCCGGCGCAGGATGTGCCCGGGCGTGCCGCCGAGCGAGATTGCCGCCTGCACGAACTCGTCCTCGCGCAGGGCCAGCACCTGTGCGCGGATCGGCCGCGCCACATAGGGCACGTACACCACGCCCAGGATGAGGATCGGCAAGGCCAGGCTGTCGGCCGACACCAGCAGCGGGCCGAGCTGCAGCCCCTGGCTGATCAGCACGATGGAGAGCGAGATCGCCAGCAGGTACACCGGAAACGCCCATAGCAGGTCCAGCAGCCCGGCCAGCACGGTGTCCACGGCGCCGCCCAGGAACCCGGCCAGCACGCCCGCTGCCAGGGCGAGCCCCAGGCACAGCAGCGTCGCGCACCCCGCGATCAGCAGCGAGTTCCGTCCGCCGTACAGCAGCCGCGCCGCCACGTCCCGCCCTTGCCAGTCCGCGCCTAGCAGGTATGCGCCGCGCCAGCCCGGGCCGATCGGCGTCACCCCGAGCCCGTCGGGGTTCTCCGCCAGCACCTCTGCCCCCCCGACGACGCCGTTGATGTTGCTACGGAACGGGTCGGCGCCCGAGACCTGGCTGGCATAGAGCGGCGCCAGCAGGCAGGCCAGCGTGATGCTCAGCAGCACCAGCGCGGCCCCGCGCGTCATCGCACCCAGGATTGGTGGATCAGCCAGCGGAACGCCTCGTGGTAGGCGTAGCCGCCGACCCGGGCGGAGAGCACGTCGATGTAGCGCGGGTTGAACAGCATCACGGCGGGCGCCTGGTCGGTGATCGCCCGGTCCACCGCCGCCAGCCCGGCCGCGTCGCCCGCCGCCAGCGCCGCCTGCATCGCCTGGTCGAGCCGGGGGTCGCAGAAGCCGGCGATGTTCGGTGAGGAATCCGAGCCCGGCCGGAACGCGGCGCAGCCGAAGATGCCGCCCAGGAAGTTGCTGGCCGAGGGGTAGTCCGCATACCAGTTGGTCAGGCTCGCCTGCACCCGGTTGCCGGTGTTCTGGATGTAGGTGAACTGCACGTTGGCCGAGAGCGTGCGCAGGCGCGCATTGAAGCCCATGTCGCCCAGCACGTCGAGCAGATAGGTGCCGATGGCGCGCGCCACCGGGCTGTCGTCGGTCACCAGGGTCACGGTCTGCCCGGCGGCGCCGCTTTCCTGCACGAGCGCCCGCGCCCGCGCCGGGTCGTGCCGGTACGGGCAGTACTCCTCGTGCCCCGGCAACCCGGGCGGCAAGGCCTGGCAGATCGGCACCGCCAGCCGCCTGCCGCCGTACAGCTTCACCGCAGCCGAGCGGTCCACCGCCAGGTTGAACGCCTGGCGCACCCGCAGGTCGTCGAAGGGCGGCAGGTGCATGTTCAACGGGACGAACCACAGGGCGAAGGCGGGGTTCAGCCGCACCTGCCGGGCGAAGCGCGCGCCAAGCTCGGCCAGCCGGTCCGCGGGCGGCGCATCGAACATCCAGTCGGCCTGGCCGTTCTCGATGGCGGTCACTTCCGCTTCGTCCTCGAGGCCGAACTCGTACTCGATGGCATCGGGGAAGCCGTCCGGCTGCGCCGCCGCGCTCCATTCGCGAAAATAGGGGTTGCGGACGAAGCGCAGCCGCTCGTTCGGGTCGTAGCCGGCCACCATGTAGGGCCCGGTGCCAGGCAGCGGCACGGTGCCGGTATCGGCGGCCGGCGCCGTCGCCGGCACGATGCTGGCGTGGGGGAGGGCGAGCTTGGTCAGGAACTCCGGGTCCGGCCGGGTCAGCTGGATGGTGACGCTGTCCCCCGCCCAGGTCACGCCCGGCAGCGCGCAGGTGGCGGGCGCGCGCAGGCACTCGTCGGCGCCCAGGATCGCGCCATAGAAGGTGTCCGCCGTCGGGCTGCCGACCTGGAACAGTCGGCGGAAGCTGGCGGTGACGTCGGCGGGGCGCAGCGGGCTGCCGTCCGAGAAGCGGATGCCGCGGCGCAGGCGGAACGTCCAGCGCAGGCCGCCCTCCTCGGGTTCCGGCACCGTCTCGGCCAGGTCCGGCACGATCTCCAGCCCGGCCGGGCCCGGCACCTTGCGAAGGGCGAGCAGGCCATCATAGGTGAACGAGAATACCTGCCAATACTGGGCGGTGTAGTTCACCTGCGGGTCGATCGTCCCGGCGGCGCTGTGCGCCAGCAGCCGCATGACGCCGCCACGGTGGGCCTGCATCAGCGCCGCCCGGTCCTCGGCGAGCGCCGGGAAGGCGACGGCCACCAGCAGCAGCGCCGCGCGGATCACCGCCGCAGCACGTAGGCCGTGCCGTCCCACAGCACGAACGGCCTCGTATCGGCCACCTCCAGCCGGAACCCGTACGCGGCGGCCCAGCGCACGGCATCGGCCAGGTCGAGCGCGGGATCGTCGCGGTAGGACAGGTTCAGGATGCACAACGCGCCGCCGGGCCGCAGCAGGCGGGCAGCGTCCGCGACGTGGCGGTCCGCCGTCTCCGGCCCGGTCTGGACGATGTACGGAAAGCTGTCGATGGCCAGCACCAGATCGAACGCGGCGTCGGGCTGTGCCGCGAGGTCCTGCCCGTTCGTCCGCTCGAACCGCACCCCGGCCAGCCCGGCATGGCGCCGCCGCGCCTCCGCCACCATGCCCGCGGACACGTCGAGCCCCACCACCGAGCGGCAACGCGGCGCCAGCACCGCCGCCACCCGGCCGATGCCGCAGCCGAGGTCCAGCACGTCCACCCCGGCCGGCAGCATGGCCCGTGCCTCCAGCCAGCCGGCGATCTCCGCCGTGGCCGCCGCCAGGATCGCCGGATCGCCGAGTGAATAGAGCGCCACGCTGGCTTCGGGCGAGTGCGCCACCGCGCGGTCGAAGAACGCCGCGATGCGCGCCACCCCGGCCCCCGGCGTGGCCCCCGAGGCATGATGTTCGGCCGACGTGGCCGCGACTTCCGCCGCCAGGCCATCGAGCGCCCGCTCCCGCCCGGCCAGCAGCCGGGCCAGGGCGTCCCGCTGCGGATGCGGCGGGCACTCGGCGAGCGCCTGCGCGATGTCGGCCGAGGCCGCGCCTTCGAACAGCAGGTGGGCCATGGCCACCTCGGCCGAGAAGCGTCCTTCCAGGCAATCCAGGATCGCCTGCCTCACAGCCAGCCCATGGCGCGCAGCCGCACGCCCTCGCCGGCGAGGAAGCGGTCGCCGATATCGGTGCGCCAGCGCAGGTTGGGGGCCATCACGTTGCGCGCCCGGGCCGTGGCCGCCGCCTGCGCCGCCTGCACCGTGGCCCCAGTGCCCGTCACCACCATCGCGTAGCCGGTGCGCCGGCGGGCGAACAACTGCCCCTCGTGCAGCCGCACGTCGGACAGGTGGTAGTGCGGGATTTCGTCCGCGCCCGGCTCCACATGGTAGAACACGGGCGGATCGGCGTCCGGTTCGGCGCCGGGCAGCTCTTCGGGGAAGGGCGGCACGGTCAGTACGATGCCGACCGACCAATCCGGGCTGGCCGGGAAGGTCCCGGCGCCGCCGCGCACCATGCGGCCCAGCAGGTCGCCCCAGCCCGCGGTCTGCAAGGGCGCCAGGATGGCGAAGCCTGGGTTGCCGAAACGGCAGGTGAACTCGAGCGGCCAGAGGCCTTGCTCGTTGGCGATCATGTTCATGTTCACGTAACCCACATGCCCCACGGCGCGGAACATCGCCTCCAGCCGCCCGAGCGTCGCCTCAAAGATCGGCGCGGAGCCGGCATAGGCGACCAAGGTGCCCATCTCGCCCGTCATCTCGCCCATTTCGCCATTGAAGAAGCGCTTGTGCTCGAAGTCGATGCACGCGGGGCGCAGGAAGTGCGTGCCGTCGAAGTAGGCGCCGACGCCCACCTCCACGCCCTCCAGCCGGGGCATCAGCAGCACGGGCCCTGCGGGCGCGCGGGCGAGTTGGAACAGCACGTCGCGGCCCTCGCGGTGGTCGCCCACGAAGGTCGCCCGGGCATTGTTGTGGAACTTCAGCACCACCCGGCCGGGATGCCGGCGCAGCCACCCGGCCGCCTCGCCCGCGGAAGCGAAGCCGTGCACGTCGGCCGTCTGCAGCCCGGCGTCGCGCAGCACGGCCTGGCCATGCGTGCGGTCATGTTCCAGCCGGTCCCCCAGCGCGCTGCCGCCGATCACCTGGTAGCCCTCCCGGCGCAGCGCGTCCTGCTCCGCCCCGGCGCCCACGCGCTCGTACAGCACGATCCCGTTCCGGCCGACCCACGGCAGCTCGGCCCGCCAGTCCGGCACCGTGGCGACCAGCCCCTCGAAGCATCCGGCATAGGACGGGTCGGAGGCATGCACCCGCACCTCGTGGCCTTCCCGCATCAGGCTGAGATGCAGGTCGCCGAGTTCGATCTTTGAGCCGACGACCAGGATTCGCACCCTGTTCCACTAGCGGACCACCGGCGGGCAGTCCAGCTAGCGGCGGCATGGACGCACTCAACCTCTTTGGCCTGTTCGCCGTGACGGCGATGCTGGTTTGCTACGCTTGCGAACGGCGCAGCCGCTGGTTCGTGCTTGGCTTCGCCGCCGCCTGCGCTCTCGGGTCCGCCTACGGCTTCCTGCAGGGCGCCTGGCCGTTCGGCCTCGTGGAGGCGGCCTGGTCGTTTGTCGCCCTCTGGCGCTGGCGGACAGACCGCTTGTAGGCGGCGCGGCCCCACTGCACACTCGCCCCAATCGGGCGCGCGCCCGCATGGGGGAGGCGTTCGTGGCAGGAGTATCCGTCCGCAAGGTCGTGAAATCGTACGAGGGCGGCGTGCAGGCCGTGCGCGGCATCGACCTCGAGATCGCCGACCACGAGTTCGTCGTGCTGGTCGGTCCCAGCGGCTGCGGCAAGAGCACCACATTGCGCATGATCGCCGGGCTGGAGGAGATTACCGGCGGCGAGATCTGGATCGGCGGCAGCGTGGTCAACGACGTGCCGCCGCGCGACCGCGACATCGCCATGGTGTTCCAGAACTATGCGCTTTATCCGCACATGACGGTGTTCGACAACATGGCCTTCGGGCTGAAGCTGCGGAAGCTGCCCCGCGCCGAGATAAAGCAGCGGGTGGACGAGGCAGCCCGCATGCTCGACATCGTGCCGCTGCTGGAACGCAAGCCCAAGGCGCTCTCGGGCGGGCAGCGGCAGCGGGTGGCGATGGGCCGCGCCATCGTCCGCAACCCCAAGGTGTTCCTGTTCGATGAGCCGCTTTCCAACCTCGACGCCAAGCTGCGCGTGCAGATGCGCACCGAGATCAAGAAGGTGCACCAGACCATCCCGACCACCACGGTGTACGTGACGCACGACCAGGTCGAGGCCATGACGCTCGCCGACCGCGTGGTTGTGATGAACGGCGGCATCATCGAGCAGGTGGGCCCGCCGCAGGAGCTGTACCATCACCCCGCCACACGGTTCGTGGCCGGGTTCATCGGCAGTCCGGCGATGAACTTCCTGCCCGTCCGCATCACCGGAGCCGCCGGAGGCCTCGCCGTGCAGCTTGGCGACGGACAGTCGCTCCCCATTCCAGCCGCCCGGCAGGATCGCTACGCCGGGCTGCGCGATAAGGAGACCCTGCTGGGCCTGCGCCCAGAGCACCTGACCGATACGCGCGAACAAGGGCGCCCCGGCTATGCCCCAATGACCATCGCGGTGGACGTGGTGGAGCCGATGGGCATGGAGACGCTGGTGCACTTCTTCCTCGCCGGCACCCAGGCCGTCGCCCGCGTGACCCCGGACGCCCCTGCCCGCCCCGGCGAGCCCCTCCATCTGCACGCCGACATGAACAACATGCACCTCATCGACCCGGCCAGCGGCAAGGTGGTCTGATGCAGGCCCTCTCCGGCCGGGCCGTCTGGATCACCGGCGCCGGCACCGGTATCGGCCGCGCCATGGCGCTGGCCTTCGCCGCCGCGGGCTGCCGCCTCGCGCTCACCGGCCGCTCCCGCGAGACGCTCGCCGAGACGCTGGCCCAGGTGGAGGCCGCCGGGGGGACCGCGATGCTGGCCATGGCGGACGTGGCGGACGCCCATCAAGTGACCCGCGCGCATCGAGAGGTGACGGAGGCGCTGGGCGACCTGGACATCCTGGTCAACAACGCCGGGACCAACGCCCCCAAACGCTACTGGGCGGACCTTTCGGCAGAGGACATGGGGCAGATGATCGACGTCAACCTCAAGGGGCCGTTCCAGTGCTCGCTTGCCGTGCTGCCCGCGATGCGGGCCCGGCGGGAGGGGCTGCTGATCCACGTCGTCTCCAACGCCGCGGCCGGCATATTCTCGGTTGCCGGCCCGACCTATACCGCGTCGAAGCACGGGGCGCGAGCGATGTCGGCCACCATCAACGCCGAGGAAGGCATCCACGGCATCCGCAGCGTCTGCATCAACCCCGGCGAGGTGGAAACGCCCATTCTCGACAGGCGCCCCCACCCGCCCAGCGCCGCGGACCGCGCGCTGATGATCCAGCCGGAGGACATCGCCGCCGCCGCGGTGTTCGCCGCCGGCATGCCGCCCCGCACCTGCATCGCCGAGATGCTGATCACGCCCACCGACAACAATTTCTACCGCGCGAGCGCGCAGGCGATCGCCGGGATGCCCCGCTGATGGCCGCGTCTCCTGGCCTCGCCCCGACCGTAACCGTCCCCGCCGGCATCCTGCGGGACTACATCACGCGCATCTTCGCCGCCGCCGGCTGCGCCCCGGAGGAAGCCGCGCGCACCACGCACCATCTCCTCTCCGCGAACCTGGCCGGGCACGACAGCCACGGCGTGATCCGCGTGCCGCGCTACGTGCAGTGGCTGCACGAGGGCAAGGTGTTCGCCGGCCGCACCATCACGGTCGTGGCCGAGAGCGCCACCCATGCCGTGGTGGACGGCAACGTGGGCCTGGGCCAGACCATCGGGCCCCTGACGGTCGACCTCGGCATCAGCAAGGCGCGGGCGGCCGGGCTGGCGGTGGTGACGCTGCGCAACGCGGGGCATATCGGCCGTATCGGCGACTGGGCGGAGCGGGCGGCCGAGGCGGGCCTGGTCTCCATCCATTTCGTCAATGTCGGCATGGCCGAGATCGTCGCGCCCTTCGGCGGCACGGAGCGGCGGTTCGGCACCAACCCGATGTGCATCGGCGTGCCGCAGCCGGGCGGGAACCCTCCCTTGCTGCTGGATTTCGCGACCAGCATCGTCGCCGAGGGGAAGGTGCTGGTAGCCAGCAACGGCGGCAAGCCGATCCCGGCCGACGCGCTGATCACCGCCGACGGGCGGATGTCGTCCGACCCGGCCGAGTTCTATGGCCCGATCGAGGGCACCCACATCCGCGACCCCGGCAACGGCACCGGCGCCCTGCGTGCCTTCGGCGACCACAAGGGCAGCGCCATCGCCTTCATGTGCGAGATCCTGGCCGGCTGCTTGGCCGGCAGCCCGACCGCCGGGCCCATCCAGGGCAAGCGCGCCGGCATCGTCAACGGCATGCTGTCCATCTACCTCGACCCCAACCATTTCGGCGCCGCCGGCTTCGCCCAAACCGCGCGGGACTTCGCCGACTACGTCAAAGCCTCCAAGCCCGCCGCGCCCGGCGGCGAAGTGCTGGTGCCCGGCGACGCCGAAAGCCGCACCCGCATCGCCCGCCTGCGCGACGGCGTGCCGCTGCAGGCCGACACATGGCGCGCGATCCAGGCCACCGGGGCGTCGCTAGGGCTGGCCGCGCCGGGCTGAGCAGGAGGCGATGAGTTCGAGCCGCACGCCTGCATCATCGGCGAAATCTCGTCCGTCTCGGCACTGACCATCGCCCCGGTCGCGCAACGCACGAAGACGCTGCTCGTCAACACCGGCGCCAACTCCGACGGAGATTAGATATGTCAGGTCAGCACACGCGGGATGATGGCATGAACAGTGGACGTCGAGACCTGTTCCGACTGGTGGGCGCGGCAGGCGTTGTCGCCGGTGCAGGCATAGCCAGCGCTCAGGCGCAGACCGAGACGAGCCCGCATGCCACACCTCAGCCAACGCCGCTGCCCGGCTCGGACCGGAACACGTCCGACATCCTCGTCGAAACCTTGATCACCTGGGGGGCGACGCATGTGTTCGGCATCGTCGGCGATGGCATCAACCCCATCATCGAGGCCTTGCGCAAGCGTAAGGACCAGATTGCCTTCGTGGGCGTCCGGCACGAGGAGGCGGCTGCCTTCATGGCAGAGGGCATGGCCAAGCATTCAGGCCGGCTAGGCGTTTGCCTTGCCACGACCGGGCCTGGCGCCGTCCATTTGATGAACGGTCTCTACGATGCGGCCATGGACGGCGCGCCGGTGCTCGCCATCACTGGAACCACATGGCACGACCTTGGGGGCATGCGATTCATGCAGAGCGTGAACACCGTAAAGCTCATGCAGGACGTGGCGCTGTTCAACGAGCAGGTGACTGGGCCTGACCACGCGCTGTTTGTCGCCAATCGCGCCTGCCGGACGGCGCTTGGCCAGCGCGGCGTCGCGCACCTCGCGGTTGCCAAGGACGTGCAGACGATGAAGCTGTCGGCCGATAAGCCGTCAGCCGAGAACCATGGTGGACGCACGTCTTCTTCCTGGTTTCCGCCCAGCGGCGCCCCCAGCAGCGACCAGCTTCGTGCTGCCGCCGACCTGATCAATGCCGGGCAGAAAGTCGCCATCCTTGCCGGCCAGGGTTGCCTCGCAGCACGGGCAGAGGTGGAGCGCTTGGCCGAAACCCTCGGTGCGCCCGTCGCCAAGGCATACCTGGCCAAGGCACTGCTGCCAGACGATCATCCGTTGACGACGGGCGGCATCGGCCATCTCGGCACGGCGCCGTCCTCCTGGACCATGCAGAATTGCGACACGGTGCTGATCCTTGGCTCAACGATGCCTTGGATTGATTTCTACCCGAAGCCGGGTCAGGCGCGTGGCCTCCAGGTCGATATCAACCCGGACCGCATCGGCCTGCGCTTTCCCGTGGAGGTCGGCCTCACAGGCGACATGAAGTCCACACTGGAAGCGTTGCAGCCGATGCTGGCGCGGAAAGCGGACCGCGGCTTTCTGTCCGAGGCGCAGCGTCGGATGCGGGATTGGAACGGCCTGCTGGACCGCGTAGCCGAAACCCAGAAAGGGCCGCTCATGCGCCCGCAGACCGCGGTAAGGGCTTTGAGCGATCTTGCTCCAGCCAACGCCGTGTTCAGCATGGATTGCGGTGCCAACACTCATTTCGCGGCCCGCATGATCCAGATGCGCGACGGGCAACGTTGGACCGGATCAGGCATGCTCGTCAGCATGGCATCCGGCCTGCCCCTGGCGATCGCTGGCGCCTTCGCCTATCCGGATCGGCCGTCGATTGCGGTCGTGGGTGACGGCGGGTTCGCCATGCTTATGGCCGAGCTTTCGACCGCAGTACTGCACCGGCTGAACGTTAAGATCATGGTGCTGAACAATGACGCCCTGGCTCAGGTCACGTTCGAGCAGAAGGAGATTGGGAACCCGGTCTACGGCTGCGAACTTGGCCACATCGATTTCGCTGCTTACGCCGTAGCAGTCGGCGCACAAGGCTTTCGGGCATCGAAAATTGGTGACCTTCATACAGCAATCCAGGCGTGGCTGGCAGTATCTGGGCCCGCCGTGCTGGATGTGCAGGTTGACCCGGCGGAGGAAGCAATGAAACCGGAGCAGCTTACCGCGTAAGCAGGATAGGAGAATGCATGGAAACGGTTGCAATCGTCGGCGCCGGGTTGATCGGCCG
This sequence comes from uncultured Acetobacteraceae bacterium, assembly GCA_964235765.1. Classification (GTDB taxonomy): domain Bacteria; phylum Pseudomonadota; class Alphaproteobacteria; order Acetobacterales; family Acetobacteraceae; genus JAVVHH01. The sequence goes on from CAXSDH010000007.1 coordinate 18,777, forward strand.
TGCCTGGGCCGTGGTGTTCGCCCGCGCGGGTTGGCGGGTGCAGTTGTTCGACCCGCACGCGCCCACGCTGGAGGCGGCGCCCCTCCTGATCCGGGACGAGCTGCTCGCCTTGCAGCCTTACGGGCTGGGCGCCGAGGGCGCCGTGGTAGCCGCGCCCAGCCTCGCGGCGGCGTTGCAGGACGCCAGTTTCGTCCAGGAGAACGGGCCGGAGACCCTGGAGGCCAAACTCGCCCTGTTCGCCGAACTGGACCGGCTGGCGGCGCCTGACGCGCTGCTGGCCTCCTCCACCTCCGCCATCGTCGCCTCGCGCTTCACCGAGGCGCTGCCCGGCCGTGACCGCTGCCTGGTCGGGCACCCCGTCAACCCGCCGCATCTGGTGCCCCTGGTGGAGTTATGCGGCGCGCCCTGGACCCTGCCTGCCACGCTCGAGCGCGCCCGCGCGGTGTATCGCGCCGTGGGCCAAGTGCCCGTCACCGTCAACCGCGAGGTGGAGGGCTTCGTGCTGAACCGCCTGCAGGGCGCGCTGCTGGCCGAAGCGTTTCGGCTCGTGGGGGACGGCGTGATGTCGGCCGCGGACCTGGACGAGACGGTTCGCAGCGGCCTGGGCCTGCGCTGGTCGTTCCTGGGCCCGTTCGGCACCATCGAATTGAACGCGCCCGGCGGTATCCCGGACTACTGCGCGCGCTACACCGGCTTCTACAAGCGCCTCGCCGCCGACCCAGCCGGCCCCGGCGTCTACGAAGGCGCCCGCGCCGAGCGCGTGGCCGCCGCCTGGCCGCACACGCCGGACCCCGGCCGCCTGGCCCGGCGCACCGCTTGGCGCAACCAGCGCCTGGCCGCCCTCGCCGCCCATAAGCGTGGCGCCCCGGCGGAACCGGGGTAGCGCCGGGGGCGTTCCCGGAGGCATGGTGCGGCGCCGCATGGGGCATCGCGCCAAATAGCCTGGAGAGCACGGATGGCCACCTTGGGAGCGCGCTTCGGGCAAAACCGCGCCCTCCGTGCGCTGCGCGCCTTCCCGGTTGGCCGGCTTCTGCGGGCGCCCGGGCTCCAGTTGCCGCGCCGCCCCATCCTGGTGCGGGAAAGCAACAAGCCGCTGGCGCGCCTGGTGGCCGAGCAGCTGTTCTCCCGCGTCGCCGGCGCCGTGCCGGTGGAGGGCAACAGCCTGCGCCTGCTGCGCGACGGGGCGCAAAACTACCCCGCCTGGCTCGAGGCGATCGGCAACGCCCGCCGTTCCGTACACTTCGAGAACTATATCTTCCGCAGCGACGACGTGGGCCAGCGCTTCGCCGACGCGCTGGCGGCCAAGGCGCGGGAGGGCGTCCCGGTCCGGTTGCTGTACGATTGGATGGGCTGCCTGACGCAGACACGGGTGGGATTCTGGCACGCGCTGCGCCGCGCCGGGGTGGAGGTACGCTGCTTCAACCGCCCGCGGCTGGACAGCCCCTTCGGCTGGCTGAGCCGCAACCACCGCAAGACCGTGAGCGTGGATGGCGAGGTGGGCTACGTGGCCGGCCTGTGCATCGGCCAGGCCTGGGTAGGCGACCCCGAACGCGGCGTGCCGGCCTGGCGGGACACCGGGGTGGAAGTGCGCGGCCCGGCGGTCGCCGATCTCGACGCCGCATTCGCGCAAAGCTGGGCCTTCGCCGGCGGCAAGCCCATCCCGCCGCTGCCCGCCCACGAGCAGGCCCCGGCCCCGCCCGCGGGCGACGTTTCCTTGCGCGTCATCGGCAGCCGGCCCAACACCATGGGGCTCTACCGATTCGACCAGCTCATCGCCGCCCTGGCCCGGCGCTCGCTGTGGCTGACCGACGCCTACTTTGTCGGCACCACCGCCTATGTGCAGGCCCTGATCGACGCGGCGCGGGATGGGGTGGACGTGCGTCTGCTCGTGCCCGGCGCCTCCGACATCCCCGTCGCCAAGGCCCTCTCCCGCGCCGGCTACCGGCCCCTGCTGGAAGCTGGCATCCGCGTCTTCGAGTGGTCCGGCCCCATGCTGCACGCGAAAACGGCGGTGGCCGACGGCCGCTGGGCGCGGATCGGCTCCAGCAACCTCAACCTCGCAAGCTGGATGGGCAATTGGGAGCTGGACGTGGCCGTCGAGGACGCGGATTTCGCGCGCCAGATGGAGGCGATGTTCGAGGACGACCTGCAGCGTGCCACCGAGATTGTGCTCGGCCTTGGGCGCGTCCACTCCGCGACGCCTCGCCCGCAGGCGCGGCGCGGCAGTCCGGGGCGGCTGGCGGCGGGCGCCGTCGGCTTGGGCAGCGCCGTCAGCGCCGCCATCACCAACCACCGCGCCCTCGGCCCCGCGGAGGCCAAGGTCATGGCCGCGGGCGGCATCTTGCTGTTGGCGCTCGCCGTCGCCGCCGTGATGGCGCCGCACGTCATCACCGTGCCGCTGGCCATCCTGGCCGCATGGATCGCGTCCACGCTGCTGGTGCGGGCCATCCGGTTGAGCGCGGCAGGCCGCAAGACGGAAGATCGGCCTCAGCCAGCCGGGCCGTCACGAAGCTGATGCTTGCGCGGCGGTTCCCCCTTGCCCATCCTGGCCGCCGATGATCAAGATCGTGAGTTGGAATCTCCTCCGCCTGACCGGCGCCACCCTCGACGACGTGGTGCGGTTGGCAAGGCAGGAGCGGCCGCAGTTGCTGCTTATGCAGGAAGCCACCAAGCGTATGGACGATCTCGCGAAGCGGCTGGGCGGCTCCTATTTCCGCGTGCTGCAGCCCGGCCGGATCCACGGCTTGGCCTTCTGGAGCCCGCTCGTTCTGCCGGAACCCAGAGTCTTGGAACTGCCGGCCGGCGCCATGTTCCAGCGCGTTTCGCAGGTGATCGACATGGGTCCGTTCTCGGTCGCCAACGTCCACCTTTCGCACGGGCAGTTGCTGAACCGGCGCCAGCTACGGAGCATCGCCGAGGTCTTGCCGCAGCGCGCCGCCGTGCTGGGCGACTTCAACCTGGTCGGCCCAGCGCTGCTGCGCGGATTTCGCGACGTGGGGCCCCGCGAGCCGACCCACCATGCGGCCGACATGCTGCCGCTGCGAATCGACCGCTGCCTGGTGCGCGGGCTGATCTGCGGCAGCGTGCAAGCCTTGCACCGTGCTTCGAGCGACCATCGGCCGATCGTGGTCCGCCTGGGCACCCCCGAAATGCGGTTGTCGATGGTGGCGTAAGCTATTTGGGCCGCGCGGGCGAGGCTGCGGACGCACGCCGGAGAGATCGGTGCCGCCCGCCACTGTTGAAATCGAGGTCGGGCATCATGGAACGCGCCGGAACGCCCAAAACTTCAGGATTCCGTAATTTATTGCTGCCACCATGACGGTGATGATCGCAAACGAAACCAGGGGGTATGCACGAATGACGCCGGGGATCAGTTCCGCGCCGACCAGGGCCAGGCCGTTTCCGGCAAGCTGGGCGCTCATGTAGCGCGGGAAAGCGGCGCCGTGGCTGCGGTCGGACCGGAAGGTGAAGCGGCGTTGCGCCAGGTAGGTGGGCGGAATGAGCAGCGCAAGCGTGCACAGGATCGACAGGCTGGGCCGCATGCCGGCCCAGGTGAACCCGACGTTCAGCGCCAGGTAAAGCATGGCGCTCGTACCGCCAACGGTCAGGAACAGCAGGATTTCACGCAATTGCCCGGAAACCGCGGCGCGGCGCAGGCGGTCGGTCAGTCCGGTCCGGCCGGGTCGCGCGGCAGAGGAAGCGTTTGTCATGCTAGGCGGCCCCGTGTTGCCCCATTGGGTCGCGTTGCGTATAGGCTCCGCCGGGCTTCCAGGGAATACACGGGATGGACGACGCCCACGTGCAACCGCTCGAACTGACCATCCTGATGCCTTGCCTCAACGAGGCCGAGACGCTTGCCGTATGCATTCGCAAGGCGCGAGGCTTCCTGGAGCGGACCGGCATCAGCGGCGAAGTCGTCATTGCCGATAACGGCAGCACGGACGGCTCGCAGGCCATCGCCGAGGAGCTGGGCGCCCGGGTCGTGCCGATCCCGGAGAAGGGTTACGGCGCCGCCCTGATCGGCGGCATCCGGGCGGCGCGCGGCCGCTACGTGATCATGGGCGACAGCGACGACAGCTACGACTTCAGCAAGCTGGACAATTTCGTCGCTGAACTGCGCCAGGGCTGGCAGCTCGTGATGGGCAACCGCTTCCTGGGCGGCGTGGCCCCTGGCGCGATGCCGCCGCTGCATCGCTATCTCGGCAACCCGGTGCTGACCGCGACCGGCCGTATCCTCTATGGCAGCCCGTCGGGTGATTTCCACTGCGGCCTGCGTGGCTTCGACCGCGACGCCGTGCTCGGACTCGGCCTCAATCTGCCCGGCATGGAGTTCGCCAGCGAGATGGTGGTCAAGGCCACCATCCAGAAGCTGCGGATCACCGAGGTGCCGACCACGCTGTCCAAGGACGGCCGCTCCCGCCCGCCGCATCTGCGCAGTTGGCGGGACGGCTGGCGGCACCTGCGTTTCCTGCTGCTGCTCAGCCCGCGCTGGGTGTTTCTGTACACCGGCCTCGTGATGTTCGGCTTGGGCTTGGCGGGCATGCTCCTGTTGCTGCCCGGCCCGGCTCACCTGTTCGGGGTGGTGCTCGACATCCACAGCCTGCTCTACACGTCCTTGCTGGTGATCGTCGGCTACCAGTCCATCCTGTTCTGGGTTTTCTGCAAGACCCTGAACATGACCGAGGGCATGCTTGCGCCGGATCCCGGCTTCGTGAGGCTGCACGACCACCTCACCCTCGAACGCAGCCTGGTCTTTGCCCTGCTGCTGCTTGCGGCCGGCCTGGGTTTGGGGCTTGCGGCCACCTTGGGATGGAGCCGCACGGGCTTCGGCGCCCTGTCGCCCGCCTATACAATGCGCTTCGCCATCCCGTCGGCCACCTGCATCCTGCTCGCCGTGTCCACCGCATCGATGGCGTTCTTTCTCAGCTTTCTCCGGCTCGTGCACCGGAGCGAATAGCCATGGCCCGGACGGGGGCGCCGGCCACGCTGGCGTCCATCCTGGTCTCCGCGCTCCTGCTGCTCTGGCCGGCGGCGTTGAACCACTATCCGCTGGTGTTTGGGGATACCGGCGTATACCTCAGCGACGGCATCCACCTGCACGCAAGCTGGCCGCGGCCGCTATTCTACGGCCTGTTCATGCTGCCGCTGCACCAGAAGGTCACCCTCTGGCCGGTGGTTGCGGCGCAGGCCGGCATCACCGCCGGACTGCTCCACCTGGTGTTGCGCTGCTTCTTGCCCGGCCTGACCGCCTGGGCCTTGATCCCCGTCACCGCCGTCCTGGCCGCCTGCACGTCGCTGCCGTGGTTCGCCTCCCAGTTGATGCCGGACCTGTTCGGCGCCTTGATGCTGCTCGCCTTGGCGATGCTGATCCTTACGCCGCAGCGCCTATCCTGGCCGTTGCAGGTCCTGCTCGTGCTGTTCGCCGCGGCTTGCATCACCATGCACCAGAGCTTCCTGCCGACGGCGCTCGCTTGCGTCGTCGTCCTGCTGCTGGCGCGGGCTTGGCAGCGGAGCCGGGTTGGGCTGGTTGACGTGCTGCGCGCCGCCGCCGTGCCCGCGCTGGCGCTGGCCGCCGCGATCGGCGCCAACGCGGTGCTGGCGGGCCAGCCGTCGCCCTCTCCCTACGGCAAGATTTTCATCATGACTCGCGTCATCTTCGACGGGCCGGGCCAGCGCGCCTTGCAGCGGGAGTGCCCCCGCCCCGATTGGTCGTTATGCAGCGTCGCCCGCGACATTCCCGCAACGGTGGAGCGCTTCCTGTTCGGAGATCAGGGCACGCTGAACCAGGTCGGCGGCTACCAGGCCGTCGCGCCCCAGGCCTGGCCTATCGTCATGTCCGCATTGCAAGCGGAACCCGGCACGATGCTGTTCAACAGCCTGCGCAATTCCGCCCGGCAGTTGCTCTCGTTCGAGACGGGCGACTGGCTGATCATGCCGATGCCCGGGGTCCTCGACGTCTGGAGGCAGGAACTGCCGCCTGCGGAGCAGTCCCGCTACACCGAAAGCCGGCAATACCGCCTCATTCCGCTGGTCCCGGATGCGTTGCAGGCCATGCACCTGGGCGTGGGTTCGGTCGCGCTCGTCGTTCTGGTCGTAGGGGCGGCGGTCGCGCTGTCACGGCGGGAGGCATTGGGCGGCCTGTATCTCGCCATTCTGGTCGCATTGATAACCAACGCCGTCATCGTCGGCGCGCTGTCAGGGGTCTACGACCGGTATCAGAGCCGGTTCATGTGGCTGCCGACCGCCGCAGCGTTGCTGATGCTGCTCGCCTGGTGGCGCAAGCCGTATCGGGAGCGCAAACGCCGCGGCTAGCTCGGCATCCACCGCGGCGCGGCTTCGGTCGCGGAACGCAACTGCTTCTCTTGCACCCGCCGCTGCTGGCCCTCCGGCCCGAGCTGGATATGATACTGGTAATCCGCGCCCTCCTTGGGGAGAAGGCGCGTCACCTTGCCGCTGGTCAGGTTGCCAGCGATCTCGCCGGCGCCCGGCGAGAACACGACAGCCTGACCCAGACTATATTTATGGCTCATTCCAGGCGATCAGGCCGCCTTGAGATTGACGGCCGCAGTCTTGCCCTGGCGCCCCTGCTCGAGGTCGAAGCTGACCTTCTGCCCTTCGTTAAGGTTGCCGAGTCCGGCCTGCTCAACTGCGGAAATGTGCACGAACACGTCGCCGCCGCCATTGTCGGGCTGGATGAAACCAAAGCCCTTTGTGGAATTGAACCACTTAACCGTACCAAGTGCCATAACCTGCTCCATAAGAGAATGTGTGGGGGGCGACGGGGCTTCCCTCACGTGAGATCACGTGCAACCCGGGGCCAAGACACCCGACCATAGGCGATGTTCCACCGAAACACCAGCCCCGGCCTTCGCCATATGGCCCGGCTCTTGCAGGCTCCCGGCCTTCAAGCCTCTGGCGTTTGCAAACCTATGTGGCAAGATCGCCGGACGATACATTGGAGAGAGAAATGCCTGGATTGGGACGCAGAGGCCTATTCGCTCTGACAGCCGCGGCCACGCTCGCCGCCAAGGCCGCGAGCGCCGAGGAGGCGCTGGCCCGGGTCAAGGGCAGCGGCGTGCTGCGGGTGGGCACGGAAACGCAGTTCGCGCCGTTCGACTTTTTGGACAACGGCAAGCCAGCCGGGCTGAACTACGACCTATTCGCCGATCTGGGCCGCGACATGGGCCTGAAGATCGAGTTCGTCGCCCTGCCATGGGAGAGCGTGCTGCCGGGGCTCGAAGCCGGCAAGTTCGACATGGTCGCCGGCCCCGCCACCATCACCAAGGCGCGCATGGAGCGTTTCCGCTTTACCCCGCCGATCGCCGAGGCCACATGCGGCCTGCTGAAAAAGGCCGGCGACACCACGCTCAACAAGCCCGAGGACATCGCGGGCAAGGCGATCGGCTCCGGCAAGGCGACTTCGCAACTGGAGCAACTGAAGAAGTTCTCCGCCTCGCTGCCGACGCCCGCGATCGTTCGTGAATACGTCGATTTCAGCCAGGGCTATGCCGACCTCGCCGCGGGCCGGATCGCGGGCGTGGCCAATTCGCTGCCCAACATCGCCTATGTCGCGGCTACCCGGCCGGAAGCCTTTGCGCTGGTGCCGACGCCATTCGGGGAGAAAACCTACTTCGGCTACATCGGCCGCAAGGACGCGGACTATGCCGGCCTCATGGATGCCGTGGACGCGGCCCTGTTGAAAATCAAGGCGGATGGCCGGTTGGCCGCGCTGCAGCAGAAGTGGTTCAAGACAACCTTCCAAACGCCTGACCGCGTGACCAACCCATCCGTCTAGGCAGGCCGGGCCAGGCCTGCACGACCAGACGGGCACGACAAGACGGGCATGACCTGGCCGGCGCTGTCCTTGCTGCTGCTCGGCGCGGGTATGACGGCGGCGATCAGCGCAGTGTCGGTCGTCGCCGGCCTGCTGCTCGGCCTCGCGGTGTGCGGCGCATCGCTCGCGCCGTCCCGCGGGCTGCGCCTGTTCGCCGCGACCTATGTCAGCTTCTTCCGTGGCGTGCCGCTGCTGGTGCAACTCCTCCTGCTCTATCATGTGCTGCCGCGCCTCGGCGTCGACCTGCCGGGAATCGCCGCCGCCGTGCTGGGCCTGACGCTCTGCACCGCCGCCTACCAAGCAGAGAACCTGCGCGGCGGCTTCGTCAACGTGCCGGCCGGGCTCATCGAGGCCGGCCGCATGGTCGGCATGACGGCGCGCCAGGTCATGGTGCGGGTGCGGGCGCCGATCGCGCTGCGGCTCACCCTGCCCGCCGTCGTCAACGAGGCGATCCTGATCCTGAAAGCGTCCTCGCTCGTTTCCGTCGTCGGCGTGGCCGACCTCACGCGGACGGCGCAGAACATCGCGTCGAGCAACTACCGCCCGATCGAGACCTTCGCCACCGCGGGCGCGCTCTACCTCGTGCTGAACCTCGGCGTTGGCGGCGCGGGCGAGGGGCTTGGGCGCATGCTGGGGCGCGGCCGGTGAGTTTCGGGCTGATCCAGGCGTCGCTGCCCGAAATCCTCGAGGGCCTCGGCTACACCTTGCTGATGTGGCTGCCGGGCAGCGTTCTGGCCATGGCGCTCGGCCTGCTGGTCGCCATCCTGCGCCACTATGGCGGCGCGACGATCGACCGCACGCTGCACGTGCTGCTGGGCGTGTTGCGCGGAACGCCGTTCCTGGTTCAGATTTTCCTGCTCTACTACGGCGGTCCGTTCATCGGCCTTGAGCTGGATGCGCCCACCGCCGGGCTCGTCGGGCTCTCGGTTTACGGAGCGGCCTACTTCGCCGAGATCATCCGCGGCGGCTTCCAGGCCGTGCCGCGCGGCCATGCCGAGGCGGCGGCTTGCGTCGGGCTCTCCCGCGGGCAGACGCTGCGGCGGGTGCTGCTGCCGGAGATGGCGTTGCTGGTGCTGCCCAGCGGCGTCAACATGCTGGTCGTGCTGATGAAGGAAACGGCGGTGCTGTCCATCATCACGGTGCCCGAACTCACGGCGGCGATCACCGGCATCGGCTCGCTGCACTTCGCCTATGCCGAGGCGGCGTTCATGCTCGCGGTTTGCTACTGGGGGCTGACGGAGGCGACCGGGCTGGGTGGCCGCTTGCTCGAACGGCGGCTGCACCGGTTCCGGCTCGCATGACGCCCGCCATCCGGCTGACCGGCGTTGCGAAGGATTACGGGGCGAACCGGGTGCTGCATGGCGTCGACCTCGTCGTGCAGCCCGGCGAGGTCGCCTGCCTGATCGGCCCGTCCGGTTCCGGCAAGAGCACCCTGCTGCGCTGCATGGCGTTCCTGGAGGAGCACGACGACGGGCTGATCGAGATCGCCGGCCACCCGCTGGGCTTTGCGCCGGGTCCGGATGGGCAGCGCATGCGGCTGCCCGAGGCCGAGATCGCGCGGGTGCGCCGGGGCATCGGCATGGTGTTCCAGCAGTTCAACCTGTGGCCGCACCGCACGGCGCTCGGCAACGTGGCCGAGGCGTTGCGCTTCGTGCTGCGGATGCGCCGGCCGGCGGCGGAGGAGCGGGCGATGGCCTACCTGGAGCGCGTGGGCCTGGCCGACCGCGCCGGGCACTACCCGTCGGAGTTGTCCGGCGGGCAGCAGCAACGGGTGGCCATCGCCCGCGCCCTGGCCTTGCAGCCCGCCATCATGCTGTTCGACGAGCCGACCTCCTCCCTGGACCCCGAGCTGACCGGGGAGGTGCTGAACGTCATGCGCGGCTTGGCCGCGGACGGCATGACGATGGTGATCGTGACGCACGAGATCGGCTTCGCCGCACACGTGGCGCAGCACGTGGCGTTCCTGGAGCATGGACGGGTGGCGCTGGAGGGCGGTGCGGCGGAGGTGTTCCGCCGGCCGTGGAACCCACGGCTGGCCCGGTTTCTGGAGACCTATCTGGACCGCGGCGCCTCGATGCTCGTGGCCCCGGCCTCCCCAGGCTCGAACACCACCTGAACCCGCGTGCTGGGATAGCGCGCCACGCCGAACTCCACCACGGTCCCTGCGCGGTCAACGTTGGTGTTCTCGCACACCAGGAGCGGCCGGGTGCGCGAGACTTGCAATAGATTCGCCTCCACGGCGGTCGGCATGCGGGCGGCCACGCGGGTGATCTGGCGCAAGTAGTCGTCCACGCCCACGGCGGCCAAGGCCTCCGTGACGGTCGGGCTGGCCCGCAACGCGGCCAGGATGCCGGGCAGGCGGGGTTGCGGGAAATAGTGGCTAGCCAGGCTGACGGGCGCCCCGTCGGCCAGGCCCAGCCGTTCCATGAGCGCCACCATAGTGCCCACCGCCAAGCCGAGCCCGGCCGCGACCGGGCCGGTGCAGGCGAGTTCGCGAACATGCAGCACCTGGCCGGACGGCTCGCGGTTTTGCCGCCGTATCCATTCGGAGAAGCGGGTGCGGGACGAGACGGCATAGTCGAGCATGTCCTCCGCCACGAAGGAGCCGCGCCCCTGCTCCACCCGCACCAGCCCGCTCCGCACCATCGCCTCGATGGCCCGACGAACCGTGTGCCGGTTCACGCCGAAGCGCGCGGCGAGCTGCGCCTCGGTGGGCAGCCTCGCGCCCGGCTGCAACCCGGCCGGGCCGATATCGGCCGCCAAGGCCTGGGCGATCCGGCGCCAGAGCGGCGGCGCGGGCCCAGCGCGCGACTGGTCGTTCGTCATGCAAACGTCATCCCCCAGCCGGCCGCGCCGTGCGACTTCGGCTTGACGATACAAGCGCCGGACTATACTTGTCTAGACAACATGTGGAGGCCTCGCGTGCCCGACCAGGCTGAACGGCAACATTGGATGGCAGTGCTGGCCCGCGCGACCCGGGCGGAGCTGGAGGCGGCGAGCGCTGGGCTGCTGCCCAGCTATACCGCGCTCCGCGGGCCGGAGGCCGGGCTGGTGATGGTGCGCGGGCGTGAGGGCGGCGCCGGCAATCCGTTCAACCTGGGCGAGGCCACCGTCGTCCGCTGCACCGTCCGAAGCGCCGGAGGCCAGGTCGGCCACGCCTACTGCCTCGGCGGCGACCTGCGCCAGGCGGAACTCGCCGCCGCCCTGGACGCCGCCTTGCAGGACCCGGCCGCCCATGAAGCCGTCCAGGCCCAGGTGATCCACCCCCTGTCGCACGCGCAGGCCGAGCGCCGCGGCCAGGTCGCCCGGCGCGCGGCCGCGACCCAGGTGCAGTTCTTCACCATGGCGACGATGCGCACATGAGGATGGGCATATGAGCTTGGGCCATCCCGGCTTCGCCGATCCGGTTGGCGACAGCCAGGCCTGCTTCCGCGCCGTGCTCGATGCGATGTCACGTCCCGGCCGGGTGCATGCCGTTTCCGCGCCGCACGATCCACCGCCGGGCCTCGATCGCAGCACGGCCGCGGTGCTGCTGACGCTGGTAGATGCCGAGACCCCGCTATGGCTCGACTGCGCGGCCGGGGGCGCAGCCGCTTGGGTGCGCTTCCACTGTGGCGCGCCGCCAGCCGCGGCCGGGGATGCCCTGTTCGGCCTGGCGCTGGGCGGGTTTTCATTGGCGCCGTTCGCGGCGGGCACGGACGATGCGCCGGAACGCGGCGCCACGGTGATCTGGCAAGTGGAGGCGCTTGGGCAGGGTACCCGTTTCCGCCTGTCCGGCCCCGGGCTCGCCGCACCAGCGACGCTTTCGGTTGCGGGCCTGCCGGAAGGGTTCCGCGCGGAATGGGAGGCCAATCGCGCCCGGTTTCCCCGTGGCGCCGACCTCATCCTCTGCGCCGGCGACCGCCTGGCGGCACTGCCCCGCACCGTGCGCATCGAGGAGGGCTAGGTGGCATACGTTGCCGTCAAGGGCGGGGAGCGGGCGATCGACGCCGCGCACGCGTGGTTGGCCACCGCCCGCCGCGGCGACCCGGCGGTCCCGTTGCTCGACCCGGCGCAAATCGAGCAGCAGCTCGGCCGGGCCGTGGATCGCGTGATGGCGGAGGGGTCGCTTTACGATCGCGCGTTGGCGGCACTGGCGATCCGGCAGGCGCAGGGCGACCTGATCGAGGCCGCGTTCCTGCTGCGCGCCTATCGCACCACCCTGCCACGTTTCCTGCACAGCGAGCCCGTGGAGACGGCCGACATGCTCGCGATGCGCCGCGTGTCCGCCATCTTCAAGGACCTGCCCGGCGGCCAGGTGCTCGGCCCCACCTACGACTACACGCACCGGCTGCTCGACTTCGGCCAGCAAGCCTCGCCGCCGCGGCCGCCGGAGACGCAAGCCGACCCCGCCCCCCTACCGCCCGTGTTCGGCATCCTCGGCCGCGAAGACCTGGTGGAGCCGGACCGGCCCGCCGCCAGCGCCACCCCCGGCGACCTGACGCGCGAGCCGCTCGCCTTCCCCGCCGCCCGCGACCTGCGGCTCCAGGCTCTGGCCCGCGGTGACGAAGGCTTCCTGCTGTCGCTCGGCTACTCCTCGCAGCGCGGCTATGGCGGGGCGCACCCGTTCGTGGGCGAGCTGCGGGTGGGCGAAGCGGCCGTGGAGATCGCGCCACCCGAGTTGGGCTTCGCAATCAGCATCGGCGAAGTGGTGCTGACCGAGTGCCAGATGGTCAACCAGTTCGCCGGCAGCAAGCAGGCGCCGCCTCAGTTCACCCGCGGCTACGGCTTGTGCTTCGGCCAGAGCGAGCGCCGGGCGATGGGCATGTCGCTGGTGGACCGGGCGATGCGGGCAGAGGAGCTGGGCGAGCCGGTGGCGGCGCCGGCGCAGAACGTGGAGTTCGTGCTGTCCCACTGCGACAACGTCGAGGCGACGGGCTTCGTCGAGCACCTGAAGCTGCCGCACTACGTCGACTTCCAGAGCGAGTTGGAGACGGTCCGCCGCATGCGCCGGGATGCTGCAGAATGAGCTACACCTTCGCCTACCTGGACGAGCAGACCAAGCGGATGATCCGCCGGGCGATCCTGAAGGGCGTGGCCATTCCAGGCCACCAGGTGCCGTTCGGCAGCCGCGACATGCCGCTGCCCTATGGCTGGGGCACCGGCGGCATCCAGGTCACGGCCAGCATCCTGGGGCGGGACGACGTGCTGAAGGTGATCGACCAGGGGGCCGACGACACCACCAACGCCGTCAGCATCCGCCGCTTCTTCGCCCGCACCGCCGGCGTGCGCACCACAACCCGCACGGCCGAGGCCAGCATCATCCAAACCCGGCACCGCATCCCGGAGACCCCGCTTTGCCAAGGCCAAATCCTGGTGTACCAGGTGCCGCAGCCCGAACCGATGTCGAAGCTCGAGCCCAGCCGCGCCGAGACCCGGCGCATGCACGGCCTGGCCGAATACGGCCTGATGCACGTGAAGCTCTATGAGGACATCACCCGGTACGGCCATGTGGCCGTCAGCTACGACTTTCCGGTGATGGTGAACGGCCGCTACCTGATGTCTCCCTCGCCGATCCCGGCCTACGACAATCCGAAGCTGCACATGATGCCCGCGTTGCAGTTGTTCGGCGCCGGCCGGGAGAAACGCATCTACGCCATCCCGCCCTATACCGAAGTCCGCTCGCTCGACTTCGACGACCACCCGTTCCGCCCGGCCCGTGCGCCCCACGCCTGCGCGCTGTGCGGCTCGGCCGAGAGCTACCTCGACGAGGTGGTGACCGACGACCGGGGCACGCGCATGTACGTGTGCTCCGACACGGACTACTGCGGCGAGCGCGCCGCCGTGCAGCGGGATGCGGCTGAATGAACGCCCCTCTCCCGCACGACATCCTCCTCTCCGCCCGCGGCCTCAGCCTGCGCTTCGGCGCGATCCCCGCGCTCGACGGCGTGGACGCCGACCTCTGGCCCGGCGAGGTGCTGGCCGTCGTGGGCGAGTCCGGCTCGGGCAAGACCACCCTCCTCCGCGTGCTGTCCGGCCGCATGGCGCCCGATGCCGGCGCGGTCTGGTACCGCGATCCCGAGGGCCGCCTGCACGAGCTTGCCGCCATGCCCGCGCCCGCGCTCCGCGCCCTGCACCGCTCCGATTGGGGGTTCGTGCACCAGAACCCGCAGGACAGCCTGCGCATGCGCGTGTCGGCGGGCGGCAACGTGGGCGAGCGGCTGATGGCGGCCGGGTCGCGGCATTACGGGAGCATCCGGGCGGCGGCCAAGGACTGGCTGCGCCAAGTGGAAATCGACCCGGCCCGGGTGGACGACCTGCCGCACACCTTCTCCGGCGGCATGCTGCAACGGCTGCAGATCGCCCGCACCCTCGTCACCCACCCCCGCCTGGTGTTCATGGACGAACCCACCGGCGGCCTAGACGTCTCGGTGCAGGCCCGCCTGCTCGACCTGATCCGCACCCTCGTGGCCCGGCTGGGCATCGCGGTCGTGCTGGTCACGCACGACATCGCGGTGGCGCGGCTGCTGGCCGGGCGGATCATGGTGATGCAGGGCGGGCGGGTGGTCGAGGCCGGGTTGACCGACCAGGTGCTGGATGACCCGCAGCACCCCTATACCCAACTGCTCGTCAGCTCGGTGCTGCAGGCATGATCCTCCTGCGGGCCGAGGCGGTCGCCAAGACCTTCGTGCTGCACCTGCAGGGGGGCGCCCGCATCCCGGTGCTGGACGGCGTGGCGCTGGAGTTGGCGGCCGGGCAGTGCATGGCGCTGACCGGGCCGTCCGGCGCGGGCAAGTCCACCCTGATGCGCAGCCTCTACGGCAGCTACCGCATCGACGCCGGGCGCATCCTGGTGCGGCACGCGGGCGCCATGATCGACATCGCCAACGCCGACCCGCGCACCGTGCTGGCGGTGCGGCGGGACACGCTGGGGTATGTCAGCCAATTCCTGCGCGTGGTGCCCCGGGTTGCGGCGCTGGACGTGGTGGCGGAGGCGGCCGTGCTGCGCGGCGCCCCGCTGGAGGCCGCGCGCGCCCAGGCGGAAGCCTTGCTGCTCCGCCTCAACATCCCGCAGCGCCTGCACGCCCTGCCGCCCGCCACCTTCTCCGGCGGCGAGCAGCAGCGGGTGAACCTGGCCCGCGGCTTCATCGGCGGCCACCCGATCCTGCTGCTGGACGAACCCACCGCCTCGCTCGACCCGCAGAACACCGACGTGGTCGTGGGCATGATCCGGGACGCGAAGGCGCTCGGCCGGGCCATCGCCGGCATCTTCCACGACGCCCTCGTGCGTGACGCCGTCGCCGACGCCGCGCTATACGTCGCCCCCCTCCAGGACGCCGCATGACAACCATACTGACCAACGTCCGCCTGGTGCTGGCGGACGCGCTGATCCACGGCACCGTCGTGCTGGAGGGGCGCGTGATCCGGGACGTGCAGCCCGGGCTGAGCCACGCGCCGGGCGCCATCGACCTCGAGGGCGACACCCTGCTGCCCGGCGTGGTGGACGTGCATACCGACAACCTGGAGCGCCAGGTGCAGCCGCGCAGCAACGCCCGCTGGCCGTCCCGCTCCGCCATGCTGACGCACGATGCGCAGTGCGCGGTCAGCGGCGTGACCACGGTGCTGGACGCCCTGTGCCTCGGCGACCTCGGCTTCGACAAGGACCGCGTCACCACGTTCAGGGACGGCGTGGTGGACCTCGATGCGCTGGCCGATACCGGGCTGCTGAAGTCGGAACACTTCCTGCACCTGCGCTGCGAGTTGCCAGCCTCCGACATGATGGACCTGCTCGACCCGGTGGCCGATCACAGGCGCGTCCGCATGGTCAGCCTGATGGATCATTCGCCGGGGGTCGGCCAATACGCCAACCTCGACCGTTACCGCGCCATGCGCCGCCGGGAAGGCGTGACGCCCGACCGGATCGAGCAGCGCATCGTCGAGCTGCAGGAGCAGCGCGCCCGGCTGCGCGGCCCGAACCGCAAGCGGCTGCTCGAACGGATGGCGCCGCTGCCCGCGATCCTCGCCAGCCATGACGACCGCACCGAGGAGGAGATCGAAGAAAACCATCGTGACGGCATCCGCATCAGCGAGTTCCCGGTCTCCCTGCTGGCGGCCAGGGCGGCGCGGGCGCTTGGCATGATGGTGATCGCGGGCGCGCCCAACATCGTCCGCGGCGGCTCGCATTCCGGCAATGCCTCGGCGGCCGAGATGGTGCGGGAGGGTGCGGTGGACGCCTTCGCCAGCGACTACGTGCCCGCGAGCCTGATCGAGGCGGCCTTCGCCTGCGTGGGCCAGACCGGAATCACCCTGCCGCAAGGAGTGGCGCTGATCACCGCCAACCCGGCGGCCATGGCGGGGCTGGAGGACCGCGGCCGCATCGAGGCCGGGCTGCGCGCCGACCTGGTGCGGGTGCGCGAGCACGACGGGCTGCCCGTGGTGCGCCAGGTCTGGCGCACCGGGGAGCGGGTGATCTGAGCTTCCGCGTCGCGCTGTATTACGCGCCAGCGGCAGACGACCCGCTCTGGCAGGCCGGCTGCCGCTGGCTGGGCCGCGACCCCGAGAATGGAGCCGCTTCTCCGCAGCCGGACGTGCCCGGCATCGAGGCCATCACCGCCGACGCCCGCCTCTATGGCCTGCACTGCACCCTGAAACCGCCGATGCGGCTGGCGACGCCATACCCCGCCTTCCGCGCCGCCGCCGCCGCCGTGGCGGGCTCCCTCGCCCCGTTCGAGTTGCCCCCGCTGGCCGTGGCCGACTTGTCCGGCTTCCTGGCCTTGCGCGAGACCCGGCCCAGCCCCGAACTCCAGGCCCTGGCCGACGCCTGCGTCGAGCGCATGGACCGGCACCGTGCCCCGCCGGACGAGGCCGAACTCGCACGCCGCCGCAAAGGCGGCCTCTCGCCGGAGGGGGAGGCGATGCTGCAACGCTGGGGCTACCCTGGCGTGTTCGGCCTATGGCGCTTCCACATGACCCTCACCCGGCGGCTCGATGCCGCCGATCGCGCCATGCTGCAACCCATAGCGCAAGCCCACTTCGCGGCCAGCCTGGCGCACCCGCGCCGCGTGGTGGAGCTGTGCATCTTTACCCAGGCGGCGTACGGCGCGCCGTTCCTGATCGCGGAGCGGCTGCCGTTCGGTTGAAGGTCTCGCTATGGCGAGCGCCCTACCGGCGCGGCGCCGACAGCGGCTGCTGCTGGATGGCGGTGCGCGGCTGCAACTGGATCGGTGCGGGGCCGCCCGACATGGGCGCCGGCGGGGGCAGGGCCGCCGGGGCCGAGGCAACCTGGGTGCCGTAGCGCGACAGCACTTCGCGCAGCGGGTCGGCGGCCGGGTTCGTGGCTTCCATGGCCAGCACGATCTGCTGCGCCGCATAGGGCCGGCCGTAATAGGCCTGGTTCCAGTCGGATTTCGTGCTCATCAGGCTGCCGCCGAGCGAGATGCCGGCGAACAGGCCGCGGGCCCGGGTGAAGCCGACGATGTCGGCCCGCAGCGCCGCGGTCGTGGCGCCCTCGATTCCGCCGCCGAGGTCCACGAAGGTCGCTGTGGCGTCGGCGCCCAGCTTGAGCTGGCTGTCCATCACGGCGCGCAGGCCCTTCTCGTTCATGATGAGCAGCATGACCTGCGCGTCCTGCACGCCGGCCTGGAAGCCGATGCTGGCGCCGCCCATTCCGTAGAAGGCCGGCGCAGACCAGGAGCCGCCGCCATCCCGCGCCGTCAGCACGCAACTTCCGCCTTGCCCGCCCAGCAGGAACCCGGCCCGGAAGACCTGCGGACAGATCATCACCGCCCGGGCGCGGCGCAGCACGTATTGCGCGTCCTTGCCGTCGCGGTCGTTCAGCAGCTCCTGCGCGGCCAGCGAAGCGCGGTCCACGAGCTGCTGCTGTTCGGACTGCGCCTGGGCCACGACCGGCATCAACGCCAGCAATCCGGCGAATACGGAACGAAGCATTGCTTTCCCCTCCCATTTAAGGGGCCGATCCTAGCGTGTTTTTATGAGCTTACCTAGGTTTTCTTCATACGCAGGGTTAGAGGCCCGGCAGCTCGTTCACGCAATCGACGCGCCAACCCTCCGGCAGCCGGTCCAGCCGGGTCAAAGAGAGGTTCTGCACCGAGAGATGCAGCACCGCATCGGCGGTGACGCCCATGGCGTGCCCGACGGCGGCCCGGATCGCCCCGCCATGGCTCACCACCACCACATCCCGGCCCGCATGCGCGGCCGCCATGCGTTCGAGCGCCGCGCCGACGCGCACAAGCATGTCGGCCACGCTTTCCCCGCCCGGCGGCCGCTCGCTGCCGGCCAGCGGCCAGAACGGGTGCGCCGGCAGGGTCAGCAACGGCGGCAGCTCCGCGTGTTTCAGCCCCTGGTAGCCGCCGAGGTTCTGCTCGATGAGGTCGGGCTCGACCACCAGCTCCTGCGCCGGATAGCCGGCGCCGAAGATGGCCTCGGCCGTGCGCCTCGTGCGGGAGAGCGGCGTGCAGCCCCACGCAGCCGGGCGCGGCAGCCGGGCGGCCAGCGCGCCATACATCGGCGCCTGCGCCACCAGGCTGTCCGGGCAAAGCTGCACGTCCATGATGCCGTAAAGCTGCGCGCGCTCGTTTTCCGCGACCACCGCGTGGCGGATCAGCCAGAACCTGGTTTCCATCATTCCCCGATGCTCAGCAGTGCGCCCCGCAGCCGCGCCTGCCGGAACTGCCGCGCGAACAGCAGCAGCCCGGCGCCCATCCAAACCGCATTCAACCCCATGGCCCAGGCAAGCTCGTCCCACCGGACGACGCCCTCGAGCGCCGCGCGCATCCCCTCGAACACGTGGGACGACGGCAGCGCCAGCGCGAACGGCCGCACCGCCGCGGGCAGCACCGAGACGGGATAGAACACGGCCGAGAACGGCGTAAGCCCAAACAGCACCGACCAGGCCAGCGCCTCCGCCCCCGCCCCGTGCCGCAGGATCAGGCTGATCACGCCCAGCGCCACCCACCAGCCCATCACCATGAGGTTGGCGAAGAACAGCACCACCACCGGACCCATGGCGAACAGGTTGAAGGCATAGAGCAGGAACGCCAACAGGATCGCCGGCAGCACGCCGACGAGCATGCGCAGCATCGAAATGCCGACCAGCGCGGCCAGCATCTCCCACGGGCGGATCGGGCTGACGAACACGTGGCCCAGGTTGCGCGACCACAGCTCCTCGAGGAAGCTGATGGCCACCCCCATCTGGCTGCGCAGCGCCACCTCCCACAGCAGAACCCCGCCCAGCAGGGCGCTCGCGGCCATCGCGGCGCCGCCCCCCATGCGGGCCGTGAGGAAGCTGGCGGTGAACCCCCAGATGCACATTTGCAGCACCGGCCAGTACATCAGCTCCAGCACCCGCGGCCACGACCGGCGATACAGCGCCAAATGCCGGTACATCAGCCCCCAGATGCGCCGGCTCACGAAACGGCGACCCGGTTGCGGACGATATCGAGGAACACTTGCTCCAGGTCGTCCCGCCCGTAGCGGCCCAGCAGCTCGGCCGGCGACCCCTGGTCGACGATGCGGCCCTGCTTGAGCATCAGCACCTCGTCGCATAGCCGCTCCACCTCGGCCATGTTGTGCGAGGCGAGCAGGATGGTGCAGCCGCTTTCCGCCCGGTAACGCTCGAGCCAGCTCCGAACCATGTCGCCCGTGTCGGGGTCGAGGCTGGCGGTGGGCTCGTCCAGCAGCAGCACGTCCGGCCGGTTGATGAGCGCCTTGGCCAGCGCCACCCGCGTCTTCTGCCCGGCCGAGAGATTGCCCGCCGGGCGGTTCAGGAAGCCGGTCAGCTCCAACTGCTCCGCCAACTCGCGGATGCGCGCCTCCAGGCGCCGTACGCCATAGAGATGCCCGTAGACCCGAAGGTTCTCGGCGACGCTGATGCGCGACGGCAGGGCGATGTAGGGCGAGGAGAAGTTCATCCGCGCCAGTGCGGCGAACCGGTCCCGTGCCATGTCGTGGCCCAGCACGCGGATGCTGCCGGCGGTCGGGATCAGCAGGCCGAGCAGCATGGCGATCGTGGTCGTCTTGCCCGCGCCGTTGCCGCCCAGCAGGCCCAGCGTGCGCCCGGGCGCCAGGCTGAACGCGACGTCGTCCACCGCCAGCACCTCGCCATACCGCTTGGTCAGCCCGGAGACTGCGATCGCATCCACTATGTTGCCGGCACGCCTTTGCTGGTGGAATACTCGAAATGCAGCGCCGTATCGGGGTGCACGATGGGGTGGATGGCGTGCGCCGCCATCGCGCCCTCGCTGAACCCCTGCAGGATCAGCTTCAGCTTGCCGGGGTAGGTGGCGACGTCGCCGATGGCGAACACGCCGGGCACCGAGGTCTCGCATGTGGCGGGCTGCACGTGCACGTGGCTGCGCTCGAGGTCGAGCCCCCAGCCGGCGATGGGCCCGAGGTCCATGGAAAGGCCGAAGAACGGCAGCAGCCGGTCGGCCGGGAGCATGCGGGTGTTGCCCGCCATATCCACCACCTCGACGCCGCGCAGCCGCCCGTGTTCGCCGTGCAGGGCGTGCAACTGGTACGGGATGACCAACTCCAGCGGCCCCTCCGCCGCGGCGGCGGCGGCGAGTTGCGAGCAGGTGCCGGGCGCCGCCCGGAACTTCGGCCGGCGGTGCACGACGTACACCTTCTCCGCCACCTCGCGCAGCGACAGCGCCCAATCCACCGCCGAGTCGCCGCCGCCTGCGATCACCACGTGCTTGCCCCGGTAATCCTCCCGCCGCCGCACCAGGTACTGCACGGCGCCGGACGCCTCGTACTCCTCCAGGCCGGCCAGCGGCGGACGGTTCGGGCCGAAGGCGCCCGCCCCCGCCGCCAGCATCACCGCCTTGCAGCGGACCTCGTCGCCACGGTCGGTGCCCAGCCGGAACCGCCCGGCCTCGCCGTCCAGCCGCTCGACCCGGCGGCCCAGCAGCCGCGGCACGCCGAACGGCGCGATCTGCGCTTCCAGGTTGCCGATCAGGTGCCCGGCGGCGATCGCGGGATGCGCGGGGATGTCGTAGATCGGCTTCTCCGGGTACAGCGCGCTGCATTGTCCGCCGATCTCGCCGAGCGCGTCGATCAGGGCGCAGCGCAGCTTCAGCATGCCGCACTCGAACGCGGCGAACAGACCCACGGGGCCCGCCCCGATAATGGCGACGTCGGTCTCGATCTGGTCCGGCATGGCGCCTTTCCTACAGAGGTTTATCCCACCGGGGAACCGGCTATAGGTGGGGCGTGCTCCCGCTCATGCGCCCCCCGTCAACGCTCCCCTTGCCGGACCTTCTCGCGACGGAAACATTGGCCGCACGGATCGCCACCCTGCTGCGGCCGGGAGACGCCGTGCTGCTGGAAGGGCCGCTCGGCGCCGGCAAGAGCGCCCTGGCCCGGGCACTGCTGCGGACCTTGCTGGCCGACCCCGCGCTGCACGTGCCGAGCCCGACCTTCACCCTGGTGCAGGCGTACGACTCACCGATCGGGCCGGTGGCGCATTTCGACCTCTGGCGCCTCGACGGCCCGCGCCCCCTGGTCGAACTCGGCTGGGAGGAGGCCCTGGAGGGCGTGGTGCTGGTGGAATGGCCGGATCGGCTGGGCGACCTGGCGCCGCCCGGGGCACTCCGCATCGTGCTGGCCCATGCCGGCGAGGACGCGCGCACGGCCACCGTGCACGGCTGGGAGGGCCGGCTGTGAACCTGCATACCATCCCGCCCGGCGCGCCGTTCCTCGACGCCCTGGCCGCGTGGTGGCTGGCGCGGCGCGGCGCGGACCCGCTGGCCGTCGCCGACGGGCTGATCCTGCTGCCTACCCGCCGGGCCGCGCGCGGGCTGACCGAGGCCTTCCTGCGTGCCGCCGAGGGCCGCCCGCTGCTGCTGCCCCGCATCGCGGCGCTCGGCGCGCTCGACGAGGCGCCGCTGGCGCTGGCCGGCGCGCTCGACCTGCCGCCGGCCGTGGAGCCCATGCAGCGCCTGGCGGTGCTGACCCGGCTGGTGATGGCCATGGGCGGCGAATACGGCGCGCCCGCCACCGCGGACGGCGCATGGCTGCTGGCGATGGAGCTGGCGAACCTGCTGGACGAGGCGCATCGGGCCGAGGTGGACCTGACCGCAGCGCTGCCCGCCGCGGCGGATGCCGGCTACGCCGAGCATTGGGGCCGCACGATCGAGTTCCTGCAGGTGGTGACCCGCGCCTGGCCGGACTGGCTGGACGATAACGGCCTGCTGGACACGGCGGCGCGCGGCCTGCGCTTGCTCGACGTGCAGGCGCAGGCATGGGAGGCGGCGGCGCCGGACTACCCCGTGGTGGTCGCCGGCACCACCGGCGCCGTGCCCGCGGTCGCCCGGCTGATGCGCGTGGTGGCGCGGTTGCCCTTGGGTGCGGTGGTGCTGCCGGGCCTCGACCTCGAATTGGCGCCCGCCGTGTGGGACACGCTCGATGACGGCCACCCGCAGGCGGGGATGCAGCGTTTGCTGGCGGGCATGGGGGCCACGAGGGACGATGTGGTTCCCCTGAGTATCTCGCCTGCGGCCGGGGGAGCGGCCAGGGCGCCCACCCTGTGGCGCGCCCTGCTGCCCGCAACCGCGCTTTCGGACTGGCGGTGTTCCTTCACGCCGCACACCAAGGACCTGTTCCGCCTCGAAGCCGCCGACCAGCAGGAGGAGGCCGTCGCCATCGCGCTGGCGCTCCGCGACGCCCTGGAGCTTCCGCACGCCCGCGCCGCCCTGGTCACGCCCGACCGCCAGCTCGCGCTGCGCGTCGCTGCCGAACTGGGCCGCTACGGCGTCGTGGTGGACGACAGCGCCGGCGAGGCCCTGGCCGACACGCCGCCGGCCGCCTTCCTGCGCCTGCTCGCCCGCGTGGTGGCCGACGGGCTGGCGCCGGTGGCCTTGCTCTCGCTGTTGAAGCACCCGCTGTCCGCGCTCGGCCTCGCGCCCGCCGCCTGCCGCCGGGCCGCCCGGGCGCTGGAACGGCAATGCCTGCGCGGCCCCGCCCCGCCCCCGGGGGTAGACGGCCTGCGCGCCGCCGCCGCCAAGCACCCGCCGCACGCCGCCGCCGCGGACCTGCTGGACCGCCTGGAGCGCCGCCTCGCGCCCCTCATGGCGATTGCCGCAGGGGAGGACGCGACGCCGGCGGCGGCCTTGCGGGCGCTGATCGAGACGGCGGAGGCGGTTGCCGAGACGGATGGGGAGCCGGGCGCCGCGCGCCTGTGGTCCCGCGAGGAGGGCGAGGCGCTGGCGGTGCACCTGACCGCCTTGCAAGGCGCCCTGCCGGTGGTGCCGGCGCAGCCGGTCGGCATCTTGCCCGGCTTGCTGGAGGCATCGATGCAGGGGGCGGTGGTGCGCAGCCGCCGCGCCTTGCGCGGGCGGGGCGGAGGGGAGCATCCGCGGGTGGCGATCCTCGGCCTGCTGGAGGCGCGCCTGCAATCCTTCGATGTCGTCGTGCTGGGCAGCCTGGCCGAGGGCGTCTGGCCGCCCGCGACCGACCCCGGCCCCTGGATGAGCCGGCCGATGCGCGCGGCGGCCGGGCTGACCTCGCCCGAGGAGCGCGTCGGCCAGATGGCGCACGACTTCGCGCTCGCTGCCTGTGCCGCGCCGCTCGCCATCCTGTCCTGCCCACGGCGGCGCGACGGCGCGCCCGCGGTGCCGGCACGCTGGCTGGTGCGGCTCGAGGCGTTCCTGGCCGGGCACGGCGCCGCGCTGCAGCAGCACCCGGCCGCGCACTGGGCGGGGTTGCTCGACCAGCCCGCGGGCGGCCCCCGCCCTGCCCCGCCGCCGCAGCCCCGCCCGCCGGTGGAGGCACGGCCGCGGCAGCTCAGCGTCACCGAAATCGAGACCTGGCTGCGCGACCCCTATGCCATCTACGCCCGCCGCGTGCTCGGCCTCCGCGCGCTCAATCCCCTGGAGCAGGCGGCGGACGCGGCCGATTACGGCGTGATCGTGCACAAGGCCATCGCCGCCTTCATCGCCGCGCTGCCGCCGACCTATCCGGCCGACGCGCCCGCCCGGCTGCGCGCCGAGATGCACCGCGTGCTGGCCGACCAGGCGCTGCGCCCCGCCCTGGCCGCCTGGTGGCGTCCCCGACTCGCCCGCATCGCCGATTGGCTGGCCGAAACCGAGCGCACCCGCCGCCTGTTTGGCCCGAAGGCCCTCATCCAGGTCGAGGTGGACGGCAAATGGCAGGTGCCCGGGCCGGGCCGCCCCTTCCTGCTGAGTGGCCGCGCCGACCGCATCGAGCGCTGCGTCGACGGCGGCCTGGCGCTGCTGGACTACAAGACCGGCTTGATCCCCAAGGGCCGCGACGTGGAGCAGGGCTATGCGCCGCAACTGCTGCTGGAGGCCGCGATGGCTGGGGCCGGCGCCTTCGGCCCGGACCTCGTGGGCGACGCCGCCGAGCTGGCCTATTGGCACCTGACCGGCGGCTTCGTGCCGGGCGAGGTGCATGCGCTGTTCAAACGCGAGCCGGCCGCCATTCCGGCCAAGGCGGCCGAGGCCGCGCAGGCGCTGGCGGCCCTGATCGCGGCCTTCGACGACCCGGCCCAGCCCTACCTGTCGCAGCCCCATCCCGGCAGCGCGCCGCGCTTCTCCGATTATCGGCAGTTGGCCCGGGTGGCGGAATGGGCCGTGCTCGAGGACGAGGCATGACGGCCGCACGGCAGCGTGCCGTCGCCGAACAGCTTGCCGCGTCCGATCCGCACGTCTCGGCCTTCGTCGAGGCGTCGGCCGGGTCGGGCAAGACCAAGCTGCTGACCGACCGCATCCTTCGGCTCATGCTGGGCGGCGCCGCGCCGGGCCGCATCCAGTGCCTCACCTTCACCAAGGCCGCCGCGGCCGAGATGGCCCTGCGGCTCCAGCGCCGGCTCGGGGAATGGGCCACGATGGCGGACGACAAGCTCGATCAGGAGCTCGCCGATCTGCAGGCCCCGCCCCGTCCCCACCTGCGAGCCGAGGCGCGCCGCCTGTTCGCCCAGGTGCTCGACCTGCCCGGCGGCATGCGGATCGGCACCATCCATGCCTTCTGCCAATCCCTGCTGCGCCGCTTCCCGCTCGAGGCCGCGCTCTCACCGCACTTCCGCCTGGTGGAGGACGCCGATGCGCGCATGACCATGGAGGGCGCGCGCGAAGGCGTGCTGGCCACCGCGCCCGAGACAGCCCTGCAGGACCTGGCCGGGCTGGCGACGGCGGAGCGGTTCGGCCACCTGGTGCAGGGCCTCGATGCGCAGCGGGACCGGCTGGCGCCCCTCATGGGCCTGCCCGAGATCGGCATCGCCGCCGCGGTCCGCCGCGCCGCCGGGGTCGCCGCGGCGGGGGATGCGGACCTGCTGGCCGGCGCCGCGGCCTGGCCCGGCGAGCACGAGACGGCCGCGGCCCTGCGCCTCGCCCAGGCGCACGGCTCCCCCGGCGTGCGGGAGACGGCGTTGCGGATGCTGGGCTGGCTGGGCCTGCCGCCCGCGCTGCGCGCCGAGCACTGGGACGAGTGGCTGCGCGAGCTGCTCACGCAGGCTGGCGAACCGCGTGCGCCCACGGCGTTCGCCGCAAGAAAGCTGGCCGAGCAGTATCCGGAAATCCAGGCAACCCTGCAGGCCGAGCAGGCGCGCGTGCTCGCCATCGAGGACTCCCGCCGTGCGCTGCGCATGGCCGAGGCCACCACGGCGCTGCTGCTGCTCGCCGCCCCCATGCTGCGCGCCTATGCCGCGCGCAAGCGGGAAGCCGGGCTGCTGGACTACACCGACCTGATCGGCCGCACGTCCGAGCTGCTGCGCGACCCGGGCGCCGCCTGGGTGCTGTATAAGCTCGATGGCGGCATCGACCACCTGCTGCTCGATGAGGTGCAGGACACCGCGCCCGAGCAGTGGCAGATCGCCCACCGGCTGACCGAGGAGTTCTTCGCCGGGCTCGGCGCCCGCGCGGAGGACGGCAGCCCGGCCCGCACGTTCTTCGCGGTCGGCGACCCCAAGCAGAGCATCTACTCCTTCCAGGGCGCCGATCCGGAGGAGTTCACCCGCTCCCGCACCCAGATGTCCCAGCGGGTCGGCGCCTCCGGCAAGACCTGGCGCGACGTGACGCTGGACGTATCGTTCCGCTCGGCCGCGCCGGTGCTGGCGCTGGTGGACGCCGTGTTCGCCGACCCGGCCGCAGCACCCGGCGTGGCCGACCGCGAGCCGCTGCGCCACTTCCCCGACCGGGTCGGCGACGCCGGGCGCGTCGAGCTGTGGCCGCTCGCACCCGTGCCGGTTGCGCCCGAAACTCCCGCCTGGACGGTGCCGGAGCGCAACCTCGGCCTGGTCTCCGCGCCGCAGCGCCTGGCCGACGCGGTGGCAGGCTGGATCGCCGCCGAGATCGCGGACGGGGTGCAGTTGGAGAGCCGGGGACGGTCCCTCACCGCGGGCGATGTGCTGGTGCTGGTACGAAGGCGTACCGATTTCGCCCGCAACCTGGTGCGCGCGCTGAAGGCCCGCGGCGTGCCGGTGGCGGGGCTCGACCGGCTGGAACTGACGGAACAGGCTGCGGTGCAGGACGTGCTGGCCGCCTGCGACGCGGTGCTGCTGCCGGAGGACGACCTGGCCGTCGCCTGCGTGCTGACCAGCCCCTTGGGCGGCTTGACCGACGACGGCCTGATGCAGTTGGCGCTGGGCCGGGCCGGCCGGCTGTGGACCGCGCTGCACGAACGGGCCGGAGAGAACGAGACTTGGTCCGGCGCCTGGACCTTCCTCTCCACCCTGCGCGCCCGCGCCGACCACGTGACGCCGCACGCCCTGCTCGCCGAGGCCTTGGGGCCGCTCGGCGGGCGCGCCCGGCTGCTGGCCCGGCTGGGCCCGGAGGCGGCGGAACCGCTCGACGAGCTGTTGAACGCGGCACTGGCCTACACCGCGCTGCACGCGCCCTCGCTGCAAGGCTTCGTGCACTGGCTGCGGCGGTCGGGCGCGACCGTGAAGCGGGAGGCGGGCGGGGCCGGCGGGGCGGTGCGGGTGATGACCGTCCATGGCGCGAAGGGGCTGCAAGCGCCGCTGGTGCTGCTGCCCGACACCACCAGCCTGCCGCCGGGCGACGAGGACTTCGCCTGGAGCCGGGACCCGGGCACGGGGGCCGAGGCGCCGCTCTGGGCGCCACGGCGGGAGTTCCGCTGCGCCCCGGTGGATGCGGCGCGCGAGGCGGAGCGGGGCCGGCGCATCCGCGAATACAACCGCCTGCTGTATGTGGCGCTGACCCGGGCGGAGGACCGCCTGGTGGTCTGCGGCTGGCAGACCCGCCGCCCCGTGCCGGACGATAGCTGGTACGGCATGGTCGCGCGCGGTTTCGCGGCGCTGGGCGCCACCGCCCGGCCGTTCACGCAGGGCTGGGACGGCGAGCAGTTGGTATTCGAAAGCGCCCAGGTCCGGCCCGTGTCCGGCACGGCGCTGAACCCCGCCGGGTTCATCCCGCCTTTGCCGGGCTGGGCCGGCCGGCCCGGCGCTTGGCGCCCCGCCCCGCCGCCGCCCGAGCCGCCGCTGCCGATCCCGCTAGCGCCCAGCCGCCCCGACGGCGCCGCGTTCGGCCCGGTGCCACGCGCCGCCTCCCCCCTGCTGGCCGCGGCGGCCGGGCCACGCTTCCTGCGCGGTGCCTTGGTGCACGGGCTGTTGCAGCACCTGCCGGCGCTCGATCCTGCCTTGTGGGACGCCGCCGCCCCAGACCACCTAGCCCGGCATGGCATCGAGCCGGCCGAGGTCGCCAGCCTGGCCGCCCAGGTGCTCGCCGTGCTGCGCCACCCCGACCTGGCCCCGCTCTTTCAGCCGGAGGCGCGGTCGGAACAGCCCTTGACCGGCCTGGTCGGCGGCGTGGTCGTCACCGGCACGGTGGACCGCATGGCGGTGCTGCCGGACCAGATCCTGCTCGCCGACTACAAAACCGGCCGCGACGCGCCCGCCGACGCGGCAGGCACGCCGGTGCTGTACCTGCGCCAGCTCGCCGCCTACCGGGCCGTGCTGCAGGCGATCTACCCGGACCGGCCCGTGCGCTGCGCCCTGGTCTGGACGCAGGACGCCACCGTCGTGTCCCTGCCCTCCGGCCTGCTGGACCGGCATGCGCCGGGAACTTGACCCGACTCCTCCGTATCCCTACCTGCGATAGGCCTATCAGCAGGAGCGCGCCGTGAGCCAGAACACCGTTGCCGTGGACGACGACACCTTCAAGACGCATGTGTTGGACTCCAAGGAGCCGGTGCTGGTCGACTTCTGGGCGGAGTGGTGTGGCCCCTGCAAGATGATCGCCCCGGCGTTGGAGGAGATCGCGGCCGAGTACAAGGGCCGGGTCACCGTCGCTAAGGTGAACATCGACGACAATCCGATGTCTCCCAACACCTACGGCGTGCGCGGCATCCCGACGCTGATCCTGTTCAAGGACGGCAAGCCCGCCTCCACCAAGGTGGGCGCGCTGCCGAAGAGCGAACTCAAGAGTTGGGTCGCCAACAGCCTTTAGGCCCGCCATCGCCCCCCGGGCTCGTCCGGGGGACGCTCGTGCCTACCCGAAGCGCGGCTTGCGCTTCTCCGCGAACGCAAGCTGGGCCTCCTGGGTGTCCGCCGTTCCGGCCAGGGCCACCGTCTGGGTCTGCTCGTAGCGGTAGCCGTCGCGCAGCGGCATCTCCTCGGTCAGGCCGAAGCCCCGCTTGGCCGCCTGCACCGCGGACGGGCTCTTGGCCGCGATCTCGCCCGCGATGGCCAGCGCCTCGGCCATCAGCCGGTCGCGCGGCACGCACGCCGACACGACGCCCATGCGCAGCAGCTCCGGCCCGGTGATCCGGCGCGCCGTGTAGATCATCAGCCGGGCGTCGCTCTGCCCGAAGTGGCGCAGCACATGCCGCGCGCCGCCGGCCAGCCCGACATCGACCTCGGTCATGGACAGGAACGCCTCCTCGGCGGCGAGCAGCACGTCGCAGCACAGGGCCAGCACGCAGCCCGCGCCGATCGCCGGCCCGTTGATGGCGGCGACGACCGGCTTCGTGCAGTCCATCACGGCGTCGAAGGCGGCGCGGACGAGGCGGTTGTGGCGCAGATAGCCGCCGGGCTCGCCCGCCAGGTTCGGCCGCTCGCGCAGGTCGGCGCCGGCCGAAAAGGCGCGGCCATCGCCCGTCAGCACCACCGCGCGCACCGCCGGCAGGTCGGACAGGGTGTCGAACACCTGCACCACCTCGTCGCGGAACCGGCGGTCTTGCGCGTTCACCGGCGGCGCCTGCATGCGCACGAGGGCGACGTGGTCCTCGACCGTGACGCCGAACCGCTCCAGCCCGGCGATCATCCTGCGGGCGCCAGTTCGGCCAGGCCGTCGCCCTCGAGCGGCGGCATCACCCCGTCCGGCAGGGGAATTTCGTGCGCGTTCAGGGTCATGGACACCATGGTGTAATAGCCGATCACCGCCGTCAGCTCGACCACGCCGATCGCGCCCCAGCGCTCCTGCACGGCGCGGTAGGCGGGTAGCGGCACCTGGCCGGCGTGCTGCAACTGGCGGGCGAACTCATACACGGCCGCATCGTCCGGCTCCGCCAGCACGGGCGGCTCGCCGCGGCGGATCGCCTCGATCGCCGCCGCCGGCACCCCGGCCTCGGCGGCGGCGCGGGCATGCACCCACCACTCGATCTGGCTGGTCCAGCGGCGCCCGGTGACCAGGATCGCCAGCTCCGTCAGCCGCTTCGGCAAGCTGGTGCCGAAGCGCAGGAACTCGCCCAGGTGCGACCAGCGCCGGGCCAGCTCGGGGCTATGGATCGCGGCCCGCAAGGGCCCGATCATCACGCCGCGCGGGCCGCTGACCACCGCGTCGTGCACCAAGCGCTGTTCGGGCGACATGCTCTCCGGGCCCGGCAGGGGGATGCGCGCCATTACGCGAGCCCCAGCTCGCCCAGGATTTCGGCGGTGTGCTGGCCGAGCGTGGGCGGCGCACGGTCAAAGCGCAGCGGCGCTTCCTGGAAGCGCAGCGGGCTGACCACTTGCGGCACCGTGCCGGACAAGGGGTGGGCCAAGTGCTGCAGCATCCCTCGGTGCTTGATCTGCGGGTCCTCGAACACTTCGGGAACGGTGTTGATCGGCGCGCAAGGCACGCCGGCGGCGTCCAGCGCCGCCGCAAGGCTCTCCCGCGGGAAGTGCTGGATTCGCGCCTCCAGCAGCGGGGTCAGCGCCGCGTTGTTCCGCACCCGCGCGGCATTGGTGGCGAAACGCTCGTCCGCGGCCCATTCGGCCCGGCCCAGCGCCGCGCACAACTTGCCGAACTGCCCGTCATTGCCCACCGCCAGCACCAGGCGGCCGTCGGCGCAGGCGAACACGTCCTGCGGCTGGATGTTCGGATGCCGGTTGCCGCCCCGCGCCGGCGTGCGGCCCGAAAGCAGCCAGTTCATCGCCTGGTTGCCCAGGAACGCCGCCTGCACGTCCAGCATGGCGAGGTCGATCGTGTCGCCCCTGCCCGTCTCCGCGCGCCGGGCCAGCGCCGCCAACACGGCGACGGCGGCGTACATGCCGGTCATCAGGTCCACGATCGGCACGCCCACCTTCTGCGGGCCGCCGCCGGGCCGGTCGTCGCGTTCGCCGGTGATGCTCATCAGGCCGCCCATGGCCTGAATGGCGAAGTCGTACGCCGCCTGGTCCGCCCGCGGCCCGTCCTGGCCGAAGCCGGTGACCGAGCAATAGATCAACCGCGGGTTCGCGGCCCGCAGCGCCGCCGCATCGAGGCCGTAGCGCGCGAGGGCGCCGGCTTTGAAGTTCTCGATCACCACGTCCGAGCCCGCGGCCAGGCGGCGGATCACGTCCTGGCCCTCCGGCGTGGCCATGTCGATGGTGATGGAGCGTTTGCCGCGGTTGACCGCGAGGAAGTAGCCGGCTTCCCGCGTGGGCGTGCCGTCGCTGGCCGCGAGGAAGGGCGGCCCCCACCCGCGCGTGTCGTCGCCGGCGCCGGGCCGTTCGACCTTGATCACGTCGGCGCCGAGGTCCGCCAGCACCTGGGTGGCCCAGGGGGCGGCCATGATTCGGCTGAGGTCCAGCACGCGGACATGCGTGAGGGGGCCGGCGCGCCCAAGCTCGGGGCGCTCAGGCATCTATGGCCTCGGTCGCGCGCATGGATGGCCGGGCCGCGAAGGCCCGGTGCCAGGCGGCGAGCGCGGGCCGGCCGCTGCGCCAGCCGAGATCGGCGAAGCGGAAGTCAAGATACGAGAGCGCGCAGCCGAGGGCGATGTGGCCGATGCCGAGCGGGCCGGCGGCCAGCCCGGGCGCCATCGCCTCCATCCGGTCGAGCGTCGCCCCGGTCTTTAGGGCGAAGTTGTCGAGCCAGGCCTGGTACGGCGCCGGCTTCTCCCGCTCGCTGCGCCACAGGATGAGCATGTCGAGCAGGCCCTGCCCCAGCGCATGGTCGGTCAGCGCCCGCCACCGCGCGGGGCCCGGCGGCGGAAACAGGGCGCCGCCCGCCAGGTGGTCGAGGTACTCGCAGATGGTCAGGCTATCGAACAGGGCGACGCCGTCCGGCAGCATGAGGGTGGGTATCTTGCCCAGCGGATTGTCGGGCAGCAGGGCCAGGTTCGGCTTGTCCATCTGCACCACGGTGCGCACCGTCTCGATCCGGTCGGCCATCCCAAGCTCGTGGGCCGAGACCATGACCTTGCGCACGAAAGGCGAGCGCGGCGACCAGTGCAGCTTCATCGTTCCACTCCAAAGAAGCCGTCGATCGCCGCCAGCAGCACCCGCGCCATCTCCGCCCGGGTCTCGCGCGTAACCGCCGCATAATGCGGCATCAGCACCACGTTCTCCAAGGCCGGAAAGCGCGCGTCGAGCCCCGGCTCGGCTTCGAACACGTCCAGCCCGGCGCCGCCGATCGTCCCGCCTTGCAGGGCGGGGATCAGCGCCGCCTCGTCCACCACCGATCCGCGCGACACGTTTATCAACACGCCGTCTCGTCCCAGGGCGCGCAGCACGGGGGCGTCCACCAGTCCGCGCGTGGCCTCGCCTCCGGGGCAACTGAGGATCAGCACGTCGGACCGCGCGGCCAACGCCGTCACCTCCGCGACATAGGGCCAGTCCACGCCAGGCTTGGCGCGCGGCCCGGTATAGGCCACGTGCAGACCGAGCCCGGTCAGCCGCTGGGCGATCAGCGTGCCGATGCGCCCCAGGCCGACGATCCCCGCCCGCTTGCCGCCGACCCTGCGGGATGGGGTCATCCGCTCCGTCCGCCACCGCCCCGCGCGCACGAAGCGGTCGGCCTCCGCCACCCGCCGGAGCACGGCATAGGTCAGCGCGATGGCCGAATCGGCCGTATCCTCGGTGACCGCATCCGGCGTGTGCTGCACCCGGATGCCGCGGCGGGCCGCCTCCGCCATGTCGATGCGGTCCAGGCCCACGCCGTTGCAGGCCAGCAGGCCGAGGCCCGGCAGCCGCGCCAGCGTGGCCGCGTCCGCGCCGCCGATGCTGGTGGTGACGGCCACCCGGAACCGGGCGGCATCCGGCAGGCCGGGCTGGTCATCCACCAAGGCATGCCGGGCGGCCAGCGCGCTCCGCAGTTCCGCCGGCAGCGCCCCGAGCACGAGGACGCGCATCTCTGGTTCCATGGCTCTTCCCCGCCCCCCGAGCGCGCAGTATGCTGATCCAACAAGCAAAAGGCCAGGTCATGCGCCTTTCCGGAGGGGCCATGGGCGTCGGCTACGAGCAGATGAAGCAGGTTTCCGCCCAGCTATATGAGTGGGCGCTGAAGAAGGTGCCGGACAACACGCTCGACGCGCTGCGGCGGGCGATGGCCGTCGAGAGCAACGACGTGGCCCGCCGCACCCTTGGCATCATGCTGCGCAGCGCGGAAAAGGCGGAGACCGAGGACCGCCTGGTATGCTCGGATTCCGGCGTGCCCGTTTACGTCGTGGGCCTCGGCACTAGCGTGCGCATGGAAGGCGACCTCAAGCAGGCGATCCGCGACGGGTTCGACCACCTGGTGCAGACCATCAAGCCGCCGATCCTCAAGCACGTCACCAACCCGCTGACCAACGAGCGCGGCTACCACGGCAAGGACATGCCGATCGTTACCTGGGACCTGATCGGGGGCGCCGATTACATCGACATCACCTGCTCGCCCAAGGCGCTGGGCTCCGGCCGCTGGGCGGCGCTCGAAATCTTCACCTTCCCCAGCCTGGAGACGATCGAGGGCTACGTGATGGACTGCGTACTGAAGGCCGGCTCGCAGCACTGCCCGCCGGTGGTGATCGGCGTGGGAATCGGCGGCACCTTCGACCATTGCGCCAAGCTGGCCAAGCAGGCGGCGCTGCGGCCATTCGGCGAGACCAACCCGGAGCCGATCCTGGCGGCGATGGAGGCGCGGCTGCTGCGGGCGGTGAACGCGACCGGCTTCGGCCCGATGGGTACGGGCGGCGACACCACCGCGCTCGGCGTCCACGTGGAGTATTCCTCCGGCCACGGCTTCACCCCGGTCGCCGTCTGCTTCAATTGCTGGATCAACCGCCGCACCCGCGCCCGCATCTACGACGACGGCCGGGTGGAGCGGGTGGAATGACGGCCACGCACCGGCTGCAACTGCCGCTGACCGCCGAAAGCGTGCTCCGCCTGCGGGCCGGGGACATGGTGCTGCTGGACGGCGAGATCACCATCACCGCCGGGCTGCCGACGCATCAACGCATCCAGGAGCACCTGGACCGGGGCACGCCCCTGCCGGTGGACCTGCACGGCGGCGCGATGTTCCACTTGGGCAGCTATAGCCGGGACACGCGGTCGGGGTTCGAGGTGCTCTATATGAACCCCACCACCAGCACGCGGTTCAACCCCTACATGCCGGGCTTCATCCGGGCGCTCGGCTTGCGCGCGGTCGGCGGCAAGGGCGGGCTGGATCGCGCCTGCGCCGACGCCATGCAGGAGGTGGGCTGCGTCTACCTCTCCTTCCTGGGCGGCGGCGCCCCCTTGCTGTCGGACGCCATCCGCGCCGTCGTCTCGGTGCACTGGACCGATATGATCTCGCATTACCGGCTGGTGACCTTGCGGGTCGAGGCGCTGGGGCCGCTGACCGTCGGCATCGATGCGCACGGCAACAGCCTGTACGATACGCTGCACGATGACGCGGCTGCCCGGCTGCCGGCCATCATGGCGCAGTTGCGCGCCGAGCGGGAGACGGCGGGATGAACCAGGACGTCAGCGTGCATGGCCTGCGATTCCGCTGCCGCGTCGATGGGCCGGAGGATGCGCCCTGGATGGTGTTCAGCAACTCGCTGGCCACGGGCATTGCGTTGTGGGACGCTCAGGTGGCGCAATTCTGCGGCCGCTACCGCTGCCTTCGCTACGACCAGCGCGGCCATGGCGGGACCGAGGTGCCGCCCGGCCCCGCGACCCTCACCCAACTGACGGACGACGCCGCCGCGCTGATGGAGCGCTTCGGCGCGCGGCAGGCGGTGTTCGTGGGCGTGTCGATGGGGGCCGCGACCGGGTTCGACCTCGCCGCCCGTTACCCCGACCGGGTCGCCCGGCTGGTGGCCTCGGATGGCCAGGCCGCCACCGCCGCCGGGGGCGCCGCCTCTTGGGAGGAGCGGATCGTATCGCTGCGGCAGCATGGCATGGAGGCGTTCGCGGATGCGACCGTCGCGCGCTGGTTCGCCGCCTCGTCCCGCGCCGAAGGCAACCCGGCCGTAACGACGGTGCGCGCCATGGTGGCACGGATGCCGCAGGCGGGGGTGATCGCCTGCATGCGGGCGCTACAGGCCTACGACGTGCGGGCGGGCCTGCCGGGCCTCCGGCAGCCCACCCTGCTGATCGCCGGCGCCGAGGATGGGGCGATGCCGCAGGTGATGCAGGGCCTCCAGGGCGTGATCGCCGGCTCGATTTACGAGGAGATCGCCGGCGCCGGGCACCTGCCGGGGATCGAGCAGCCGGAGAGGTTCAATGCCGTGGTGGA
Source organism: uncultured Acetobacteraceae bacterium (assembly GCA_964235765.1). Classification (GTDB taxonomy): domain Bacteria; phylum Pseudomonadota; class Alphaproteobacteria; order Acetobacterales; family Acetobacteraceae; genus JAVVHH01. Next base: position 53,469 of record CAXSDH010000007.1, read on the forward strand.
GCGCTTCTTGGGTAGCTCGCCCTCTCACGCCGACCCGACATCGTGGAACTTCACCAGCCACCGCGTCCGCGCGGGGCGGTAGCCCGACTTTTCCGCCCGCCAGGCGAGCGTCTGCACCTGGTCGTGCACCGGGAACCACACGGCCGACTCCATGATCCGTTTCTGCGCCTCGGCGTACAGGCGGTTGCGGTCCGCCGGGTCGGGGGCGCCCGCGCCCTGTTCCAGCAGCGCATCCAACTGCGGGTCGCTCACCCGCGGCCAGTTGAACTTGTAGTAGCCCGGCCGCGGGATGTTGCGGCTATGGAACGGAATTTCCAGCAAGCTGGGGTCCGCGCTGATCCAGCGGACCGGCAGGATGTCGTAGGCGTTGGCGAACACCAGCTCGGAGTTGCGGGCGAAGGTGATGGTCTCGACATGCAGGTCGAACCCCACGCGCCGCGCCTCCGCCTGGATGGCGACCGCGGTGTCGGGCTCGAGCGGCGGCGGCGCGAAGTAATCGGCCGCCAGCTTCTGGCCGTCCTTTATCCGGATGCCGCCCGGCCCAGGCTTCCAGCCCGCCTCCTCCAGTAGAGCTACCGCCCGCTTCGGGTCCGGCTTGTAGAACGCCTCCACCCCCGGCCAATAGCCCGGCGTGCTGCGGCTCAACGGCCCATAAGCGGGCTTGACCAGGCCGAAGAACATGTCGTCGCTCAGCCGCTCGCGATCCACCGCATGGGCCAGCGCCTGGCGCACCCGCAGATCCTGGAAAATGCCGCGGCTGGTGTTGATCAACACGCCGAACGGCAGCCCGGTCGCTTCGTACACCGCCGTTTTGAAGCGCTTGTCGGCGCCCAGCCGCTGCACGTCGAGCACGGGCGTGAGGTCGGCGATGTCGATCTCGCCCGCCTCCAGCGCCGCCACCCGGGTGCTGGCGTCGGGGATGAAGCGATGGATCACCCGGGCCACCTTGCTCGGCCCCTGGCAGGCCATGAACGGCGGCGCCCAGCGATAGGCCTCGTTGCGCTCCAGGATCACCTGCCGGCCCGGCTCCCACGACACGAAGCGGAACGGCCCCGTGCCGACCGGGGCGCGCGCGAACCCGGCGTCGCCCAGCCGCCGCACCGCGGTGGGGGAGACGATGCTCAGCTCGTTCTGGCTCAGGCTCGGCGCCGCCGCGCCGTTCGGCCGGCTGTAGTTCACCCGCACCTCGAAGGGGCCCAGCACGTCGCATCCTGCATAGGGGCCCAATATGTCCACAGCCGCCTGGCTGCCGGTTTTCGGGTCGGCCACGGTGTCGAAGGTGAACTTCACCGCCTCCGCATCGAAGCGCGAGCCGTCGTGGAACGTCACGTCCTCGCGCAAACGCAGGGTGATGCTGCGGCCGTCCGGCGCCGCGCTCCAGGCGCTGGCGAGGCCCGGGTGCAGCGAGCTGTCGCCGTCCGAGGCGATGAGCGTGTCGAACACCTGCACGATGAGTTGGCTTTCGTGCCGTGACTGCGTCACCCGCGGGTCGTAGGTGCGGGCCGCGTTGTCGTCCTCGCCCCAAGTGACGGTGAGGCCACCGGTCTCAGCCCGGGCGGGCATGGCGGCCAACAGCGGCATGGCGGCGAGCAGGGTGCGGCGGTGCATGGGCGGGCTCCTCGATGACGCGCCCACTTGAGCAGTCCGCGGCCCGGCCGGAAAGCGGTTTCGCCGCCCGGCTTGCGCGCCGCGCCGCGCCTGACCAGCATGGGGGCATGAGTCCCTCCGCATGACCCTGACGTGGCTGCTGCGCCGCCTGGCCGGCATCGTGCCCACGCTGCTGCTGACCTGGTCGCTCGTGTTCGCCGCCCTGCACCTGATCCCTGGCGACCCTGTCACCCTCATGTTGGGCGGCACCCCCGCGAGCCAGGAGGTGATCGACGCCGAACGCGCCCGGCTCGGCCTGGACCGGCCGGTGCTCGAGCAATACGCGCGCTTCCTCGGCCGCGCCGCGGTGGCCGACTTCGGCGACAGCTTCCGCACCCGCCAGCCGGTCGGCGCCATGATCCTCGAGCAGGGCGGCTACACCCTGTCGCTCGCCTTCGGCGGCCTGCTGGTCGGCATGACGCTCGGCACCCTGCTCGGGCTGCTGGCCGGGCTGCATCCCGATGGCTGGATCGACGCGGGGGTGATGACGGCGGCGCTGGCCGGGCTGTCCTTGCCGGGCTTCTGGATCGGCATGATCCTGATCCAGGTTTTCGCGACCGGCCTGGGCTGGGTGCCGGTGCTGGGCACCGGGCCGGTGGCGTTGATCCTGCCCAGCATCACCGTCGGCCTCTACCTCGCCGGCAGCCTGGCCCGGCTGGTGCGCGCCAGCATCATCGAGGCGGCCAGCCAGGACTACGTGCGTACCGCCTGGGCGAAGGGCCTGCCGCCGGCCCGGGTCGTGTTCCGCCACATCGGCCGCAACGCCTTGATCCCGCCGCTCACCTTGCTCGGCACGCAGTTCGCCCTGCTGATCGGCGGCGCGGTGGTCACGGAGCGCGTGTTCGCCCGGCCGGGCCTCGGCGCGATGCTGGTGGAGGCGGTGCTGACCAAGGATTACCCGGTCGTCCAAGGCATCGTCGTGGTGCTGACCGGGGCCTACATCGCCATCAACCTCGGCATCGACCTGCTCTACGGGTTGATCGATCCGCGGATCGCCCGCGCATGAGGCGGCTGCTGGGCGCGCCCGGCGCGCAGGTCGGCGCCGCGCTGCTCCTCATCCTGGTGGTGGCCGCCGTGCTCTCGCCCTGGGTCGCGCCGTATGACTGGAACGAGACGCGCGTCTGCCGCCGCCTCGCCCCACCCTCGGCCGAGCACCTGTTCGGCTGCGACCTGTATGGCCGCGACCTGTTCTCCCGCGTGCTGTACGGCGCCCGCTTCTCGCTGTCGGTGGGCGTCGGCACCGTCGCCATCAGCCTGCTGTTCGGCGCGACCTTCGGCGTCGCCATCGCCTATGCCGGCGGCCGGGCCGATGCGCTGGGCGCGCGGGCGATCGACGTCATGCTCGGCTTCCCGCCGATCGTGCTGGCAATCCTGGTGGTGGCCGTGCTGGGCGTCGGCCTCTGGAACGCCGCGCTGGCGGTGGGCATCGCCGGCATCCCCCGCTTCGCCCGCATCGTGCGCGCGGCGGCGCTCTCGCTGGTGGCGCGCGAATACATCGAGGGCGCCCGCGCCGCCGGCGCTCAGCCCGGCCGCATCCTGCTGCGGCACCTGCTGCCCAACCTCGCCCCCACCCTCATCGTGCTCGGCTCGCTCGACCTGGGCAACGCGGTGCTGTTCACCGCCACGCTGTCCTTCCTGGGCCTGGGCGCCCAGCCGCCGACGCCGGAGTGGGGCGCCATGCTGAACGCCGGGCGCGAGTTCATCCGCTACGCCCCCTGGACCATGCTGTTCCCCGGCGGCGCGCTGTTCCTGGCGGTCATGGCCGTGAACCTGGTCGGCGACCGGCTCAGCCAGGTGCTCGACCCGCGGCAGCGTGGGCGCGCCTAGCAGCCCGCCCGAACTGCGGTATGATCGCCAGCCCCCAAGGAGGCGGCCCGATGCCCGGCCTGTATTTCGACGAACTCACGGTCGGCCAGACGTTCAAGCACCCGATCAGCCGCACCGTCACCGAGGCGGACAACGTGTTCTTCAGCGCACTGACCCACAATCCGGCGCTGCTGCACCTCGACGAGCACTACTGCCGCGAGCACACCGAGTTCGGCCAGCGGCTGGTCAACAGTTGCTTCACCCTCGGCCTCATGGTCGGCATTTCGGTGGGCGACACCACGCTCGGCACTGCCATCGCCAACCTCGGCTGGGACGAGGTCCGCTTCCCAAAGCCGCTGTTCCACGGCGATACGGTGCGGGTGGAGACGGAAGTGGTCGATCTGCGTGAGAGCAAGTCCCGCCCCAATGCCGGGATCGTCACTTTCCTGCATCGCGCCTTCAACCAGCGCGGGGAACTGGTGGCGCAATGCAAACGGTCCGGCCTGCAACTGAAGCGGCCGGTTTAGCCGTTTACGCCCCGGAACGCCGCCCTGGGATACACGCCCAGCACCCGAACCTCGCGCGAGAAGAACGAAAGCTCCTCCAGGGCCAGGCGTAGCGCCGGCTCCTCGGGGTGGCCGTCCACGTCGCACAGGAATTGCGTGGCGGTGAACTGGCCAGCGAGCATGTAGCTCTCCAGCCGGCTCATGTTCACGCCGTTGGTGGCGAACCCGCCCAAGGCCTTGTAGAGCGCCGCCGGCACGTTGCGGACAAGGAAGACGAAGGTCGTCATCAGCCCGGCCGTGCCCGGCGGCGGCGTGCGCGGTTCCTTTGCGGCAACATAGAACCGCGTGGTATTGTGCTCCGCGTCTTCGACGTTGGCCCGTAGCACATCGAGGCCGTAGATCTCGGCGGCCAGCGACGAGGCGATCGCCGCCTCCTCCGGCCGCTGCCACTCGGCAACCAGCTTGGCCGACCCGGCGGTGTCCGCCTGGACCACCGCCTCGGCACCCAGCTCGCGCACGATCGAGCGCACCTGGCCGAGCGCCACCGCATGGGAATGGACGCGCTTGATCCCCTCGATGCGGGCGCCGCGCACGCCCAGCAGGCAATGTTCCACCCGCTGGAAATGCTCGCCCACGATGAACAGCCCGCTGCCGGGCAGCAGGGCGTGGATGTCCGGCACCCGCCCGGCGAGGCTGTTCTCGCACGCCAGCATGGCCAGCCCGGCCTCCCCGAGATGCACCGCCTCGATCGCCCGGTCGAACGTGGCGCAGGGCAGAGTCGGCATTCCGGGGTAGGCCTCCCGGCAGGCAAGGTCGGAATAGGCCCCGTGGAGGCCCTGGAAGGCAATTCCGGTCATGTCGGCTCCAATAAGGCGCGGGCGCGGGCGAGGTCGGCCGGCGTGTCCACCCCGAACGGCGCACGGTCCACCCGGGCGCAGGCGATGCGCATGCCGGCCTCGAGCGCGCGCAGTTGCTCCAGCTTCTCCCGCCGCTCGAGCGGGCTCTCCGGCAAGCTGACGAAGCGGGCGAGCGCCGCGCGCCGATAGGCGTAGATGCCGATATGGTGCCAGAGCGGCCCCTCCCCGGAAGGGATCGGCAGGCGCGAGAAATACAGCGCCGGCGACACGGCCCGGCCGCGCTCGAAGGCGCAGGCGGCCTTCACCACCGAGGGCGCCGCCGCCTCCTCCGCGGTCTCGATCGGCGCGACCAGGGTTGCGATGTCGATCGCCGGGTCGAGCAGCGGCGTGATCACGGCGCGGAGCTGCCCCGGGGGCATGGTGGGCAGGTCGCCCTGCAGGTTGACCACCACGTCGTGGCGGCCTTGCGGGTCGAGCGTGGCCAACGCGGCGTGCACCCGGTCGGAGCCGGAGGGCAGGCTGGGATCGGTCATGACCGCGACGCCGCCAGCCGCGCGTACGGCCTCGGCGATCTCGGGATCGGCGCAGGCGACGGCGACCGGGCCGATGTCGGCCACGCGCGCGAGGTCGAGCACATGCAGGATCATGGCGCGGCCGTCGATGAGGGCCAGCGGCTTGCCCGGCAGCCGGGTGGAGGCCATGCGCGACGGGATGACGACGATCGGCGTCATGCGTTGCGGCAAGTTGATGCGGGCAGGGGCATGGTCATAGGGTGCGCGGCACCATAGGTACGCGATACGGCTGGCGCAACGCCGGGCCGGACCGGATAGGATGGGACGGATGAACAAAGCACTTCTCGCGATGATCGTGGCGTTGGCCAGCACGGGAGCCAGCACGGGAGCCAGCACGGGAGCCTGGGCACAGAGCGGCCAGTCGGTGACACAGCCCGCGCCGAATATGGCCACGCCGCAGACCCAGATGAACGACAACCAGCAGCCCGCCAACGCCCGCCGGGCCGGCGATGCGCAGGTGCAGGGCCAGCAGCTCACCCAGCCCATCCCCAGCCAGAACCAGCCGCAGGCGCAGACCAACAGCAACCAGCAGCCCGGCAACGCCAGGCAGACGCGGAGCCCGGCCCGCTGACTTGCACGACCTGATCGCGGCGGCCGAGGCGGCGGCCGACGTTGCCGCCGCGGTCATCCGCCCCTTCTACCGCCAGGGGGTCGCTGCCGACGTGAAGGGCGACGCCAGCCCCGTCACCATCGCCGACCGCAGCGCCGAGCAGGCCATGCGCGCCGTCCTGGCGCAGCGCTGCCCGGAGCACGGCATCCTGGGCGAGGAATATGGCCTCGACCGGCCCGGGGCGCGGCTGCGCTGGGTGCTCGACCCCATCGACGGCACCCGCGCCTTCCTGACGGGACGCCCCACCTTCGGCACGCTGATCGGGCTGCTGGATGGCGGCACGCCCATCCTGGGCATCATCGACCAGCCGGTGACGGGCGAACGCTGGATCGGGGTGGCCGGGCAAACCACGCAGTTTCGCGGCGCCTACGGCCGCGCGGGTTGCCGACCCTGCGCCGAGCTGGCGCACGCGGAACTGTCCGGGACCTCGCCGGAGGTGTTCGACGCCGGGCAATACGAGGCGTTCCGCCGCTTGCAGGCCGCGACCCGCCGCACCAGTTGGGGCGGGGACTGCTACGCCTACGGCCTGATCGCGCTCGGCGCCATCGACGTCATCGCCGAACCCGGCCTCAAGGTGTGGGACTGGGCGGCGTTGGTGCCGGTGATCGAGGGCGCGGGCGGCCAGATGCGGGACTGGCAGGGGCGCACGCTGCATCCGGACGGCGAGGGCAGCGTGGTCGCGGTCGGCGACCCCCGCCTGTTGGCGCAAATCCTGCCCTTGCTGGCCTGAACGGAGCGAATCCATGCTGCGAGCCCTCCTCCTGCTGCTCCTGCTCCTGGCGTCCGGCGCCCAGGCGCAGACCACGCGCAGCCACGCCATCACCATCCTCGGCACGCCCGCGCTGCCGGCGGACTTCCCGTATTTTCCCTATGTGAACCCTCAGGCGCCGAAGGGCGGCGAGACGGTGTTCGCGATGGTTGGCAGCTTCGACGGCTTCAACCCCTACATCCTGCGCGGCAACGCGGCCTTCGGGCTGGGCGCCAGTTGGCAGCCCGGCGTGGGCGGCACCGCGGCCGGGTCGGCGGGCGGGCATGTGTGGGAAACCCTGCTGGTCGGCTCGGCCGACGAGGTCGCCACGGGCTATGGCCACCTGGCCGAGACCGTCGAGTTGCCGGCCGACCGCATGTGGGTCGCCTTCGAGATCCGCCCCGAGGCGCGCTTCGCCGACGGCTCGCCGGTGACGGCGCATGACGTGGCCTGGACGTTCAAGACCCTCATGGAGCAGGGCCGGCCCTCCGTCCGCGTCGCATACCAGGACGTGGCGGACGCGGTGGCCGAGAGCGATCGCCGGGTGGTGTTTCACTTCAAGTCGAACCAGAACCGCGAACTGCCGCTCGCCGTCGGCGGTCTGCCGGTGTTGCCGATGAAGTGGTGGGCGACGCGCGATTTCAGCAAGCCGCTGACCGAGCCGCCGCTAGGGTCCGGCCCCTATCGTGTCGAGCGGTTCGAGTTGGGCCGCACCGTCACCTATGCCCGCGACCCGAATTGGTGGGCGCGCGACCTGCCCACGGGGCGTGGCTTCCACAACTTCGACCGCGTGCGGCTGGAGTATTTCCGCGATCCGACCGTGGCGTTCCAAGCCTTCAAAGCCGGCCAGATCGACTACCGGCAGGAGAACATCAGCAAGGAATGGGCGACCGGCTACGACTTCCCGGCGGTACGCCAGGGTCTGGTCCGTAAGGAGGAGATCCCGCACCGCCTGCCGCTCGGCATCCAGGGCTGGATCATGAACACCCGCCGGGCCCAGTTCGCGGACCGGCGGGTGCGCGAAGCCCTCGGCCAGGTGTTCGACTTCGAGTGGATGAACAAGAACCTGTTCTACGGCGCGTATAGCCGCACCCACAGCTATTTCGGCAACACAGAGCAAGAATCCAAGGGCCTGCCAGGCGCCGCCGAGCAGGCGCTGCTGGCGCCGTTCCGGGACGAGCTGCCGCCGGGCGTGCTCACCGAGCCCTTCCAGCTTGCAGTGACCGACGGCTCCGGCAACAACCGCGACGGCCTGCGGCGTGCGCTCGACCTCCTGAAGCAGGCTGGCTGGACCATCCGCGACCGCAAGCTGGTGGACGCGCAGGGCAAGCAGATGAGCTTTACCATCCTGCTGCACGACCCGACGCTGGAGCGCGTCGCGCTGCCCTACCAGCAATGGCTGCAGCGGCTCGGCGCCGAGGTGGGCGTGCGGACCGTCGACACCGCGCAGTTCGAGCGCCTGACCGACGAGTTCGACTTCGACATGACGACGATCATCTATCCCGGGTCAGACCTGCCGGGGAACGAGCTGCGCGATTACTATTCCTGCGAGGGCGCCAAGACGCAGGGGGCCGCCAACCTTGCCGGCGTTTGCGAGCCCGCGATCGACAGCCTCATCGACAGCGCGGTGCGTGCGCAGGACCGCCCGGCGCTGGCCACTGCGGGGCGCGCGCTGGATCGGCTGTTGCTGCGCAACCGGTATCTGGTGCCGAACTGGCACGACACGAAGTTCAAGGTGGCAACCTGGAACCGCTTCGGCCGCCCGGAGCAGCCGATTCGCGACGGCTTCGTGTTGGACAGTTGGTGGATCGACCCGGCGCTCGCCGCCAAAACGGACGCCGCGCGCCGAGCCGGCAATTAGAAGCTACTTGCCGTTGCCGTAGGCCCGCTTGGCCGAGTCGCTTTGGCGCTGATAGGAGCAGTCGGCCGAGGACGCGCGCGAACTGGCGCCGCAGGATGCCTCGGCGATGGTCGGCAACAGAATGCTGGCACCCAGGACGAGCGCAAGCGCGACGGTGATTTGCTTCAAGACGGAATACTCCCGATAGCCGTCCATGCATGAGACTCATGTCTCTCAGACGGTCTTTTCCGTTACAGACGCGTTATCAATCTGTCAAGCGTGAAGCTTCGTTTCGGTCAAGGCTGGGCTTTGGAGCCATCGGCAGCGAACTGGTGCAGGTAGGCGGTGAGGTCGGCCACCTGTTTTTCGTTCTTCAGGCCGGGGTAGATCATCTTCGTCCCGGGCACCTTGGCCTTCGGGTCCCGGATATACTCGGCGAACACCGCATCGTCCCAGGTGATGCCGCTGTCGCGGTTCGCCTGGCTGTAGGTATAGCCGGGGACGGAGCCGGACTTGCGCCCGAACAGGCCGTTCAGCACGGGGCCCACGCCGTTCTTTGCAGTCGGCCCGACGGCGTGGCAGGCGCGGCATTGCCCGAAGACGCGCTCCCCCGCCGCCATGTCTTGCGCGAGCGCCGGGCCGGCCAAGGCAAGCAGCAGGGGGAGCACGGCGATGATGCGCATGGCAGGCCTTTCAGCGATGGGCAGAAGCTTGAACCGGCCAGTCCTATGCCGGTTTCGGGGCGCTGCCGATCTCGTGGTTCGCCATCGTCTCCAGCGCCCGCACCATGCCCGAGTGGTCCCACGCCTTGCCGCCCTGCGCGGTGCAGGCGTTGAACAGCTCCTGGCAGGTGGCCGTGTTCGGCAGGCTGACGCCGAGCGCGCGGGCACCCTGGAGGGCGAGGTTCAGGTCCTTCTGATGCAACTCGATGCGGAAGCCCGGCGCAAAGCTGCGCTCGATCATGCGGTTGCCGTGTAGTTCGAGGATTCGCGACGTGGCGAGGCCGCCCATCAGGGCCTGGCGCACCTTGGCCGGGTCGGCGCCCGCCTTGCTGGCGAACAGCAGGCCCTCGGCCACCGCCTCGATGGTCAGCGCGACGATGATCTGGTTGGCGACCTTCGTGGTTTGCCCCGCGCCGTTGCCGCCGACGAGGGTGATGTTCTTGCCCATCAGCTCGAACACCGGCCGCACCCGGTCGAACGCCGCCTGCGGCCCGCCCACCATGATGGTCAGGCTCGCCGCCTTGGCGCCCACCTCGCCGCCGGAAACCGGCGCGTCCAGGTACTCGGCGCCGGCGGCGTTCACGCGTTCGGCGTACAGCTTGGTCTCGATCGGCGAGATGGAGCTCATGTCCACCACGATCTTGCCGGCGCTGAGGCCTTCGGCGGCGCCATCCTTGCCGAACAGCACGCTCTCCACGTCGGGCGTGTCGGGCACCATGACGATGACGATCTCGGCCCGCTGCGCCACCTCCCGCGCGTTGGCGCAGGCGGCGCCGGCCATGCCCCCGGGAACGCCGCTGCGGCTATGCAGGAACAGCGTGTGGCCACCGGCCGCCAGGTGCTCCGCCATGGGCCGTCCCATGATGCCGAGCCCGATGAAACCGATGTTCATGATGTCTCTCCATAGCCATGGGCGATGATCTGCTTCCAGATGGCGACCTCGTCGGTCAGCAGCCACTCGGTCCGCACCTGGCCGTCCACGATCTCCGCGTGGCTCAGCCCCATGACATAGACGGGGGCGCCGGTGGGCTCGCCGAAGTGGCCGAAGCCGGAATGCGTGGCGCGCAGCGACCAGCGGAGCGCGATCCGCACGGCCCGGCCGGGCTCGCGGTTGACGGTGGCGCTCTCCACGCTGAACCGCGCATCGGGGAAGGCGGCGAGGTATCCGAGGTAGAAGCGGTCGATGTCCGCATGGCCATAGAGGGTATCGCCGCCGGGCACGGCGATGGCTGCGCCTTGGAAGTACAGGTCGCGAATGGCCGAAAGGTCCTTCATCTCCCAGAGCCGGCGGTAGCCGTCGCGGTAGGCGTCCACGTCCGCGCCGGGCTGGATCTCGGGCCGGTAGACACCCGGCTGATCCCGCTCGGGCGTGTAATAGGCCACCTCGCCGGTGCGCCGCAGATCCTGCTCGGCCATCTGCTGCGCCAGGTCGCGCGGTTGCAGGCCGAGGCAGCGCGCGAAGGCGGCCTGGTCGCGCACCAGCCACTCCTCCCTCACCACGCCGCCCACCACCCAGCAATCGGCGATGATGCGCGAGCGCACCAGCCGGCCGGACGCTGAACCGTAGCTGCCGTCGCCCTGGTGGCGCATGACCGAGATCAGCCGGTGCGAGGATAGGAACGACCCGTCGGGGTATCCCGTCCAGATGACGTCCTCGCCCACCAGTTGCCGGTCGGGGAACTGGTGCAGCGTCTGCAGGGTCTGCGCGGTGACGCCCAGGTTGTCCGCGGTCAGCCCGGTGGCGGCGCGCACCAGCACGTTCGGGGCGTACAGCCCCTCCAGCTTGCCGCCGATGCCGCGGTCTTCCCAGATCTCGCGGGTGATGCCGTAGATGAAGGCCGGCACATCCTTGTAGTCGCCGATGACGGGGTCCATCACGCCGCCACCGCGCGGCGCGCGGCTTCGGCCAGCACGCGCACGCCCATCGCCAGGTCCTCGTCGCTGGTGTCCTCGGCCCAGTGGTGGCTGATGCCGCCGATGCTGGGCACGAACACCATCGCGGACGGGATCTTGCGGGCCATGTATTGCGCGTCGTGCCCGGCCCCGCTCGGCATGCGCTGCCAGCGGCCCGGCGTCAGCGCCTCCGCCGCGCCGGCCAGCGCGTCTTGCAGCGCCGGGTCGCAAAGCGCGGGCTTGGACTGGCTCATGATCTCGAGCGCCGCCGGGCAACGCTCGCGGCGGTTGTTCTCCTGCACGGCGCGAACGAGCACGCCGTGCAGCCGCTCCAGCACGTCGGCGGAGATGTCGCGGAACTGGAACAGCACCTCGGCGCGGCCGGGGATGATGCTGGGCGCGCCCGGGTGCAGGGCGATGCGCCCCGCCGTCCAGACCGTGCGGGGGCCGCAGTGCTTGGGAAACTCCTGATCGATCCAGGCCAGCAACCGCACCGCCGCCAGCCCGGCGTCGCGCCGCTCCGCCATGGTCGTGCCGCCGGCGTGGTCCTGCTGGCCCTCGAGAACGATGCGGTACTGCCAGATGCCGACGATGCCGGTGACGACGCCGATCTGCTGCGCCTGGTTCTCCAGGCTGGTGCCCTGCTCGATGTGCATCTCGAAGAAGCCGCCATAGCGGCCCTCCTCCATCTGCGTTCGCGAGCGCCCGGCGAGCCCGGCCTCCCGCAGCGCGTCGCGCAGCTTCTTGCCGTGGTAACGGTTGGTGAGCCCGTCGATCTCCGCCTCCTCGAGCAGGCCGGTGAACGAGCGGGAGCCGATGAACGAGCCGTAATGGCCTTCCTCGTCCACGAAGGCGATGGCGTCCACCGGCAGGCCGGCGCGGGCCAGCGCCACGGCGGCCACCACGCCCAGCGCGCCGTCGAGCCAGCCGGCTTCATTCTGGCTTTCGATATGGCTGCCGACCAGCAGCTTGCGGCCGGGCCCGGGGTGGCGGCCGAGCACGTTGCCCACGCCGTCCATCTCAGGCGCGAGCCCGGCGTCCTGCATCCGCTGCATCAGCCAGCGGCGGGACTCCATGTCAACCTCGGTATACGTCGGGCGGTGCACGCCGGTCTTGAAGGCGCCGATGCGGCGCAGCGCGTGCAAGTCGGCCAGGAAGGCCACGGTATCCGGCTCGGTGCTCATGCCGCGCAGACTGGCAACTTGCAGCAGCCGGGGCAAGATCGGGCGGGGCCCGGGCACATCGGCGCCCGGGCCCTCGCGATTGGCAGTTACTGTTGTGCGAGTTGCGCGGGGGTCTCGCTGTTCAGGCTCTCGACCGGCGCTTCGGAGGCGCTCTGCGCCACGATCTGCTCGCGGGGGGTGGCAAGCGCGTGCTGGCCGTCGAACGCCGGGGCCTGCACGCTGCCGGTATCGGCAGTGGCCACCCGGTCGTCCAGCGCGTGCGCGACGCCGGCCTGATACTCCTCGGCGGCCATCACGGGGGCAGCGGCGAGGGTCAGCAGAACGGCGGCGATTGCAAAGTTGATCTTCATGATATCCAGGCTCCAAACGATGCCCCCGGAATAGGGAGCTGCACACCGGCGTGCCTTGCGGCAGCGGCCGGGGGCGGCGGGTTCTCCGTCGTCAGGACGTGATTTGGTGCGGCGGGGCCGATGCAACAGAGACAGTTACAAGCACGAGCTATGCTCTGAACGCATGGTCACGAAGCCGCTACGGCGTTTGCGTGAAGCGGCACGCCCGCTGGCAACGCCGGCTCGGCCGTCTTACAATGGGGCATGTTCCCCACCACCCGGCTTCGACGGTTGCGCCAAACCGAGGCGATGCGCACCCTGGTGCGCGAACACCGCCTCTCCGCCCAGGACCTGATCCTGCCGATCTTCATCGACGAAGCGGCTGACGCGCCCGTGCCGATCGCCGCCATGCCGGGCGTCTCCCGCATTCCCCTGTCGGGCCTTGCGCGCGAAGTGGAGGCGATCGCCCGCGATGGGGTGCGCGCCCTCATGCTGTTCGGCATTCCCCGGCAGAAGGATGCGACGGGCAGCGGCAGCCTGTCCGCCACCGGGCTGCTGGCGCGCATGACGCGCATCGCCAAAGAGGCCGCGCCGGAATTGGTCGTCATCACCGACAACTGCTTCTGCGAGTACACCGACCACGGCCATTGCGGCGTGTTGCAGGGCGGGCACGTGCACAACGACCTGACGCTCGAGAACCTGGGCCGCCAAGCGGTGGTGGCGGCGGAAGCGGGCGCCGACATGGTGGCGCCCTCGGCCATGATGGACGGCCAGGTGGCGGCGATCCGCGCGGCGCTCGACGGGGCGGGGCACCAGGGCACGCCGGTGATGGCCTATTCCAGCAAGTTTGCCTCCGCCTTCTACGGACCGTTCCGCGCCGCCGCGGGCTGCGACCTGCAAGGCGACCGCAAGGAATACCAGACCGACCCGATGAACGGCCGCGAAGCCTTGCGCGAATCGGCCGCCGACGAGGCGGAGGGCGCGGACTGGCTGATGGTCAAGCCCGGCATGCCCTACCTCGACGTCCTGGCCCGGCTGCGCGAGCGGACCAACCTGCCCATCGGCGCCTACCAGGTGAGCGGCGAGTACGCGATGCTGAAGTTCGCCGCCCAGGCTGGCGCGCTGGATGAGCAGCGCGTGGTGCGGGAGAGCCTGGGCGCCTTCAAGCGCGCGGGCGCGGACGTGATCCTCTCCTACTTCGCCCGCCAGGTGATCCGCGAGGGGTTCTGACCAGCTAAGCCAGCACCTCCACGTTCACCACGTTCTCGCGGATCGGCGCGCCGTCCAGCACGCTGAGCAGGTTCCGTGCGGTGGCAGCGGCCATGCCGGCCATGGACTGCACCGTCACGCCGGCGACGTGCGGCGAGCTGATCACGTTCGGCAGCCGCACCAGCGGGTGGCCGGGGCCGACCGGCTCCTTGTCGAGCACGTCGAGCCCGGCGCCGCCGAGGTGGCCCGATTCCAACGCCGCCTGCAGCGCCGCTTCCTCGATGATGCCGCCACGGGCGGTGTTGACCAGGAAGGCGCCGGGCTTCATTTGGGCGAGCCGCGCTGCGCCGAACAAGCCGATGGTCTCCGTGTTGCGCGGGCAGTGGATGGTTACGTAGTCGGCCCGGCCGAGCGCCGCATCGAGGTCGACCGCCGGCTCGAAGCCCGCTTCCCGTATCGCCTCCGGCGGCACGTAGGGGTCATGCACCAGCACATGCATGCCGAAGGCGGCGCAACGCGGCGCGGTGCGGGTGCCGATGCGCCCGAAGCCCACCACCAGCACGGTGGCGCCCGCCATCTCCACCGGCAGCCCGCTCCGCCGCTCGTGCCAGGCGCCGTCGCGCATCCGCCGGTCCATCTCCAAGGCGCGCTTGGCCAAGGCCATCATCATGAACACCGCATGCTCGGCGACGCTGGTGGCGTTGGCGGTGCCGACCACCATCAGCGGCACGCCGCGCCCGGTCAGCGCGGGCACGTCCACGGCATCGAAGCCGACGCCCAGCCGGGCGGCCACTTCGAGCTTCGGGCTGGCCGCGATCTCCGCCGCCTTGAACGGCGTGTAGGACAGCGCGACCCCGCTCGCATTGGCCAGCAGAGCATGGAAGTCGGCCGGCGCGATCGACGGTGGATACATCACCAGCTCGACATCCTGCCGCTGCCGCAGGATGCGCAGCCCCGCCTCCTCCATGAAGTCGGCGATCAGCAGCACCTTCGCGTTCCGCATCCTGGTGTCCTCCCCCTGTTCGGGCGATAGTACAGCTAAGCGGGGGTTTGGCCATGAAGTGGATGCGATTTGGGCTGGCGATCATCGGCCTGCTGCTGGCGAGCGGCGGGGCGCGGGCTGAGACGGTGCGAATCGCCCGGCAGTTCGGCATCTCCTACCTGCCGCTGATCCTGATGCAGGACCAAGGATTGCTGGAGGCGGAAGCGCGCGCGCGCGGGCTCGACCTGGCCGTCGAATGGGTTACCTTCACCGGCGGGCCGCCGATCAACGACGCGCTGATTTCCGGCAACATCGACCTCGCTGCCGGCGGCGTCGGCCCCATGCTGACCATCTGGGGCCGCACGCGCGCCAACCTGCGGGTGAAGGCCGTCGCCGCGCTGGGCAACATGCCGGTGTGGCTGAACAGCAGCAACCCGGCGGTGCGCACGATCGCCGACTTCTCCGCGCGCGACCGGATCGCCCTGCCGGGGGTCAAGGTGTCGATCCAGGCGGTGATCCTGCAGATGGCGGCGCAGCAGGCGTTCGGCGCCGGGCAGCAGTATCGGCTCGATCCGCTGACCGTGTCGATGGGCCATCCGGACGGCCAGGCGGCGCTGCTGGGCGGCAGCACCGAAATCACGGCGCACTTCACCTCCGCGCCCTACATGTACGAGGAGTTGGCCTCGCCCCGCATCCACCGGGTGCTGAACAGCTACGACGTGCTGGGTGGGCCGCATACCTTCAACCTGGTTTGGGCCACCAGCCGCTACCACGACGCGCACCCGCAGGTCATTGCTGCCTTCCTCGCGGCGCTCGACAGGGCCATGGCGCTGATCGCGGAGCGCCCGCTGGACGCTGCGGCGACCTGGGTGCGGGTGGAGAAGGCGCGCATGACCGCGGAGCAAGCGGCCGACCTGATCCGCCGGCCGGAGAACGATTGGACGACCACGCCCAAGCGGGTGATGGATTTCATGACCTTCATGCACGCGACCGGCGGGCTGCCGCAACGCGCGGAAACCTGGAGGGACCTGTTCTTTCCGGAGATCCACGCGCAGGACGGCGGCTGAACCACGCTTCATGGCGGGAAGCCGTATGGAACGCCTAGCTGGACGGTAGGTCGGGGCGACCGTACGAATTCGCACAAACCCGCGCCCTTGCGGGTGTATAAGGCCTTATCGTTCGCAGGTTAACCGGCAGCGGCGACCGAGAGAGTTCGTACTCCCGCCCTCTACACGCGAGGATGTACTATGTCCGGCTTCGATCAGTCCGTTGCACGCAACCACCTGCTGGCAGGCCTCTCGCGCACAGACTTCGCCAGGGTTTCCCCCCATTTGCGGCGGGCCGACCTGCCTCTGCGAACCACGTTGCACGGGCCGGGCGAGCCCATCGCAACGGTTTACTTTCCCGAAACCGGCTATGTTTCCTTGCTGGCCGCGCTGGAGGACGGCGATTCTGCTGAGGTCGGCATGGTCGGCTACGAGGGCGTGGTCGGCGTGCCCTTGATCCTGGGCGACAACCGCTCGGCGATCGAAGCCATGGTCCAGGATGCAGGGACGGCGCTGATCATCGAGGCTTCCGCCTTCCGCCGCGCGCTCGACGAGAGTTCCACTCTCCTCGCATCGATGCTCCGCTATGCCATGGCGTTCAATGTCCAAGTGGCGATGACGGCGGCCTGCAATGGGCGGCACCTCGTGGAGCAGCGGCTCGCCCGGTGGCTGTTGATGGCGCATGACCGAAGCGAGAACGATGAGTTCGCGATGACCCATGAGTTCCTGTCGACCATGCTCGGCGTTCGCCGGGCGGGGGTGACGGTGGCGGCGGGGAAGCTGCAGAAGGCCGGATATATCCGCTACGGGCAGGGCCGGATCAAGATCGCCGACCGGCCCGGCCTGGAAGCCGCTGCCTGCGAGTGCCACCGGATCGCGCGTAGCGAGTTCGAGCGCCTCCTTGGGCCACCTGCCCGCAACCGAGCCTGACCGCTTCGGCGGCCTGTGCCTTGTGCGGAATCGGACAGCGGCCGTGACTCGGCGCATCTAGCTTCGCCGCATCATGCGAAGGGGCATCGGTGCCGCCTTCGCGCGTGAGCGAGAGGGTGCGTCATGGGTCAATGCGTGTGGAATTCGGGCAATGGCGCCGCTCTCACGTGCCAGGTTGCCGACTTGCAGTTGACCGTCGTCACCGTCGGCGGAATGCCGCGCTACCTGGTTCGCCACTGGGACCGTGGCAGGCAGACCTTGGTGGGGCCGCCAGCCGATGCCGCGCTCCTGATGTCGGGGACCGGATCGAGCGTCTCGGGGGCGATGGCCGCCGCGGAAGCGGCCGCGACGCGGCTGGCCGCCGAAGCACAATCCGGCAATCGCGTGGCGATGTGACCGCGGACTAACACAGCACCCTCGGCCAGCAGACCGCCCTGGCGCGATTCGGCGAATTCGCCCTCAAGTCAGATCACCTGGACCACATCCTGCACGAAGCCTGCCGGCTGGTGAGCCAAGCCCTGCACGCGCCGCTCGTTAAGGTGATGGAGCTGCAGGATGGCGGGCGAAGCCTGCTGGTCCGGGCCGGCGTGGGATGGAAGCCGGGCGTGGTCGGCGAGACCAAGATCGGGATCGGGGAGCGTACCCCCCGAACGGCACGCCCTGATGACCGGCGAGCCGGTCCTCTCGCCCGATATCGCCACCGAACACCGCTTCGATTACGCCGATTTCGTTCGTGAGAACGGCGTGCAGGCGCCCTGCAAGGCGTCGCGGACGGGATCGAAGCCCTTCGCCTCCTTCATGAGAAAATCTACCGCACCGGAGAGGGGCTGGACCGGACCTGCCTGGGCACCTACCTGGCCGAACTTGCCGCGAGCCTGCTCGCTTTCCACGGCAAGGATATCGCTGCCAAGATCAGGCTGCTCTCCGACGTCGAAGGCATCGAGGTCGCCTCCGACCTCGCCACCCCCTTCGGGCTGATGCTGAGCGAGTTCGTCACCAACAGCCTGAGATACGCCTTCGACGGAGGGAGGGGGCATATCGGTCTGCGGGTCGAGAAGACCGAACACGAAATCCGCGTCACGTTCTGGGACGACGGCAAGGGCCTGCCCGCCAGTCCGGCGGCGTCTCGGTCTGGACATCGGACGGCGGCACCCGCCTCGTCGTGGCGCTGCCGGTCACGGCACAGCGCATCGCCGCTTGATCTAAGGCGCCTACCCAAGGCGCCTTCAGCGTTCCGCCTTCCCGAGCGTGAAACTGGCCATTTGCATCCTGCAAGGTTAAGGGTGGGCGGTACGAACCAGGGCGGCGACCATGGACCAAGTTGTCGGCTTGCGGCCCTTCGTGCCCGCCCGCGATTTCGAGTTGTCGAAGCGCTTCTACCAGGCTCTCGGGTTCCGGATCACGCATGAGGAACCGTCCATCGCCATGCTCAAGCTGGCGGGGTTCAGCTTCATCCTGCAGAACTTTTACGTGCGGGAAGCGGCGGAAACCCTCATGCTGCAACTGCTGGTGCGCGACGCCGACGCCTGGTGGCGCCAGGTGCAGCCCGAGGAGGCCCTGCGGGACTTCGACATTAAGCCGCCACGCCCGCCCAGCCTGCAAAGCTGGGGCATGAAGGTGGGCTTCATCGTCGACCCGTCCGGCGTGCTCTGGCACGTGGCTGAAATCCCGTTCTAAGCAGGCGCTTGACCCCGGCCGGCACCGCCTCGAAGCTGCGCCGGACGCCAAAGGGAGCAACGCCATGGGCCTCGCGAAACTGGACCAATCGCCGGCCCTGGCGCGAGCCGCTCGCCTGGCCGCTGCCCCGCCTTGACGGCCGAAACTGCCTGGATGGAGGATGCATGATCCGTTGCGCCATGCTGCTCGGCGTGCTGCTCGTCCGCACGGCGTGGGCTTTCGATCCGCCGCCTGCCGCCGCGCGGCAGGGCATGGTCGTGACCGCGCAATCGCTGGCCTCCGACGTAGGCGTCGAGATCCTGCGGCAGGGCGGCAACGCCGTCGATGCGGCGGTGGCGGTCGGCTATGCGCTTGCCGTGGTTTATCCGGCGGCGGGGAATCTGGGCGGCGGCGGCTTCATGCTGCTGCGCCTGGCGGACGGGCGGACGACCTTTCTCGATTTTCGCGAGAAGGCGCCGCAGGCGGCGACCGCCGGCATGTTCCTGGACGCGCAGGGCAACGTCGCCCGCGGCCGCTCGACCGACACTTGGCTAGCGGTCGGCGTGCCGGGTTCGGCGGCCGGGCTGGAGGCGGCGCGGGCGCGGTACGGCGCCCTGCCCCGCGAGACCCTGCTGCGGCCGGCGATCCGCCTGGCCCGGGAGGGCTTCATTCTGGGCACCGGCGACATCGCGCTGCTCGGCCAGGCCACCGACGACTTCCGCCGCGACCCGGCCGCGGCCGCCATTTTCCTGCCGGACGGCCAGCCCCTCGCCGCGGGAGACCGGCTGGTGCAGGCCGACCTCGCCCGCACCCTGGAGCGCCTGGCCGAGGCGGGGCCGGACGCGCTGTACCGCGGCCCGATCGGCGACGCGATCGTGGCGGCCAGCCAGGCCGGCGGAGGCATCCTCGCCAAAGCGGACTTCGAGGCCTACCGGGTGCGCGAGCTACCGCCGGCCGAATGCAGCTATCGCGGCTTCCAGGTCGCCTCCGCGCCGCCGCCCAGCTCGGGCGGGGTGGCCCTGTGCGAGATCCTGAATATCTTGGAAGGTTACAACCTCCGCGCCATGGGCTTCCATTCCGCCGCCGAGGTGCACCTGCTGGTCGAGGCCATGCGCCACGCCTATGTCGACCGCAACAGCCGGCTTGGCGACCCGGATTTCGTCAGGAACCCGACGGCGCGCCTGCTCGACAAGGACTATGCGGCCGCCATCCGTACCCGCATCGACCCGGCGCACGCCACCCCTTCGGCAAGCCTCGGCCCTAACAGCCCGCCGCACGAGGGCACCAACACGACGCAGTTCTCGGTCATGGACCGGGAAGGCAACGCCGTCGCCGTCACTTATACGCTGAACGCCTGGTTCGGCGTGCGCCGGGTCGCGGCCGGCACGGGCATCCTGCTGAACAACGAGATGGACGACTTCACCAGCAAGCCCGGGATCCCAAACATGTTCGGCCTCGTGCAGGGCGAAGCCAATGCGGTCGCCCCCGGCAAGACCCCGCTGAGCAGCATGGCGCCGACCGTGGTCAGCCGCGACGGCAAGCCGGTGATGGTGATCGGCAGCCCGGGCGGAGCCCGCATCATTACGATCACCCTGGAGGCGATCATCAACGTCATCGACCACGGCATGACCTTGCAGGAGGCGATCAACGCGCCGCGCATCCATCATCAATGGCTGCCGGACACGGTCTATGTCGAGCGGTTCGCCTTGTCGCCCGACACCCGCGCGGTGCTGGAGGGGCTCGGCCATCGCTTTACCGAGAGCGCCGCCTGGGGCGTGGCCGAAGGCATCCTCGCCGGCGCCGCGCGGCTGAGCCCGCCGCCATTCGGGGGTGCACAGTCGTTGAACCTCGGCGTGCCAGCCCTGCCCGGCGCGACGCTGTTCGGGGCGCACGACGCGCGCGGCGGCGCCGGGTCGGCGGCAGGGTTCTGAGTGGGCCGACCTGCGCCGGTGCCTAGCCCCGATACCTAGCCCCGGCCGACAAAAGGCATCTTTGTGGCCATGACCGTCACGAACTGCACGTTCGCGTCGAGCGGCAGGTTGGCGATGAACACCACCATGTCACCGACGTGCTTGGCGTCCATGCGCGGTTCCACCAACATGCTGCCGTTCGGTTGCGGCACGCCCTTGGTCATGCGCTCGGTCATCGGCGTGGCGGCGTTGCCGATGTCGATCTGGCTGCAGGCGATGTCGAACGGCCGGCCGTCGAGCGAGAGCGACTTGGTCAGCCCGGTG
Source organism: uncultured Acetobacteraceae bacterium (assembly GCA_964235765.1). Classification (GTDB taxonomy): domain Bacteria; phylum Pseudomonadota; class Alphaproteobacteria; order Acetobacterales; family Acetobacteraceae; genus JAVVHH01. Next base: position 74,240 of record CAXSDH010000007.1, read on the forward strand.
ATGGCGTGCTTGGTGCTGGTATAAGGCAGCGAGCCCGGTCGTGGCGTGTGGGCCGAGATGGAGCCGTTGTTGATGATACGGCCGCCGCCGGGCGATTGATGCCGCATCATGCCGAAGGCTGCGCGCGCGCAGAGGAACGAGCCCGTCAGGTTCACGCCCACAACCGCCAGCCATTGCTCCACGCTCAATTCGTCGATGGGCAGCGGTGGCGCGCCCGTGCCGGCGTTGTTGAACAGCAGGTCGATCCGGCCCCAGCGCGCCTTTACCTGGCCAAACGCGGCCTCGACGGCGTCGGAGTTCGAGACGTCCGCCGGAACGACGAGGAAGCGGTCGGCGCTGCCGAGCTTCGCGGTCTCCTCAAGCGCCTCCTGGCGCCGGCCGACGAGCGCCACGCTCCAGCCCGCTTCCGCCAATGCCAGGGCCGCCGCCCGGCCTACGCCGCTGCCCGCGCCGGTCACGAGAGCGATCTTACTGGTCTCAGGCATTGGGCGTCCTCCGTTCGTTGTTGCCGTAGCCTCTCACGGCACGGCGGAACGGGATAGGGCGCCTGGCCCCGGTGCGTCAGTTCGCCTCGATGAACGCCTTGATCCGCGGCAGGATTTCGGTCCGCCACCTGCGGCCGTTGAAGATACCGTAATGACCGACGCCCGGCTGTAGGTACTGCGCCCTCCGATCTCCGGGGATAGCGCAACACATGTCCTGTGCGGCAATGGTCTGGCCCGGCGCCGAAATATCGTCCAGTTCGCCTTCCACCGTCATCAGCGCCGTATGCTCGATGGCGGCAGGCGTCACCAGTTCTCCACGCACGCGCATGCGGCCTTCGGCCAAGTCGTGCTTCTGGAAGAAGGTCTCGACGGTCTCGAGATAGTAGCTGGCCGGCACGTCCATCACCGCCAGGTATTCGTCGTAGAACCGGCGGTGGGAGGCGGCACTGTCGTCGTCGCCGCGGACCAGGTGGTCGAACATGCGGCGATGCGCCTCGATATGCCGGTCGGGATTCATCGACATGAAAGCGGCGAGCTGCAGAAAGCCGGGATACACGCGGCGGAACGCGCCGGGGTGCCAGGGCGGTACGGTGGCGACCACATGGCGCTCGAACCAGGCGATCGGGTGCTGTTCGGCCAGCCGGGTCACGGCGGTTGGGGCGGCGCGTGTGTCGACCGGGCCGCCCATCAGGGTCATGCTGCGGGGCTGCGCCGAGTCGTTGCGGGCTGCGAGCAGGGACACGGCGGCGACCACGGCCGGCGCGGGCTGGCACACCGCCACGACATGCGTGTCGGGACCAAGGTGCCGCAGGAAGCCGATCACGGTCTCGATATAGCTCGAAAGGTCGAAGTCCCCATGCACCAGCGGCACGATGCGGGCGTTGCGCCAGTCGGTCACGAACACTTCGAGGCCGGTATCCACCATATCCTGCACGGTGCCACGCAGCAGGGTGGCGTGATGGCCGCTCATCGGCGCCACCAGCAGCACGCGCTTGCCCGCTGCGCCCGGCGCCTGGAAGCGCAGCAAGCGGACAAACGGCCGATCGAGTTCGACCGTCTCATGCAGCACGGCCTCGGCGCCACGCCGTTGCCGCACGTTCCAGTCCGGCTTGCTACGGGGCCGCAGCACGTCATCCACCACGTCCACCCACGCGACCGCGGCACGGCTGGGCCAGGTCAGGTAATCCGGCCCGGCCGGTGCGCGCAGCGCCGTGCTGGCGGCACGCGCCCACATGCGGGCGGGGAACATGGCTGCCGATGCGGCATCGAACATGGTGTACAACATGGGCTACTGTCCCACAGGTTCTCTTAACAAACTACTAACGGCCAAGTAGGGGCAGGTCTGCTTGCCCGGCAGGCGCGGCCTTCCGCCGGGCCGGGGGAGCGACGGCGCGAAGCCGCAGCAGTTCGTTCATCATGCGGTCCACCGTCTGCCAGACCGGTTCGTCGCCCACCCGCTCCTGCATGATCAGCCGGTGGGCCGCCAGCGTCACGTTCAGGGTGCCGCGCGTGGTCTCGGGCCGGGGCGAGCGCATCTGCACCAAGGCCTTCTCGATCTCTTCGACGGGCAGGCCCATGCTGTTGGCGATGGCGCCCGGCTCCGCCCCTGCCCTGCGCATCCGCCGGGCCAGGGCGGCCTGCTTTTCGTCGAGCGCGATTGCGGGGCGCAGCAACTGCGTCCTGCGGGACATCTCACCCGACCCGCTCCCCGGCGCCTTGCCCTTGAAGCCCTCCATCGCCCGCTCTCCAGCTACGCCGCCCGGCAGCTCAGCCCACCATCGACCGGCAGACACACTCCAGTGATATAGGCAGCTTCGTCGGAGGCGAGGAACACGGCCGCGTGCGCGACATCCCAGCCCGTGCCCATGCGGCCCATCGGGCAGGCGGCGTCGCGCGCCCGGATCATCGCATCCTCATCGGCATATTGGCCGGCGATCTGCTGGTGGATGAGCGGCGTGTTCATCAGCCCGGGCATGATCGCGTTGGCGCGGATGCCCTGGCCGGCATACTGCACCGCCAACCCGACGGTGAGCTGGTTCACGCCCGCCTTGGCCGCGTAGTAGGCGGCATAGGGATATCCGGTCCAGCGGATCGCGGCGAGGGAGGAGATGTTGACGATGGCGCCGCGGCCCCGGGCCAGCATCGGCGGCAGGGCGTGCTTGCAGGCCAGGAACACGCCCTTGAGGTTGAGCGCCACGATGCGGTCCCACTCCGCTTCCTCCAGCTCGACCGGGCCGCCCATGCCCGCATAGCCCACGTTGTTGTGCAGGATGTCGATCCGCCCATGGAGCCGCAGGGTCTGCGCCACCGCGGCGTGAACGCTGGCACTATCGGTCACGTCGGCTGCCAGCGCCGCGCAGGCGCCGCCTTCGGCCAGGATCAGCGCGCTTGTGGCCTCGGCCGCCGCCAGGTTGCGATCTACGGCGACGACGACGGCGCCGGCCCGGGCATAGGCGACCGCCGCCGCGTTGCCGTTGCCCCAGCCCGCCCCGACGCAGCCGGCGCCGAACAGCAGGGCCACCCGGTCCTTCAACCTCATGGGTGAAAGTCTTTGGCAGGAAATTCTTTAGCGGGCATGATCCCGGATGCGTCAAAGCCGCCATCGACGTTCAGCGTGTGGCCGCACACGTATCCCGCCCCCTCGGAGGCCAGGAACACGGCGGCGGCGGCGATCTCCTCGGGCGTGCCGTAGCGCGCTGCGGGGATGCGGTCGTGGAAGGATTGCCGCGTTTCTGGGGTGTGCAGCCGGGCCGCCATCTCGGTCTCCACCGGGCCGGGAGCGACGGCGTTTATGGTGACCCCTTGTCCGCCCAACTCGGCCGCCATCACCCGCGTCATCAGGGCCAGCGCCGCCTTCGAGGCGCCATAGGCGGTACGCCCGAGGTTGCCGCGCTGCCCGGAGATTGAAGTGATGTTCACGATCCGGCCGTAGCCGCGCGGCAGCATGACCCGGAGAGCAGCCTGCGCGCAGAGCATCGCGCCGCAGAAATTCACTCGCATGACCCGTTCCAGGTCCTCTGGCGTGGTTTCCATAAACGGTTTGTTCATCCCTATGCCGGCATTATTCACCAGGATGTCCAACCCACCGAACCGTTCCACCGCCACGCGGGCCAGCGTGTCGGCGTCCGCCTGCTGGCCCACATCGGCGCGGGCCGCCACCGCCCGCGCGCGTTCGGCGCGGAGCGAGGCAGCGACTCGTTCGGCGCCGGCCGGGTCGATGTCGCTGACGACGACGGCCGCGCCCTGTGCGGCCATGGCGCGCGCGATGGCTTCGCCGACGCCGCGGCCCGCACCGGTGACGATGGCGGTGCGGCCTTGCAGCATTCCGCTAAAAGACCACCACGCTGCGGATGCTTTCGCCCCGGGCCATGAGGTCGAAGCCTTCGTTGATCCGCTCGAGCGGCAGCACGTGGGTGATCAGGTCGTCGATGTTGATCTTACCCTCCATGTACCAGTCCACGATGCGCGGCACGTCCGTGCGGCCGCGGGCGCCGCCGAAGGCGCTGCCCTGCCAGACACGGCCGGTCACCAACTGGAATGGCCGCGTGCTGATCTCCTGGCCGGCGCCCGCCACGCCGATAATGGTGCTCTTGCCCCACCCCTTATGCGCGCATTCCAGCGCCTGGCGCATGAGGGTGGTGTTGCCCACGCACTCGAAGCTGTGGTCCGCGCCACCGCCGGTCAGTTCGACGAGGTGGGCGACCAGGTCGCCGCCCACCTGCTTGGGGCCTACCTCCTTGGGGCCGACCTCCTTTGGGCCGACCTCCTTGGGATTGACGAAGTGGGTCATGCCGAACTTCTCGGCAAGCGCCTGACGGCCGGGATTTACGTCCACGCCGATGATCTTGTCGGCGCCGGCGAGGCGTGCGCCCTGGACCACGTTCAGGCCGATGCCGCCAAGCCCAAACACGACCACGTTGTCTCCGGGCTGGACTTTGGCGGTGAAGATGACCGCGCCCACGCCAGTGGTGACCCCGCAGCCGATGTAGCAGATTTTCTCGAAGGGTGCGTCCGCCCGGACTTTCGCCAGCGCGATCTCGGGCAGCACGGTGAAGTTGGCAAAGGTGGAACAGCCCATGTAGTGCAGCACAGGCTTGCCCTTGTAGCTGAACCGGCTGGTGCCGTCCGGCATCAGTCCGCGGCCCTGGGTCACGCGGATTTTCTGGCACAGGTTGGTCTTGCGGCTGAGGCAGTAGTCGCATTCCCGGCATTCCGGCGTGTAGAGCGGGATGACGTGGTCGCCCTTCCTCAGGGTGCGCACGCCGACGCCCACCTCGACCACGACGCCCGCACCTTCATGGCCCAGGATGGCGGGGAACATGCCTTCCGGATCGTCGCCGGACAGGGTGAACTTGTCGGTGTGGCAAATGCCGGTCGCCTTGATCTCGACCAGGACCTCGCCTTCACGAGGCCCTTCGAGCTGCACGGTCTCGATACTGAGCGGCTGGCCTGCGGCGAAGGCGACGGCGGCGCGGACGTCCAACCTGGTTCTCCCGGTGTCGTTGTTGCCACACGATAGCCAACATCTCCGGCTTATCCCAGGGATGGGGTTGCCCGCGGGCGCCCAGCCTGGATAACAGTGCTGGTAGCGGTGCGGTATGAGGCGGCCTGACTGGGGTGACACGCCTGCCCCTTCCTGTTAGCTGCCCGTCACGAGAAGCCGGAAAGGACATCTGAATGAACGTTATCGAATTAGCTGATCAGATCGCCGCCAAACATGGTGTCGAGAAGAAGCAGGCAAAGCAGGTGGTCGAGGGCGTGTTCGCCGCCGTCGTCGAAGCTGCCGCCAAAGGTGAGGAAGTCAGCATTCCCGGGTTCGGCAAGTTCAAGGTGGCCGCGCGCGAAGCCCGCCAGGGCCGCAACCCGGCCACCGGCGAAACCATCCAGATCGCCGCCTCGAAGAAGCTCGCCTTCACGCCGGCCAAGCAGGTGAAGGATGCGATGAACGTGCCGGAGCCCGCCGCCAAGGGCGCCAAGCCGAAAGCCAAGAAATAGCGAAGGCGTCCGGCCGCCGGGCGCTCCGTCCCGGCGGCCGCTTGCTTTACATCTAAAACATCCTGCCGCTAGGCTCCGGGCACATGACCGGGGGCTTGGATCGATGAAAGCGCTGCTGCCGCTGCTGATGTCCGCCATGATCGTGGCGGCTAGCCCTCTCCGGGCGGAGGGCAACGGCCCCCTTACCATCGGCGTTTTGGTCACACTCTCCGGGCCTGGTTCCGTCCTCGGCCAGCACGCGCGCGATGGCTTCGAGCTCGCGCTCAAGCAGCGGGGCGGCCGGCTGGGTGGGCGGGACGTGAACCTGATCGTGGTGGACGATGAGCTGAAGCCGGACGTTGCCGCCGCCCGTGCCCGACGGCTAGTGGAGCAGGATCGAGCGGATTTCGTGGTCGGTCCCATCTTTAGCAACGTGCTGGCCGCAATCTTTCGGCCCGTAACTGGCGCCAACACGATCCTGATCAGCCCGAACGCCGGCGCCAGCACCTTCGCAGGCAAGGGCTGCAGCCCCAATTTCTTCGTCACCAGCTACGAGAACAACCAGGTGCACGGCGTCATGGGCGCCTATGCCCAGGAGAAGGGCTATAAGCGCGCCTTCCTGATGGCGCCGAACTACCAGGCGGGGCGGGACGCGATTTCGGGGTTCAAGTCGCATTTCAAGGGCGAGATCCTCGACGAGGATTTCGTGCCGCTGACGCAACTCGACTTTCAGGCGGACCTGGCGCGCATCGCCGCCGCCAAGCCCGACGTGGTGTTCGCCTTCATGCCGGGCGGCCTCGGCGTCAACCTTGTCAAGCAGTTTCGCCAGTCCGGCCTGGCCGACACCATCCCGTTCCTGTCGGCGTTCACCGTGGATGAGAGCACGCTGCCTGCCCAGCGGGAGGCGGCGGTGGGCCTGTATGGCGGCATGAGCTGGGCGCCGAACATGGATAATTCAGCCAACAAGGCGTTCGTCACGGCCTTCGAGGCGGCCTACAAGTACGTGCCGGCCTCGTATGCCATGCAGGCCTACGATGCCGCGCAGTTGATCGACAGCGCGCTGAAGCGCACGGGAGGCGACACGCAGGATAAGGAGAAGTTGCGTGCGGCCCTGAGGGCGGCCGAGTTCACCTCGCCCCGCGGCGCGTTCCGGTTCAACAACAACGGCTACCCGATCCAGGATTTCTACGTGGTCCAGGTTGCCAAGCGGGATGACGGGCTGTTCGAGACGCAAATCCGGCAGCGCGTGTTCAAGGATTACGCCGACGATTACGCCAAGGAGTGCCCCCTCCAGTAGAAGCGGTGACGCTGCTCCTGGTGCAGGCGCTCAATGGCCTGCAACTGGGTGTTCTGCTGTTCCTGATCGCGGCCGGGCTCACCTTGGTGTTCGGGGTGATGGACGTGATCAACTTGGCGCATGGCGTGCAGTACATGCTGGGCGCCTACCTTGCCGTAATGGCGCAGCAATGGACGGGGTCGTTCGTGCTGGCGCTGCTGCTGGCCGCGACCGGGTCGTTCGGGATCGGGCTGCTGCTGGACGCGCTGGTGTTCCGGCGGCTGCTCGGGCGGGACCACCTGGACCAGGTGCTGGCCACCTATGGGCTGATCCTGCTGCTGGAAGAGGGCGTGCGCGCCATGTTCGGGCCGGCGCCGCGTTCCTTGGCGCTTCCGGCCATGCTGTCCGGCGCCGTGGCGCTGCCGGGCGGGCTGAATTACCCCAGCTACCGGTTGGTGCTGCTGGCGACGGGGCTAGGGCTTGCGGCCTTGTTGTGGGCCGCCATCGAGCGCACCCGGGCCGGGATGCTGGTGCGCGCCGGCGCCAGCAACGCGCCGATCCTGGGCGCCATGGGCATCGACGTGCAGCGGCTGTTCGCGCTGGTGCTCGCCACCGGCGCGATGCTGGCGGGGTTTGCGGGGGCGGCAGCCGCGCCCTTGATCGCCGTCGAGCCCAGCATGGGGGGCAGCGTGTTGATCCTGGCCTTCGTCGTCATCGTGGTGGGCGGCGTGGGCTCGGTGCGGGGGGCGTTCGTCGCGGCGCTGCTGGTTGGGCTCACCGACACGCTGGGCCGGACCTTCATCACCGACGCGCTGCGGCTGGTGATGGCGCCCTCGGCCGCGCGGATGGCCGGGCCGGCGCTGGCCTCGATGTCCATCTACCTGTTGATGGCGGGTGTGCTGGGCTTCCTGCCGCGGGGATTGCTGCCGGCCCGCGGCCGGGCATGAGGGGGCCAGGAATAACGGGGCTGGG
>CAXSDH010000007.1:82046-86036 GCA_964235765.1 uncultured Acetobacteraceae bacterium
GGATTGCTGCCGGCCCGCGGCCGGGCATGAGGGGGCCAGGAATAACGGGGCTGGGGATAACGGGGCTGGGAATAACGGGGCTGGCCGCGGCGGCCTCGGCCCTGTTCCTGCTGGGCGCGCCGGTGGCGGTGGAGCTTGGCGCATCGGGCTATGCCTTGTCGGTGGCGACCCGCGCGGCCGTGCTGGCGATCGCCGCGGTGTCGCTGCAGTTCATGGTTGGGTTTGGAGGCCTGGTCAGTTTTGGGCACGCGGCGATGGTGGGGATCGGCGCCTATGCGGTTCTGGCGGCGGGGGGCGCCGACGCATTGCTGGTGCTGCCGGCCGCCATGGCGGCGGCCGGGCTGTTTGCGTTCGTGACCGGGCTGGTGGCGCTGCGGACGCAGGGCGTCACATTCATCATGATCACATTGGCGTTTGGGCAAATGGCCTATTTCGTCGCCGGGTCGCTGGCGCTGTATGGCGGGGATGACGGGATGGCGCTGGACGGGCGGTCGCCGCTTGTTGGGACGGCCGTGCTGGAGGGGCGGACTGCGTTCCATTATGCGGTGGTGGCGAGCCTGGCGCTGCTCGGCTGGGCGCTTCGCGTGCTGGCGCTGTCGCCGTATGGGCGGGTGCTGCGGGCGGCGCGGGAGAACCCGGCGCGGGTGGCGGCGCTGGGTTACGACGTGGTGCGCATCCGGCTCGCGGCCTGCACGGCGGGGGGCGCTGGGGGGGGGCTCGCCGGGTTCTGGTTCGCCAACAACAGCGAGTTCGTCAGCCCGGCGATCCTGGACTGGCGCGCGTCCGGACACCTTCTGGTGATGGTGATCCTTGGCAGCGTGGGGGCGCTGGGCCGCAGCGTGGATGGCCGGCTGGTGGGGGCTGCGGCGGGGGCGACGGGGTTGATCGTCGCGGAGGAGTTGCTAGCGGGGCTGACCACGCATTGGCCGTTGATCCTGGGCCCGCTGCTGTTGCTGGCGGCGTTGCTGGGGCGGCGGCCTTGAGCCTGAGCGTGCGTGGGCTTTGCAAGCGGTTTGGCGCGCTGGCGGTCACGCGGGAGGTGAACCTCGATGTGCCGTCGCCGGGCTTGCATGCGTTGATCGGGCCGAATGGCGCGGGCAAGACCAGCTTGATCCACCAGCTTATGGGCACGCTGGCCCCCGATGCGGGGCAGGTGCTGTTGGATGGGCAGGACATTACGCGGCTGACGCCGCATCGGCGGGCTCGGCTCGGTTTGGCGCGGACGTTCCAGATCAGCCAGTTGGTGCCGAGCTTCTCGGCGGCGGAGAACGTGGCGTTGGCGGCCCAGGCGCGGGCGCCGCACCCGTTGCGGCCTTGGGGACGGGCGGGGTGGGCGGGTTCGGTGGGGGAGTGCCTGGGCGCGGTGGGGCTGTTGGACCGGGCTGAGGTGCGGGCGCAGGATCTTTCGCATGGGGAGCGCCGGGCCTTGGAGATCGCTTCGGCGCTGGCCTTGGAGCCGCGCTGCATCCTGCTCGACGAGCCGCTGGCCGGCATGGGCCATGAGGAGGCGCGGGGCATCATCGCCCTGCTGGCGCGCTTGAAGGGGCGGTTCGGCCTGCTGCTGGTCGAGCACGACATGGACGCCGTGTTCGCCCTGGCGGACCAGGTTTCGGTGCTGGTTTCCGGCGCCATCGTGGCCAGCGGCGCGCCTGATGCGGTGCGTGCCGACCCGGCCGTGCGGGCGGCCTACTTGGGGGACGGATGCTGACGGTCTCGGGGCTGGACGCCGGGTATGGCACGGCGCAGGTGCTGTTCGGCGTGGGGTTTGCGATCGCCGAGGGGGAGGCGTTGGCGCTGATGGGCCGCAACGGCATGGGCAAGACCACGACGGTGCGGGCGGTGATGGGGCTGCTGCGCCCGACCGCGGGCGAGGTGGTGTTTCGCGGGCAGGCGCTGGCCGGGTCGGCGCCGCACCTTGTGGCGCGGGCCGGCATCGGGTTGGTGCCGGAGGGGCGGCAGGTGTTTCCGACGTTGAGCGTGGAGGAGAACCTGGTTGCCACCGCCGCGGCGCGTCGGGGGCCGGCGCGGTGGACGCTGCCCCGGGTTTATGGGCTGTTTCCGCGGCTGGCGGAGCGGCGCCGCAACCGGGGGCATGAGCTTTCCGGGGGCGAGCAGCAGATGCTGGCCATTGGCCGGGCGCTGATGACGAACCCGGCGCTGCTGATTTTGGACGAGGCGACGGAGGGGCTGGCGCCGCTGATCCGGGCCGAGATCTTTGCCTGTTTGCGCGGGCTGCGGGCGGAGGGGGAGTCGATCCTGGTGATCGACAAGCATTTGGGCGCGCTGACGGCGCTGGCGGACCGGGTGATGATCCTGGAGAAGGGGCGCGTGGCTTGGACCGGCGCGGCCGCGGCGCTGGCGGCGGACCCGGCCATTGCCGAGCGGTTTTTGCACGTATGAGGGTGTTTCGGCTGCTGTTCGCGTTCGATGCGGCGGCGTTGGTGCTGCCGGGGGCGTGGCGCTGATGAGGTTGTTTTGGTTGCTGTTCGGCTTCGACGCGCTGGTGGCCCTGGGCGCCGGGGCGATGTTCGCCGCCGCGCTGAGGTTTGGATCCCTCAGCCAGCTCGACGTCATGTCGTGGCTGATGTTGCTTGCGTTCCTGGGCGCGGTGCTGCTTGGCAGCTTGCGGCTGCGACGCGGGGGCAAGCGGCGGCCGGCGGTGGCGTTGCTGCTGGTGCCGGCGCTGCCGCTGTTGCTTGGCGCGGCCGGACTGTTCGTGCTGCTCGCAACGACCACGAACTGGCGCTAGGGTTTGGGGGGGACCGAACAGGAGAGGCTTTTGCTCATACCGGGGATTCAGTCGGCTGGCACCGGCATCGACGGCATCGCCTGGAACATCCTGGGCCAAACCTATGTGCCGCTGCAACATTCCGAGCATTCGATGTCGTGGCACGCCACGTTTCCGCCGGGCACGTTCGTGCCGCCGCATGTGCATGCCACGCAGGACGAGTTCGTTTATGTGCTGACCGGGGCGCTGGAGCTGGACGCTGCGGCGGGGACGCAGGTGGCAGGGCCGGGCGACATGATGCGCTTGCCGATGGGCCAGCCGCACGGGCTGTTCAACCGTAGCGGCGCGACCACGACCTGCCTGTTCTGGGTGGCGCCGACCGCGCGGCTATGGGCCTTGTTCATCGCCATCGATGGGGTGCCGGACCCGGCGGAGGTGGTTCGGCTGGCCGGGCTGCATGAGGTTGAGTTCCTGCCGCCTGGTTGAGGCCGGCCGCCGGGGCGGACCTGATTGCGTGTCGCGGCCGGGCGGGGCGGATGGGCTGCGGAGGCGTGATGGTTGCGAAAGGCGGGCGCGACAAGGAGGCGGCGCGGGCGCAGAGGGCTTCGATGTCCTCGGGGGTGCGGCGCTTCCAGGGTTGGGCGCCGGACTGCGCGGCGAGGCCGAGGTCGCGACAGATGTCGGCGATGATGCCGGCGATGGGGCGGTGGGCGACGTCGTCGTCGAGATCGGGGGCGTCGAGCCGGTCGAGCAGTTCGGCGTGGAGGGATTCGGCGCCGTTGCGGGCGGCCTGGGGCGTGCGCTGGATGGCGTCCTCGACGTCGCGGATGATGCGCTTGCGGGCGGCGAGGCGGTGCTGGCCGGCGGCGCGGGGCTGCACGGGCCCGGCGAGGTTCTGCGCCAGGGTTATGGTGCGGCGGATGGCGCGGGCGATGCGGTCGAAGGCAATGGTGGGGTCTGGCGGGGCGTGATCGTTGGCCGGTTTTGCGGCGGCTTGGGAGTGGGCTTGCTGGTGGACGAGGCGGGCCAGGTCGGCGCCCATGTCGATCAGTTCGTTGAGGATGGCGCGGTGATGTTGGGTATGCTCCGCCTGTTGGGCGGCGGTGGTGTCGGGTTCGGGTGGGGTTGGGTGGGAGGCCATGAACGGAAAGGGAACATTTATGGTTGGGGGTGTCAAGGTTGGTGGTGCGGCGTGGGGGTGGTGTTTGGGGGCGCGAGGGCGGGGGCGCTTGGCCGGGGACGGGCGGTTTGCGCCGATCTCG
>CAXSDH010000008.1:0-1924 GCA_964235765.1 uncultured Acetobacteraceae bacterium
CGCCCGGACGCGGGCCTGATCCCCGGCGATCCTAGCGCGGCGGAAAGCGCGCTAGATCGCCGGCACCGAGACGCCGATCATGTCGCCCTCCCGCACCAGCCCGGCCAACCGCGCCTCGTCCCAGCCCTCCGTGCCCTTGGGGCGCTGCGGCAGCACCATCCAGCGGTAGTCGGCGGTGCTGTCCACCACGCGGATGCGGGCGCCGTCGGGCAGCTTGGTGCCCCACTCGGCCAGCACGCCGGCCGGGTCGCGGATGGCGCGGGCGCGGTAGGCTGGCGACTTGAACCAGAAGGGCGGGTAGCCCAGCACCCCGCGCGGATAGCAACTGCACAGGGTGCAGACCACCAGGTTGTGCGTCTCGTCGGTGTTCTCCAGCACGCCGAGCGGCGGCAGGCCGCGCATGTGGATGCCCAGGGCTTCCGCGGCCTTGGCGCCATCCTCCAGCATCATCGTGCGATAGACGGGGTCGGTCCAGGCGCGGGCGACCATCCGCGCGCCCTGGGCGGGGCTGGCGCGGTCGGTGCGCTCCACCCGATCGGCGATCTCCTCCGGAGTGGCGAGGCCCTTCTGCTCCAGCAGCATGCGGACGGCGGCGAGCAGGCGGTCGCTTTGGGTCTCCAGCACGTTCATGTCCGGGGCTCCAACCAGGGTTCATAAAGCTCGACGAGGATTTCGCCGGCGCTGCTGTCGGGCCAGATCGCCTGCGGCGCGAAGGCGACGTGATACAGCGGCAGGCGGGCGGCCGGCCGGGCGAAGGCCAGGTCCTCCGGGTTGGGGAAGGCGCCGAGGTGGCGCACCACGGTGCCCATGCGGCCGCGCAGGTAATGCGGCGTGCGGATGTGGCAGGGGCCGCGCAGCTCCGGCCAGTCGTTGCGCACGCGGACCCGTGTGCCGGGGGCCAAAGTGCTGGGGGCCAAAGTGCTGGGGGCCAAAGTGCTGGGGGCTAAAGTGCCGGGGGCTAGCACCGGTCCAGCGCCTGGAGCAGCTCGCCCTCGGTGATCACGCCGCGGGCCAGCAGGTTGTCGGTGATCGACCTGATCCATTTTTGATAGTAGGACAGCCGCAGATAGTCCGCCTCCGGGATCGCCTCGATGCCGCGGCGCAGCTCGTCCACGCTCATCACGCCCTTCGCGCCCAATATGCCGCGGATCGCATCCACCTCGCGGTCGAACGCCGTCAACTGATGCGGCTCGGTGTCGATCGGCTCGCACAGGAAGCGCGGCACGCCGCCCATGTCGTGATGGGCGCGTGGCGTGGTTTCGTCCAAAGTCGCCTGGCTCATTGGATTGCCTCGTTCGGGAACGTGCCCCATATCTCGGTCCGCTTCACCCAGCCACGGTAGTCCTGAACCTGGGCCTGGCACCAGGCGGACGCCGCCTCGCAACTGCGCAGCCGCAAGATGACCCCCGGCTTCAGTTTCGCGACCGGCCCGGCGGTGTCCTCAGCGGCCTGGCGCAAGGTCTGCTCGCCAACCACCACCGCCGTGCGGCGCGGCGCCAGGGTGGCCTGGTGCACCCAGCCCTTCACGCCCTCCTGGTCGCGCACCAGCCGCCACACCTCGAACTCGCGCTCGATCTGCACCGGCAGGTCGCGGCGCTTGTACACCCACTCGATCGGATAACGGACGCCCGGCCCGGTCCGCAGGTTGACCTCCTCGGAACGTAGCGCCGCGAAGCGGGGCAGCGGCATGCCGGTGTTGCTGCCGCGGCCGGGCTCGGCCGCCTTTTCCGGCTCGGGCGCGGGCTGCGGGGCGGGGGCGACGGCCGGGAGCACCGGCCGAGGCCCAGAACGGGCCCCAGAACGGCTCGCCGGGCGCCGGCTGGGGGCGCCGGGCTTCGGGCGGACGACCGGGGTGGCTTGCACCGGCGTGCGCGGCGCCGGCTGGATTGCCGTCCGGGCCGGCGGGGTCGCCGTCCGGGCCGGC
>CAXSDH010000008.1:2024-12600 GCA_964235765.1 uncultured Acetobacteraceae bacterium
GCGCGGCGCCGGCTGGATTGCCGTCCGGGCCGGCGGGGTCGCCGTCCGGGCCGGCGGGGTGGGCGGCAGGGGCGGAGCCTGCGCCCAGGCCACGCCGGGCAGGAACAGCAGCGCGAGTGCGGCAGCGGTGGAACGCATGGCGCATCCCTGCCGCGAAGCCTGCGCCGCGGTCAAGCACGGCCGGGTCAAAGTGTCACGATCCCGCCCGGCCCGCACGCGGCCAGGAAGCTCGGCACGCCCGCCACCTCGACCGCCGGATGCAGCGCGGCAGGCTCGAGCCCCGCCATCCGCAGCCCGGCGTCGCAGGCCAGCAGACGCACGCCCAGCTCGAGCGCGGCTGTCCGCAACTCGTCCAGCCCGGCCACTCCCCGGGCCTGCACGGCGGCATCGCGCGCCGCATCGTCTGGGCTGCACCAGTCCCGCAGCAGCGCCCGGCAGCCCGCGTTGGTGGCGAACAAAGTCACCGCGCGGCCGATCGCGGCGGCGCCGGCTGCCATGACGAAGGCGTAGTGCGCCCGCTCATGCCCCCCTGAGATCAGCAATATGCCGAGCGGTTCAGACGGCAATCGCGGCCTCGTGCGCGGACAGGTCGGTGATGCTCGGGTGGTCGCCGCACAGGGCGCAGGCCGGGTCGCGCGGCAGCTTGATGGTGCGCATCCGGGCCGAAAGCGCGTCCCAGATCAGCAGGCGGCCGGACAGGCTCTCGCCGATGCCGATCACCTCCTTCAGCACCTCGGTCGCTTGCAGGCTGCCCATCACGCCCGTCACCGCGCCCAGGATGCCTGCCTCGCCGCACGACGGCGCCATGCCGGGTGGCGGCGGGGCCGGGTGCAGGCAGCGATAGCACGGGCCGCCCAGATGCGGCTTGAACACGGAAAGCTGGCCGTCGAACCGCAGCACCGCGGCGGAAACGAGGGTGCGCCGGGCCAGCACGCAGGCGTCGGCGACCAGGAAGCGCGTCGGGAAGTTGTCGCTGCCGTCGCATACCAGGTCGTAGCGGCCGACGAGGCCGAGCGCGTTGGCGGCGGTGAGGCGGGTCTCGTGCGCCTCGATCCGCACCGCCGGGTTGATGGCCGTGGCGGCGGCGGCTGCGGAGCGGACCTTGGCTTGGCCGAGGCGGTCCGTGGTGTGGGCGATCTGGCGCTGCAGGTTGCTCAGGTCCACCCGGTCGTCGTCGATCACTCCGATGGTGCCGATCCCGGCGGCAGCGAGGTACATCAGCAACGGGCTGCCCAGGCCGCCGGCGCCCACGATCAGCACACGCGCGGCGCGCAGCCGGGCCTGGCCAGCGCCGCCCACTTCGGCGAGCAGGATATGCCGCGAGTACCGGCCGATCTCGTCTTCGGTGAAGTCCAGGTCCATGCTGGCGAACATAGGGCGGGGCAGGGCGAAAGACGATGGATGACGGCGCATTGGTGCTGTTCAGCGGCGGGCAGGACAGCACGGCCTGCCTGGCCTGGGCGCTGGAACGCTACGCGCGGGTCGAGACGGTGGGCTTCGCCTATGGCCAACGGCATGCGGTGGAATTGGCATGCCGCGGCCCCGTCCGCGAGGCGCTGGCGGGGATGCGGAACTGGGCTGGCCGGTTGGGGCCGGACTGCGTGCTCGACCTCGGCCCCACGCTGGCCGCGCTCGGCGACACGGCCTTGACCGCGGACGTGGCGATCGGCTGGGGCGCGGAGGGCCTGCCCACCACCTTCGTGCCCGGCCGCAACCTGCTGTTCCTGACCTATGCCGCCGCCCTGGCCTACCGGCGCGGGCTGCGGCGTATCGTGGGCGGCATGTGCGAGACGGACTTCAGTGGCTACCCGGACTGCCGCGACGATACGGTCAAGGCGATGCAGCTGGCGCTGAACCTCGGCCTGGACCGGAAGTTCGTGCTGGAGACGCCGCTGATGTGGCTCGACAAGGCGGCGACCTGGGCCATGGCGGACCAATTGGGCATCCTGGCGGTAACCATTGATTATACCCACACATGCTACAACGGTGATCGAACCCACCGGCATGCGTGGGGTTTCGGCTGCGGCGCCTGCCCCGCCTGCGCGCTGCGCGCGTCGGGCTGGGCGGGGTATCGGGAGGGGCTGCGTGGGTGAGTGGGAGTTTGCCGGCCTGATCCAGCGTTACGGGTACGGGCTGGTCGGCGTGGTCATCTTCTTCGAGAGCATGGGGTTTCCCTTGCCTGGCGAGAGCCTGTTGATCGCGGCGGCAATCTATGCGGCGACGCTGGGCGGCCTGGAGATCGAGTGGGTGGTGCTGGCGGCCGCGACCGGGGCGATTCTGGGCGACAATGCAGGCTTTATGCTCGGACGCCGCCTTGGCCCGCCCTTGCTGCAGCGCTACGGCCCGCGCATCGGGCTGACCTGGCCGCGGCAGCGTCTGGGCCAGTTCCTGTTTCTGCGGCATGGCCCGAAAGTGGTGTTCTTCGGCCGCTTCATCGCCTTCCTGCGCGTGTTCGCCGCCATGCTGGCGGGCGCCAACGCGATGCCCTGGGGCCGGTTCATGTTCTGGAACGCCTTGGGCGGCATCGTCTGGACCGGCGGCTACGGCTTCGGCGCCTACCTACTCGGCAACCAGGTGCATCGGCTCGTGGGGCCGTTCGGCCTGTTCATGGGCGTGGTCGGCGGCGGCGTGTTGATCTGGCTGCTGCTGTTCGTGCGCCGCCACGAGTCGCGGCTGGTCCGGCAGGCCGAGGCCGAGCTTGCGGCGCACGAGGCGCTCAGCCTCGCCCGCGCGCCGCACTGACGGTCAGGCTTGCAGGTACCGGTCGGTATAGGTCGCCGGCAGGTCGATCGCGGCCGCGGCGATGGCCGGGTCGAAGCTGCCCAGCATGCGCCGCACGGTGTCGGCCATCTCGGGCGTCACCCGGCAATCGTGCTGGAAGGCGTCCCGGTTGCGGGTGAAGGCGCTGGTGCACACGTCCATCCCCACGGCGCACATGCCCGCCGCGAGCGCGCCGATGGCCTGGTCCGGCGTGGCCGCTTTCAGGAACGCGACCGCCTCCTGGATGGCGGCGGCGCTGCCGCGGATAGCGGCCTCGTTCTTGGGTATCCAGGCCGCGTCGGCATACAGGCAGCCCGAGGCGTAGGGGCCGCCAAAGATCGCCCGCGTGCCCGCGCTGTCCCGCGCATCGGCCAGGATCACCACGGACCGCTTCAGCTCGAGGTCGGCGATGATCGGGTCAAACAGGCTGAGCGCATCGATGTCGCCGCGCTCGAACGCGGAGAGCGCGGTTTGCGTGGTGCCCACGCCGATGGCCGCCGCGTCGTTAGGCTTCAGCCCGGCCTTCACCATCAACTGCATGACGAACAGA
Organism: uncultured Acetobacteraceae bacterium; assembly: GCA_964235765.1. GTDB lineage: Bacteria > Pseudomonadota > Alphaproteobacteria > Acetobacterales > Acetobacteraceae > JAVVHH01. The sequence continues at coordinate 5,335 of CAXSDH010000008.1, forward strand.
TGCGTCGCCGAACCCGGCGCCGACACGCCGATCTTGCGACCCTTCAAATCCGCCACCGTCTTGATCTCGCCCGCCAACTGCTTCCGCACGCCCAGCACGAGGCCGCTGTTCTGCGCCTGCAGCACGAAGGCGGTCAGCTTGGCGTTCTTGGCCGCCATCTGGATGGTATGTTCGTAGTAGCCGCACACCACGTCCGAACTGCCGCCCAGCAAGGCCTGCATGGCGCGGGCGCCGCCGGGGAACTGCGCCACCTCGGCCTCGATGCCGTGCTTGGCGAACAGGTTTTGCCCGATGGCGACGAAAAACGGCATGTAGCCGTACAGCGCGATGCCGCCGCCGGCGAAGCGGACCTTCGTTCGCGCCTGGGCGACGGCTGGGAGCGGCAAGGCGGCAGCGGCGATCAGGGCGGCGCGGCGTGTGAGCATGGCTTCCTCCATTATGTGTCCCGGTTATGTGTCCTGGGGCGTGTCGGCCCTGGGTTGCCAGACCAGCAGGCGTTTCTCGGCCAAGGTGACGCAGGCGTCCAGCACCAGCGCGCAGGCGGTCAGCACCACGATGCCGGCGAACACTGTGTCCACGTCGAAGACGCCCTCGGCCTGCAGGATCAGATAGCCCACGCCCGCGGCGCTGCCGAGGTATTCGGCGATCACCGCGCCCACGAACGCCATGCCGACCGAGACGTGCAGCGAGCTGAACACCCAACTGAGCGCGGCCGGCAGGTAAACGTGGCGGAGCAGTTGCCGTCGGGTCGCGCCCAGCATGCGCGTGCCGTTCAGCACGGTCGGGCTGACCTCGCGCACGCCTTGCAGCACGTTGAAGAACACGATGAAGAACACCAGCGTGAAGCCCAGCGCCACCTTGCTGGCCATGCCGAGCCCGAACCACATGGCGAAAATCGGCGCCAGGATCACTCGCGGCATGGCGTTGGCCGCCTTGATGTAAGGGTCGAGCACCGCCTGCACGCGCGGGCTCAGCCCGAGCCAGAGCCCGGCCAGCACGCCCCCGACCGTGCCCGTGGCAAACGCCATCAAGGTTTCGGCGATGGTGACCGCCAGATGCGGCCAGATCTCGCCGGTGGCGAACCAGTGCACCACCACATGGGCGATCCGCTCGGGCCGGCCGAAAAACAGCGGCGACAGCACCCCCGTGGCGCTGCCGAGCTGCCACAGCAGCAGCAGCGTGGCCCCGATCGCCAGGCGCGCGCAGGTGATCACGCCGCCCGGGTGCCCTGGTAGGCACGCAGCACTTCGTCCCGCAGCACCGCCCAGATGCGTTCCTGCAAGGCCTGGAAGTGCGGCGTCATGCGTATTTCCGCCACGTCGCGCGGGCGCGGCAGGTCGATCGGGAACTCGGCAATGGGCCGCGTGGCCGGGCCAGCCGACAGCACGACCACGCGGTCCGACAGGCTGATCGCCTCCTCGAGGTCATGGGTGATGAACAGCACCGACTTCCGGTTGGCTTGCCAAAGGGCCAGCAACTCGTTCTCCATCATCAGCCGGGTCTGCACGTCGAGCGCGCTGAACGGCTCGTCCATCAGCAGAATGGGCGGATCGAGCACCAGCGTTTGCGCCAGTTGCGCGCGCTTGCGCATGCCGCCGCTCATCTGGTGCGGATACTTGCCCCCGTGCCCACGCAAGCCGACGCGTTCCAGCCAGGCCTCGGCCTGCTGCCGTGCCGCGGCCCGGGACGCGCCGGCGAACTCCGGCCCGGCCGCCACATTGTCCCGCGCGTTCCGCCACGGCATCAGGCTGTCGGACTGGAACAAATAGCCGGCCCGGCGATTGATGCCCCGCAGCGGCGCGCCCAGCACCTGCACCGCCCCCGAACTGGGCGCGAGCAGCCCGGCCGCCAGATTGAGCAAGGTGCTCTTGCCGCACCCGGTCGGGCCGACGACGGAGACGAACTCGCCCTGCGCCACCTCGAGCGACGTGTCAGCCACGGCGGTGTAGGCGCCGCCTCGCGCATCGCGGAACGCAACTCTCACCCGATCGAGCGCGAGCGCGGGGATCACGCAGCCGCGTCCACGACTTCCAGCCGCTGCTTGAGCCGTTCCTCAACTTTCTGGACGCCGCCGGCCGGATACGCCAGGCCTGCCCGAATGGGGCAAAGGCGTTCCAAAACCAGGTCATCAGACATCGGCGTTCCCCGGAGAGCAGCGGCAACCCAGGGGATCATACAGGCTATAGCCGCGTTCGAAAGCAGGCGGCAGCCGGCGCCAAGGCCGCACTGCCCTGGTAGGGGCGGGAACGGCCGCGCCGGCCGTCCCCGCCCGGCTGTACGCTAACGATCCGGCGCGGAGACGGCCCAGGCGTGGGCGTGCACCAGCCCGTCGTCATGGTCGTGCTGCGCCGCCGGGGCCGGGGCGGCGTCGTGGAACTGCGCCGTCTCCGTGCTGCCGGCCATCGCCGTCGTGCTGGACTGCCCGCCCGAGGCGGCCACCGCCACGGCGTCGAACCAGCCGGTGCCGACCTCGCGCTGGTGCCGGGTCGCGGTGTAGCCGTCCGTCTCCGACGCGAACTCGGCCTGCTGCAGCTCGGAATACGCCGCCATGCCGCGCTCCTTGTAGCCGCGGGCCAGCGTGAACATGCTGTGGTTCAGGCTGTGGAACCCCGCCAGGGTGACGAACTGGAAGCGGTAGCCCATCGCGGCGATCCGCTGCTGGAAGGTAGCGATCGCCTCCGGCGAGAGCTTCTTCTGCCAGTTGAAGCTGGGCGAGCAGTTGTAGGCCAGCATCTTGCCCGGGAACTCGGCGTGGATCGCGTTGGCGAAGCGCTGCGCCTCGTCGAGGTTGGGCTCGCTCGTCTCCCACCACAGCAGATCGGAATACGGCGCGAAGGCCAGGCCGCGGGCGATGGCGTAGTCCACGCCCATGCCGGGCCGGATGCGATGGAAGCCCTCGGCGGTCCGCTCGCCGGTCAGAAACGGCCGGTCGCGCGCATCCACGTCCGTGGTCAGCAACTGCGCCGAATGCGCGTCGGTCCGGCAGAGCAGCACGGTGGCGACCCCCTCGACGTCGGCCGCTAGGCGGGCGGCGTTCAGGGTGCGGATGTGCTGGCTGATCGGCACCAGCACCTTGCCGCCCAGGTGGCCGCACTTCTTCTCCGACGCGAGCTGGTCCTCGAAATGCACGCCCGCCGCGCCGGCGGCGATCATCGCCCGCATCAGCTCGAACGCGTTCAGCGGGCCGCCGAACCCGGCCTCCGCATCGGCCACGATCGGCGCCATCCAATGCGTATCCGTCTCGCCCTCGAGTTGCGCGATCTGGTCGCACCGCCGCAGCGCCGCATTGATCCGCTGCAACACCTGCGGCACCGAGTTCACAGCATAGAGCGACTGGTCCGGATACATCTCGCACGAGGTGTTCGCGTCGGCGGCGACCTGCCAGCCCGACAGGTAGATCGCCTTCAGCCCGGCGCGCACCTGCTGCATCGCCTGGTTGCCGGTCAGGGCGCCGAGGGTGTTCACGTAAGGCTCGGTGCGGAGCAGGTGCCACAGTCGCGCCGCGCCCATCTCGGCCAGGGTGTGGCGGATGCGGAAGGTGCCGGCGAGGCGGGCCACGTCGGCGTCGCTGTAATCGCGCCGGATGCCGCCGAAGCGGTCGGGATCACGGCCGGGGCCAGAGGGCATCCCGTCGGGGGCGTGATGGATGGTCGGCTGCATCGAGGTTCTCCTGTGTGGTCGGAATACGTCTATAATTGACATTGCGGCCGCGAAGGCCAGAGTGCAGTGGTGATGTAGTTGCGTAAATAGGTTCTAAATTGACACATTCTAACTCGAATTCGTAAAGGTTTGTAAATGGCAGCCCCCTTGATCGGCCGCACAGTGCGCCGCCTCCGCGGCGAGCAGGCCCTTACGCAGCAGGCGCTCGCCGCCCGGCTCGGCATCTCGGCCAGCTACCTGAACCTGATCGAGCACGAGCAGCGGCCGGTGACCGCCAGCCTGCTGATCAAGCTGGCGGAGACGCTGCGGGTTGATCTCGCGGCGCTGTCGGGCAGCCAGGAGCGGCAGTTGGAGACCGGCTTGCGGGAGGTGTTCGCCGACCCGCTGCTCGACCAGCCGGTTCCTGCCGCCGACCTCGCGGCGCTGGCGACCAGCAGCCCCGCGGCAAGCCGGGCCGTGCTTGCGCTATACCGCGCGTGGAAAGTGGCCCGCGAGGAGAGCAGCGGCATGGCCCTGCCGTCCGGGCGCCGCATCCTGCTGCCGAACGAGGAAGCGCGGGACGCCTTCCATGAACGGTCCAACCACTTCGCCGAGATCGAGGCGGCGTCGGAGGCGATCGGCGCCCATTTGCCGGACACGCCGGCGGAGCGCGACCATGCGGTCGCCGAACGGTTGCGGCGGCTGCACGGGCTGCGCATCCACACTGGCCCGCTCGAGGGCGCACTGCGCCGCTACGACCCGGCGGCGCGCAGCCTCGCCCTCTCGGAACAACTGCCCCGCGAGAGCCAGGCGTTCCATCTGGCGTTCCAGCTCGTGCTGCTGGAGGCGCGGGAGCCGATCGAGGCGCTGGTGGCCGTCATCGCGCCAAGCTCGGGCGAGGCCGGATCGTTGATCCGGCTGGGCCTGCTGAACTACGCCGCGGCCGCCGTGCTGATGCCATACGAACGCTTCCGCACCGCCGCCGCCGACCTGCGCCACGATGTCGAGGCGCTGGCGGCGCGCTTCGGCGTCAGCTTCGAGCAAGCCTGCCACCGGCTGTCGTCCCTGCAGCGGCCGGGCGCCCGCGGCGTGCCCTACTTCTTTCTCCGCGTGGACCCGGCCGGCAACGTCAGCAAGCGGTTCTCCGCTGCCGGATTCCCCTTCGCGCGCTTCGGCGGCTCCTGTCCGCGCTGGGTGGTGCACGCCGCCTTCGCCCAGCCCGGCCGCATCCACGTCCAGGTCGCGGCCCTGCCGGACGGCGCGGCCTTTCTCTGCTTCGCCCGCTGCGTGGTTGGCCGTGCGGCGAGCTGGGGCGAGCCGCCGCCCACGCACGTGGTCGCCATGGGCTGCGACCTCGGCCATGCCGACCAGGTCGCCTATGCGGACGGCATCGACCTCGCGCGGGCGGCGGTGGGCATCGGCCTATCGTGCCGGCTCTGCGATCGGCAGGCTTGCCGCAGCCGGGCCTTCCCGCCGCTCGAGCACCGCCTGGCGCTCGATCCGCTGCTGGGAAGCGACAGCCCCTACCGATTTATGGCCAAGCCCGCTCAAACCTCGCGGTAGTTCAGCAGGATCGCACCCACGAGCACGAAGCAGGCCGGCCACACCCACCCCGCCCAGCGGCGCACCGCCCCATCGGCGCGCAGCTCCAGCCAGCGGGACCAGCCCGCGGCGACGCCGGCCAGCGCCAGCGGCGTATGGGCCAGCTCGATCAACAGTTGGTCGCGCACGTTGCCGATCGCGTGGCTATGGGTGAGCAGCAAGGCGCCGCCCAGCGCGGTGACCAGCGGGAACACCAGCGCCGAGGCCCGGCTGCGCAGCCGCCCGTTGCGCACGCCCCACTCGAACACGGCGAAGGCCACGATCAGGATGACGAACATGCGGTGCTGCAGCACCTCGACGTCGCGGAAGCTCTCGAAGAAGCCGATCTCGCCCAGCGGCCAGACCTCCGGGTCCGAGCGCAGGAACAGGAATACCGCAAGGCCCAGCATCGCCAGCGGCCAGTGCTTGGCCCAGCCGTATCCCGCCCGGTGCAGCAGGGCGAGCACGCCGATCAAGGTCACGAACAGGCCGGCCCAGTGATGGTTGTACTCGGACCAGGCGATGTCGGCCGCGTTGCGCGCGGGCAGTTCGCCGGAGCCGGGCGTGAAGGCTTGCGCGGGCGCCACCTTTTCGATGGAGGCCTGGCGCTGGGCGGCGGCTTCCCGGTCGAGCTGCGCTTGCAGCGCCGGCAGCGCGAGCGAATCCCGGTCCGGCGACACCAGGCGAGGCCAGTGGGGCGTGTTGCGCTCCAGGATTTCCGCCCAGGTCACGCGGTCCTGCTTGAGGTCCACGGCCGGGGGCACGCTGGTCAGCGACGCGGCGGCGAAGAAGATGGTGAAGCCGATGCCGATCTCCACCTCGGCGAAACGCTTGAGGCGCAGCACCGGGGTGGCCGGGTCGGCCCGCAGGCGCCGCACCACGAGGAAGTTGCCGAGGCCCAGCAGCAGCAGCGCGCCGAACATCGTCACCTTGGCGCCGACCATGACGCCGTATGCCGTGCCGTAGGCGGCCTTCCACGAGCCGATATAGACCGTGGCGAACACCGCGGCCGACACCAGGATGCACAGCACGCCAGCCATGCTGATGCGCGAAAACCGCTCGCCGACCCGGCGGAACGCCGCGCCGTTCTCCAACTGGCTCAGGGCCATGACGAAGCACGGGATGCCGCCCACCCAAACCGCGGCGCCGATGATGTGCGTGGCGGTGGCCGCCAGCAGCAGCGGGCCGCCGCTCAGGCGCGCCGCCGCATGGGTGGTCAGCGTGGCTGCCAGGACGACGACGGCGCACAGGGCGAGCAGCGGTGCGGCGCCGATCGGCCGCCGGGCCATGAGGCAGGCGGCGAGCGCCGCGGCGGCGGCCATCTTGACCAGCCCGGCCACGGCGAAGTTGGCCCCGAGCACGCCTTGGACGGGCAGTTGCAGGGTGTCCATCAGCACGGCCGACTGCATCGCCACGGTCAGCACCTCGCAAATTACGAGGGCGACGGCGCTCCAGCCAGCGATCCCGGCCGTGCGGCGGGCAAGCTCGGCGCCTTCCCGCAAGTCGGGCGCGAAGGGCCGGGCCAGCAGCACCAGGAACAGCGTGCCGCCCAAGGCCATGCTCTGCGCCACGATGGTGACGCCGTGCAGGATGATGCTCAGGTAGCCGAAGAGGTCGATCAGCAGCGCCATCAGGGAGCCCGGATGGTGAACGGCACGTCCCCGCGGGTGATATGGCCATCGACGGCGAGCACCTGCCAGCGCAGCGTGTACTCGCCCGGCGGCAGGTCGATCCGTGCTGCGAGCGAATCGGCCGGGCTGTCGGGCAGGATCGGGACGGGCGTATCGGCGGGCGCGCGCCGCAGCACGAGGCGGGAGCGGGCGTGGTCGATCCGGCTGTTGAACCGCAGCAGCACCGGCGTGACGCCCGGCGCCGCCGAGCCGTGGGCCGCAGGCTGGCTCTCCAGCAGGATCGCGTGCGCGGACGCAATCCCGGGCGTGAGCAGGACGGCCGCAAAAAGGATATGGCGCATGATGGCGCGGCATCTAGCGCGCGGGGGCCGGGGTGTCCATGATCCCCGCCCAATGACGATATATCCCGACCGGC
>CAXSDH010000008.1:12700-73382 GCA_964235765.1 uncultured Acetobacteraceae bacterium
GGCCGAGCGCCTCCCGGCCCGGGCCGGGCGGGCGCGCCGCCTATCGCCGCTTCCTGCCCGTCAGCCTGCGCTGGATGGACAACGACGTGTTCGGCCACGTGAACAACGTGCACTATTACAGCTTCTTCGACACCGCCGTATGCGAGTTCCTGGTCGGGCAGGGCATCCTGACCTGGCGCGGCAGCGGCCATTTCATGGTGGTGGCCGAGAGCGGGTGCCGGTACCACGCCGAGGTGGCGTTTCCGGATACGATCACCGCCGGCCTGCGGGTGGCGCGGCTGGGCGGCAGCTCCGTGCGATACGAGATCGGCATCTTCCGCGAAGATTCGGAGCTTGCCTCGGCCGAAGGGTTCTTCGTGCATGTGTGCGTGGACAGCGCCACCCGCCGCCCCGCGCCGCTGCCCGAGCGGTGGCGCCAGGCGCTGCAGACGATTGCGATAGGAGAGTAGGCATGGATGTCGGTTTGACGGGCAAGCGCGCCCTGGTGTGCGCGGCCAGCAAGGGCCTGGGCCGCGCCTGCGCGATGGCGCTGGCGCGAGAGGGCGTGTCGGTGACCATCACCGCGCGCACCGTGGCGACCCTCGAGCAGACCGCGGCCGAGATCCGCGCCGAAACGGGAGCCGACGTGACCGCGGTGGCAGGCGACATCACCACGGAGGCCGGCCGGGCCGGGGCGCTCGCGGCGTGCCCCGACCCGGACATCCTGATCAACAACGCCGGCGGCCCGCCGCCGGGCGACTTCCGCGCCTGGGAGCGGGACGACTGGATCCGCGCGCTCGACGCCAACATGCTGACGCCGATCCAGCTCATCCGTTCGGTGGTGGACGGCATGATCGCCCGGCGGTTCGGCCGCATCGTCAACATCACCTCGGGCAGCGTGAAGTCGCCCATCCCGAGCCTGGGCATGAGCAACGGCGCGCGCTCCGGGCTGACCGGCTTCGTCGCCGGGCTGTCCCGCCAGGTGGCGCGGCACAACGTGACGATCAACAACCTGCTGCCGGGCCCCTTCATGACGGACCGGCTGCGCTCCAACACCCAAGACGCCGCGACGGCGAACGGGCGCACGGTGGAACAGGAGCTGGCCGAGCGCGCCAAGGGCTGGCCCGCCGGCCGGCCCGGCGAGCCCTCGGAGTTCGGCGACGCTTGCGTGTTCCTGTGCGCGGCCTCTTCGGGCTTCGTGGTCGGGCAGAACCTGTTGCTGGACGGGGGGCTGTTCAACTCGACGATGTAGTGAGTTGTGCATTGCACACGGGGGTGAGTTGTGCATTGCACACGGGGCGAGTTGTGCATTGCACACAGCTAGCCCCGCCCCTACGCTTGGGCTCCTGGGGCGGAGGGTGCGATGCGGGTGCGGGCGTGGCTGGGCGGATTGGTGGTCGCAAGCGCGCTGGGGCTCGGGCCGGCGCAGGCGCAGAAAGCGCAGGACACGCTGCGGGTGGCCTGGCGCGACGCCATCCCGAACGTGGATTTCTTCTACAACTCGCTGCGCACCGGCCTCGTCGTCTCGCATCACGTCTGGGACACGCTGATCCACCGCGACCCCGAGACGTTCCAGCTCAAGCCATTGCTGGCCACGTCGTGGCGCTACATCGATGACACCACGATCGAGTTCGAGCTGCGGCCAGGCGTGGTGTTTCATGACGGCAGCAAGTTCAGCGCCGATGACGTGGTGTATACGATCGGCTCCGTCCTCACGGACAAGCAGGTGTCCGTGCCCAGCAACTACAGCTTCATCGAAAGCGTCGAGAAGGTCGATGACCTGAAGGTGCGCATCAAGCTGAAGCGTGTTTTCCCGGCCGCGCTCGAATATTTCTCGATGGTGCTGCCGATCTATCCCAAGGCTTACCGGGAGCGGGTGGGCGGCGACTTCTCCAAGATGCCGGTCGGCACCGGGCCGTATCGGGTCACCCGGGTCGACGGCGTGACCCAGATCGACATGGAGCGCAACGACGCCTACTTCGACGGGCCGAAGGGCAAGCCTGCCATACGCCGCATCGTGATCAAGGAGGTGGCGGACGCCACCGGCGAACTGACGCAAATCTTGGGCGGCCAGGCAGATTGGATTTGGCAATTCAGCCCGGACCAGTTGGAGAACATCGGCAAGATGCCGACGCTGCAAACGCTCACCAACGAGAGCATGCGCGTCGGCTACATGAACATGGACGCCGCGGGGCGCACCGGGGCCGACAACCCGCTCACCAACGTCAAGGTCCGCCAGGCCATCATCCACGCGATCGACCGGCAGACCATGGCCAAGCAGTTCATGCCCGGCGGTGCCCGCGTGCTGGACGCGCCATGCTTTCCCACCCAATTCGGCTGCGATCAGGCGGTCGCCACCAAATACGAATATGACCCGGCGAAGGCGAAGGCGATGCTGGCCGAAGCGGGCTTTCCCAACGGATTCGACACGGAAGTCGTGACCTACCTGCTGCCCCAATGGGTCGGGGCGATCCAGAACTACCTCGGGGCGGTCGGCATTCGCGCGAAGGTCACGCAGTTGCAGATCGGCGCTGTGGTCCAGCGCAGCATCGAGGGCAAGAACCCGCTCGATATGGGCAGTTGGGGCAGCTACTCGATCAACGATGCCTCGGCCTTCATGCCGTATTTCTTCACCGGCGGCGGCCAGGATTATACCAGGGACGCCGACGTGAAGCGGCTCGTGGAGGAAGGCAGCGCCACCACCGACCCGGACAAGCGCCGGGCAGCCTACACCGCCGTGATCAAGCGCATCACCGAGCAGGCCTACTTCATGCCGCTGTTCACCTTCGTGACCACCTACGCGACCAGCCGGCAGCTCAACTTCAGGACGTTCCGGGACGAGTTGCCGCGCTTCTATCTGGCAAGCTGGAAGTAGGCGCTAGAAGCCGACCCGGCCCTTGAGTTCCTCGCGCCAGGCCTTGCTGGCGCCAGGGGCACAGGGCTGCCCGGTGCTGGTGTCGTAGATCTCCGGCTCGGCATCCGGGTTGTCGCGGAACGCTTGCTTGGCCGCCTCGACCGCCTGTTCCTCCGTGTCGAACTGGGCAGGTGCCTTGCCGCTCAGGCGCAATTCGTAAGGCATGCTGGTCTCCCCTAATGGGCGGCCTGGCGGGGCCGCGATGCTAGAACCGTTTGACCAGGAAAATCCGGTCGTGGCCCGGCGGGAACTCCTTAATCCGCCCGAACTCCTCGAACCCGAGCTTCCGATAGAAGCCCGGCGCCTGGAACGTCCAGGTGTCGAGCCACATCCCCGCCAGGCCGCGGCGCTTGGCCTCGCCTTCTGCAAGCGCCATCACCTCGCGGCCCCGGCCGGAGCCGCTGGCGGGGCCGAGCGCCAGAAGCTCGACGAACAGGAAGCCGTAACCGGTGCGGCCCCATAGCCCGCCCACGACCTCTCCGGCCTCGTCCCGCACCGTCACGGCCAGCGAGCCCCGATTGCCGGGCCCCGCCATGCTCGTGTTGTGTGCAGCCAGCGGAGCCAGGACTTTGTCGCGGAGCGCCGGGTCGGGGTCCGCCTCCAGGTGGACCGAGTAGCGGCTCCCCGGCATGGCCGCTACGGCACGACCGAGGACTGCCGCGGCAGCAACTGCTCGGCCAGCGTCGCCCAGTAGCTCGCGCCCACGGGCAGGATGTCGTCGTTGAAGTCGTATTTCGGGTGATGCACCATCGCGTCGTCCGGCCCGCGCCCGGCGCCAAGCATGATATACGCGCCTTGGCGCTCGTTCAGCATGAAGCTGAAATCCTCGCCGCCCATGGTCGGCTGGGTCATGTGCTCCACCCGTGCCTGGCCTTGCACCGTCTCCGCGGCGTGCCGGGCGAGGGCCATGGCGGCCGGGTCGTTCACGGTGGCCGGGTAGGTCCGGGCGAACACGACGTCCGCGGTGGCGCCGAAGCCCTCGGCGATGCTGGTGGCCAGCCGGCGCACGCCGTTTTCCAGGATGTCGCCCACCTCCGGCTTGAACCAGCGCGCCGTGCCCAGCATGCGCACCCTTTCCGGGATCACGTTGTAGATGTGGCCGCCCTGGATGCTGCCGATGGTCACCACGCCGCCCTGAACCGGCTCCATGTTGCGGGCGACGATGCTCTGCAGCGCCTGCACGATGGCGGCGCTGACCACGATGGGGTCGATGCCGTTATGCGGCTGCGCGCCATGTGTCCCCTTGCCGGTCACCTCGATCTCGATGTTGGCCACGGCCGCCATAACCGGGCCGTCCCGCCACTGGAAGGTGCCGGCCGGCACCGCGGGCCAGTTGTGCATGCCGTAGACCTGCTTCATGGGAAAGCGCTCGAACAGGCCTTCCTTCACCATGATCTCGCCGCCGGCCAGGTTCTCCTCGGCAGGCTGGAAGATCACGTACACCGTGCCGGCGAAGTTGCGGGTCTCGGCCAGGTATTTGGCGGCGCCGAGCAGCATGGTGGTGTGGCCATCATGGCCGCAGGCGTGCATCACGCCGGGGGTTTGGCTTGCGTAGTCGCGCCCGGTCTCCTCATGAATGGGCAGCGCGTCCATGTCGGCGCGCAGGCCGATGGCTTCCCCGGGCTGCTGGCCGTGGATGACGCCGACCACGCCCGTCTTGGCGATGCCGGCATGCACCTCGTCCACGCCGAACGCGTGCAGCAATTCCTGCACGCGGGCCGAGGTGCGGGTCTCCTGCAAGGCGAGCTCGGGGTGCTGGTGCAGGTCCTGCCGCCAAGCCGTCATGTCGGCGTGGTAGTCGGCGATGCGGTTGATCACGGGCATGGTTGGGTTCCGAAGGTGAGGGCGAGGCCGGCGGCCAGCGTCATGGGGTCGACGCCGAGCCTAGCCCGCATTGGCGCGATGCTGAAAGCCTTGTCCTCCAGCAAGCGGCGGATCTCGGCGGCGCGGATGCGGGGCAGCAGGGGCAGCGCGGTCAGCGGCGCCAGGGCCAGGAGCAGCGCCGCGGGCACGGCAAGCAGATGCGGCGTCGGCAGCCCGGCGGCCGCGGCGACCGCGCGGACGAAGGCGGCATAGGGCATCGCATCCGGCCCGGCGATGACCAGGCTTTCCGGCCCGCTCCAGCCCCGGTCGAGCGCGGCGCGGATGCTGCGGTTCACGTCCGCTTGGTGAATGGGCTGCACCAGGGCGCGCCCGCCGCCGGGCAGCGGCGCCAGCGGCAGGCGGCGAAGCAGGGCGGCGAGGCGCTGCACGTTGTCCTCCCCGGCGGCGCCGTAGATCATGGTGGGGTGCAGGATGGCGCCGGGTTGCCCGGATGCGAGGAAGGCCTGCTCGCCGGCCAGCACGCCGTCGCCATGCGCGTCGGGCCAGCGGGTGAACTTGCGGGTGCTGCCGAGGAACACGAGCCGCGCCGCGGAAGGCGCTGCCGCGAGAATGGCGGGGATGTGCCGGGCATGGGCGCAGGAGGCGACGCTGCTGGCGCCCGCGAGCGCCTCTGGCAGGCCGGCGCCGGTGAGGTCGGCGATGCGTGGGTTGCCGGGCAACCCGGTTGCGGCCCAGCGGGCGGCGCTGCGGACCACGGGCGCGTAGGGGACGCCGTCGGCCAGCAGCGAACGGCACAGTGCCGCCCCGGAGCGGCCGCTGGCGCCGATGACGTGGAGGATGCGCTACTCCCCCTCGGCGCGCAGCACGCGCAGATCGCAGCCCTCGTCGGCTTGCAGGACCTGGTCGGCGATGATGCGGTCCCAGCCGCGGGTGGGGCGGGGCGGCGCGCGCCAGCCGGAGCGGCGGCGGGCCAGTTCGGCGGGCTCCACCAGCAGGTCGAGGCAGCGGTCCCGGACCGAAAGGCGGATGCGGTCGCCGGACTCCGCGAGTGCGAGCGGGCCGCCGGCCGCGGCCTCGGGGGTGACGTGCAGCACGATGGTGCCGAAGGCGGTGCCGGACATGCGGCAATCGCTGATGCGCACCATGTCCTTCACCCCGGCGCGGCCGAGCTTGGTGGGGATGGGGAGGTACCCCGCCTCCGGCATGCCTGCCGGCGTCAGCGGCCCGGCGTTCTTGAGGACCAGGATGTCGCCCTCCGCCACGTCCAGCAAGGGATCGTCGATCCGGGCGGCGAGGTCGGCCGGGCCGTCGAACACCAAGCAACGCGCCTCGGTCTCGAACAGGGCAGGGGTGGCGGCGCTGCGCTTCAGGATGGCGCCGCGCGGGGCGAGGCTGCCGAACAGGGCGACGATGCCGCCCACCGGGCTGACCGGCTCCGCGCGCGCGCGAATGTAGCGGCGGTCCACGAAGGCGGGCTCGGCCAGGCGGTCGCCGAGCGCTGCGCCCGTCACGTCGATGGCGTCCAGATGCAGCAGGTCGCGCAGTTCCCACAACAAGGCGGGCAGCCCGCCGGCACTGTGGAAATCCTCCATGTAGCCTTCGCCGGTGGGCTTGAGGTCCACCAGCACCGGCGTCCCGTCCGACAATTCGTTGACCCGGCGCAGATCCACCTTGATGCCGCGCCGCCCGGCGATGGCCGTCAGGTGGATCAAGGCGTTGGTGCTGCCGCCCAAGGCCAGCAGGACGCGAAGCGCGTTCTCGACGGAATGCTCCGTAATCAGTTGCGAGGGCCGGACCGGATTTTCGACGAAGCGCATGGCGAGCGTGCCCGCCTCCTCGGCGGCCCGCAGCCGGTCGGCATGGACGGCAGGGATGCTCGCGTGCCCGGCCGGCATGAAGCCGAGCGCCTCGGCGATGCACGCCATGGTGCTGGCCGTGCCCATGACGCCGCAGGTGCCGGCGGTGCTGGCCAAGCGGCTCTCGATCTCCGCGATCCGCTCGCCCGTCACTTTTCCGGCCCGGTAGGCGGCCCAGTACCGCCGGCAATCCGTGCAGGCGGCCAGGCGCTCGCCCTGGTAGGGGGTGGCGAGCATGGGGCCGGTGACCAGTTGGATGCTCGGGATGTCGCACGAGGCGGCGCCCATCAGTTGCGCCGGCACCGTCTTGTCGCAGCCGCCGACCATTACCGCCGCGTCCATCGGCTGCGCCGCGAGCATCGCCTCGGTATCGAGCGCGGCCAGGTTGCGGAAATGCATGCTCGTGGGGAACAGGCTGGGCTCGCACAGGCTGACCGTCGGGAACGGCATCGGCAGCCCGCCGGCCGCCAGCACCCCGCGCTTGACCGCCTCGATCAGCTCGGGCGCCGTGCGGTGGCAGTTGTTGTAGGCCGAGCCGGTGTCGACGATGCCGATCACCGGGCGGTCGAGCATGGCCTGCGAATAGCCCATACTCTTATAGAAGGTGCGACGCAGGTAGGAGGCGAATTCGGGGTCGCCGTAGCCAGGGGCGTTGCGGGCGATGCCGCGCTTGGGTGCTTCGGTCATGGGCCTAGTCTATGCCGTGCGGGGCGGGGTGCAAGCATGTGGTATTGTGTTACCACCACCCGGAAAGCCTTGACGGCGCAGGCGTTCCGGAGCATATGCGCCGCCTGTTGCAAACCGGGATACCCCTATGAAGACGACCCAATCGCTCAAGCCCCGCGAGGTGAGCAAGGGCTGGACACTGATCGACGCCGAGGGCCTCGTGCTCGGCCGGCTCGCCTCGATCATCGCCCAGCGGCTGCGCGGCAAGCACAAGCCGCAGTTCACCCCGCATGTCGATTGCGGGGACAACGTGGTCGTCGTCAACGCCGAGAAGGTGCGCGTGACCGGCAACAAGGCCGACCAGTCCATCTTCTATCACCACACGGGCTACCCCGGCGGCATCAAGGGCCGCAGCATCCGCCAGCGGCTGGAAAGCGCGCATCCGGAACGGGTGATCGAGAAGGCGGTGGAGCGGATGATCACGCGCGGCCCGCTGCAGCGCGAGCAGATGCGGCACCTGCACGTGTACAAGGGCGCCACGCACCCGCATGACGGCCAGCAGCCCGCGCCGCTCGACGTGGCGGCGATGAACGCCAAGAATAAGAGGACCTAGGGCATGTCGGACATGGAGCAGACCCGCACGCTTGCGGACCTCAAGGACCTCGCCGTCGCCGCCGCGGTGCCGACCAGCGACGCGCCGAAGCGCGAGAGCAAGCGCGACGCGCAGGGCCGCAGCTACGCCACCGGCCGGCGCAAGAACGCCATCGCCCGGGTTTGGGTGAAGCCGGGCAAGGGCGAGATCGTGGTCAACGGCAAGCGTGTCGGCCAGTATTTCGCCCGGCCCGTGCTGCGCATGCTGATCACCCAGCCGTTCCTGGTGACGGACCGCTACAACCAGTTCGACGTCATGTGCACCTGCAACGGCGGCGGCCTGTCGGGCCAGGCGGGCGCGGTGCGGCTCGGCATCAGCCGGGCACTGACCTATTACGAGCCGGAGTTGCGGCCCGTGTTGAAACTGGCTGGGTTCCTGACCCGCGATAGCCGCGTGGTCGAGCGCAAGAAGTACGGCAAGGCGAAGGCCCGACGCAGCTTCCAGTTCAGCAAGCGGTAATCGTTTTCCACGCGACTGCGCATATAAGGGGGCGGTCCGCATCGGGCCGCCCCTCTTGCGTTCCAGGCCCCTCAAAGCCGACCATCGCCCCCCAAGGAGGACCGCATGACCGACGCGACCGTGTTTATCGACGGCGAGGCCGGGACCACCGGGCTCGGCATTCGCGAGCGCCTGGCAGCCACGCCGGGCATCGTGGTGCGCAGCATCGATCCGGATCGCCGCAAGGACCCGGAGGCGCGGCGCGCGCTGATGGCGGCGGTGGACCTCGTGGTGCTGTGCTTGCCGGACGCCGCCGCGCGCGAGAGCACGGCTTTGGCCGCGAGCCTGGGCAACGAGGCGCCGAAGTTGCTGGACGCCAGCACCGCCCACCGGGTCAATCCCGACTGGGCATACGGGTTTCCCGAGATGGCGCGGGGCCAGGCGGCCCGGATTGCAGGGGCGGCGCGCGTGGCCAACCCTGGGTGTTACTCCACGGGGGCCATCGCGCTGCTGCGCCCGCTGGTGGAGGCAGGTCTGATCCCCGCGGACTACCCGGTCTGCGTGAACGCGGTCAGCGGCTATTCCGGTGGGGGGCGCAGCATGATCGAGGCGCATGAGGCTGCGGGTGGCCCGGTGTTCGAGCTGTATGCGATGGGGCTGGAGCACAAGCATGTGCCGGAGTTGCAGCGCTACGCCGGGCTGACCCGGCGGCCGATTTTCGTGCCATCGGTCGCGCACATGCGGCAGGGCATGCTCGTCTCCATCCCGCTGCACCTCGACCGGTTGCCGGGCCGGGCCGGGTTGGCTGACCTGCATGCGGCGCTGGCGGACTGGTATGCGGGCGCCGGGCTGGTGCGGGTGTTGCCGGCGGAGGTCGCCGGCGCTCTCGAGCCGACGGCGCTGAACGACACCGATGCGATGGAGCTGCGAGTGTACGGCAACGAGGCGCATGGCCACGCCGTGCTGGTGGCCCGGCTGGACAACCTGGGCAAGGGCGCGTCGGGCGCCGCCGTGCAGAATATCCGTCTGATGCTCGGCTTGGAGCAGCCGGTGGGGCGGGAGCTGGCGCATGCTGTATGAGTTGGAGGGCGTAGCGCCCCGCCTGGCGGCGGAGGCCTGGGTGGCGCCGACCGCCGTCGTCATCGGCGATGTCTGGCTCGGCGAGCGGAGCACGATTTGGTTCAACTGCCTGGTGCGCGGCGATACAAACCGCATCCGCATCGGCGCGCGAACCAATATCCAGGACGGTTCGGTGCTGCACGTGAACCCAGGCGAGGAATGGGCTTGCGAGGTCGGCAACGACGTGACCGTGGGACACGCCGCCATCATCCATGCCTGCAAGCTGCACGATTTCGCGTTCGTCGGCATGGGCGCGACGGTGCTGGACGGCGCCGTCATCGAGGAGGGCGCGATGCTGGCGGCTGGTGGGCTGCTGACGCCGGGCAAACGCATCCCCCGGCGCGAGCTGTGGGGAGGCCGCCCCGCCCGCAAGATGCGCGACCTGCCGGACGACGAGCGGGCGCGGATGGATCAAATCGCGGTGCATTACGCGGCCTTGGGCCAGAAGTATCGCACCGGACTGCGGCCCGTGGGCTGACACGGGCACGGAGCGATCCCACCTTCTCACCAAACGAGAAGAGTGCTTGGGAATGATTCGCAAGTTTCTGTTGATGACCGTTTGCCTGCTGCCGATCGGCTGCGCAGGCGTGACGCCGTTCGTGCCCGACACGGCGCGACTCGCGCCGGGGGCGCTGGGGTCTGGGTTGGACCCGGATGTCGCTGCGGTGAACCAGGCGCAGTGGGCGTTCGCCGATCCCGGCCGGACGTATGGCCGTCCGATCGAGGCGGCGCGGGCGGCGGCGTCGATGGACTATATCGCGGGCCAACTCTACACGAGCCCGCGCTGGTCCAACATCTCCGCCCTGACCAAGGAGCAGTTGCTCCAAGGGCGCCAGGAGGTCAGGCAGGCGCTGGGCGTGGTGCCGGGCACCACCTCGCAAGTGGTGGTCGACCGGCTGACCACGGCGGGCAATGCCCTTGCCGCCGGCGACCAGGATGCGGCGTTGCGGCAGCTTGGCGCACCCGCATTCGACGCGCCCAGCGAGCAGGTGCTCGCGCGGCTGTCCAATATGCCGTACTTGCGGATGGCCAACGTTTCCACCATGCGTGCCGCCAACCAACTGTTCGACAGCAGCACCGTCGAGCGTTACTGACCAGGAGCGGCGCCGGTTTGCCCGGCGCCGCATCGGCCACCCGGAGTGGTGAACCGGGCTACTCCGTAACCGCGCGGGTGACCTCGTTCTTCTTGTCCCAGAACAGGGTTACCTTGTTCGTGTTGCAGAGGTTGAGACCCTTCCAGGTCGCCTCGTCGCCGTCGTTGTACTTGACCTTCATGTCCCAGGAACAGGCACTTGCGGGTGCGGTGAAGGTGATTTTGACGGAGTGGCCGTCCTCGAGGGCGTCTTTGCCCATGACGTCCTCGCCCCAGTTGCGGCTGGTGGCGCGGCTGACATAAACCTCGTCGATCTGATAGCCGGTCCGGTTGAGCAGCGAGAAATCCTGATTGCCGGCCAGCGCCGGGCCGGAGTGCAGGGCAAACACACTTAAAAGGCAGGCAGCCGACAGCAAACGAAGCATGTAAGTTCTCCCAAGCACAATTGCTTTCGATGTCGAGCATGCGTGCATTTGGTTGAAAAATGGTTAAACCGCCGCTGCCCTATCGAGGATCGCGCGGGCCGCCACCGCCCAACCAGGGTGCGAGCGCGGCGGCCGAAAGCCGGAAAGGCGCGCCGGCTGCTCGATCCAGTCCGCCATCGCCGTCTCCCAAGCCTCTTCGTCATCGGGCGGCAGGCACGGGCAGGCGCCGGCCACCGTTTCCGGCAGCGCCCCCCCTGTGGAGGCCAGCACGGGCTTGCCATGCGCGAACGCCTCGATCACCGGCAGGCCGAAGCCCTCGTACTGTGATGGATACAGCCCGAAGGCGGCGTGCGCATACAATGCGTGCAGCGCGGCGTCGTCCAGGCCCGTCAGGTGCAGGACTGTGCCATCGAGCCCGGCCCCGCTCGCCAGGTCCGCCAGAACGTCGTCGACCATCCAGCCCGGCCGCCCGACGAACACCAGGTGGAAGCGGCGCCGCTGCGGGATGCCGCGCGCCAGCAGCCGCCGCCAGACCCGCAGCAGCATGGAGTGGCCCTTGCGCGGCTCGATCGTGCTGACGAACAGGGCGTATCGCCCGTCCGCCAACGACGCGGGCAGCGGCTCGCTGCCCGCCCGGGGCGGGTCGTAGCCAAGCGGCAGCACGGCCGTTTCAGGCGGTGGCAGTCCTTCGGCGCGGCAGAACCGGACCACGTCGGCCGCGATGCATCGCGCGTTGGTGATGACCAGGTCGGCGAGGGGCAACGCCGCGCGCCAATGGCCTGTCACCAACGCCACATCGGCCGGGCTGTAGAATTGAGGGTGGGTGATGGGGATCAGGTCGTAGCACAGCGCCGCATACTTGAAGCCCAGTCGGCGCTTGAGCCCGCCCAGCCCCGCCGCGTCCAGGTGGAACCAGTCCGACCCGGCGGAAAACAGCACGTCCTGCGGACCCAGGCCCACATCCTCGCCCAGCGCCAGTTCCGCCGGCACATGGGCGATGCGCTGTCCCGCCGCGTCGCGCTGCCGGTGCCCATGCCGCCGCGGCGCGAGCAGGGCATCCTGCAGCCAGCCCGCCACCGTGGCTGCGCCAGGGGTCCGGCTGGTCAGGCGAACGCGCTCCAGCGCAGTGAACAGGGGCTGCCGCGACAGGCGGGACTGGCGGGGCGCTGGCGCGTCGATCGCGCCCCCCCATCCGAGTACCAGCTCGGCCCATTCCGGCCGCAACGCGCGAAAGCGGCGGGAGCCTTTGTCCCACACGCACAACGCCGTGCCAGGCCGCAATTGGGCCGCCCGGGCCAGCGCATGCTCCACCCGCACGATGCCGACCGGCGGTCCGGTCCAGCGGGTCAGCGACGACACGTCCAGCAGGAGCCTCCGGGTGAGGCCGTGCGGGGGCGCATGCTGGTCGTCCCCGGCGGTCAGCGGCCGCCCTGGGACATGTGGCTGGCCGCGGGCAGGGAGTCGAACGCGCCCGGCCGGGTCACCGTATCGGCGGCGGCGAACTGGGCGGCGGCAATGGCGCCCTCCGAGCTCGAACCTCGCGCCAGCGCCGACGCCAGCGCGCCGCAGAACGCGTCCCCGGCGCCGGTGCTGTCCACCACGGAGACCCTCGGCGCCTGGTGATGCGTGCCGGGCGCGGCGAAGCAGCCGGCGGCGCCCATCGTGACGATGGCGAGCGCCGGGCCCATCGCGGCCAGGGCGACCGACGCCGCCGCGGCCTGCCGCCCGGTGATCGCCTCCGCCTCGCCCGCGTTCGCCACCACGCCCCAGCAATGGGCCAGCACCGCTGGCACCGGCCAGCGCAGCGGCGCGGCGTTCAGGATCACCCGGGCGCCGCGGGCCGCGGCCGTCCGTGCGCCGCACACGGTCGCGGCAAGGCCGAGATTGCCTTGCAGCAGCAGGATATCGCCCGCCGCGGCCAGGGCCGCGAACCGTTCCGCCGCACCGACGTCCAGCGCGTCCGCACAGGCCCCTGCCGTCACGATGCAGTTCTCGCCGTCGGGCGCGACCAGCACGATGGAGGTGTCGGTCGGCGGCCCCGGCCGCAGGAAGTCCCGCTCGGCCAACGGCTCCGTCCCCAGCCTTTCAGCGACCCAGTCCCCCTCCGGGTCATCGCCCAGCGCGGCGCAGAACAGCACCGCCGCCCCGGCCCGCGCCGCCATCACGGCCTGGTTCAGGCCCTTGCCGCCCGGCGCGCGCCGGATCGGCCCGGCGACCAGCGTCTCGCCGGGCCGTGGCAGGCGCGGCACCCGCATTGCGAGGTCCACCCCCGCATTGCCCAGCACCAGGACCCGCCCATTCACGACGTGCAGGACGCCCTGGCGCGGTCCGCCTCGGCCATGAAGGCGCGCAGCCGGTCGGGATCGACCTCGTTCCACCACACGCCGTCGCGCTTCAGCGCGCTCGCCACGATCACCGCGCTGGCCACGCCGAACATGTCCCCCACGTTGCCCGGGTTGACGCCGGACCCGACCAGCACGGGCAGCGACGTGCCGGCCGCGATGGCCCGCAACTCCTCGAGGCTGGCGCTGTCGCCCGTTCGCTGCCCGGTGGCGATGGCGGCATCGGCGTCGAAGAACTCGACGTCCCGCGCCAGTTCGCCCAGCGTGCGGTCCGCCGTGATGGCGTGGGCGCCGTGCTTGACGTGCACGTCGGCGAAAACGCGGACGCCGCGGGCGCGCAGGCCGGCCCGGTAGCGGGTGGCGGAGCCGGCCTGGCCCTCCATGAAGCCTTCATTGGCCACATAGGCGTTCGCCCACTGGTTCACCCGCACGAACCCGGCGCCCGCCGCCTTCGCCACGGCGATGGCCACATGCGCCGCGTTGGCCAGCACGTTGACGCCCACCGGCAGGGTGCTGCTGGCCACCACCGCCGCCGTGGTCACGGCCATGCAGGCCGCGACCTCGGGGCCCAACTGGTCGGGCTTGGCGAATGGGATATCACCGTGGTTCTCGACGATCAGTCCGTCCACCCCGCCGGCCGCGTAACGCCCGGCCTCCGCCACGGCGTGGGCGACGATCTCGGCCATCGGCTGGCCATCGTAGTTGGGCGCGCCGGGGAAGGGGAGGCAGTGGATCACGCCGATGACGGCGCGGGTGCGGCCGAACAGGGCGCGGACGGCGTCGGGGCGGGGCCGGTAGACGGGGGCGGCGTGCATGGAAGATGCGGTATCCTCAACCGCCGCGCTCGTCCAGGCCCGGGTTGACCGGCCGGGGCGCACCCCCGATGCTTCCGCCCATGCAGCCCAGCACGGGACCACGATGCGCGCGCTTGCCGGACGCCTGATCGCGCTCATCCCGGTGCTGCTCGGGCTTTCCGTGCTGACCTATGGCTTGCTCGCGATGGTGCCGGGCGACCCGGTGGTGACCATGCTCGGGCTCGAGGCCGACGCGCAGAGCGTCGCCACCCTCCGCGCCCGCTACGCGCTCGACCAGCCG
This sequence comes from uncultured Acetobacteraceae bacterium, assembly GCA_964235765.1. Lineage (GTDB taxonomy): Bacteria > Pseudomonadota > Alphaproteobacteria > Acetobacterales > Acetobacteraceae > JAVVHH01. The sequence continues at coordinate 27,104 of CAXSDH010000008.1, forward strand.
CTGCCCGTCCGCTTCCTGTCCTGGCTGGGGCACGCGCTGAGGGGCGACCTCGGACGCTCCATCCAAACCGGCCGGCCCGTGCTGGCGATGGTGGGGACGGCGCTGGTCCCCACGCTGCAACTGGCCGGTGCCGCGCTGATGGTCTCGCTGCTGATCGCCTTGCCGGCGGGCGTGGTCGCCGCGACCAGGCGGGGCCGGGCAGCCGACGCGGCGGCGTCGCTGGCCGCCTTGGCCGGGCTGTCGTTGCCGAGCTTTTGGCTGGGCATCCTGCTGATCCTGGCCTTCTCCATCCACCTGCCGATGCTGCCAAGCTCCGGCTATGCCGCGTTCACCCAGGCGCCGCTCGAAGCGTTGCGGCACCTGGTTCTGCCGGCAATGACCCTGGGCGCCGCGCTCGCGGCAGCGACCATGCGCATGACGCGCGGCGCCATGCTGGACGTGCTGCCGGCCGACTTCGTCCGCACCGCCCGCGCGAAAGGCCTCCGCAACCGGCGCGTGGTGTGGCGGCACGCGCTGCGCCCGGCGCTGGCGCCCGTTATCACGCTGATCGGCCTGCAACTCGGCCAGTTGCTGGGCGGCGTGGTGGTGACTGAGACGGTGTTCGCCTGGCCGGGCGTGGGCAAGCTCATCGTCGATGCCATCTTTGCCCGCGACTACCCGGTGGTCCAGGGCGCGATCCTGGTCACGGCCACGCTGTTCGTGGTGGTGAACCTGCTTGCCGACACGCTCTGCCTGGCGATCGACCCGCGCACGCGCGACGCCGGGTGAGGCATCTGGGCGGCGCGCGCGGGCTGCTCGGCCTCGTGCTCGTGCTCGCGGTGGCCGCCGCCGTGGCCGCCGGCCCCACGCTGTCGCCGTTCGCGGCGGACCACCCGGATTTCATCGCCACCTTGCAGCCGCCCTCGGCCACCCACCCGTTCGGCACGGACGACCTGGGGCGGGACGTGCTATCGCGGATATTGACCGGCGGCCGGGTCAGCCTGCTGGTGGCGCTGGAGGGCGTGGGGGGCGCGGCGTTGCTCGGGGTGCCGCTGGGTCTTGCCTGCGGGTTCCTCGGGGGCTGGACGGACCGGATCGTCATGCGGCTGGTGGACGTTCTGCTCGCATTTCCGGGCATCCTGCTGGCGCTCGGCATCACAGCCGCGATTGGCGCTTCGGCCACCAGCGTGGCGCTGGCGGTCGGCGTCGTGAACCTGCCGGTGCTCGCCCGCATCGCCCGCAGCCAGGCGGTCGGCCTCCGCCTGCTCGACTTCGTCGTGGCGAGCCGCGCCGTGGGGCGGACGGAGGGCGCCATCCTGCTCCGCACCGTCGCGCCCAACGCGCTGTCGCCGGTATTGGTGCAGGGCACCGTGTTGATCGCGGCGGCGATCCTGACGGAAAGCTACCTGTCGTTCCTCGGCCTGGGGGTGCAGCCGCCCACCCCGAGCTGGGGCAACATGCTGCGCGACGCCGTGGGCTTCCTGGATCAGGCGGCTTGGCTCGCGTGGTTTCCGGGCCTCGCCTTGTTTGCCGCCGTGCTCGGGTTCAACCTGCTGGGCGACGGACTGCGCGACGGGCTCGACCCTCGCGCGCTGCAACATTCGTAGGAGGAACCGCGATGCCCGATTTCACCCGCCGCGCCATGCTCGCCGCCCCGGCCCTGCTGGCGGCCGGGCGCGCGGCGGCGCAGGCCCCGCGAACCCTCGCCATCGGCGTCGTGTCCGACCCGGTGACCCTGGACCCCGCCTTCTCCGCCTCCTTCTTCGAGAACGCGGTGATGTATTGCCTGCACGAGACGCTGCTGGTGGCCGGGCCCGACGGCGCCATCACGCCGGGCCTAGCGACCCATAGCAGCCCGGACCCGATGCGCCACGTGCTGACGCTGCGCCCCAACCTCAGCTTCCACGACGGCGCCCCGCTGGATGCGGCGGCGGTGAAGGCCAATCTGGACCGCTATCTGGACCCCGCCACCGCCAGCATCCGCAAGGCCGATTTCGGCCCGTTGCAGGAGGTGGTCGTCACCGGACCGCTGACGGTCGAGCTGCGCATGTCGGCCCCCTATGCGCCGCTGCCGTACGTGCTGACCAACCGCGCCGGCATGATCGTCTCCATGGACGCGGTGCGCCGGCTCGGCCCGGACTTTCCGACCCAGGCAGTCGGCTGCGGCCCCTACAAGTTCGTCAGCTGGACCAAGAACAGCGAGTTGGTGCTGGAACGCTTCGACGGCTACTGGCGCGGGCGGGACCAAGGGTTCGACCGCCTCGTGTTCCGCCCCATCCCGGACGAGACGGTGCGGCTCGCCAACCTGCGCAGCGGCACCTTGCAACTGATCGACGGGGTGCCGCCGCAGGCCGTCGCCGGGCTGGCGCGCGAGGCGGCCGTGCGGGTTTCGCAAATCCCGACGCTCGGCTTCAGCGCCTTCTCGTTCAACGTCACCCGCAAGCCGTTCGACGACGCGCGGGTGCGGCGCGCCTTTGCCGCCGCGGTCGACCCCGAGGTGGTGCAGCGCGTGGTGTATTTCGGCACCGGCCGCGTGTCGCAGGGCCCGCTGTCGCCGGCCGTCGCCTGGGCGTTCGACCCGGCGTTCAAGCCGCCCGGCGCCGACCCGGCGCGCGCCAAGGCGTTGCTGGCCGAGGCGGGCGTCGCCACGCCGGTGCCGATGACCATCACCGTCACCAACTCGCCGCAGATGGTCCGTATTGCGCAGATCGCCCAGGCGCAGGCCAACGAGGCGGGCTTCCGCGTGGAGGTCAAGCAGATCGATCCCACCAGCCTGATCACCGTGCTGCGGCAGCGCGACTTCGACCTGTGCATGTCACCCTGGAGCGGCCGCTACGACCCGGACGGCAACACCTATTTCTGGTTTACCAAGGGCGGCCCGAACAACTTCGCCGGCTACGACAACCCGCAGGTCACGGCGTGGCTCGAGCAGGCGCGGGTGGGGGCGGACCGCGATGGCCGGGTCGCGCTGTATCGCAAGGTGCAGGACCAACTGGCCCGGGATGCGCCGGTGCTGTTCCTGCACTTCGACGCGATCATCCAGGCGAGCAGCGCGCGGCTGAGCTGGACCCAGTATCCGGATGCGGTGTTCCGCCTGTACGACGCGCGGATGGGGTAAGCTTACTCTCCCAGGAGATGCAGCACGATCTCGCGCCGGTGGGGGCGGCGGCGGTGCTCGAACAAGTAGAGCCCCTGCCAGGTGCCGAGCACCGGGCGGCCTTCCGCCACCGGGATCGTCAACTGCGTGTCGGTCAGCATCGTGCGCAAATGGGCCGGCATGTCGTCCGGCCCCTCGTCGCCGTGCTCGTAGCGGCGCGCATCCTCGGGCACGAGGGCTTCGAAGTAGCGGGCGATATCCTCCCGCATCGTCGGGTCGGCGTTTTCCTGAACGGTCAGCGAGGCGGACGTGTGGCGGCACCACAAGGTCAGCAGCCCGGTTTTGACGCCCTGTGCGGCAACCCAGGCCATAACTGGCCGGGTGATCTCGGTCAGCCCCTTGCCGTGCGTCTCGATCGTCAGCCGGTCGGTGGATTGGCGCAGCGGCATGGCGCGCCAGAGCCCTACCCGACCGCCGCCCGCTTGCGGCGTGGCTGGGCATTTGGCGCCGGTCCCGTTTCCTCCGGCGCCTGCAGCGCGGCCAGCAAAGCCAGCCGCAGGCTGGACAGCTTGCGCTCGTTCTCCACCTTCAGCCCGAACACGTCCTTGACGTAGAACACGTCCACCGCCCGCACCCCGTACGTGGTCACGTGCGCGCTCGCGATCTGCAGCCCTTGCTCGCTGATGGCCGCGGTCACGTCGTGCAGCAGGCCCGGCCGGTCGCGGCCGTTCACCTCCAGCACCGTGTGCGTGTGGCTGGCGCGATTGTCGATCACCACGCGCGGCGGCACGTGGATCGCGCGCATGCGCCGGCCCAGCAGGGCCGCCGATGCCCGGCGCATCTCGCTGTCCAGCCCGAGCCGGCCGGACAGCGCCTGGTCGATCAGCACATGCAGCCGGGCCAGCCGGTGCGGGGCATCGAAGGTGCCGCCCGCCGCATCCTGGATCCAGAAGGTGTCGAGCGCGCTGCCGTTGGTCAGCGTGTGGATGCGCGCATCGACGATGCTCGCCCCCGCCACCGCCAGCGCCCCCGCGATCCGGCTGAACAGCCCGGCATGGTCGGTGGTGTACACCGTCACCTCGGTCACTTCCCGGGCCGGCAGCGGCTGCGTATCCACGGTCAGCGGCGCCCCCCGGCTCTCGGCGCCGCGCACCAGCCGGGCATGCCGTGCGTGCGTTTCCGGGTCGAAGCTCAGCCAATAGCCGGGGTAGCCAAGGCCCAGGTAAAACTCCTGGTCCGCCGCGGGCCAATTGTCCAGCAAGGCCGCCGCTGCGTCCTTGGCGCGCGCCACCCGCACGTCGCGCTCCGTGGTGGCCAGGCCTCCGGCCAGCACGTCGGCCACCCTGGCGTACAGCTCGCGCAGCAGGGTCGCCTTCCAGCCGTTCCAGACCTTGGCGCTGACCGCCCGCATATCGGCCACCGTCAGCACCAGCAGCAGCTTCAGCCGCTCGGGCGACTGGATGGTGTCGGCCAGGTCCAGGATGGTCTTGGGGTCGTCGATGTCCCGCTTGAACGCGGTCTGGCTCAGCATGAGGTGGTGCAGCACCAGCCAGCTCACCGTTTCCGTCTCCTCGGCAGACAGCCCGATCGTCGGCCCGATCTCGAGCGCCAGCTCCGCGCCCAGCTCCGAATGGTCGCCGCCCCGGCCCTTGGCGATGTCGTGCAGCAGCATCGCCGCATACAGCGCTCGGCGGGATTGCAGGTCCTCAACCAGGCCCGACGCGACGGGCGCCACCTCGGCGAGTTCGCCCCGCTCCAACGCGTTCAGCACCCGCACCGCCTCGATGGTATGTTCATCCACGGTGAATACATGGTAGGTGTCGAACTGCATCTGGCCGACGATCCGCGCCCAGTCCGGGATGTAGCGGCCGAGGAACCCCGATTCGTTGAGCATCGACAGCGTTCGGGCACCCTCCGCCCGGCTATGCTCGCCATCCCGGCCGCAGAGCAGGTCCATGAAAATTACCCCCGCGGCCGGGTTGCCGCGCAAGGCGATGGCCTGCCGCTCGTGCCGGATCAGCGCCCGTATGGCCAGCGGATGCAGCGTGAGGTGCCGGTCCCGCGCCACCTGCAATATCCGCAGCATGGCGATCGGCTCCCGCTCGAAATCCCGGCCCGGCGCGCAGAGCAGCATGCCGTCGGCCAGCAGGAACCCCTGGCTGAGCAGGGCCTGGTCCGTCTCGGCCTGCAACGCCGGCGGGCCCAGCGCGGCCCGCACCACCGCGGGTTCCAGCACCGCGGTCACGCGGGTGATGTCGCGCGCCGTCAGGAAGTAGTGGCGCATGAACCGCTCGACGCCATCCTGCCGTCCGTGGCGAGTGTAGCCCATGCGGCCGCCGACCACCGGCTGCAAATCGAAGGTCAGCCGGTCCTCGGCCCGGCCGGCGACGTAATGCAGGTGGAACCGCACCGTCCACAGGAAATCCCACGACCGGCGGGCGTGCTTGGCTTCCTGATGCGTCAGGATGCCGCCGCCGGGGCTCTGCGGCCCGACCAGCTCGCCCATCACCTGGGTGCCGAACACGTAGCGCGTCATCCAGTACAGCGTTTGCAGGTCGCGCAGCCCGCCGCGCCCCTCCTTGATGTTGGGTTCCACCAGGAACGGGCTTTCGCCGTAACGGCGGTGCCGCGCATCGCGCTCGGCCTGCTTGGCGGCCAGGAACCCACCCGCGTTGTCACTCGCGCAGAAGGCCAGGAACCGCGCCTGGAACGCCTCGAACAGGCCGCCGTCGCCTGCCAGCAGCCGCGCGTCGATCATGGAGGTCCGCACCGTGAGGTCCCGGTCCGCCTCCGCCAGGCATTCATCGACCGAGCGCGTGGCGTGCCCCACCTTGAGCCCAAGGTCCCATAGGAAGTAGAGCATGAACTCCACCGTCCCCAGCGTCGTCGCCGAGGGGTTGTCGCGGGTGATGAACAGCAGGTCGATGTCGCTGAATGGCGCCAGCACGCCGCGGCCATACCCGCCGGTCGCCACCACCGCCATCGGCTCCGGCGCGGCGTCGCCGGAAACCTGCTCGATCGCGTAGCCCTGCAACGTGGCGATCACCCCGTCCATCAAGCTGCCCAACAGCCGCCCCGCCTTCAGCCCGCTCATGCCGCCGGCCTCGAACTGGTCCTGCACGTGGTGCTGGAGCCGCGCGACATAGCGCCGGAAAGCGGCGAGCGCCGCATCCCGTGCGACGGGGGCCCCGGGCAGCGCGAGCCGCTCCAGCGCGTCGGTCAGGATACGGCGGGCCTCTTCGGGCTGTTCAGGCAGGGGGAGCGGTGCAAGCATTGCTATGACTCTAACCCCGCTTGTTCCCGTGCGGCGAGACCTTTCAGGGCATAGAGCGCATCCAACGCCTCGCGCGGGCTCAATCGGTCGGGATCGAGCGCCGCAACCGCGTCCTGCAGCACGGTCTGGGGGGTGGGCCGCGGATCCGCCGCCGCCGGTGGGCAGGAGGCGGCGAACAGCGGCAGCTCGGCCGGGCTGCCGTGGCCGTCCCGCTCCAAGGCGGCCAGCAACGCCCCGGCGCGCTTGACGGTCGCAGGCGGCACGCCGGCCAGTTGCGCCACGTGCACGCCCCAGCTCCGGCCGGCCGCGCCCTCCGCCACCTCATGCAGGAACACCACGCTGCCCCGCCACTCCTTCACGCGCATCGTATGCGGGCACAATCGGGGCATCTGCCCGGCCAGGCGCGCCAGCTCGTGGAAATGCGTGGCGAAGATCGTGCGGCAGCGCACCTGCCCATGCAGCGCCTCCAGCACCGCCCAGGCGATCGCCAGGCCATCGAGCGTGCTGGTGCCGCGCCCGATCTCGTCCACCACCACCAGGGAGCGCGGCCCCGCCTGGTGCAGGATCGCGGCGGTCTCCGTCATCTCCACCATGAAGGTGCTGCGCCCGCGCGCCAGGTCGTCAGCCGCGCCCACCCGGCTGAACAGCCGGTCCACCACGCCGATCTCGGCGCTCTCGGCCGGCACGGGCAGCCCGGCCTGCGCCAGGATGGCGGCCAGCGCATTCTGCCGCAGGAACGTGCTTTTCCCCGCCATGTTCGGCCCCGTCAGCAGCAGCACGCGCTGGGCAGGCGAGAGGTCGCAATCGTTCGGCACGAACGTGGCCGTGCTGCCCAGCGCATCTTGCACGACCGGATGGCGGCCCCCGCGGATGCAGAACCCGTCCCCTTCGGTCACCAAGGGCCGGCACCAGCGGCCGCCCTCGGCCAGCCGCGCGCAGGATTGCAGCACGTCCAGCCGGGCCAGCGCCGCCGCGCAGGCGACCAGCGCGTCCTCCTGGGCCAGCACGGCGCGCACCAGGCTGGCGAACACCGCCTGCTCGCGCAGCGTCGCGCGCTCGGCCGCCTCGCTGATCCGCCGGTCCAACTCGCCCAGCTCGGGGGTGGAGAACCGGGCGCCGTTGGTCATCGCCTGCCGCATGGTCAGGTCAGGATGCGCCCGCAACCGGTCCACCGCCGCAGCCGGCGCCTCGATCACGTAGCCGAGCTGCGCGTGGTGCCGGATCTTCAACGACGCCACGCCGTAGCGCTGCGCGAAGTCCAGCGCCAAGCCGGCAACGACCCGGCGGCTATCGTCGCGCAGCCCGCGCTCCGCATCCAGCTCGCCATCGAACCCCGGCAGGATCGCCCCGCCATCTTCGAGCCGCGCCGGCAACGGGTCGGCCAGGGCGCGCGACAGCAGGCCGCCCAGCGCGGGATCGACGAGCAGCGCGGCCAGGTCCAGCGGCGCGCCTTCCAGCGCCGACGCTGCCTCCGCGGCCGCAGTCAGCGCCAGGAGCACCGCGCCCAAGTCCCGCGGTGCGGCCCGGCCCAGGCTGAGCCGCCCGAGCGAGCGCATCAGGTCGGGCACCCCGCGCAGCGCCGCCCGCAGCACGGTCAGCGCGGCCGGGTTCAGCAGCAGCCAGCCCCACCCATCCTGCCGCCCGGCAATGGCTCCCACATCCAGCAGCGGCCCACCCAGCCAGGCCGCCAGCAGGCGCGATCCAGGCGCGGTCATGGTCCGGCTGACGGCCGCCAGCAGCGTATGCGCCGTGCCGCCGTCGCGCGCACGGCCGATCTCGAGGCTCGCGCGCGTTGCCGCGTCCAGCATCATCTGCCCGGCAAGCCCCGCCGGCTGCGGGCGGGACAGGCGGGGCAGGGCGCCGCCCTGCGTGCTGCGCACGTAATCGAGCGCCACGGAAGCCGCCACCGCCTCCGCGTCGGTGAAGCTGCCGAACGCCTCCAGGCTCGCCGCGCCGAACGCCTCAGCCACCCGCTTGCGCGCCGCTAGCGGCGCCGACGGCAGTGTTTCCGGGCCCCGGCGGCTCGCCCAGTCGCCGAGCCCGAGCCCGGCCGGGGCCAAGATCTCAGCTGGTTCGAGCCGGCCGAGCAAGCCCGGCAAGTCGGCGGGCGCCGGCGCATCCGTCTCGAACAGCCCGGTCGAGACATCGAGCCAAGCCGCCCCCAGCCGGTCCCCCACTTGGGCCAGGCCCAGCAGCAGGTTCGGCCGGTGCGCCTCCAGCAGGCTGTCCTCGGTCAGCGTGCCGGGCGTGACCAGGCGGACCACCTCGCGCCGCAGCGGCCCCTTGCCGGTGCGGGTGCGCGCGGGCTCCATCTGCTCGGCCACCGCCACGCGGAACCCGCGGCGGATCAGGCGCGAGAGGTAGGCCTCGGCCGCACGCACCGGCACGCCGCAAAGCGGGATGGGCTGCCCGGCGTGCTCGCCGCGCTTGGTCAGCGCCAAATCCAACGCGGCCGCCGCTGCCTCGGCGTCGGCGAAGAACAACTCGTAGAAGTCTCCCATCTGCATGAACAGCAACGCATCGGGATTGTCGGCCTTCAGGGCGAACCATTGGGCCATGGTCGGTGTCGCGCCATCGGCGCTGCGGACGGTCATGTCCCAGTCTATTCCGCTTGAGGGCCAGCGCGAAGCGCCGCTTGAATTGCCACGCCGTCCAGGCAAACTGCCCTGAAGAGATTGAGGACGCGCCCGTGAGCCACACCAGCATGAACCCGCTCGCCGACGAAAAGCCTGCCGACATCGGCCGGCGGTTGCAGAGCATCTTCGCCGGGTCGATCGGCAACCTCATCGAATGGTACGATTTCTACGTCTACAACTCGTTCGCGATCTATTTCGCCAAGTCGTTCTCGGCCAGCAGCGACCCCACGGTCCAGTTCATCACCGCCTTCGGCATCTATGCCGTCGGCTTCCTCATCCGGCCGGTGGGCGGGGTCGTCCTAGGATATTACGCCGACCGCAAGGGCCGGCGGGCGGCGCTTACGTTCAGCGTCATGCTGATGTGCGCGGGCTCGCTGATGATCGCCATCCTGCCCACCTACGCCAGCGTCGGCGTGCTGGCGCCGGTGCTGCTGCTGCTCGCCCGCCTGTTGCAGGGCCTGTCCCTCGGCGGCGAATACGCCTCGTCGGCAACCTACCTCAGCGAAATCGCCGTCTCCAAGCACCGCGGCTTCTACAGCTCGTTCCAATACGTGAGCCTGATCGGCGGCCAGGTGTTCGCGGCGCTGATCCTGCTCGTCATGCAGCAGGCTTTCACCGCGCCGGAGCTGGAAGCCTGGGCCTGGCGCATCCCGTTCGCCATCGGTTCGCTCGGCGCGCTGTATGGCCTGTATCTCCGCCGCAACCTCGCCGAAACCGAGGAATGGAAACGCGCGAACAAGGAGCCCCGCAAGAACCTGTTCCGCGAACTGCTCAAGCATCCCCGCGAGCTGCTGCTGGTGTTCGGGCTGACCATGGGCGGCACCACGGCCTTCTACACCTTCAGCAGCTACATGCCGACCTACATGACCAACACGCTGAAGTTCCCGCGCGAATGGGTGGCGGAAATCTCCTTCATCACCTTGGTCCTGTATGCCGCCATGCAGCCGCTGTTCGGCGGCCTCAGCGACCGCATCGGCCGCCGCCCCGTGCTGATGTGGTTCGGCATCATGGGCACGCTATGCACCGTGCCGATCCTGACGGCGCTGTCCGGCACCCACAGCTACACCACGGCGCTGCTGCTGATCCTGGCGGCGCTGGTCATCGTGTCCGGCTACACCTCGATCAACGCCGTGGTGAAGGCCGAGCTGTTTCCGGCCGGGGTGCGGGCGCTGGGCGTCGGCGTGCCCTACGCGCTCGCGGCCTCGCTGTTTGGCGGCACCGCGCCGCTGATCGCGCTCAAGTTCAAGGAATATGGGCACGAGGACTGGTTCTACTGGTACGTCACCGGGCTGACGTTCCTGTCCCTGGTGGTCTATGCCCTGATGCGGGACACCAAGAAGCATAGTCGAATGGAGACGTGAGCCGCTGGGCCAGGCACGCGGCCTGGCCCAGCTGAAGGCGGTCTAGACGGCGTCGGGCCGCCACATCGTGGGAACGAGCGTGTAGCCTTCGCCCTCCTTGGCGATATGGCCGGTGGCCGGGAACGGCGCGTGGTAGAACGCGACCTGCATCTTCTCGGTCGCGGCGATGTCGAGCATGCGGCGCCGGGCCACGCGGGCCTGCGGGCCGTCCTGGTCGAAGATCGCCGACCATTCGGGGTGGCGGGCAAAGATCAGCGGATTGTTGGTGGTGTCCGACATCACCATCAGCTTGCCGGCGCCGGACGCGATGGCGAACACCGTGTGGCCCGGCGTGTGGCCGTGGGCGTCGATGGCGGTGATGCCCGGCATGACCTCCTTGCCCCAGGCATACGGGGTCACGTCCTTGGCCACCGGGCCGAACACCCGCTGCACGTTCCCGAACGTAGGCTTGATCCCGTCCGGCGCGCGCGCCAACTCGTCGCTGCTGGTCCAGTACGCCCATTCCCGGTCCGGCACCATGATCTCGGCGCGGGGGAACACGGCCGTGCCGTCCTTGAGGCGGAAGCCGTTGATGTGGTCGCCGTGGAAGTGGCTGAAGATCACGGTGTCCACGTCGGCCGGGTCGAACCCGGCCGCGCGGAAGTTGCCCATCCAGGTGCCGCTCGTCGGCGCGCCCAGGTCGCCGTTGCCGGTGTCGATCAGCACCAGCTTGGACCCGGTGTTCACGACCAGGGTGGTGAACGTGATCGGGAAGCGGTCGGTCGGCAGGAAGTTGTCCGCCATCGCCCTTTGCAGCTCGCCCGGCGGCGCATTCGGCACCAGGCCGTCCAACGGACGGTACGCCACGCCGTCGTTGATGGCCGTAACTTGCATGTCGCCGACGCGGTAACGATAGAACGACGGCGCCTGCGCGGCCATCGGCGGCGGGGCGGCCTGGGCGCCGGGGAGCGAGGCGGGGGCGGCGCCCGCGGCCCAGCCGGCGGCCATTACGGTACGGCGTGTCGTGTCCATCCTGCATCCTCCGGGGTCAGGCCCGGAGGATGCCACACTACCCGATCGATGTCTCGGCCGCTTGCGGGCGCGCCGCGTCGGGCCGGGCCGGCTCGTTGATCATCTTCAGTTCGCCGGTGATCTGCCCGCCATCCTCGACCTGCAGGCGCCGATAGTTGGCGGTGCCCAGCACCTTGCCGGTGGCCCGCACGATCAGGTTGCCCCGCGCAGTCAACGTCCCGTCGATGACGCCGGCGATCTCCGCGTCCTCCACCTCGACGGCGCCCTTGAACACGCCGCCCTGGGCGATGCTCAGCTCGGTCGCGTGGATCATGCTGGCCTCGACCGTGCCCTCGACCACGAGCCGCTCGGCATCCTGCACCGTGCCCTGGACGGAGATGCCGCGGCCGACGACGAGGGTGCGGCGTTCCGTCGGCTCGCGCGTGCGGCCGGGCTGCGCGCCCGGGCGGGGCGGGGCGGTCATGCCCGGCGCCGGCGGTGGCGCGGGCGGGGTGGGGGGAGTTGGGTTCGGGTATGGCGTACGGCCCATTGCAGGAGCCTCCTTCGGAGCGGGACGGAGTGGCGGCATGCCCAGGCCGGAATCGCCGGCGCGGGCGGGCGGGTTGAACGGGTCGGGCGACGGCATGCCCACCTCCAGCTTCGTGTCAGGCGCAGGGATGCCGCCGGACTGGGGCGTGGCCTGGCGCGTGGGCTGGGTCGTGAGCGGGGGCGCCGGCATGGCGCCCGGCGCCTCGTCGGGTTTGCGACGCTTGAACAAGCGGACTTCCCTTCTGAGGACGTTGCCCCAGGTCAGGGGTTGGCGTGGCCTAACACGCGAAGGCAGGCGGGAACAACCCGCGCCGGGCTCATGGGTGGCTCATGGGTGGCTCATGGGGCCTGTCGGCGGTGAAACACATGCACCATGGCGGCCGTGCCCACCACCGGCACCAGCAGGTTCAGCAGCGGCACGCTCCCTGCCAGCGCCAGGGCCACGCCCGGCGCAACCACCGCCAGGCGCCGCCGCGCATAGAGCCGAAGCGCGTCCTCCCGTCCCATGCGACGCATCGCGACGCCCACGAACAGGCCGCGCCCAAAGGCCCACCCGGTTACGAGCCACCCCAGCAGCAGCCCGACCCCCGGCAGCGCGACGGCCGCGACCAAGGTCAGCGCCTGAAGGGCCAGCACCTGCCCGCCCAGCGCCACGCCATCCCACGCCTGCACGGACAGCGGCGCGCCCCGCGCCGGGGGCAGGCCCGGGTAGAACCGGCGCTCCACCGCTTCGCAAACACGGTCGATATACAACGTGGCGATCACCAGCGCCGCCGGCACGAACAGCCACAGGGCCAGTAGCCCCGCCCCGATGCCGCCCAGGGCGCCGGACAGCCAGCCGATCCAGCCCGGCTGGCCCACCAAGTCCTGCACCAGCCAGACGCACGCGGCCAGCAGCGCCAGGAACGCCGCCAGCGACAGCGCCAGGCTGCGCCAGACCACGCCCAGGAACACCGGATCGTTCATCTGCGAAACGGCACGGAGGAGCGGAACCAGCATCGGGCGGCCTTGGCGAGTGGGTGTCGGGATGTTAGGCGCAGGCCCTGTATCGCATCAGGAGCCACCATGCCCACCCCACGCTTCGATATCCTGGGCATCGGCAACGCCATCGTCGACGTTCTCGCCACCGCCGACGACGGCTTCCTGTCGCGGCATGGGATGCACAAGGGAACGATGGCGCTGATCTCGGCCGAGCAGGCGGAGGCCTTGTATGCCGCCATGCCGCCCGGCCAGGAGAGCAGCGGCGGCTCGGCGGCCAACACCTGCGCGGTGGCGGCCGGGCTGGGCGCGCGGGTGGCGTTCCTGGGCAAGGTGGCCGACGACCAGCTCGGCCAGGTGTTCCGCCACGACATCAACACGGCCGGGGTGCATTTCCCGACGCCGCCGGCGCCGGGCGGCGCGCCGACCGCCCGGTGCCTGATCGTGGTGACCCCGGATGCGCAGCGGACCATGAACACCTACCTTGGCGCCTGCGTGAGCCTGCAGCCGGAAGACCTCGACGAGGCGGCGGTCGCCGGCAGCGCCGTGCTGTATCTCGAGGGTTACCTGTTCGATCCGCCGATGGCCCAGGCCGCGTTCCTGCGCGCGGCCGAGGTGGCGCATGCGGCCGGGCGCCAGGTGGCGCTGTCCCTTTCCGACGCGTTCTGCGTGGACCGGCACCGCGCGGCGTTCCGGGACCTGGTGCGCGGCCACGTGGACATCCTGTTCGCCAACGAAGCCGAAATCTGCAGCCTCTACCAGGAGAGCGCCTTCGAGGCCGCGGCCACCCGCGCGGCGGCGGACGTGGCGCTCGCCGCCCTGACCCGCAGCGAGGCGGGCAGCCTCGTGCTGCGCGGAACCGAGCGGGTGGCGGTTCCGGCCGAGCCGGCGCGGGTGATCGACACCACCGGGGCAGGGGACGCCTATGCCGCCGGCTTCCTGGCGGCGCACGCCAGGGGCCGCAGCCTGGGGGCGTGCGGCCGGCTCGGCAGCCTCGCCGCCGCCGCCGTGATCGGCCAGTTCGGGGCCCGCCCCCATGAAAACCTGCGCCCGCTGGCGGATAATCTGCAGGGCTGACCGCCTCGCGAGCGGAACCAAATCGGAGCGGCTCCGTTATGTCGGCACACGCGCCGAAGGTGCGGTTGTCTTTAATGCCCGGAAGGGGAACGTAGATGCGCAAGACCTTGATGTTGTCGGCGGCGCTGCTCGGACTGAGCGTCGCCGGAGCCTACGCACAGAACACCACGACCAGCGGCCAGACGCCAGCCGCGCCGGGCGCAGGCTCGCAGTCGGTCCAGCCGACGAATTCGCTGCCGTCCGGCGCGGGCAACTCGCTCAGCAATCGGCCCGGCAGCAATCTCGGTTCGACCGCGACCCAGGGCTCCCCCACCACCCAGGGCTCCCCCACCCAGGGCTACGGGAACCAGGGCGCGATGAGCGGAACGGCAACGGCGATGCCGCCCGATACGGCAGGCGAGCCGGCAATGGCCCCTCGGCGTGGCATGGCGCGCAACCGGGCGCATGCCCGCATGACGCGCGGCCAGCGCATGAACCCAGCCGCCATGGACGGCTCGGCCGACAGTGCGGACGGCAACGCGCCGCCGACGGCAGCGTATCGTGGCGGCGCCTCCGTGCCCCTTTCCACCGCCGCGAGCAACATAACGGCCGGCGACACGCGGTCGACCATCGCGCCCCGCCTGCCCAATCCGGACGCGAATGGCAACTCCCCGGAGGCTTACCTCGCAGCCGCCCAGCGCGCCCTGGCTTCAGGCCGCACCGGTGCGGCGCAAGAGGCGCTCGAGCGGGCCGAGACCCGGCTGCTCAGCCGCTCCACCGCTCCCAGCATGGCCAACACCCCGGACGACACCACCATGATCCAGCAGATCGGCGCCGCCCGCCGCGCGCTCGCCAACCGCGACAGCGCCGGAGCCCGCTCCGCCATCAACATGGCGATGGGCCGCCCCGGGGCCTAACCGGCCCTAGCAGCCCAGCACGCACGCCGACCACACATGCCCGCCCTGCGCCCCCCGGCGCAGGGCGGGTTTCTTTTTGTCTCGCAACCGCGGCGCGGTCCGCCTATGTGTGCAGCGCAACACGCGAGATGCCGCCGCATCCCGCGCCATTTCGTGCGGGCTGCCTCGCAGCCCAGTCAGGTACTGAGCGTCCCATGGATATCCGCAACATCGCCATCATCGCCCACGTCGACCACGGCAAGACGACGCTCGTCGACCAATTGCTGCGCCAGTCCGGCGCGTTCCGGGAACACCAGCAGGTCGCCGAGCGCGCGCTGGACCGTAACGACCTCGAACGCGAGCGCGGCATCACCATCCTGGCCAAGTGCACCAGCGTCGTGTGGCGCGACACGCGCCTCAACATCGTCGACACGCCCGGCCACGCCGATTTCGGCGGCGAGGTCGAGCGCATCCTGAACATGGTCGACGGCGCCATCGTGCTGGTGGATGCCGCCGAAGGGGTGCTGCCGCAGACCAAGTTCGTGCTGACCAAGGCGCTGGCGCGCGGCATCAAGCCCATCGTCGTCGTCAACAAGGTCGATCGGCAGGACTCCCGCGCCGACGAGGTGCACACCGAGATGTTCGACCTGTTCGCAGCCCTCGGCGCGTCGGACGAGCAGCTCGATTTCCCGATGCTGTACGCCTCCGGCCGCCAGGGCTGGGCGGATACCACCATGGATGGCCCGCGCAAGGACCTGACGCCCTTGTTCGACCTGGTGATGTCGCATGTCCCCGCGACGGTGCTCGACAAGGAAGCGCCCTTCGCCATGGTCGCCTCCATCCTCGACTACGACAACTTCCTGGGCCGCGTGCTGACCGGCCGGGTGGAGCAGGGCAGGGCGCGGCTCAACATGCCGGTCAAGGTGCTGCGCTCCGACGGCACGGTCGTCGAGACCGGCCGCTTGACCAAGCTGATGGGCTACCGCGGCCTGGACCGGGTGCAGGTGGACGAGGTCGAGGCCGGGGACATCGTGGCGGTCGCCGGGCTGACGGATGCGACGGTGCCGGACACGGTGGGCGCGCCGGAACTGACCACCCCCCAACCGGCGATCCCCGTCGATCCGCCGACGCTGGCCATGACCTTCCGGGTGAACGACGGGCCGCTGGGCGGCAAGGAAGGCAAGAAGGTCACCTCTCGCCAGATCCGTGAACGGCTGCTGCGCGAGTCGCAGGGCAACGTCGCCATCAAGATCACCGAAAGCAACGAGACCGACGCCTTCGAGGTCGCCGGGCGAGGCGAGCTGCAGCTGGGCGTGCTGATCGAGCAGATGCGCCGCGAGGGGTTCGAGCTGACCATCGGCCGCCCCCGCGTACTGACCCGGCAGAATCCCGACACCGGCGCCCGCGAGGAGCCCTACGAGGAGGTGCTGGTCGATGTGGACGAGCCCTATTCCGGCGTCGTCGTCGAAAAGATCAGCCGCCGAAAGGGCGTGCTGCAGGACATGCGGCCCTCGGGCGGCGGCAAGGTGCGGCTCACGTTCAAAATGCCCAGCCGCGGCCTGATCGGCTACCACGGCGAGTTCCTGACCGACACGCGCGGCTCCGGCATCATGAACCGGATCTTCTCCGGCTATGAGCCCTGGTCCGGCCCGATGGAGGGCCGCCGCAACGGTAGCCTGATCAGCAGCGAGGGCGGCGAGGCCATCCACTACGCCTTGTTCTACTTGCAGGAGCGCGGAACCTTGTTCGTCGATCCGGGCGACAAGGTATATGTCGGCTTGATCCTGGGCGAACACAGCCGCGGCTCCGACCTCGAGGTCAATCCGATCAAGGAAAAGAAGCTGACCAACATCCGCGCCGCCGGCAAGGATGATGCGATGCTGCTGATCCCGCCGCGGCGCATGAGCCTCGAACAGGCGATCGCCTACATCGAGGACGACGAACTGGTCGAGGTGACGCCCAGCGCGGTGCGGCTCCGCAAGCGCCATCTCGACCCGAACGAGCGCAAGCGGGCGGAACGCAAATCGGATAGCCAAGCGGCCTAGCATGACCCTATCATCACGGCCCGGCTCGATTCGCCGCGACCCATCGTTCCCTGGATGGACGGGAGTAGGCTGACTTTACTGCATCCCTAGTTCTGGAGAAAACAATGGCTTCGCCGACACGCCGCTTCGCCTCCGCCTTGCTTGCCGCCGCCATGGTCGTTTCCATCGGCGCGGAATCCGCCTTCGCCCAAGTCACGCCCGGCGGCGCGACCGTCGGTCCGGCCGGCGGCACCGCCAGCACGACCGCGCCCAGCAACTCCGCCGGAACGCCGTCCGGCGGCACCGGCGTGATCGGAACCACGCGCGTCGGCCCGTCCAACGTGGCGCCTGCCCCGATGGCAGCGCCGGCTCCGATGGCTTCGACGTCCGACTACGTTGCGCCGTCGCGCCCGCGCCGCCGGGTTCGCCGCCCGGTTCGTCGTGCGCCCCGCCCTGTGCAGCAGGATAGCGGAACCGGCGCCGGTGCGAGCAGCGGCCTGAACGGCTCCAACGCACCCTCGCGTTAGTACGATGATCCGCCCGGCAACTTAGCGGTTGCCGAATGATCCGCCTGGCAACTTAGCGGTTGCCGGGCGGCGCCGCCGCCTTCATAGCAGGCGATGCCCCGCCTCCTGAACAACCGTGCGCTCTGGACCATGGGGGCGTTCGGTTTCGCGGCCGGGCTGCCGCTTCCGCTTTCCGGCTTCACCCTCCGCCAGTGGTTGAGCGAGGGCGGCACTTCCCTCGCCGCGATCGGGCTGACGGCCAATATCGGCCTCGCCTACACCCTGAAGTTCCTCTGGTCACCGCTCCTGGACCAAGCCCGCCCACCCGCCGGGCTTGCCCGGTTCGGGCGGCGGCGCGGCTGGCTGCTGACCATCCAGCCGCTGCTCGGCCTGGCCTGCCTCGGGCTGGCGCTCTCGGACCCTGCCGCCACCCCGTGGCTGCTGGTCGGCGCCGCCATGCTCATCGCCTTCCTCTCGGCCAGCCAGGACATCGTCATCGACGCCTGGCGCATCGAGACCTTTCCGGAACGCATGCAGGGCGTCGCCTTGGCTGCCTATATCTGGGGCTACCGGATCGCCCTGCTGGTGTCCGGGGCAGGCGCGATCGGACTTGCGGACGTGCTGGGGTGGCGCGGATCGCTGGGCATCATGGCGGCGCTGGCGGCTGCGGGAATGCTGGTTTCGCTGGCGGCGCGCGAGCCCGCCGTGCGCCGGACGGCGACCGGCGCCTCAAGCTTCGGCGCCCGGCTGCGGGCGGCGGTGATCGAGCCGTTCCAGGAGTTTTGGCAACGGCCCGGCGCCGGGCAAATCCTGGCGTTCGTGATGCTGTTCAAGCTCGGCGAGGCATTGGCCCATACCATGGCGACCCCGTTCTATCGGGCGATGGGCTTCGACCGCGCGCAGGTCGCGCTGGCGACCGGAGTGCCCGGCCTGGCCGCCAGCCTGCTGGGCGCGGCGGCTGGCGGCTGGCTGGTCATCCGCATCGGCACCGGCCGGGCGCTGGTGCTGACCGGCTTCGTGCAGATGGCCTCCATGGCGCTCTATTTCGCGCTGGCCGTCTCGGGCGGGGACACGCGCATCCTGCTTGCCAAGGTGGTGCTGGAAAACTTCGCCGAGGCGATGGCCGACGCCGCCTTCCTGACCTACCTCTCCGCGCTTTGCTCCACGGCCTTCACCGCGACGCAGTACGCCCTGCTGTCCTCGCTGGCCGCCGTCGGCCTGCGCACCTTCGGCGGCTTCTCCGGCGTGCTGGCCGGGGCGCTCGGCTGGGTGGCGTTCTACGCCCTGACCATCGTGGCGGCGTTGCCGGCCATGCTGATCATGGTCGGCTTGCTCCGGCGCTTCCCGGCGAGCCGGCCGGGCCTCGCGGCGGATCAGGACGGCATGGTGATCAGCAGGTCGCCGCCGGCCGCCAGGCGAACCGGGTAGACCGCGATGTCGCATTCCCCGACCAGCACCTTGCCGCTGCGCAGGTCGTAGCTGCGGTCGTGCAGCGGGCACATGATGGTCGTGCCGCCGAGCATGCCGTCCGCCAGCGGCCCCCGTAGGTGCGGGCACTCCGCCTGCGAGGCGAACACCTCGTCCCGCTGCGTCCGGAACACCGCGACGCGGAGGCCCGCTATTTCGAAGTTGCGTCCCTCGCCCCGCGGTATCTGTTCGATGGTGCCGATCATGTATTCCGCCGGGCGGGAGAGGGTCTCGCCGGGCATCTCAGGCTTCCGCCGGAATAAGCGAGGCGAACTGGTTGGCCGTCTTTGGCGCTTCGCCGTCGCGCCAGGGGTCGCGATAGGCGGCCACGGCGGCTTCGATCGCCGCGTCGAACCCCTCGCCCCAACCCTCGCTGTCATCCACCACCACGGCACGGATGCGCTCGATGCCGACGCGCTCCACCCAGGTATAGGTACGCTCCTTATACTTCGCGTCCTCGCGGTAGAACTGCATGAAGCGGCCGGTCACCTGCATCACCGCGTCCTCGCCTTCGACCGTGCAGAGCAGGTCGCCCTTGCGGACATGCGCGCCGCCGGCGCCGCCCACCAGGATTTCCCACTTGCCGTCGCCGATCGCGACCACGCCGATGTCCTTGATCAGCGCCTCCGAGCAGTTGCGCGGGCACCCGGCGGTGGCCAGCTTCATCTTGCCGGGACTGTCCGATATGGTGCGGAAGGTCTTTTCGATGCGCCGGGCCAGGCCCATGCTGTCGCCGAGGCCGAACCGGCAATGGTCGGTGCCGATGCAGCTTTTGCAGGTGCGGTAGCTTTTGCCCCAGGCGTGCCCGGCCGGCATGCCGATGTCGCGCCAGATTCCCGGCAGGTCCTCCTTGCGCACGCCCACCAGGTCGATCCGCTGGCCGCCGGTCATCTTGACAAGGGGCACGTCGTACTTCACCGCGGCGCTTGCGATGCGCATCAGCTCATCGGGGGTGCAAACCCCGCCGGGCATCTCGGGCACGACGGAGAAGGTGCCGTCCTTCTGGATGTTGCCGTGCACGCGGTCGTTGATGAAGCGGGCGTCGCGCTGGTCTTCGTACTCGCCGGGCCAGATGGTGTTGAGCAGGGAGGCGAGGGGGATCTTGCTGGCCGGGTCCTCGACCCCGCCGGCCAGGGCGGCGAACACCGATGAGACGGAGCGCAGGCCCTCCGCCTTGATCGCCAAGATGAGATCCTGCTTCTTGAGCGGGATGCCGGGCACGTAATAGTGGATGGAGGGGTCCTCCTCCAGCGTGCCGCCGGCGAACCAGGCGATCACCTCGGTGACCAGGCCCTTGCACGATCCGCAGCCCTTGCCGGCGCGGGTGGCGTTCATCACCGCGGTCAGGCTGCGGTGCCCGGCCGCGACCGAGGCGCCGATGGCCGCCTTCGAGACGCCGTTGCAGTTGCAGACCTGCGCCGCCGCCGGCATCTCCTCCAGGGTGACCTTCTGCGGCGGCGCGCCGAGGTCGAACAGCAACGACAGGCGTTCCGCCGGCAAGGGGCTGTCGCGGTCGAACGCCTGCATCAGGAACGCGGCCTTGGAGATGTCGCCCATCAGGATGCCGCCCACCAGCCGGCCATCCCGCACGATCAGCTTCTTGTAGGTGCCCTTCGCCGGCTCCTGGAACTGGATGACCTCATCCCGCTCCTCCTTGGGTTCGGTGATGCCCATCGAGGCCAGCTCGACTCCCATGACCTTCAGCTTGGTGGCCAGCTTGGAGCCGTGGTAGGCGGCGTCCCGGTTCCGGTGCGTCACATGGTCGGCGAACACGCGGCCCTGGTCCCACAACGGCGCCACCAGGCCGTAAACCATGCCGCGGTGCTGCGCGCATTCGCCCACCGCATACACGCTGGTGTCGTCCACCGCGCGCATGTGGTTGTCGACCACGATGGCGCGCTCCACCGTCAGCCCGCAACGCGTGGCGAGCTCGGCGTTCGGCTTGATCCCCGCCGCGACCACCAGCAACTCGCACTCGAGCGAGGCGCCGTCCTTG
The DNA here is from genome assembly GCA_964235765.1 of uncultured Acetobacteraceae bacterium. Classification (GTDB taxonomy): domain Bacteria; phylum Pseudomonadota; class Alphaproteobacteria; order Acetobacterales; family Acetobacteraceae; genus JAVVHH01. The sequence goes on from CAXSDH010000008.1 coordinate 47,913, forward strand.
AACGCCAAGCCTTCGACCCGGCTTTCGCCCAGAACCTGGGTCGTCGACATGTTCAGCAGGACCTTGACGCCCATCCGCTCCATCGCGGCCTTGAGCATCGCGCCGCCCGCGGCGTCCAGTTGCTGTTCCATCAGGTGCTTGCCGAGATGCACCACGGTGACGTCGCAACCATGGGTCAACAGGCCGCGCGCCGCCTCGAGGCCGAGCAAGCCGCCGCCGATCACCGCCGCTTTCCGGCCGGGGCCAGCCGCTTCCATCATGCCGGTGGTGTCGTCGATGGTCCGGAAGCCGAACGCGCCGGGCTTCAACGCGCCGGGCTTCAACGCGCCGGGCTTCAACGCGCGATCGGCGTCGTGCAGCCCGGGGATCGGCGGCATGAACGACCGTGACCCGGTGGCGATCAGCAGCACGTCGTAAGGCTCGCGCACCCCGTTGGCCGCCGTGACCACCTTGGCGAAGCGGTCGATCTCGGTCACCGGCGCGCCGGCATGCAAGGTGATGCCGTTCTCGGCGTACCAGGCGAGTGGGTTGAGGAAAATCTCCTCATAGTCCTGCTGCCCGCTCAGGATATTGGACAGCATGATCCGGTTGTAGTTCCCGTAAGGCTCGTCGCCGAACATGGCGATGTCGAACATCGCGCCGCCGCCGCGCGCGAGCACTTCCTCGATCGCGCGCGCCCCGGCCATGCCGTTGCCGACCACCACCAGCCGCTGCTTGGTCATCCCATGCTCCGTCATGCCAGAACCTTCAAATCTCGATCAGGCCGATATCGAGCACGATCTGGCCGCTGACCCCGGCGGGCGCGGCCACGTGCACCTCGATCCTGCTATCGGGGAACAAGTCCTCAACGACGGCGAGCGGCACGTGCACGGAGGCCTTGGCGCCGATCGGGAACAGGCGGACGGCCTTGCCATCCTTTACCAGGCTGACGGAAACCAGCGCATCGGCCGAATTGCCGGCACGGAAGTAGATCAACTGCGACCGCTTGTCGGCAGGGACGGTGTAGGCGAGACCTGCCGCGAGCGGGCCGGACGTCTCGAGCCCCGTGCCGGAGAACGGGTAGACGCCGTTGAGAAAGCGCGGTGTGGTTTCCATGGTGATCCCTTGTTGCGCCGGGTGCCATGCACGGTTCATGCCGCGGTCGCGCCCACCCGCTGTTCGGCCCCCGTGCCCCCCAGCGCCGTCGCCCGCGCGACGTGGACGGCGCAAACCTTGAACTCGGGAATGCCGGAAACCGGGTCGGTGTAGGTGCTGGTGAGCAGGTTGGCGCAGCCTTCGCCGCCCCAGTGGAAAGGCATGAACACCGTGTCGAGCCGGATGGTGCGGGTGAGCCGGGCGCGGGCGACCGCGGTTCCCCGGCGCGAGGTCAGCCGGACCATGTCGCCCTGCGCCACGCCGAGCGTTCCGGCCATGTCGGCATGGATCTCGCAGAACGCCTCCGGGTCGGCTTCGTTCAGCGCGGCCACCCGCCGGGTCTGGGTGCCGGACTGGTATTGCGCCATGACCCGGCCGGTGGTCAGCACCAACGGGAAATCCTGGTCCGGCTGCTCGGCCGTCACCCGGTGTTCGACGCGGTGGAAGCGGGCCCGCCCGCTCTCGGTCGGGAAACGGTCGAGGAATGGGCGGGGCGTGCCGGGGTGGTCCTCGGCCGGGCAGGGCCAGAACACGCCGTCCTCGGCCAGGATGCGCTCCCAGGTCACGCCGCTGTAGTCGGCCGCACCCCCCGCGCTGGCCCGCCGCAACTCTTCGAAGATCACGCGCGGCTCCGGGTTGAACCGCTCGCCGCAGCCCAGAAGCTGCGCCAGCCCATGAAGGATTTCGGTGTCGCTCCGCACCCCGGGCGGTGGCGAGGCCATGCGGCGGCGCAGCAGGATGCGCCCCTCCAGGTTCGTCATGGTGCCCTCCTCCTCCGCCCATTGCGTCGTCGGCAGCACCACGTCGGCGATGGCGGCGGTTTCCGAGAGGAACGGGTCGGCGACGACCAGCAGGTCGAGCCCTAGCAGCCGTTGACGCACCTGGCCTGACGCGGGGGCGGACACCAGCAGGTTGGACCCGAACACCAGCAACGCCCGGATGTCGCCGCCGCAACGCGCGAGCAGCTCCATCGCGGGCGGCCCGGGCTGCGGCAGGGTGTCGGGGTGCACGCCCCAAACCGCGGCGACGTGCGCGCGATGGGCGGGGTTGGCGAGCATGCGATAGCCCGGCAATTGGTCCGCCTTCTGCCCGTGCTCGCGCCCGCCCTGGCCGTTGCCCTGGCCGGTGAAGGTGCCCCATCCGGAGTACCGCTTCCCTGCCTTGCCGAGCGCCAGCGCCAGGTTGATGAAGCCGAGCACGTTGTCCACGCCATGGCTCTGCTGCTCCGGGCCGCGCCCGGTCATGATGAAGGCGTGCTCCGCCTCGCCCAGGATATGGGCGGCTTCGGTCAGCAGCCGGGCCGGGACGCCGGTGGCGCGCTCCGTCCGGTCCGGCCACCAGGCAGCGACCAGCCGCCGCACCGGCTCCCACCCCTCGGTGCGCTCGGCGATGAACGCTTCGTCGATCAGCTTGTCGCGGATCGCGATATGCAGCAGGCCGTTGGCCAGGGCCGCGTCGGTGCCCGGCGCCGGCTGCAGGAACAGGGTCGCCGCCTCGGCCGTCGCGGTACGGCGCGGGTCGGCGACGATCAGGCGGCCGCCGCGCGCGGTCTGCGCGTCGAAATACTGCATGATGGGCGGCATGGTTTCCGCCGGGTTGCTGCCGACGATCATGATCGCGTCGGCGCCCGGGATGTCCTCGAGCGGAAAAGGCAGCCCGCGGTCGAGCCCGAAGGCGCGGATGCCGGCAGCGGCCCCGGACGCCATGCAGAATCGCCCATTGTAGTCGATATTGCGCGTGCCGAGCCCAACACGGGCGAACTTGCCCAACATATAGGCTTTTTCGTTGGTCAGGCCGCCGCCGCCGAACACCGCGGCAGCATCTGCCCCGCCGCTGGCCTGGGCGGCGCGGATGCCGGCGGTGACCCGGTGCAAGGCTTCGTCCCAGCCGGCCGGGCGCAACGCGCCGCCTTTATGGTCGCGCAGCAGCGGAGTGGTCAGCCGGTCGGCCGATTGCAGCGGCTCGGCCGCGGTCCAGCCCTTGCGGCAGAGGCCGCCCCGGTTGGTCGGGAAATCGCGCGCGGCAACGACCACGCGCGAAGGGTCCTGCGCGTCCGGCGCCAGCCGCATCGCGCATTGCAGGGCGCAGTAAGGGCAGTGCGACCCCGGCACCCCCGTCAGATCCGCCCCACGCCCGCAACGGCGCCCCATGTCGTCCGCCACCTTGTCTTGACGGTGAACACCCCCGCCAAGGCACCGACGGCCAGCAGCGCAAAGACCAGGAACCCGGACTGGTACGACCCGGTGAGCAACTTCGAGTAGCCGAGCGAGGAGGCAAGATAGAACCCGCCGATCCCGCCGGTCATGCCGACCAGGCCGGTCATGATGCCGATCTCGCGCCGGAACCGCTGCGGCACCAACTGGAACACGGCGCCGTTGCCCATTCCGAAGGCAAGCATGCCGACGATGAAGGCGGCCAGCGCCATCCAGGCCGTCGGCAGCCCGAAGCTGACCACCGCGATGGCGGCCGCGGCCACCGTGTACATGAACGAGAGCGCCCGGATGCCGCCGATACGGTCGGCCAGCGTGCCGCCCACCGGCCGCACCAGGGACCCGGCGAACACGCAGGCGGCCGCGAAATAGCCGGCGACCTTGGGGTCCAACCCATACTGGTCATGGAAATAGCCCGGCAGGGACGAGGCAAGGCCGGAGAAGCCCCCGAAGGTGACGGCGTAGAACAGCATGAACCACCATGCGTCGCTGATGCGGAACACGGCCAGGTATTGCGCGAAGGTCTTGGCGGGCGGCGTGTCCGGGCTCTCGCGCGCGAAGATCAGGTAGGTGATGAAGGCGATCGTCAGCGGGATGGCGGCGAGCCCGAGCACGTTCACCCAGCCGAACGCCGCCGCGAGCCCCGGCGCGAACAGCGCGGCGAACACCACGCCCGAGTTCCCGGCCCCGGCGATGCCCAGCGCGATGCCTTGCAGCTCCGGCGGATACCAGCGGGAGGCCAGCGGCAGCGCCACGGCGAACGACGCCCCCGCGACGCCCAGCACCACGCCGAGCAGGAGCACCTGCGGCAAGGAGTGGACGCCGAACCACCAGGCGACCAGCAGGCCGAGGATGACGATGACCTGGCCGATCATGCCCGTGCGCAACGGCCCGATCCGGTCCACCAGCAAGCCGTTCACCACCCGCAGCAATGCGCCGGACAGCAGCGGGACGGCCACCATGAGGCCGCGCTGCCCTGTATCCAGATGCAGGTCGGCGGCAATCTGCACGCCGAGCGGGCCCAGCATGACCCACACCATGAAGCTCATGTCGAAATAGAAGAAGGCGGAGAACAGTGTCGGGGGGTGCCCGGCCTGGAAGAATGTCCGACTGACCATGCTGTATCGACAACCTCGCGCGCTCGGACCTGCGTCCACGCGGCTCCATGCAACACCCGGGCCGCGGGGGGGCGGCGGGTCGACATGCAGGCTGTGGCGAGGCAAGGATCGCGCCATGACGGTCCCGCTTCCCCCGCCCGAGCCACCGCCATCCGCCCAGGGCCGGCTCGAGGTCCGCCTGGGTCTCGTCAGCGAATGCGGCCAGCGCCCGCGCAACGAGGATTACGCCGCCTGCTGGCTGGGTGACCGGCGCCGGCGTTCGCTGCACGGCGTGATCGCGGTGATCGCCGACGGGGTCGGGGGCGCCAAAGGCGGCCGGGTCGCGGCGGAGACGGCGGTGCGCGGGTTCATGGACGGCATGCTCGGCCAGAGCGAGGCGGTGGGCGTCCGCCGCAGCGGGGGCTTGGCCATCGAGGCCGTCAACCGCTGGATCCATGCCATCGGCCGCGCCGACGCCGAGCTTGCCGGCATGGCCTGCACCCTGACGGCCCTGGTGCTGCGCGGCCGCCGGCTGCACGTGCTGCATGTCGGCGACACGCGGCTGTACAGGTTGCGCGACGACCAATTGGAGCAGTTGACCATCGACCACACCCCGGGCCGGGCCGGCACGTCGCACAGCCTGACCCGGGCGATCGGCGCGCTGGATTCGATCCGGGTGGATTACGCCGAGCATGCCGCCCGGGCGCATGACCGGCTGCTGTTGGTGAGCGACGGCGTGCACGGGGCCTTGTCCGACGCCAGGCTCGCGGCCGAGCTTAGCCGTCGCGCGGCCCCCGAGGAGGCGGCGCGGCGGCTGGTCGAGGCCGCGCTCGACGCCCGCATCGGCGACAACGCAACGGCGCTGGTGCTGGACATCACCGACCTGCCGCCGCCGAACCAGGCGGACATCGAAACCAGCATGGCGGCCCGGCCGATCCTGCCGCCGCCCCGCGCCGGCGCCGAGGTGGACGGCTACGTGCTGGAGGCGATGCTGGCCGACGCGCGCTACAGCCGGGTGTTCCGTGGCCGCGATGGGCGGGACGGGCGGGCTGTGGTGGTGAAGTTCCCGAAACCGGGCGAGGCCGAGGAGGCGACCTTCCGCCAAGCCTTCCTCCGCGAGAGCTGGATTGCGGCCCGCGTGCGCAGCCCCTTCGTGGGCGAAGTGCTGGAAACGCCAGCCGGCCGGGCCACGCAGCTCTATTCCGTGATGCCGTTCTACGGGAACGACACCTTGGAGCGCCGCCTGTCGCAGCCTCGGCCGGTGCGGCTGGACGAGGGCGTGGCCATCGCGACCCGGCTCGGCAAGGCGGTGGCCGCGCTGCACCGGGCCGGCGTGGTGCACCGCGACATCAAGCCCGACAACATCCTGCTGATGCCGGACGGACTGAAGCTGGTCGACCTCGGCGTGGCCCGATTGCCGAACCTGGAGGAGTTCGCCTCGCCCGACGTGCCGGGCACGCCCAGCTACATGGCGCCCGAACTGCTGGAGGGCCAGGCCGGCGACGAAGGCTCCGACCTGTTCGCGCTCGGCGTGACCCTTTGGCGCATGTGGAGCGGCGGCGGCTACCCTTACGGCGAGATCGAGCCCTTCTCCCGTCCCCGCTTCGGCCGCCCGACCCCGCTGGTTCAGCAGCGCCCCGACCTGCCCTCGTGGCTGGACGAGGCCCTGGCCCGCGCCATTGCCGTGGACCCGCGCGAGCGTCAGGCCGACGTGCTGGAACTCGTGCTCGAACTGGAGACCGGCATGGCCCGCGGCGGCCCGGCGCAAGCCCGCCGGCACTCACTCCACGACCGCAACCCGACCCGCTTCTGGAAGCTCGCCACGGCGCTGCTGCTCGCAGCGCTGCTTGCAAGCTGGGCGTTGCGCCTGCACTGAACCACGAGGCCGGGCTTACGTGGCGCGGATGCCCCAGAAAATCGGAAACCCGATGATCCGGTCCCGCAGCGATGCGCGGAACGCGGTTGCCGAGCGGTAGGCCCCCACGGGAATGTAGGGCACCTCGTCCATCACGGCCCGCTGGATGTCGCCGGCCAGGCGGAACTGGGCGTCCGGGTCCGAGGTGCTCAGCCACTCGTCCCGCAGCGTCTCGAGCAGCGGGCTGGTCGGCCAACCGAACCAGGCGGCCTCGCCGTTGCCACGCAGCGCGAAATGCACGCTCGGGTCCACGAAGTCGGGGGCGTTCACCGCCGTCGTGATGGCCGACCAGCCACCCTTTTCCACCGGCTGGCGGCTCGCGCGGCGCTGGATCACGGTTCCCCAATCGGTCAGCACCGGGTCGACATTGAGGCCGAGCCGCTTGAACAGGTCGGCAGCGACCTGCGCGATGGCGGACGGCGCCAGGATGTCGGTGGGCACCAGGATGCGGGTCGGCTCCCCGGCATAGCCGGCCTCCTTCAGGAGCGCGCGCGCGCGGTCCAGGCTGCGTGGGCCGAGCAGCGGTTCCAGGCCGGTCCGGCTCGCCAGGGTCGTGCCCGGCGTGAACACGCCGCATTCGGCGTCGATCGCCTGCGGGTCGTCGCCCACGACCGCCGCCATGAAGTCGTGCTGGTCGATCGCGGGCAGCAGCGCCCGCCGCACCGCCTTGTTGTCGAACGGCGGGTGCAGGTGGTTGAGCCGTAGAACGCCGGGCAGCGGCCGGCTGTCCATGCTCTGGACTACGACGTTCCGGTCGGCACGCAAGGCCGTGGCGATCTCGGCCGGCGGCTGCTCGAACCAGTGCACCTCCCCGGTCCGCAGGGCTGCGGCAGCCGTGGCGGCCTCGGGGATGATCAGCCATTCGACCCGGTCGAAGTAAGCGAGCTTCGGACCCGCGGTCATGCCGCGTCCGGCGTCGGGGCTGGGGACGTAGGCGGTGTTGCGCTGGTAGACGCAGCGGCTGCCCGATACGTACTCGTCCGGCCTGAAGCGATAGGGTCCGGAGCCGACCGTCTCCTGGATTTGCGAGAAGGGATCGGTGCGGGCGATCCGCTCCGGCATCACGAACAACACGGGCGATGTGGCGGAGGCGAGCGAGCCGATCAGGGTCGGCTGCCGCCGCTTGAGCCGCAGTTGCAGGCGCCTGTCGTCCAGCGCCGCCGCCTGCTCCAGGTTGGCGGCGAGGTACTGCCCGGCGGCGTTGCGCTTCATCCATCGCAGCAGGCTGGCGACGGCGTCCGCGGCGCGCACGGGCTCGCCATCGTGGAACCGCAGCCCCTCGCGTAGCGTGATCGTGCAGATCCGGCCGTCATCGTCGAAGACATGCCCCTCGGCCATTTGCGGGCGCGGCTGGTACGCGGCGTCCAGCCCATACAGCGTGTCGTAGACGAGGAAGGCGTGATTGCGCGTGACGCTGGCGGTGGTCCAGACCGGGTCGAGGCTGGTGAGGTTGGCTTGCGGCACGAAGCGCAGCACGCTCGATGGCTGGGCAATGGCCGGCCGCAGCAGCGCCGCGCCGGCCGCGGCCAGCAGGGTGCGCCGGCCGATCATCGGAGCGCCTTCACGAAGCCGGCGACCAATCGGCTGAACAGGCCGGGCTGTTCGCGGTAGGAGAAATAGCCGGCCTGGTTCAACACATGGAACTGCGTCGCGGGCTGCCGCACGGCGATGATGTCGAACAGCGCGCGGCCGTAGGCGGGTGGGCACAGCGGGTCCTGCTGCCCCCATACCAGCATGGCCGGCACCGGGAAGCCGTCGTCGCGGAACCGGGCGAAGTTGTCGCCCTTGCCCTTGGCGACCGAGACGGTCGCGACGTTCGGCGGGGACGCCGACGCCAGCCCGATCAACTCCTGGGTCAGGTGGTGCGGGCTGGCGGAAACGCGCTCCATGACCCAGCGGAGCGCCTGCGGGCTGTGCAGCGGTTGCAGCGGGTTCCTCAGCACCAGGTCGTTCAGGCCGTCGCCGGAGGGCGCCACCGTCGGGCTATCGACGATCGTGCACGAGGCGACGCGCCGGGGCGCCTGGAACGCCAGGCGCACGGCGAGCATGGCGCCTTCGTCATGCCCGACCAGGTGCGCCCGCTCGATGCCCAGCGCGTCCAGGCAGGCCGCCACGTGCTCGACCGCGGCCTCCAGCGACGGCGTGCCCGGCCCGCCGCCGGTGTCTCCCTGGCCCAACGTGTCCAACGCGACGACCCGGCAGCCCTCGGCCAGGCGGGGGATGACGGGTTGCCACATCGCCGCCCCAGCCGGGAACAGGCCCTGCAGCGAGCCGCCGCCGAACAGGCCCGGAGGCAGCAACACGATGGTTGGACCGTCCCCGCCTGCCGCGAGGTAGGTCGTCTCGACCCCAGCCGCCGAAAGCCGGTTCAAGCCCCCATCTCCTGAATAAAGCCCGCCACGCATTCGTTGAACCGGGCGGGGTGCTCGCGATAGGGGAAATGGCCGGATTCGTTGAACACGTGGAGCGCCGCCTGCCGCTCCTTTGCCGCGATCAGGTTGAACAGGGCGATGCCGCGGTCCAGTTGCGCCGTGCCGTCGTTGCGTGTCCAGACGAGCTGGGTCGGGCGCTGCATTCCCATCGAGGCCAGCCGCTCCAGCAAATCCCGTTTGCGCCGGGCAAGCTCGGGCAGGAACACGCGGGTCTTCAGCCCCTCCTCCTCCATCTTGCGAACCGACTCGCGGTATTTCGGCAATTGCATCACCTCGAACCCTGTCTCGATCCAGGCATCGGTGACGTGGGCGGTGCCGTAGGAGTATCGCTCATACACCCAGCGCAGGCTCTCGCGGGTAAACGGCGGGTGGGGCGGCTTGGCCAGCACCACCTCGTTCAGCCCGACGCCCGGGGCGAGCGTGCTGCTGTTGACGATCGTGACCGACCGGACCCGCGCCGCGTGGTCCAGGGCGAGTTGCGTCACCAGGAAGCCGCCCCGGGAGTGGCCCACAAGGTGGACGTCCCGCAGGTCCAGCACGTCCATGAAGCGCGCGAGGTGCCGGGCGACGGCGTCCATCGTATAGTCGTCGCCGGGCGGGTTGCCGGTATGCCCCTGGCCGAGCTTGTCGGGCGCGACCATCCGGAACCGGTCCGACAGCCCGGCCATCACCGGCTCCCACGTGGCGGCGCTGGACGCGCTGTCCGGCGAGCCGAAGTTGCCGCCATACACCAGCATGACGACGGGGCCGGACCCGGCCTCGAGGTAGCGCGTGCGAACCCCGTCCACGTCGATCCAATGCGCTTGCGACAAGGCCATCCTCCAATCCTCCGGCATCCACCCCTGGGGGCAGGCCGATCATAGCATTGAACCGCCGACGGCGTCGCTTTGGCGCAGCCGCCGCCGCCGCTGAATGAGGGAGCCTCAGCTTCCTTCGAGCCCGGCGGCTTGCGGCACGAAGTAGTCGGACCAGCGCTGGGGTTTCGTGCGCAAGGTGCCAATCCGGTGCAGGAATTCGGCGAACCGCAGAGTGCCCAGCGGCTTCGCCTCGAACACCATGTCGGGCTGCCGCAGCAGTTCGGTGAGTTCAGCCTCCGTCATGCGGTCGTGCGACAGCGCCAGGTAGTCGCGGGCGGCGGCGGCCGGGTCGTCGCGAACGCTGGCGACCGCCTCCACCGAGGCGTCGATCAGCGCCTGGACCATGCCTGGCTCGCGCGCGGCGTATTTCTCCGTCCCGAACATCACGGCGGTGCATAACGGCGAGCCCAGGATGTCCGAGGACGTGGTGACCACGTGCGCGCCCGGAACGTCCCGCATCTCACGGCCGACGAAGGGGGGCGACCCGAAATGGCTTCGTACCTCGTGCAGCGGATTGCGGAGCGCGATGTAGGCGTCCGGGTGGCCCATCTGCACCGTGTTGGCGTCGAGGCGGCGATATTCGGCCGGGCCATAGGCCCGCTCGGCCGCAATCTGCAGCAGGATCGCTTGCGTGGACACGAGCACCGTCGGCACGGCGATCCGGTCCTGCGGTCCATAGTCGGTGATGGCGCGCAGCCTGTCCTCCCGGGCCACCAGCACGGCCGGGAGCGCGGAGTTCGATACGATGCCTTTCACCCCGCCGCGGGTCCGGTCCCAGAGCAGCAGCATGTTGCCCGGGCCGGCATTCACCACGTCGATATTGCCCGCCAGCATCGCGTCGGTCGCGTTGCCGCCCCCGGGGAAGTCGAACCACTCGGCCCGCGCATCCGGGATGCCGAGCCGCGCGGCATGCTTCTCGACCAGCTTGCGCCGCTGCATCACATGCGTGGGCAGGAAATTCACCCCCTGGATGCGGGCAACCCGAAGCAGTGAGCCTGGCTCCGCCCGGGCCGTGCCAGCAGGCAGCGCGCCCAGCGCGGCGAGGGACAGGAAGCCGCGCCTTGTGGCCATCTCGGATTTCCGGGAACGTTCGTGCATCGTCATATCTGACAAGCTGCCTGCTAGAGGCCCCGGAACCCGGCCCGGGCCACGCGGTAATCCCAGGCGCGGGTCTGCGGCAGGTCGGAGAACAGCATCGCCCGTGTCTGGTCCACCTCGCCGGCCGAAAGGTAGGCCGGCTCGCCCAGGGGCAGGGCCTGCAGGACAGCCTCGGCGTTCTCCTTGAGGTAGATCGACACGAACACCGCCTCGCGCAGCGTGTTCCCGCAACAGGTGGCGCCGTGGCCGCGGATCAGCACGCACCGCTCGCTGCCCATGGCGCGCGCCATCGAGTGGCCCTGCTCCATGGTCTCGATCAGCATGTTGGTGTCGCCGAACTCGGCCTGGCTGTCCCATACCGGCACTTCGTGGCCGATCACCGACGCCATGTGAAAGATCGGCCGCAGCTTGTGGCCGGTGACGGCGAACGGCAGCACCGACCGGGCGTGGTGGTGTGTTACGGCGCGCACGTCCGGCCGGGCCATGTAGACGGCGCCGTGCAGGGCGCGTTCGCGATACATCGCCCGGCCTCGCTGGTCGATCGGCTCGCCCTCCAGCGTGAACTCGATCAAGTCGTCCCGCACCACGATCTCGGGGCTGCGCGACCCGGACAGGAAATAGCGCTCGGGATTGGTGGGGTGGCGCATGCTGACGTGGCCGAAATCGTCGATCACGTTCTCCCGCGCCAGGATGCGGTTGGCGATGACGAGCTGTTGCAGCGCGTCGGCCACGGCGGGGTCGGTCATGCGATTGCTCCTTTGGGCTTGATGCGCCCGAACCCGGCATTGCCCAGCCCGGCGAGCGCGAACACCACGATCAGCACCGCGTACATCTCGGGGATGCGGAACTGGCCGTAGTACTGGATGGCCAGGAAACCCAGGCCGCGGTTGGACAGCTTGATCTCGCTCAGCAGGCAGCCGATCACGGCCACGCCCAGGCCCAGCCGGAAGCCGGTCACCATCGGCCGCACCAGGGAGGGGAGGTAGACCGAGCGCAGGGTGCGCAGCCACGAGAGGCCGAAGCTGCGGGCCACGCGCAGGTGCACCGGACTGACCAAGGCCATGCCCGAAGCGACGCTGAGCGCCACCGGGAAGAAGCAGGACAGCGCCCCCATGGCGATTTTCGACGACGGCCCCACGCCGAACAGGGCGATCAGGATGGGCAGGAAGACGATCTTGGGGGTCGGCGCGAGGTAGTGCAGCGCCGGCTCGTAGGCCCGGCGCAGCAGCAAGCCGCCGCCTACCAGCAGCCCGGTGACGACGCCCAGCGAGCCGCCGATAACGAGCGCGCCCACCACCTCCATCGCCGTCGTGGCCAGGTTGGGCCAAAATGTGCTGTCGGCCAGCAAGCGCCCGAGCGCTGCGCCGATCTGCACCACCGAAGGCAGCACGCCCCGATAGAACAGCCCGGATTGCGAGGCGCCTTCCCAGAGCGCCAGCAGCAGCGCTGCACCAGCGATGCGGAGCAGCGTTACGCGGGACGTAGCCATGCCTCCAGCCTTTCCGTGAGCACGAAGAAGCAGATGCTGACCAGGATCACGAAGCCCACCGCCCCATACATCGCCGCCAGCTCGTAGCGGTCGGATAGGTCGGCGATCAACTGGCCGAGCCCGCCGAAGTTGACCAGGAACTCGACGCCCACGATGTTGATCAGCGCGAACACCAAGGCCAGCCGCACGCCGTTGGCCAGCGTCGGCACCGCCGAGGGCACCAGCAGCTTCCAGAAAACCTGTTGCCCGCTGAAGCCGTAGCTTCGCATGACATGCAGCAGCACGGGCCGCGTGCCGTCGAACCCCTCCTTGGTTTTCAGCACCATCGCCGGCAGCCCGGCCACCGCGCCCATCAGGATGATGGTGCCGACATTGCGGCCGACCACCACCAGGAACAGGGGATACAGCAGCACCAGCGGCGCGGCGGCGAGGCCGGCCACCCAGGGCTCGAAGGCGGCGCCGGCCAGCCGGCTGCGATGCAGCAGCAAGCCGAGCGGCACGCCCACGCCGACGGCCAGCGTGGCGGCGGCAAACGCCTCGAGGAATGTGGTGACGAAGCGACGCGCCAGGCCCTCCTCGGTCACCAGTTGCGGCACGCTGGCGAGGATGTCGGAAGGCGGCGGCACGGTGAACGTGTCGATCCAGCCGGCGCCCGAGGCGCCCTGCCAGGCAAAGATCAGGCCGGCCACGGTCGCCAGCAGGAGCGCCGCCGCCTTCACGCGGGCGGTGTCCAGGGCACCTGGATCAGCCGGGCTTGCTGCTCGTCCGTCAGCGGGCGGGGCAAGCGCTTGAGGTCGATCGCCTGCTGCATGCTCAGCGCCAGGTTGCTGGGCGCTCCTAGTTGCAGCGCCTCCTTGGGGTAGAACTCGGCCCGTGCCCGCACCGCCTGGGCGCGGGTGGCGCCGGCGCCTTCGGCAAACCAGTCCAGCACGCGGTCATCGGCGTACATCCAGTCGATGGTGCGGTGGTAGGCCTGCAGGAACCGCGCGGCCTGCTCGCGGCGGCCTTCCGCGAAGCCGGGGCTGGCGACCAGGCAGCGCACCGTCTGATCGCGGAACTCCGGCACGTCGCGTCCGCTGCCGACGAACACCAGGCGGCCCGCCTCCATCTCCGGGAAGCCGATCGGCGGCAGGGAGTAGCCGATGTCGATCTGGTTGCTCAGCACCTGGGTGAGCGTGGCGACGGGGTTGCCGGTGGGCACGCCCTTGGCCGTGGTCACGCCCGCAAGCTGCAGCAGGCGGACGGAAACCAGGTTGCTCGACGAGCCGTTCGTGCTGAACGCGACGGTTTTGCCGCCCGCGTCCCGGAACGAGGCGATGCCGGCGCCGGACCGCGCATACCAGAACGTGTCGGAGGCGCCGCGGAAGTTGCTGGACAGGATACGCAGCGGCGCGTTGCGGGCGGCGGCGCCCAGGATGGCAAGCATGCCCGCGCCGACGCCCGCGTCCACGCCGCCGGACACCACGGCCTGCTGCGTTTCGGTGCCGCCATCGGTGAACAGCAATTCCAACTCCAGCCCGGCATCCTTGAAGAAGCCCATCCGGTCGCCGAAGGCGCATACCGACGTGTCCCACGCGCCGCGCTGGCCCACCGCGACCTTGACCGGGTCGGCGGCCCGGGCGCGGCGGGGCAGCAGCAGGGGTGCGGCGAGCAGGCCGGCCAGCGCGCGCCGGGTCGGGCTCATGATGCGCTCGCTTGCACGAACCGATTTCAAGGCGTGCCCTCACGCACGATGGAAGGCGTGCCCTCGCGCACGATGTCGAGCATCGCGCGGGCCTGGTCGAGCGTCGTGCCCGGCGGCACGCGCTTGAGGTCGATCGCTTGCTTTAGGGTCATGTCGAGCCCTTTCACGACGTAGGGCTGCATCGCAGGCTTGAGATAGAAGGCGTCGCGCGAGCGCCGGGCCAGCGCGGGGTCGATCTGCAGGCCCTCGGCGAACCACGCCACGGCTTGCGGCTCGGCATAGGCCCAGTCGAGGCTGGCCTGGTAGGCGCGGGCAAAGCGGGCGACCACGTCCCGGTGTGCGGCGAGGTAGGCGGCGTTGACGATGTTCAGCCGCGTCGTCTGCTCGGCCAGGGCCGGCAGGTCGGCGCCGCGGGCGAGGATGCGGATTTGGCCGGCCTGCTCTTCCTTGAGCCCGATCGGCACGACCGACCAGCCGATGTCGATCTGGCCGGACATGACCTGGGTGAGGGTGGCCCCGGCGCCGCCCGTGGGTGTCGGCCGTGCGCGGACGCCGGCGGCCTCCAGCAGGGACAGCAGCACGAGGTGGCTGGACGAGCCCACGGTGGAGAAGGCGGCGGTCTTGCCGGTGGCGTCGGCCAGCGAGCGGGCGGGGTCGGCGGCCCGCCCGTACCAGAACAGGTCGGAGGCGCCATGCCATTCGGCCGCGAAGGCCCGCACCGGCGCGCCCCGCACGGCGGCGCCCAGCACGCCGAGCGTGCCCGCGCCGATGCCGATCTCGACGCTGCCGGAAATCACCGCCTGCTGCGTCTCGGCCCCGCCGTCGGTGTAGAGGATGTCGAGGGTCAGGCCCTCCTTCTGAAAGAACCCGGCGCGGTCGCCCCACACCGTGATGCTCGTGTCCCAGAACCCCTTCTGCCCCACGGCCACCCGCAGCGTCTCCGCCTCCGCCTGCCCGGCCAGCAGCGCCAGCAAGGCGGTGAGCCACAATGTCGTCCGCATCGAACGGTTCTCCTTCCTACCCGGCCGGCCGGCGCTCGGAGTCCTGCAATCCGCGGCTGGCCTCCTCGCGCAGGTCTTTCCAAATCTCGGCGACGAAACGGCCGAAGCGCGGATCGCCCACGTCCGCGCTGCTGCGGGGGCGCGGCAGGTCGATGTCCACGAAGCGCTTCAGCCGGCCCGGCCGATAGGTCATCACCAGCACGCGGTCGCTGAGCTGCACCGATTCGGCGATGCTATGCGTGATCAGCAGGATGGTCTGGCCCAGCTCCTGCTGGATGCGCAGCACGGTGTCGCCCAGCAACAGCCGGGTCTGCTCGTCGAGCGCCCCGAACGGCTCGTCCATCATCAGCACCTCCGGCGCATAGGCCAGCGTGCGCGCGATGGCGGTGCGTTGCCGCATGCCGCCCGAGATTTCGTGCGGAAACCGCCGCTCGAACCCATCGAGCCCCACCAGCCGGACGAACTGCGCCGCGCGGTCCATCCGCTCGGATTTGGCCACGCCCTGCGCCTCGAGCGGCAGGGCGACGTTATCGAGCACGGTGCGCCAGGGAAAGGTGCTCTCTTCCTGGAACACCATGCCGATGCTGCGGTGGGTGGCGCCGGGCTTGATGTCGGCGCCGTCGATGCGGATGCGCCCCTCCCAGTCCGGCACGAGGCCGCCGATCATGCCGAACAGGGTACTCTTGCCACAGCCGGAAGGGCCGATCACCGAAACGAACTCGCCCCGCCGCACGTCGAACGAAACGTCGTCCACCGCCGTCAACGTGCCCTCCGGCGTCGTGAATCGCTTGCTGGCGCCGACGACCTCCAGCACGGGACCGGCTGTTTCGGAGGGGTTTGGCGCGTTCAAGGCTTCACCAGGCTGCAGCCCCCTTGGTCCAGCGGCCGGAACGCCTGCTCGGCCGGAATGGTCGCGACCGTGCGGTAGTAGTCCCAGCGGCCCTTGGACTCGGCGGGCTTCTTGACCTCGAACAGATACATGGCGTGCACGGCGCGGCCGTCCTTGCGGATCGTGGTCGGACCGAACAAGGGGTCGTCGATCGGGGCGGCGGCCATGCGGGCCACCACTTGCGCGCCGGCCACTGTCTGTTCCGTATTGGCGGCCTTGAGGTAGGCCATCACGGAGGAATACACGCCCGCGTGGTTCATGGTCGGCATGCGGCCGCCGGCGCGCTCGGCGAAGCGCTTGCTCCAGGCGCGGGTCTGGTCGTTCAGGTCCCAATAGAACGCCTCGGTCAGTTGCAGGCCCTGGGCGATCGGCAGCCCGATCGCGTCGATGTCGGTCAGGAACACCAGCAGCCCGGCCAACCGCTGCTTGCCGTCCCGGCCGATGCCGAACTCCGCGGCCTGCTTGATGAGGGTCGACATGTCGGCGCCGCCGGCGGCGAGGCCGATCACCTTCGCCCCGGAGGATTGCGCGCTCAGCAACTGCGACGAGAGGTCCGCGGTGTCGAGCGGATGCATGGCCTGGCCGAGGACGCGCCCGCCGCCGGCCCGCACCATGTCGGCGGCGTCGCGGGACAGCGCGTGGCCGAACGCGTAGTCGGTGGTGATGAAGAACCAGGTGTCGCCGCCGCTCGCCAGCACCGCGCGGGCGGTGCCGTTGGCCAGCGCCCAGGTGTCGAACACCCACTGCACGGTGGTTGGCGCGCAGGCCTTGCCGGTCAGTTCGGAGGTGCCGCTGCTGGAGGCCAGGAACGTGCGGTCCTTTTCGCGCATGACCTGGTTGACCGCCAGCGCCACGGCGGAGTTCGGCACGTCCACCACGGCGGCCACGCCGTCCCGGTCCACCCAGGCCCGGCTGATGGCGGCGCCTACGTCCGCCTTGTTCTGATGATCGGCCGAGAGGATTTCCACCCGCGGCGCCCCGGGCCCGGCGGCCTTGGCGAAGTCCTCGGCCGCCATCTGCGCCGCGACGATGGACGCGCGGCCCGAGAGGTCGGAGAAGGGGCCCGACATGTCGTTCAGCACGCCGATGCGGATCAGCCCGCCGGGGATCTCGGCGCAGGCGGGCCCGGCCGCGAGCAGCGTGAAGGCGAGCAGCAGCTTACGCATTGCCGCGGTCCTCCCGGAACAGGCCAAGCGCCTCTTGGATCGGCCGGTCCGAGAACGAGAACAGCACGGCGTCGGTATCCGCCTCGTGCCGCACCCGATGCCAGCTCGGCGCCACGAACACGTCGCGCGGCCCCCATTCCACGGTGAAGCTGTCGCCGATATGGGTGCGTCCCCGCCCTTCGATCGGCGCATAGACGGTGGCGTCGGTGGAGCGGTAGCCTTGGGTGCGGAACCCCTCGGGCAGCAGCTGCATGAAGGTGCCCATGGTCGCCGTCGCGTGCCCGCCGGTCTCCGGATTGGCATAGCGCATCTTCAGCCCGTGGCAGGGGTCCCACTCCTCCTGCCGCCTCATCGCGTCCAGCGCCTCGCGGGTGCGGGCGTAGGGATAGTTGAAGATCGGCGAATTGGCGCCGCGCCGCGCGTGGTCCACCGGCAGCAGGTTGGCGCCGAAGCGGGCGCGGCTGTCGTCCTGCTTGCGGGTGATGGGCTGGGCGTCGTCCCCCAGGTGCTCGGCGAAGGAGGCATCGACGAACTGCACGACCGGAATGTCCAGCCCGTCGAGCCAGAACATCGGTTTGTCGCTTTCGTTGCCGTGGTCGTGCCACGCCATGGGCGGCGTGATGATGAAGTCGCCCTCCTGCATCAGGGTGCGCTCGCCGTTTACCACGGTATGCGCGCCGCCCCCCTCGAGCACGAAGCGCAGCGCGGTCTGGCTGTGCCGGTGCGCGGGCGCCACCTCGCCGGGCAACACCAGCTGCACGCCGGCGTAAAGGTCCGTGGTGATCTTGGATTGGCCGCGCAGGCCGGGGTTTTCCAACACCAGCACCCGCCGTTCCGCCTCCTTGGCGGTGATCAGCCCGCCGGCTTCCATCATCGCGGCCCGGATGTCGCCAAATTTCCAGGATGCGGGGGCGCAGGGGCTGCGCGGCTCCGGCGTGATGAGGCTGGCCATCGACGTCCAGAGCGGCGCCAGGTTCTGCGTGCTGATGCGGTCGTAGAACGACCGGCGTTCGGGCGTGTCCGTCGCGTGTGCGCTCACTGTCGCCTCCCGTTTGTTAAGTTGACCGTATGCTGAACATCGGCCTACGTTCAAGTGCCAATTCGTGCGGGGGTTGAACGGGCAGCGATGGAAAGCCTTTATCGAATGCCCGGCCACCTGATCCGGCGCGCCCATCAGGTGTCGTCCGCCATCTTTGCCGAGGAATGCGCCGGGTTCGACCTGACATCGGTGCAGTATGCCTCGCTTTCGGCCATCGACGCCAACCCCGGCGTGGACGCGACCCGGCTCTCGCAACTGGTCGCCTTCGACCGTTCCACCCTCGGCGAGGTGCTGGAACGCCTCGTGGCGAAAGGCTGGGTCCTGCGGGACGGCAGCGCCAGGGACCGCCGGGTGAAGCTGCTGCGGCTGGCCCGGGCGGGGGAGAGCCTGCTCCGCCAGGTTGAACCCGCCGTGCGGCGGGTGCAGCAACGGCTGCTGGCGCCGCTGGCGCCCGCCGATCGGGAGACCATGCTGACCTTGCTCGCGCAACTGGCCGACGTGCACAACGAGGTCACGCCGGCGCCGCTGCGTTTGGTGGCGCAGCGATGAGCAAGCCGTTCCTCATCGCCGGCGGCGGCATCGGCGGCCTGGCTGCCGCCCTCGGCCTCGCCTTGAAGGGCGAGCAGGTCGTCGTGCTGGAAAAGGCGCCTATGCTTGGCGAGATTGGCGCCGGCATCCAGTTGGGGCCGAACGCCTTCCACTCGTTCGACTATCTGGGCGTGGGCGACACCGCGCGGGCCATGGCGGTGTATATCGACCAGCTCCGCCTGATGGACGCGATGTCGGGCGAGGAGATCACCCGCATTCCGCTGGACGAGCCGTTCCGTGCCCGGTTCGGCAACCCCTATGCCGTGGTGCATCGCGGCGACCTGCACGGGGTGTTCCTGCGCGCCTGCCGGGCCAGCGACCGCATCGTGCTGCGCACCAGCGCCGAGGTGATCGCCTACGACCAGGATGGCTCGGGCGTGTCGGCGGAGTTGGTCGATGGCAGCCGGGTCGAGGGCGCCGCGCTGATCGGGGCGGATGGGCTGTGGTCCAACATCCGCAAGCAGGTGGTGGGCGACGGGCCGCCCCGGGTTTCGGGCCACACGACCTATCGCTCGGTCATCCCCACCGAGCAGATGCCCGAAGACTTGCGCTGGAACGCCGCCACGCTGTGGGCGGGGCCGAAATGCCACATCGTGCACTACCCGCTTTCAGGGTGGAAGGTGTTCAACCTGGTCGTCACCTACCACAACGACGCGCCGGAGCCGGTCGCCGGGCTGCCGGTGCGGCACGAGGAGGTGATGGCCGGGTTCCGCCACGTGCATCCCGTAGCCCAGGACATCATTCGCCACGGGCGGGACTGGCGCCTGTGGGTGCTGTGCGACCGTGACCCGGTGGAACGCTGGGTCGATGGCCGCGTCGCCCTGCTGGGGGACGCCGCCCACCCGATGATGCAGTACTTCGCCCAGGGCGCCTGCATGGCCATGGAGGACGCGGTTTGCCTGGCCGAGATGGTGGCCGGCCACCCCGGCGACCTCGGGGGCGCGCTCGAGGCCTATCGGGGCCAGCGGGTGTTGCGCACGGCGCGGGTGCAGTTGCAGTCGCGGGCGATCGGCGAGCATATCTATCACCCGGCCGGCGCCCATGCCGCCTTGCGCAACCGGATCATGTCGGCCAAGAGCGCCGGCGACTGGTACGACACCCTGGCGTGGCTCTACGGCGGCAGCGGCTTGGCGAGCCCAGCCCACTAACGAGACCAGCCCACCAAGAGGATCTCCGGTGCCCAAGCTCCCGATCACCCTTGCCTGCTGGGATTACGACCGCACGCGGGCGCTGGCGGACGGCACGGTGCAGCCCGACGGCGTCGAGCTGAACTACCTGAGCCTGCCGGTGGAAGAGACCTTCTTCCGCATGGCCCGCTTCCAGGAGTTCGATGCGGCCGAGATGTCGCTCAGCTCCTATTGCGTGACCTTGATGCGCGACCATCCGCCGTTCATCGCCATCCCGGCCTTTCCCTCCCGCTTCTTCCGCCACTCCAGCATCTACGTGAACGCCGCGGCCGGCATCGAGCGCCCGCAGGACCTGGTGGGCAAGCGCGTCGGCGTGCCGGAATACCAGATGACGGCGCCGGTTTGGATCCGCGGCATTCTCGCCGACGAATACGGCGTGGCGCCGGACAGCGTCGCGTATTTCAGCGGCGGCGAGGAGGAGCCCGGCCGGGTGGAGAAGCTGAAGCTCGACCTGCCGCCACGCATCCGCATCACCCCGATCGGGCCGGAGCGGACGCTGGCGCGCATGCTGGCCGACGGCGAGCTGGACGCGCTGCAGACCGCGCGGGCGCCGAGCACGTTTTACAGCGAGCCCGCCCGGGTCCGCCGCTTGTTCCCGGACTATGTGCCGGTCGAGCGGGAGTACTTCCGCCGCACCCGCATCTTCCCGATCATGCACGTGGTGGCGCTGCGGCGTGAGGTGTACCGGGCCAACCCGTGGGTGGCGCAGAGCCTGTTCAAGGCCTTCGTTGCCAGCCAGCGCCTGACCTATGAGGGCCTGGCGGTGACGGCCGCGCTGAAAACCATGCTGCCGTGGCAGATGGCCGCGGTGGAAGATGCGCGGCGCGAGATGGGCGAGGACTGGTGGAGCTACGGCTACGCAGCCAACCGGCACGTGCTCGAGACCTTCGTGCGCTACCACCACGAGCAGGGCCTGTCGAAGCGCCTGCTCGCTCCCGAGGAGCTGTTCGCGCCGGAGACCATGGAGGCGTTCAAGATTTAGGCGTATGGGATGTGGCGACGAACCGTGAAAGGCCTCCATGCGCGCCCGCATCTTCCGCCGCCCCAAGACCGCCACCCAATCCGGCACCGCCGGCACCGGCAACTGGGTGCTCGACTGGCAGTCGCCGCAGCGGGAGGTGAACGATCCCTTGATGGGCTGGTGGGGTAGCGGCCATACGCAAGGCCAGGTCCGGCTGCGGTTCGACACCTGCGAGCAGGCCGTGGCCTATGCCGCGCAGAACGGCATGGAATACGAGGTGGAGCCGCCGCCGGAAGCCCGGCCAGTCAAGCCCAAGGTCTACGCCGATAATTTCCGATACGGCCGGGCTGAAAACTGGACGCACTAGCCGTATAAGCAGCCGTCCGCGCCCTTAGCTCAGTTGGATAGAGCGGCGGCCTTCTAATCCGCATGTCGGGGGTTCGAATCCCTCAGGGCGCGCCAACCACTCGGAGGAACGATGTCCATTAAGCGACTCCTGCTCGCGGCCGTTGCCGCCGCAGCCATGGCCGCACCGGCGCGTGCGGGCGAGGCGCTCGATTCGATAAGGGCCCGGGGTGTGCTACGGGTGGGAAGCACCGGCGACTATAAGCCGTTCACCTTCCGGAATGCCGATGGCAGCTTCTACGGCGCGGACATCGAGATGGCGGGCCGGCTGGCCCAGCGTCTTGGCGTCAAGCTGGAGGTGGTGCCGACAGTCTGGGCGCGCCTCATGGACGATTTCACAAGCGGTAAGTTCGACGTCGCGATGGGTGGGGTGACGGTGCTTCCCGCCCGCGCGCAAAAGGGCGACTTCTCAACCGTCACGTTTGTGGACGGCAAGCGCCCGGTGGCGCGCTGCACGGACCAGGACCGGTTCACCAGCGTGGAAGCCATCGACCAGCCCGGGGTGCGCGTGGTGGTCAACCCCGGTGCCGCCAACGAGGAGTTCGCCCGCGCCAACTTCAAACGCGCTAGCCTAGCCGTGCACTCCGACAACGCGACGGTGTTCGACGAAATCATCGCCAACCGCGCGGACGTGATGGTGACCGACGGGATCGAGGCGGACCACCAAGGGTTTATCCACCCCGAGCTTTGCCCGACCCACGTTCCGGCGCCGTTCACCCGTCTGGAAAAGGCTTATTGGCTGCCGAAAGACCCGGAGTTGCTTGCGCTGGTGAACGACTGGCTAGCCGGCGAACGGGCGAGCGGCGCCTGGGCGCGGACGCTGGAGAACGCGCAGAAGGCACCATAGTCCCCCGGACGCGCCGGGGAACTACGACCGGTGAGCGCTAGGCGGCGGCCTGGCTGGCCTGGCGGCGTTCCGCCACCTGGGTCTTCATCGACTTCTGCAGCTTCTCGAACGCGCGGACTTCGATCTGCCGAACCCGTTCGCGGGAGATGTTGTACTGCTGCGAAAGTTCTTCGAGCGTGGTTGGGTTATCCTTCAGCCGCCGCTCGATCAGGATATGGCGCTCCCGCTCGTTCAGCGTCTTGAGGGCGCCGTTGAGCAGCGCCTTGCGGCCGGTCAGCTCCTCATGGTCGGCCAAGACCACTTCCTGGCTCTCGCTTTCGTCGATCAGCCAATCCTGCCACTCGCCTTCGCTGTCGGCGCGGACGGGCGCGTTCAGGCTGTTGTCCGGCGCGGCAAGCCGGCGGTTCATGCTGACCACGTCCTGCTCCGGCACGGCCAGCATGCGGGCGATCTTGGCGACTTGCTCCGGTTGCAGGTCGCCGTCCTCGATCGCCTGCATCTGGCCCTTCAGCCGGCGCAGGTTGAAGAACAGCTTCTTCTGCGCGGCCGTGGTGCCCATCTTCACCAGCGACCAGCTGTGCAGGATGTACTCCTGGATGGCGGCACGGATCCACCACATGGCGTAGGTCGCGAGGCGGAAGCCACGGTCGGGGTCGAAGCGCTTCACCGCCTGCATCATGCCGACGTTGCCTTCGCTGATCAGTTCGCCAACGGGCAAGCCGTAGCCGCGATAGCCCATCGCGATCTTGGCGACGAGCCGAAGATGCGAAGTCACCAGCTTATGCGCGGCAGTGTTGTCCTGCGCGTCGCGCCAACGGCGGGAGAGCTCGAGCTCCTCCTCCGGCGCCAGCATAGGGAAGCGCCGGATTTCTTGCAGGTAGCGAGAAAGGTTGCCCTCGGGGGCGACATTTACGATAGCAGCAGCCATATCAAGCCCTCATGCGTCGGTGCAACAGCGCTTCCGCACCCTATACGGCGTAGCGGAACCCGCAGTTGCGACGCAAACAGAGATAGGCGCGGGGGTGACCATCACGTCCCAGAGACCGCCCCGAAGCAGCGGGTCCCTGGACTGGTCCGTTGCCGCACGCCCGCGGCCCCGGTTGCCGATATTCATACCGGACCGCTGCGGTCCTGTCAAGAACCGCGCGGCAACTATGGCCGTTCAATGCCGTCGAGTGCTGCCAGCAACGCCCGCATGTCCGGCGGCATCGGTGTCTCGAAATGCAATGCCGCGCCGGTTCGCGGATGGTTGAATCCCAGCCGGACCGCGTGCAGCGCCTGGCGCGGGAAGTCCAGCAACGCCGCCCGGCCTGCCGCCGCCCCGCTTGCCGCCGCCCCACCCCGCGCTGCCGCCGGTATGCGCCGGAGGTACACCGGGTCCCCCACCAAGGGATGGCCGATGCTGGCCAGATGAACACGAATCTGATGGGTTCGCCCGGTTGCAAGCTCGCAGTTCAGCAGGCTGGCGAGGGGGAACCAGGCCCGGGCCGTGTCGAACCGCGTCAGGGCCGCCTTGCCGCCCCGGGCAACGATTGCCATGCGCTTCCGGTCGCGCGGGTCCCGCCCGATGGCGCCCTCGATTGCCGCATGTGGCGGGGCCGGGATGCCCCAAACCAGCGCCAGGTACGAGCGATCGAGGTCGCGCGCGGCGAAGGCGGCGGAAAGCGTAGCAAGGGCCTGTTCGGTCTTGGCCGCGACCATGACGCCCGAAGTGTCCTTGTCCAGGCGGTGGACGATGCCGGGCCGGCGCTCGCCGCCGATGCCGGGCAGGCTGTCGCCGCAATGGGCAAGCAAGGCATTGACCAGCGTTCCGTCTGGGTTGCCCGGCGCGGGATGCACCACCAGCCCGGCCGGCTTGTCGAGCACGATCAGGTCGGCATCCTCGTACAGGATGTCGAAGGGAATGGATTGAGGTTGCGGGCTGGCCGGGAGCAGGGCGGGCGGCTGGATGCGGTATCGTCCGCCGGGCCGCACGGGCTCGGACGGGTCGCGCAACGGCGCACCATCCCGCAGCACGGCGCCGTCCTGCATCAGGGACTTGACGCGGGAGCGGGACATCGTGCCGATGGCGTCGGCCAGGAACCGGTCGGTGCGCTGCCCGGCCGTATCCGGCCCGGCCACGACATTGATCGCCACGGGCAGGGTATCGGGCAATGGGGGATGCGGGGTGCGCTGGTTGAAGGTGGCGGTCGTGGCCATGGGTGTCCTGATCGTGGCGGGAACGGTGGTGCTGGTGGCGGCGCTGGCCACACGAATGTCGTCCGCCCCAGCCCCGATTGCCAGCGCCGTGCTGGATGAGCCCCCCGGCACGCGGATCGCTGGCACCTCGATGGCGCCCGACCGTCTCGCCGTGCAGCTGCAGGGTGGCGGACCCGACCGGGTGCTGTTGCTCGACACCAAGGCAGGCCGCGTGCTGGGCCGTGTGGCGCTGGCGCGGTGAAGAAGGGTGAAGACGGACTGCCGGAGAAGGTCTGTGCCGGCTGTCGCCGGCCGTTCGCCTGGCGCAAGAAGTGGGCGCACGACCTGGGATTCCGTGCGCTTCTGCTCGGCTGCTTGCCGCACGGGCGGCCGGGCTGCGGCGCGGCAGAAACTCGGGAAATCCGAGGCTTGATCTCGATGCGTGGCTGCCATAGATAACCCGCCTGGCCACGTCCTGTTCGTCTAGAGGCCTAGGACACCGCCCTCTCACGGCGGTAACAGGGGTTCGAATCCCCTACGGGACGCCAAGCCTCCTAGAGGTCTAGCTGTACTCCTTCGCTTGGTGGCGGCCCGAAAGTGGGGAGCATGGGGTGCATGAACGGCCCCGAAACGGGGGCGGGCAATATCGAACGCGGATACCCACAGGGCCGCCTATCAGGCTTTGGCGGGTTGCTGCTCTACGGGCGTGACGCGCGCGCAGGCCATGCGCGGCCTCCAAGGCCTGACCACCAGCCGGGGTCTTGCCCCGGCGCCTCCCACGCTGCAAGTGAAGGCCATGCGAGCCAAAGCCCTTCTGCCGGCGGCATTGAGCCTCTTGGCCGGTTGCAGCCCCAGCTATTCGCCCGACACCTACGCCAGCACGGCCGTGCAGCAGGCGAGCAAGGTGGAGCAGGGCCAGGTGGCCGGCGTCCGGCAAGTTGGCGTCAGCGCCTCGGGCGCCACCGGGGCCGTGACCGGCGCCGCCGCGGGCGGGATCGCCGGGTCGCAGGCGCCCGTGGGCGGCGTGGGCACGGCCCTGACCGCCCTGGGCGGCTCCCTGGTCGGCGGCCTCATCGGCAGCGGCGTGGAGCGCGCGTCGGGTGAGACCACCGCCTTCGAATACGTGGTCCGCAAGGCCAACGGCGAGCTGATCTCCGTCACGCAGAAGGACGCTGTGCCCCTCGTGCTCGGGCAGAAGGTGCTGGTCATCGCCGGCAGCCAGGCCCGGATCGTGCCCGATTACACCGTTCCCGTCGAACCCCCGCCAGCGCCACCCGTCACCGCGGCGGCGCC
>CAXSDH010000009.1:0-9216 GCA_964235765.1 uncultured Acetobacteraceae bacterium
CCGTTTCAGCGGCGAAGCATCGCCCCGGGAGCGCGCGGGGTGGCCACCTCGGCCACCTCGGCCACGTTGCCGCGCGGCGCCGCGGCGACGGCCACGGGAACCACCGCGCCGGTGTAGCTGGTGTGATACACCCCCGTGCCGGCCGGAACCTCCACCGCGGCGAGGTTGTTGCCCTCGGACTGGGCATAGGCAGCGGTCCCGCTGAGGACGAGGACGGCGGCCAGGAACATGGAACGGACGGTCATGATGGATCCCCTTTTGGTCTCTGCGCTGTGGCGCCCAGACCATCTGTGCGCCGAGCCGGACCATGCGCCGGCAGCAGCGCCCGCGGGGTGAAGTGGCTCACAGGCCAAAGGATGTTTCGCACGTGCCCGAAACGACTTGCGAAGGCTCAGCCAGAGGCGGCCTCGTCCACGAGGTCGCGCATCGCCTCGACGGCGAGCAGGCCGATGTGCCGGGGCGAGAGCTCGAGCCAGCCCATGTCCCGCCAGGCCGCCAGCTGCTTGTTGATCGTTTCCCGCGAGAGCCCGGTCATGCCGCCAAGCTCGCGCTGCGACAGCGCGAACTCGATCTGCAGCCCTTGTCCGACGGGGCGGCCATGCGCCGCTGCCAATTGGCCAAGCGCCTTGGCCAGGCGCGCCGGGCCGGGCAAGGAGGCGCTGTCCCGCACCTGCTCCGTCGCTTGGCGCAGGCGGCGGCTCAGCACGCCGACGAAGGCGAACATCGCATCGGGCGAGCGCACGAGCGCCCCCCGGAACGCCTCGCCCGGCACGGACAGCACCTCGCAGTCCGAAAGAGCGGTCGCGTCGGCGCCGCGCGACCAGCCGTTCACGGCCGCAAGCTCCCCGAACAGGCTGCCGGGGCCGCAGATCTCGAGCACCACCTCCCTCCCCCCGGTCTCGAGCGAGGACAGCTTAATGAACCCGGTCAGCACCACCACCACGGCCCGGCCGGAATCGCCGCGCCGGAACAGCAAGTCCCGCTCCGCCGCCTTGACGATCTGCGCCCTTTGCAGGAACGCCCGCAGCTCCGCGTCCGGCGCCGCCCCCAGGATGCGGTGCTGCTTGAGGCTGGCCAGCGCAGCCGCTTCGCGGCCCGCGACGGGCTCGATCTTCAGCATCCCAGCTCTCGGCTACAGCCCGGCATCGGCCAGCAGCCGGATGCGGGTCAGCGCCTCGATGGCCGTCACGCAGCCACCCGGGCGAGCCGAGGCGCGCCCAGGTGCCGCCCCAGCTGCTCGCAATACCATTCGACGAACTTGATCACCCCCGCCTCCAGCGCCGGCGAATAAGGCCCGGGCGTATAGCCCACGGAACTCACCCCCAACTGGTTGCGCGCCACCAGGGCGCCGTCCTCGGCATTGGTCACGGTCCAGACCCGGATGAGGTTCTGCAGGTCGTAATGCTCGCCCTCCCTTGCCTCCCGGTCCACCAGCCAGGTCGTGCTGACCAGGGTGCGCCGCGGGTCGAGCGGCATCATCCGCACCATCACCGCATAGTCGCCCAGCGCATGGTTGAACACCGTCGGGTAATGCACCCAGCGCAACGACCCGATATCGCCATGCGGCACGCGCCCCAGCAGGCGGGACACGGCGGGCTTGCCGTCCATGGTGATCGAGGTCGCGCCGTGGGTGAACGGCAGGCGAGAGGCGCGGTATTCCGGACCCTCGGCGATGGCGCAGGGCAGGCCCTCGGCCTCGCGCTGCTCGGTATAGGCGCGCACCGCCGCTGCCGCCGCCGGGTCGGACCAGTCATAGATGTCGAGGAAGGTGCGCATCAGGTCCCGATGCTCGGTCGCGCAATGGTAGCACTCGCGGGAGTTCTCCATCATCAGCTTCCAATTGCCTTCCACGACCATCTCGTCGCGGTGCGCCACCCGGGCGCGGTCGAGCTGGTGCGGCGCCAGCATGGGCTCGACCGCCGCCGCATAGGCCGTGAAGTCCGGCGGCTCCGCGGCCAGGCAGATATAGATCGTGCCCGCCAGGGTGCGGACGTGCACCGGAAGCAGCGAGTGCTGCGCGCGGTCGAAATCCTCCGGCATCCAGGAGGCGTAGGCCAGCGTGCCGTCGAGCCGGTAGGTCCAGCGGTGATACGGGCACACAAGGGACTTCGCCTGGCCCCGCTCGGCGTCGCAGATGCGGAAGCCGCGATGCCGGCAGGTGTTGTAGAACCCGCGCAGCTCGCCGTCCCGCCCGCGCACCACGACCACCGAGGTCGGGCCCACTGCCACGGTCAGGTACTGGCCGGGCTGCTCCACCTCGCTGGTGCAGCCGGCGAACAGCCACTGCTTTTGGAAGATCGCTTCCATGTCGAGCGCGAAAATCTCGGGCTCTCCGTAGAAACGGCCGGGCAAGGAGTGGTTGCGGGGCCGGGTCTGCAGCATCTGGACGACATCGGGATGGTTGGGCATGGCGCGTTCCTCCAACCCGGCGAGCCTACTCCACCGCCCATCGCAAAGAAATGTCGCCTTCGCAGCGGGGCGCGATAGAGTGGCCGGCAATGGTCCGCTTCCTGCTCAAGCATCTGCTGTTCCTGTGCATCACGCTGGCGGCGGTCTCGTTCCTCGTCTTCGTGATGACGGAGTTCAGCCCCGGCGACGTCGCGCGCAAGATGCTGGGCGCCTACGCGACGCCCGAGCAGGTGGCGATCCTGTCCAAGGAGATGGGCCTCGAACGCCCGGTGCTGGAGCGCTACCTGGAATACGTCGGCAAGCTGTTCCAGGGCGACCTCGGCTTCTCCACCCGCTACAAGGTCCCGGTCAGCGCCATCGTGTTCGACCGCATGGCCAACACCGGCCTGCTGGCCGCCATTGCTTTCGCCTTCATCGTCCCGCTGTCGATGCTGCTCGGCATCGCGGCCGGCATGCGGGAAAGCTCGCCGCTGGACCGGGCGGTGATGATGTTCAGCACCGTCACCGCCTCCATCCCCGAGTTCGCCATGGGCGTTTTCCTGGCCAGCGTGTTCGTGGTCGGCCTCGGCTGGCTGCCCGGCGCCGCCACCCTCACCCATGGCGGCCAGTGGAGCATTGCCCAGCAACTCGTGTTGCCCGTCGCCACCATCGTGCTGTTCGACCTGGGATACCTCGTCAGCATGATCCGCGCCTCGATGGTCGAGGTGATGCAGCGGCCCTATATCCGCACCGCGGCGCTGAAGGGCATGCCGTTCCGCCAGGTCATCCTCGGCCACGCGCTGCGCAACGCCATGATCAACCCGGTCACGGTCATGCTGCTGCAGATCAACTACCTGATCACCGGCGTGGTCGTGGTCGAGACGGTGTTCGCCTACCCCGGCTTCGGCCGCATGATGCTGGAGGCGGCGCTGTACAAGGACATCGCCCTGATCGAGGTGGGCGCCTTGGTGGCGGTGTTCGTGGCCGTGCTAACCCAGGTGCTGGGAGACCTCGCCTACCTGACGCTCGACCCGCGGATACGCGCCTGATGCCGGACCTGCACGTGGGCGCGCTGGAAGCGCCGCCCGCCCTCGCCGCCGCACCCCGACGCGAGCTGCCTGCCTGGATCGACGGTCTCGCCAGCTCGCCGCCGGCCATGGCGGGCCTCCTGCTGGTCGTGTTCTGGGCGCTCGCCGCCCTGCTCGCCCCTTGGGTCGCGCCCTATGCGCCGAACGCCTCCGACCTTTCAGCCTTGGCGCATCCCACGCCATCCGCGAAACACTGGTTCGGCACCGACCATCTGGGCCGCGACATCCTCTCCCGCCTGCTTTGGGGAGCGCGCACCGTGCTGGCCGTGGCGCCCGCCGCCGTGCTGGGCGCCACGGCGCTGGGCTGCATGGTCGGCCTCGTCGCCGGGTACTACCGCGGCTGGGTCGACATCGTGGTTACCCGCATCAGCGACATCGTGCTGAGCTTCCCGGTCATCATCCTGTACATGATCATCCTGGCCATCTACGGCTCGTCCGCGCTCAATATCGTGCTGGTCATTACCGTCACCAAGGCGCCGATCATCGCCCGCATCGTGCGCGGCATCACGCTCGAGCTGCGCGGGCGCGAGTACGTGGCCGCCGCCAAAATGCGAGGCGAGCGGCCGCTCGCCATCATGCTGACCGAAATCCTGCCCAATGCGCGCGGCCCGCTGATCGTCGATGTGTGCCTGCGCATGGGCTACACCATCATCACCATCGGCGTGCTCGGCTTCCTCGGCATCGGCCTCCCGCCGCCAGATCCGGATTGGGGCGGCATGGTCAAGGACACCTACGGCATGATGTCGGTGTGGCCGCACATGGCGCTGATCCCTTGCGCCGCCATCTCGTCCCTGACCATCGGCTTCAACTTGCTGGCGGTGGGCCTGCGGGAGATCGGCTTGCGTGACTGATCCCGTCCTCGATCTGGACGGCGCGAGGGTGTCGTTCTTCCTGCGCGCGGGCGAGGCGAACGTCATCCCCGGGCTCAGTTTCGCCATCGGCCGGGGCGAGGCCTTCGGGCTGGTGGGCGAGTCTGGCTCGGGCAAATCGACTGTGGCCCTGGCGATCATGCGCTATCTCGGCCGCGCCGGGCGGCTCACGGCCGGGCGCATCCTCTTCCAGGGCCAGGACATGGCCGGGCTGGACCCCACGGCCCTGCGGCGGGTGCGCGGCCGCCGGATCGCCATGGTGTACCAGGACCCGATGAGCAGCCTGAACCCAGTGATGACCGTCGGGCGGCAGCTCATGGAAGTGCCGGTGCTGCACGAGGGCGCGGCCGCTGCCACGGCCCGCGCCCGGGCGCTCGCCACCATGGCCGAAGTCGAGCTGCCCGACCCGGCCAGCATGTTCGACCGCTTCCCGCACCAGCTTTCCGGCGGCCAGCAACAGCGCATCGTCATCGCCATGGCGCTGATCGCCCGGCCAGCGCTGCTGATCATGGACGAACCCACCACCGGACTCGACGTGACGGTGGAAGCGGCGATCCTCGACCTGGTGCGCGGCCTGCGCGCGCGGCTCGACACCGCCATCCTGTTCATCAGCCACAACCTCGGCACCGTCGCGCAAATCTGCGACCGCGTCGGCGTGATGTATGGCGGCGAGCTGGTCGAGGAAGGCCCGGTGCGGACCGTGTTCGGCCGCCCCGCCCATCCCTATGCGAGGGGTCTGCTCGACTGCCTGCCGACCCTCGGCCGCGACAAGCACGGGGCGCCGTTGCGGCCCATCCCGGGCCAGGTCGGCTCGCCGCTCGCACGCCCGCCAGGCTGCGTGTTCGCGCCGCGCTGCGTCTGGGTGCAGCCCGGCCGCTGCACCGCCCTGCCCATCCCGCACTGGCCGATCGAGGCTGGGCATGAGGTGCAGTGCGTCCGCGCGGCCGAGATCCCACCCTGGAGCCGGCCCGCCGCCGCGCGGGGCGGAGCCGCCGCCGAGCCTGCGCCCACGATGCTGGCCACCGACGCCCTGGGCAAGACCTATACGGCCCAAGGCCTGTTCGGCGCCAAAGGCCGCGGCGTCGTGGCCCTCGAAGACGTTCGCGTCCAGGCGCAGCGGGGCCGCACGCTCGCCATCGTGGGCGAAAGCGGCTGCGGGAAATCCAGCCTGGCGCGTATCCTGGCCGGGCTGCAGCCCGCCAGCACCGGGCGGGCCGAGCTGGACGGCATCGAAATCGGCAGCTTGGCCATCGAACGCCGCGCCCCAGCCCTGCGCCGCCGCATGCAGATGGTGTTCCAGAACCCGGACTCGACCCTCAACCCCAGCCACAGCGTCGGCTACGCCATCGCCCGCACGCTCCGCCGCCTGAAAGGCGTGTCGGCCGCCGAGGCCCGCCGCCAGGTCGGCCCCTTGCTGGAGGCGGTGGAACTGCCGGCCGAATTCGCCCGGCGCCGGCCGCACCAGCTCTCGGGCGGGCAGAAGCAGCGCGTCGCGATCGCCCGGGCGCTGGCCGGCGACGCCGAAATCCTGCTTGCCGACGAGCCCGTATCGGCGCTCGACGTATCGGTGCAGGCCGCAGTGATCAACCTGCTGTCGCGCCTTCAGGCGACACGGGGCGCGACGCTGGTGTTCATCTCGCATGATCTGGCGGTGGTCCGGCACCTGGCTGACAGCGTGGCCGTCATGTATCTCGGCCGCGTCGTCGAAGCCGGCCCCGCGGCCCGGGTCTTTGCCGCCCCGTGGCACCCCTACACCGAAGCCCTGCTCTCGGCCGCCCCCGAACCCGACCCGGACGCCCACGGCCGTCGCATCGTGCTCAAGGGCGCGATGCCAAGCGCGATAAATCGGCCGAAGGGCTGCGTGTTCAGCACCCGCTGCCCCCGCCATCTCGGCCCCGTTTGCGACGAGGAGCCGCCGCCGGAGCAAGACCTCGATGGTCTGAGGGTGCTGTGCCACATTCCAGGCGCGACGCTGCTCCAGGCACAACGCGCCTCGCGGGAGAACGCCTAGACCAACGTCGCCCTGACTGGAATCGCACTGGCGATGCCAGTCATGCGACAAGGTTGGTCTGCAGACAAAGGCTAGACCAAAGGCCGGGGCGTGAGCCCTGGCGAACGGAACGCGCCCCAGCTCAGTTGGCCACCGCCAGGTTCTGCGCGTCGAGATAGCCCGTCGGGTGCATCTTGAAGCCCCGCACCTTCTTGTCCATGAAGGTCATCGTCGCCCGCCAGACCGGCTGCACGATGGGGCCGTCGTCGATCATGATCGCCTCCAGCTTCGCCATGACCGCCCGGCGCTGCTCCACGTCCAGCAGCCCTTCGGCCTCCGCCAGCAAGCGATCGAACTCAGGATTGGAGTAGCCGGATTCGTTCCAGGAGCCGCCGGTGCGGTACGCCAGACTGTAGGTCATCACGCCGAGCGGCCGGTGCGCCCAGGTGGTGAAGCCGAACGGCACCTTGGTCCAGACCTCCCAGTATTGGGTCGAGGGCAGCACGTTGATCTTGACGCGGATGCCGGCGTCCTTCCACTGCTCGACCATCGCCTGCACCGCCACCAGTTCCCACGCGGCGGAGTCGGACGACCGTGCGGCGATCTCGACATCGATGCCGCCGGGATAGCCGGCTTCGGCCAGCAAGGCCTTCGCCTTCGCCACGTCCCGCCCAGCAACAGCCACCTTGGCGTACTCCGGATGCACCGGGCTGATATGGTGGTGCTCTCCGGGCTGGCCGTAGCCGCGCTGCGAAATCTGCACGATGACGGCCGGATCAATCGCGAGCCGCATCGCCTGGCGCACCCGCTTGTCGTCGAACGGCTTGACCGGGCGCATGCGGGCCGTGGCGGTGTACGCCGTCGTCACTTGATAGAGCTGCAGATGCGGCAACTGCTTCAGCGCATCGACCTGCGTCACGTCGGTCAAGTAGATACCGTCGACCTGTTTCGAGGCCAAGGCCCCGATCGCCGCCGCCGGGTCGTCCCCGAGATCGATGAACTCCAATTGGTCCAGGGGGGGCGCGCCGCCCCAGTATGCCTTGTTCGGCCTGAACATCTGGCGGCGGCTGACCTCGTTCTCCGTGAGGATAAACGGGCCGGTGCCGTTCGAGCCCACCTTGAACACGCCCTTGTCCGCCGGGTCGAGGATCAGGAACGGGTAGTGGTACAGCTGCTCCGGCACCGCCAGGTTCGCCACCTTGCCGTTCAGCCGGACCGTGTAGTCGTCCACCTTCTCGATCGCATTCGCGGCCCAGAGGCGAGACGACTTCTTGCGCGCGCCCTTCGCATCCACCTCATCGGTCTCGAAATCCTCCATGAAGAACGGCTTCATGAGGCCCAGCACCGAGGAGCCCGTCCTGGGGTCCATGACCCGCGTTATGTTCCAAACAACGTCATCGGCGTTGAAGCCGCGGCCGTTATGCCATTTCACGTCGCGCCGAAGGTGCAGGGTCCAGGTCTTCAGGTCTTCGGACGCGTCCCATTTCTCGATCAGGGAGGGGCGGGTCACGTTGTCCGCGCCGGTCACCGCAAGGTAATCGAAGTGCTGCCGCCCGGAGTTCGAAGACTCGACCCAGCTATAGGTGTGCGGGTTCGACAAATCCTGGCAGCGCATGCCGAGCTTCAGCGTGCCACCCCGGGGCAGCGCCGCTTGCGCCTGGGCGGGCTGCGTGCCCGTCATCGCATAGGCCGCGGTCGCCGAGAGGCCAAGCAAGGTCGCGCTGCGGAGGAATTCGCGGCGGTCGATGCGCGCCTCGGCAAGCTGCTGCTTCAGCACGGGAATGTAAGGATGGCCGTCGTCTGACATGGGGCTTTC
The DNA here is from genome assembly GCA_964235765.1 of uncultured Acetobacteraceae bacterium. GTDB lineage: Bacteria > Pseudomonadota > Alphaproteobacteria > Acetobacterales > Acetobacteraceae > JAVVHH01. The sequence goes on from CAXSDH010000009.1 coordinate 8,152, forward strand.
TCCGTGGCCGCGCGGCCACGTCGGCGGCCCATGCGTCCAGCCATTGCGTTGGCGCAGCTTCGCCGCCCCGCCCCTCCCCTGTCAAGGAAACGCTGGCGCCAACTCTAGCCTTTCTTGCGGAGGGGCGCGCCGATCGTCACACGACGCCCTCCGGCCGCAGCGCGCAGGTGTGCGCCATCTCGGGCGTCTCGACCTGGAAGGTGGCGTGGCCGATGCCGAACTTCCGGACTTCGGTGCAGGCCCGTTCGATCAAGCGGAAATCCGGCGTCGCGTCCAACAGGACCAGGTGTGCCGTGAGCGCCGTCTCAGTCGTGCTCATGCCCCAGATGTGCAGATCGTGGATCTCCACCACGCCCGGCAATCCGCATAGGCAGGCGCGGACCGCGTCCTGGTCGATGCCGTTCGGGACGGCGTCGAGCGACAAGTTTACGGAGTCGCGCAGCAAGGACCAGGTTCCAGCCACGATGATTGCGCTGACCACGAGGCTGATCGCCGGGTCGAGCCACTGCCAGCCGGTCCATAGGATCAGCCCGCCCGCGACGACGACGCCGGCCGAGACCAGCGCGTCCGACGCCATGTGCATGAAGGCGCCGCGGATGTTCAGGTCCCCTTTCCGGCCCGACATGAACAGCCAGGCGGTGATCCCGTTCACCGCAATCCCCAACGCCGCGACGACCATGACCGTGACGCCGCCCGTGGGCTCCGGCTCCGACAGCCGCCGGACCGCCTCCCAGGCGATGCCGCCCGTCACGACGAGCAGGACGACCGCGTTTCCGAGTGCCGCCAAAACCGAGGTGCGGCGCAGGCCGTAGGTGTAGCGCCCCCCGGGCGCCCGCTTGCCGAGCACCGAGGCGCCCCAGGCGGCGGCGAGCCCGAGCACGTCTCCCAGGTTGTGCCCCGCGTCGGCCAGCAGCGCCAGTGAGTGCGCGGCCACGCCGTAAACCGCCTCGGCCCCGACATAGGCGGCGTTCAGCCCGATGCCGATCGCGAACGCACGGCCGAAGCTTGCCGGGGCGTGCACGTGACCGCCCACGTGGGCGTGATCATGGTGGCCGTGGCCGTCAT
>CAXSDH010000009.1:9316-69458 GCA_964235765.1 uncultured Acetobacteraceae bacterium
GGGGCGTGCACGTGACCGCCCACGTGGGCGTGATCATGGTGGCCGTGGCCGTCATTCCCATGCTCGTGGCCGTGGTGCTCCGGCATGCGCGAGGCGCTCCTCTTCAGCACCCAGCGGATCGCCGAGGGCCGGAATTGATCTCGAGCCGTGCGGGCTTGACCTTCCTACGATGGCAATCCCCAGACGTGCTTTCAGCAACCGGTCACGCGGTCCGGTCCACTCCCATTCCCAAGGCGGCCTGTGCCGCCGCGAGGCGCGCCACCGGGACGCGGTAAGGGCTGCAGGACACGTAATCCAATCCGACCTCTTCGCAGAACGCGATACTGGCCGGGTCGCCGCCGTGCTCGCCGCAGATACCCATCTTGAGCTTCGGCTTTGGTCCGCGCGCCTTGTCGGCGGCGATGCGGACCATTGCGCCCACACCCTCGATGTCGATCGACACGAAGGGGTCCTTTGCCAGGATCCCCTGCTGAACATAATCTGGTAAAAAGCGCCCGGCGTCGTCGCGGGACAGTCCGAACACCGTTTGCGTCAGGTCGTTGGTGCCGAAACTGAAGAAGTCCGCTATCTCGGCGATCTTGTCGGCCACCAGCACGGCGCGCGGCAACTCGATCATCGTGCCGACGAGGTACTCGATGCTTTCGCCTTGCTCCTCGAAGACTGCCTTCGCCACGCCATCCACTTGCGCACGCGTGATCTCCAACTCTCGCCGCGTGGAGATAAGCGGGATCATGATCTCGGGCACGGGCGCCTGTCCCGCGACCCGCTTGGCCGCGATCGCCCCTTCGAAGATGGCCCGGGCCTGCATCTCGTAAATCTCTGGGTAAGAGATGCCCAGCCGGCAACCACGATGCCCGAGCATGGGATTCGCCTCGGCCAGCTCGGCAGCACGGCGGCGGATGGTCACCATATCCTGGCCCAGGGCGGCCGCCACGTCGGCGAGCTCGGCTTCCTGGTGCGGCAGGAACTCGTGCAATGGCGGGTCGAGAAGGCGGATGGTGACCGGCAGCCCGGCCATGATGCGGAACAGCTCCGTGAAGTCCTGGCGCTGGAACGGCAGCAACTTGTCCAACGCGGCCCGGCGTCCGGCCAAGTCGTTCGCCATGATCATCTGCCGGACGGCGCCGATGCGCTGCGGGTCGAAGAACATATGCTCGGTGCGTGACAGCCCGATCCCCTCCGCGCCGAAGTTCCGCGCGGTCTCAGCGTCCAGCGGCGTTTCGGCATTCGTGCGCACACCCATCCGGCGCACCCCGTCCGCCCACTCCATCAGCGTTCCGAAGTCGCCCGATAGGCTCGGCTCGATCATGGCGACGCTGCCCACGAACACCTCGCCGGTTGCGCCGTCCAGGGTGATGATCTCGCCCGCACGGATCGTCTGGCCCCCTGCCGAGAGGGTCTGTGCGCCATAATCGACGCTGATCCCACCCGCGCCAGCAACACACGGCCGCCCCATGCCGCGCGCCACCACGGCGGCATGACTGGTCATGCCGCCGCGCGTGGTCAGAATGCCGCGGGCGGCGTGCATCCCATGAATGTCCTCGGGACTGGTCTCGATCCGCACCAGTACAACAAGTTCGCCCTTGGCGGCGCGCATCTCCGCCTCATCGGAGCTGAACACCGCCGCGCCGCTGGCGGCCCCCGGGCTGGCAGGCAAGCCCTTGCTGAGCAGCTTGCGGACCGCTTTCGGGTCCAGCGTCGGGTGCAGCAGTTGGTCCAATGACGCCGGGTTGACCCGCTTGATCGCCTCCGTCCGGTCGATCAAGCCGGACTGGGCCATCTCCACCGCAATGCGCAAGCTGGCTGCAGCCGTCCGCTTTCCGTTGCGGGTTTGCAGCATATACAGCTTGTTCTGCTGCACCGTGAACTCGATGTCCTGCATGTCGAGATAGTGCCGCTCCAGCGTCTCGCGGACGGCGAGCAGGTCTGCATAGGCCTGCGGGAGGGCCTCCTCCATGCTGACCTCGCCCGGACGCGCACGCAGGCGGGACAGCGGCTGCGGCGTGCGGATACCGGCCACGACGTCCTCGCCTTGCGCGTTGACCAGGAATTCGCCGTAGAACACGTTCTCGCCGGTGCTCGGATCGCGCGTGAAGCAGACCCCGGTGGCGCAGTCCGCGCCCATGTTGCCGAACACCATGGCCTGCACGTTCACCGCGGTGCCCCAGCTCGCCGGGATGTCGTGCAGCCGCCGGTACGTGTTGGCGCGGGGGTTCATCCAACTGCCGAACACGGCGCCGATCGCACCCCAGAGCTGTTCGTGCGGGTCCATCGGGAAGGGTTCGCCCCGTTCCGCCAGCACCATGGTCTTGTATTCGGCCACCACCTTCTGCCAATCCCCCGGGCTCAAGGCGGTATCCTCGGTAACGCCCGCGTCGAGCTTCGCGCTCTCGATGATCTCTTCGAAGCGATGGTGGTCGACGCCGAGCACGACCGAACCGTACATTTGAATGAAGCGGCGATAGCTGTCCCAGGCAAAGCGCGCGTCGCCGCTGGCAGCGAGCAAGCCCTGCACCGTGGTGTCGTTCAGACCCAGGTTCAGAACCGTGTCCATCATGCCGGGCATCGACACGCGCGCGCCCGAGCGCACCGATACCAGCAAAGGCTTCGCGGCATCGCCGAATCCTAGTCCGACCGCTTGCTCGACGCGCGCCAAGGCCTCACGCACCTGGGTTCCGAGGGCCGGCGGGTACGCCCGGTCATTCTCGTAGAACGCCGTGCAGACCTCGGTGGTGATGGTGAACCCTGGCGGCACCGGCAGGTCGATACTGGCCATCTCCGCCAAGTTCGCGCCTTTCCCACCCAGCAGGTTGCGCATGTCCGCGCGGCCTTCGTTATGGCCGGCGCCAAAGCTGTACACCCATTGGGTCATCTAGGTTCTTTCAGCCTTCGATACGGGAAAAGTCGGCGGCACGGCCCATCGCGGCGCCGACCTGGGCCAGCAAACGGAGGCGGTTCTCTCGCACTGCAGGGTCAGGCGAATTGACGGTCACCTGATCAAAGAAAAGATCCAGCTCCGGACGCAAGGCTGCGAGCGCCAGCATCGCGTCCGCAAAACGCTCCGCGGCCAATGCTTCCTGCACGGAACCCGTGGCCGCGTCCAGGGCTGCTGCGAGCGCCTGCTCGGCCGGCTCGGCCAGCAACGTGGGATCGACCCGGCCCGCATGAGGTCCGTCCCGCTTGTCCTCGATGCGGACGATATTGGCAGCGCGGCGGGCGCCGGCCAGCAAGTCCGCACCGTCATCTGTCGCAAGAAAACGCGCAACCGCGTCGGCGCGGGCCAACAGGCGGACCAAGTCGTCATCGGCGCCAGCGGCGAACACCGCCGAAAGCACGTCGTGCCGGGCGCCCTCCGCGCGAAGCTGAACGCGGAGGCGGTCGGCGATGAACTCCAGCAGCGCCTGGGTCGGCACCTCGGCCGGCAAGCCCGCCTCCGCCACGTGGAAAAGCTGCAGCAAGGGAAGCCGCAGGCCGTTCTCACGCACGATCCGGATCACGCCCAAGGCCGCGCGGCGGAGCGCGAACGGGTCGCCCGAGCCGGTGGGCGCCTCACCGATCGCAAAGAAGCCGGCTAGTTGATCGAGCTTGTCGGCCAGCGCGACCGCAATCGTCAGCGGCGCGGCCGGCACCGGATCAGAGGGGCCCTTCGGGGCGTAGTGGTCGCGAACGGCCTCGGGAACGCCGGCCGGCTCCCGGTCATGCTGGGCGTAGTAGCCGCCCATCACGCCCTGCAACTCGGGAAACTCCGCGACCATGCCGGTCGTGAGGTCCGCCTTGGACAGCAAGGCGGCCCTTTCTGCCAAAGCCGGGTCGGCGCCGACCAACGGCGCAAGCGTGCCCGCGAGCCGGACCAACCGGTGCACCCGTTCGCCTTGCGTGCCGAGTCTGGCGTGGAACGTGACGCCCTCCAGGGCGGACAAGCGGTGGGCCAGCGGCAGCCGCCGGTCTAAGTCCCAAAAATGACGAGCGTCGCTGAACCGGGCGCGGAGGACGCGCTCATTGCCCGCGACGATGGCGGCCCCACCATCCAGCGCCGCGATGTTGGCGGCGAACGCGAAACGGGGCGCGGCCGTTCCGTCCGCGTCGCGCAACGCGAAATAGCGCTGGTTCACCCGCATGCTCACCTGCATCACCTCGGGCGGCAGATCCATATAGGCGGCGTCGATCCGGCCGAGCAGAGCCACCGGCCACTCGACCAGCCCGGCCACCTCATCCAGCAACCCGGGGTCCGCGATCACCGTCAGCCCTTCGGCAGCCGCCAGGTTCGCAACGCCTTCCGCCACCAGGCGGCGGCGCTCCTCGGCGCCCGGGATGACGCGCCTGGCGCGCAGGCCCTCATGCCACTCGGTGAACGACGACACCACGAACGCGCCCGGCGCATGGAACCGATGGCCTTCCGTCTTGGCGCCGGCGACCAATCCATGGCCGTTGTCCGTCCCTTCGGCGAGGCCGAACGGCACGACGTGCCCGTCGAGCAAGCAAAGGATGCGGCGAAGTGGGCGGACCCAGGTGAAGCCGCTGCCGAGCCCCCAGCGCATGCTCTTGGGCCATGGAAAGCGCCGCAGCATGGGCGGGATCGCCTGGGCTGCCAGGGTGGCCGCATCGACGGCCGGGCTAGCCTTGGTCAATACCCAGTAATCGCCCTCGGCTGCCACCTGGTCCCGCGTCGCGGCGTGCTTGCGCAGGAACCCGGCCAGGGCCTGCTCCGGCGCACTCGTGCGGGGTCCGCGCTCCGAAATGGCGGCGGCCGGCAAGCCGGATTGCAGCGTTGCCACGATCGCGATCCGGCGTGGGCCGCTAAAGGTCTGCACTTCGCGCGGGGCGAGCGGGGCAAGCGCTTCGGCCAGCAAGCGCGCCAGGTCGGCTTCCGCCCGTGCCTGCATGCGGGACGGGATTTCCTCGCTGAACAACTCGAGCAGCAGTTCCGGCATGATGGGATACGCGCCGGATCAGGCCGGAACGGCCGGGACTTCGCCCGCCAGCCAAGCCTCGCAGCAGCCGCGCGCCAACGTCCGGACACGACCGATATAGCTTGCACGCTCAGACACGGATATGGCGCCGCTGGCGTCCAGCAGATTGAACAGATGGCTCGCCTTGATGCACTGGTCATAGGCGGGCAAGGCCAAGGGCACCCCGAGAATGCGGCTGCACTCGGCCTCGGCGTCCGCGAACTGGCGAGTAAGCAGCTTCGCGTCCCCATGGTCGAAGCCATACTGGCTGTACTCCCGCTCGTTGCGCAGGAACACGTCGCCATAACTCACGCCGGCCTCATTGAAAGCGAGATCGTAGACATTCTCCACACCCTGCACATACATTGCCAGGCGTTCCAGCCCATAGGTCATCTCAAAGCTTGGCGTCACCACCGGTATGCCACCAACTTGTTGAAAATAAGTAAACTGGCCGACCTCCATGCCGTCGCACCAAACTTCCCAGCCCAGCCCCCAGGCGCCCAGCGTCGGGCTTTCCCAGTCGTCCTCGACGAAACGGAAATCGTGCACCAGCGGGTCGATGCCGATCGCGCGATAGCTGTCGAGCAGCATGGCCTGGCAATCATCCGGGCTGGGCTTGATGATGACCTGATACTGATAGTAGTGGCCGAGCCGGTTGGGGTTCTGGCCATACCGCCCGTCCGAAGGGCGCCGGCTCGGCTGCACATAGGCGGCGCGCCATGGGCGCGGCCCGAGCGCGCGCAGCGTCGTCGCCGGGTGGAACGTGCCGGCCCCCATCTCGACGTCGTAAGGCTGCAGGATCACGCAGCCTTGCTTGGCCCAGAAGGCATGCAGGCGCAGGATGATGTCCTGAAAACTGGGTCGATCGCTCATCGCGGCGGCACCATACGGCGCGCCCGGCGTTATGCAACGTCATGGCCGACCCGATCGCCGACATCCTCGCCAACACGAAGCGCATCGCCGTGGTCGGCGCCTCCGCCCGGCCGGAGCGCGCCGGCAACTATGTGTTCGGCTTCCTGGTCGCGCGCGGGTTCGATGTCGTCGGGATCAATCCCGGATTGGCCGGGCAATCGCTGCACGGGCGGCCGGTGTTCGCAACGCTCGCCGAGGCCGGCCCCCTCGACATGATCGACCTCTTTCGGGCACCCGACCAGGTCGGCCCCGTGGTGGACGAGGCGATCCGGCTCGGCGCCCGCACGATCTGGATGCAGTTGGGCGTGATCAACCAGAACGCCGCAACCGCGGCCCGTGCGGCCGGACTGAACGTGGTAATGGACCGATGCCCGATCATCGAGTGGCGGCGACTGCAACTGCCTACTTGAAGCAGAGTTGATTGCGGGCCAACTCGACTAAGCCACAAACCTCTTAAGGGACGTGACATGACCAACGAGGAACGCGACCTGATCGCACGATTTATCTCCCGCGTCGGGGGCAGCCCGCAGCAGGGCGGCTTCCTGGCGGGCCCAGGCGGCAGCGTGCCGCAGTCGCAGGCGCCGCTGCCGGCGATCGATCGCGAGGCCGACACCTTTATCGCCCAGCAATTCCAGCAGTATCCGGAAGCTCGCTACCGCATCACGCAAACCGCGCTGGTGCAGGAAGCGGCTTTGGCTGAGTCCACCAACCGCATTCGCCGGCTTGAATGGGAGCTGGACCAGACCCGGCAGGCCATGCAGCAGCAGCCGAAGCAGTCGCACGAGCAGCGTGGCTTCTTCAGCAGCCTGTTCGGCGGGGGCCAGTCGCAGCCGCAGCAGCAGCAGCGAGGCGGGCCGTTCGGCGCTGCCGCGCAAGGCGGGCAGCCCGGCTATGGAGGGCAGGCTTTCCAGCCCACCAGCGCGCCCCCGCAGCCGCAATATCCGCCGAACTACCAGCCCGGCATGTTCCAGCGTGGCGGCGGCTCGGGCTTCCTGGGCTCCGCGTTGACCACTGCGGCCGGCGTCGCTGGCGGCATGGTGGTCGGCAACGCGCTCATGGGCGCGTTTAGCGGGCACGGTGGTGGCTTGGGCGGCGGCTTGGGCAGCAACACGTCCGGCAGCATGTTCGATGGGAGCGGCACCGTGCCCACCAGCGATCCCACGGGCGGTTTCGCCACCGATGCCGGGTTCGGCGGCGGCGACCCGTTCTCCGGCGGCGGCGCCCCCAAGACGTTCGACGACGGCGGCGGCTTCTCGCAGGGCGTCAGCGATGACCAGGGTGCAGGCGACCCGTTCGGCGGCGGCGGCGGCGGCTACGACGCCGGCGGCTTCGACAGTGGCGGCGGCGGCGGCGGCTTCGACTCGGGGGGGTCCGATAGCACGTAGCGCGATGCTCACGGCGGGGCCGGCCAGTCCGGTCTCGCCCTTCGGCCCAAACTAATTGGTCACTCCCGAGTGGATCTACGACAACGGCCGCCGGTCCGCGCGTCACCGCGGCTGGACCGGGCGGCGGGCCGCTATGCCGTCCCGCTCGCCAACCTGACCGGCTCCAGCACCATCCAGGCGGGAGGCGCAGGGCGAAGCTGCGCGGCTCCGGCCACGAGCGAAGCCGCCCGGATCGCCGGGATGCGCAACAGGGCGAGGCCGAGACCATCCCGCCCCGAGCGCATCATGCCAACCTCGACCCCGGCCTGCATGACTGGCGCGCCCACCTCCGGGAGCGGCCCCGCGACCTGAACCGGCACTAGGCGCCGTTTCAGGAGCCCGCGGTATTTCGTCCGCGCCGTCAGCTCCTGGCCCATATAGCAGCCCTTGCTCCACGAAATGCCGTGCAACTCGTCGAACCCCGCCTCGAGCAGAGTGGTTTTTTCCGGTTCGAGGTCGCGTGAGCCGTCCGGCAGGCCGAGCGCCAGGCGGTGCAGGTCCCAATCCGCCGGGGCCGCGCTGGCGGTCACAGCACCTTCCGCAAGGATGCGCCACCCGGCCCCGGACACGCGGGGGTCGGGCGCCTGAATGCCGGAAGGCGGCGGTCCCTCGCCCCAGGCCGCATAGACCTGTAGCGGCGTGGGCTGGACGGACACCTTGGCGCGCAGCCGGAACCGGGTCAGGCGCTGGGCCAGCATCGCGGCCTGCCCGGCCTCGCAATCCAGCAGCAGCCGCCCCGGCTCGGCAAGGATGAAAAAATCGGCGAGCCACTTCCCTTGCGGCGTCAGCAGCGCTGCCCAGACTGCGCGGCCCGGCGCGGCCTCGTTCACGTCGTTCGACACCAGGCCCTGCAGGAAGCCGACCCGGTCTTCCCCGGTCACCTCCAACACGGCGCGATCCGGCAAGGCGGTGATCATGGTCATGCGAAACGACGTGGTGCCCGCCGGGCTCGCCTGCAAGACTCGCGGGCAACCCGTGCTACAGGGCGGCAATGCGCATATTGTTCATCACCGCCACGCGAATCGGCGATGCGGTCCTCTCCACGGGCCTGCTGGACCACCTGCTGCGAACCTATCCGGAGGCGCGCTTCACCATCGCCTGCGGCCGGGTCGCGGAAGGCGTGTTCCTGCGTATGCCGCGGCGGGAGCGGACCCTTATCGTGGACAAGCAGCGGCTCGACCTGCATTGGCTGACGCTGTGGCGAGCGACCGTCGGCACGGTGTGGGACCTTGTAGTGGACCTGCGCGGCTCCGCCTTGTCGTTCCTGATCCCTGCCCGGCGTCGCGCGGTGATGCGCGGCGGCCGCGGGCCGGGCCATAAGCTGGCGCAGTTGGGCGCGGCCCTGGGCTTGGCCCCGCCCCCGCTGCCCATCGGCTGGACCGGCCCGGCCGATGAGGAAAGGGCGGCGGAGTTGCTGCCGGACGGACCCTTGATTGGGCTGGGGCCGACGGCCAACTGGTCGGGGAAGGTTTGGCCGCCGGAGCGGTTCGTGGCGCTGTTCCAGGCCCTCGCGGCCTGGTTCCCCGGCGCACGCGCGGTGGTGTTCGCCGGGCCCGGCGCCGCCGAACGGGCCATGGCCGCCCCGGTGCTGAACGGCATCCCGGAGGCGGTCGACCTGGCAGGCTGCCTGTCCCTACCCGAGGCCACCGCGTGCCTGGCCCGCTGCGCCCTGTTCGTCGGCAACGATTCCGGCCTGATGCACCTTGCCGCCGCGGCCGGGACGCCCACCCTGGGCCTTTTCGGGCCCACGCCGTCCCGCGAGTATAGCCCGGCCGGGCGCCGGACCGCGGTGGCGCTTGCGGCCGGCCCGGAGGGTGCGGCGCCGATGGAGGACCTGCATCTGGAAACCGCCGTGGCCGCCGCGCAACGGCTGCTGGCGGCATGAGGGTCGCGCACGTCATGGCTGGCGCGCGAGAGGGGGGCGCCGAGCTGTTCTTCGAGCGGCTGACCGGGGCGCTGCACCGGGCAGGCGACACCGTGCTTCCGGTGATCCGGAGGGACCCAAGCCGGGCCGCGCGCCTGGCCGCCTGCGGGACCGCACCCGTGCAACTCGGCTTCGGCGGCGCGCTCGATCTGCTGACCCGGCCGCTTCTGGCCCGGACCTTGCGCGCCTTCGCGCCACGGGTCGCCGTCGCCTGGATGAACCGCGCGGCCAGGGTGGCGCCCCGCGGCGACTGGGCCTTGGCCGGGCGCCTGGGCGGCTACTACGACCTTCGGTATTACCGCGCCTGCGATCATCTGCTCGGCAACACGAGAGGCGTCGTCGCTTGGATAATCGCCCAAGGGTGGCCGGCGGCGCGCGTGCAACATCTGCCAAACTTCGCGCCCGACCTGCTCGGCGCCGCGCCCGTCCCTCGTCCGCCCGGCCCGATGGTGCTGGCCTTGGGCCGGCTGCATCGCAACAAGGCGTTCGATGTGCTCGTCCGTGCCTTGCGCCACTTGCCCGGGGTTCACGTCGTGATCGCCGGCGAAGGGCCGGAGCGCGGCGCGCTGGAGGCGCTGGCCCGCGCGGAGGGGGTTGCGGACCGCCTGCACCTGCCGGGATGGCGGCGCGACCAGGCGGGGTTGCTGGCCGCCTGCGACCTTCTGGTATGCCCCAGCCGCTCCGAGGTGCTGGGCAACGTCGTCATCGAGGCGTTCTCCGCCGCACGGCCGGTGGTCGCCGCCGATGCGGCCGGCCCGGTGGAGCTGATCGACCCCGGCCGTACCGGCCTGCTGGTGGCGCGCGAAGACCCGCACGCACTGGCGGACGCCATTCGAGCCGTGCTGGACGATGCCGCGCTGGCCGCGCGCTTGGGCAGCGCCGGCCGGGCGCAGTATGAGACCGAACACGCGGAGGCGCCCGTGGTCCGCCGCTGGCGGCAGGCGCTGGCCGCCATGGAACCGGCCTGATGTGCGGCATTGCCGGCCTGGTGATGGCGCCCGGCGCGGCGCCCCCCGACGCGGGAACGCTGGCCGCACTCGCCCGCGCGCTGGCCCCTCGCGGCCCCGATGGCGCCGGGCATTCCGTGGTCGGCCGCACCGCCCTGGTGCACACGCGGCTGGCGATCATCGACGTGGAGGGCGGTGACCAGCCGCTGTTCGCCGGCGCCGCCGCGCTGGTGGCCAATGGCGAGGTCTACAACTACCGCGAGCTGCGCCAGGGCCTGCCCGGCGCCCGCTTCGTCACCGACAGCGACTGCGAGCCGCCGCTGCATCTCTGGCTCAGGGATGGCCCTGCCTATGCCGGAACGCTCCGTGGCATGTACGCCATCGCCATCCACGAACGCGTCCAGCGCAGCGTGACGCTGACCCGTGACCCGTTCGGCATCAAGCCTCTATATACTGCGGCGATCGAGGGCGGGCTGGCCTTCGCCTCGGAGCCGCAGGCCCTGCTCGCCGCAGGCCTCGTCAAGCGCGCCCTGCGCCCGGCCGGGCGGGAGGAGCTGCTGCAGATGCAGTTCACCACCGGGGCGGAAACCATCTTCCCTGGCATCGACCGGGTGCTGCCCGGGGAAACCCTGCGGGTGGCGGACGGCCACGTGCTGGACCGCAGCCGCGTCGCCGCGCTGCCGGAGGGCGGGCCGGAGACCATCGGCGAGGCGGCGGCGCTGACCCGGCTCGACGCGGCGTTGATGCACAGCGTGGACCTGCACCAACGGAGCGACGTGCCGTACGGCATGTTCCTGTCCGGCGGCGTGGACAGCTCCGCCATCCTGGCCGTCATGGCGCGGCTGAATACGGAAAAGGTGCTGGCCTTCACCGCCGGCTTCGCAGCCCCGGGCGCCGCCGACGAGCGGACGCACGCCGCCGCGGTGGCCCGCGCGGCCGGCGCCCGGCACGAGACCATCGAGATCACCGAGGCCATGGTGTGGCGGCATCTGCCCGAGATCGTCGCCTGCATGGACGACCCAGCGGCCGACTACGCCATCATCCCCACCTGGTTCCTCGCCCGTCGCGCGCGCCAGGACGTCAAGGTGGTGCTCTGCGGCGAAGGCGGCGACGAAATTTTCGCAGGCTACGGCCGCTACCGCAGCGCGATGCGGCCCTGGTGGCAGGGCGGCCGGGTGATGCGCGCCCGCGGCGCCTTCGACAAGCTGGACGTGCTGCGGACCCGCCCGGTCGGCTGGCGGGACGGCTTGGTGGCCGCCGAGGGCCAGGCGGCGCTGCCGGGCCGCTCCCGGCTTGCCGTGGCGCAGGCAACCGACATGGCAGATTGGCTGCCGCACGACTTGCTGCTGAAGCTCGATCGATGCCTGATGGCGCATGCGGTGGAGGGCCGGACGCCGCTGCTGGACGCGGAGGTGGCCGCGGCCGGGTTCCGGCTGCCGGACGGCCTCAAGGTGCGGGACGGGCGCGGCAAGTGGCTGCTGCGCCGCTGGCTCGAGACGGCCATGCCCGAGGCCCGCCCCTTCGCGCCCAAGCAGGGCTTCACGGTGCCGATCGGCGCATGGATCGCGGCCCAGGGCGCCCGGCTCGGCCCGCTGGTCGCGGCACAGCCCGGCGTGGCGGAGATCGCCGACCCCGGCCGGGTCGCCGCGCTGTTCCGGCAGGCCGGCGGGCGGCGGGAGGGGTTTGCCGCGTGGGCGCTGCTGTTCTACGCCCTGTGGCACCGCACCCACATCATGGGACAGGCGCCGGCGGGCGACGTGTTCGAGACGCTGTCCAGCTAAAGCCAGCCAAGGGAGGCGCCGATGGCCGAGCATTACGACCTGATGATCCGCGGCGGCGTTTGCGTGCTGCCCTGGGGCGAGGCGCAGACGGATGTGGGCGTGCGGGACGGCCGCATCGCCGCCCTGGGCGTCCCCGCGGGTTGCTCGGCCAGCGAGGTAATGGACGCCGCGGGCCTGCATGTGCTCCCCGGCCTGATCGACCCGCACGTCCATCTGCGGGACCCCGGCGACCCGGCCGTCGAAACCATCCCGACCGGAACCAAGGCCGCCGTGCTGGGCGGCTTGGCCGCCGTGTTCGACATGCCGAACACCGCGCCGAGCATCACCGGACCGGAGCGGCTGGCGTGGAAGCAGGAATACGTGGAACGGGTCGCCTGGTGCGACATGGGCCTGTACGTCGGCGCCGCGAAGACCAACATACCGGCCCTCGCGGACCTCGAACTCGGCCGCGGCGTTTGCGGCGTGAAGGTCTTCGCCGGCAGCTCGACGGGCGACCTGCTGGTGGAGGACGACGCCACGCTGGAAGCGGTCATGCGCAGCGGGCGGCGGCGGATCAGCTACCACAGCGAGGACGAGTATCGGCTGCAGGCGCGCAAGCCGCTGTTCAAGTCGGGCGACCCCTACAGCAGCCATGCCGTCTGGCGCGACGTGGAATGCGCCTTCCTCGGCACCCGGCGGCTCATGGCCCTGGCCCGCAAGACCGGCCGGCCCGCGCACATCCTGCACGTCTCGACCGCCGAAGAACTCGGCTACCTGGCCGATTACCGCGACGTCGCCACCGTCGAGCTGCTGGTGAACCACCTGACGCAGGTGGCGCCCGACGTGTATGACCAGCTCGGCGGCTTCGGCGTGATGAACCCGCCCATCCGGGACCGGCGGCACTTCGAGGCGGCCTGGGCCGCGGTGCGGGACGGTACCGCGGACACGATCGGCTCGGACCACGCGCCGCACGCGAGAGCGGCCAAGGAGCGCCCGTGGCCGGAGTGCGCGGCCGGGCTGACCGGGGTGCAGACCCTGGCGCCGATCATGCTGGACCATGTGAACGCCGGCCGCCTGTCGCTGGGGCGGCTGGTCGACCTGATGTGCGCCGGCCCGGCCCGGGTGTACGGCGCCGTCGGCAAGGGCAGGCTTGCCATGGGTTACGACGCCGACTTCACCCTGGTGGACCTCCGGCACCAGCGCACGATCGAGAACAAGTGGATCGCGTCTCCCTGCGGCTGGACGCCGTTCGACGGCATGCGCGTGACCGGTTGGCCGATTGCGACCATCGTTCGCGGCCGGATCGTGATGCGGGACGGCGAGGTGCTTGGCGAGCCCGCCGGCAAGCTGGTGCGCTTCCGGGGGTAGCCTACTTCCGGCCTCCGCCCTTCCACGCCACCAGCAGCAGCGTGCCGAGGGCCGCCACGTCGAACAAGCTGAGTCCTGCCCGGTGCTGCGCCCCGTGGGCGATGGCCGCCTGCACCGCGGTGGCCGGGGCCACCGGGCCCGGTGGCGGCGCGGGTTGCCCGGTTCGGGCGGCAAAGGCCTCGGCGCTGCCATGGTGGCTGGCCCAGACCTTGGTGAACTCCGAGCCCAGCAGGAAGATCAGGCTGGAATAGTATACCCACAGCAGGACGATGATCAGCGCGCCCGCGGCTCCGTAGCTGCTCGCGACGGCGCTGCTGCCGATGTAGAGGCCGATCAGCGTCTTGCCCACGGTGAACAGAAAGGCCGTGGCCACCGCGCCGACGCCCACGTCCTTCCAGTCCAGCTTGCGGTCGGGAAGGATTTTGTAGATCGCGGCAAACAACGCAGCCACCATGGCGAACGAGACGATGAAGTTCGCGATCTGCAGCAGCAACTCAGCCCCGGGCAGGAAGCCGTTGAGGTACTCGCCAAGCGCATTCAGGCCCGCGCTCACCACCAGCGAAGTCAGCAACAGGAATCCCATGGTCGCAACCAGGCCGAGACTTGCCGCGCGCGCCTTCAACAGGCCGGTGGTCCCGCCCTGCGGCTCCGCCTTCCAGATGGCGTTGAGCGAAGACTGCATCTCGACGAACACGCCGCTTGCGGTGAGGACGAGGGTGCCGAGGCCGAGCACCGTCGCCCAGATGCCGCTCGTCTTGTTGCTGGCGCTGGCGATCATCGTCTGGACCGCATCGGCGGCCTTGTCGCCCATCATGCCGCGCAGTTGACCCACCATCGCGCCCTGCGCCGCATCGTGGCCGAACACCAGCCCGGCGATGGCGATGCAGATCACCAGAACCGGCCCGATGGACAAGATCGTGTAGTAGGCGATCGCGGCGCCGCGGCTCATCGCGTTGTCGACGATGAAGTCGTTCACCGTTTCCTTCAGCATCTGCCAAACACTGCCGATCATGGTCCGCCGTCCCTTCATATCCCACGCAACGAACCCCGGCCTGCACGGTTGCAACAGCGCGCGTTGCAAGTCACATGCCCAGATACGCCCGCCGCACTCCGGCGTCGCCCGCGATGTCCTTCGCCGGGCCCTGTAGCACGACGCGGCCGGTCTGCAGCACATATGCGCGGTCCGCCAGCTCCAAGGCCTCGGCCAGACGCTGTTCCACCAGCAGAATCGTCGTGCCCAGGTCTCTTATGCGGCCGACCGCGGCCAGGATGTCTTCCACCAGCTTCGGCGCGATCCCCTGGCTGGGCTCGTCGAGCATCAGCAGCCGCGGCTGCGTCATCAGGGCGCGGCCGATCGCCAGCATCTGCTGCTCGCCGCCCGACAGGGTCTCGGCCCGCTGCGGAAGGCGCTCCTGCAAGCGCGGGAACAGGCCGAACACCAGCTCGAGCGGGCGGAACCGGTCGGGGTCGCCGCGACGGGCATAAGCGCCGAGCCGCAAATTGTCCTCGACCGACAGGCGCGGGAACAGCCGCCGGCCCTCCGGCACCAGCCCCACGCCCCGCCGCGTGATCATGTGCGGGGCCACGCGCGCGAGCGCCTGCCCATCGAAGGTGATCGCGCCCTCCGTGGCCACCTGTCCGGCGATCGAGCGCAGCAAGGTGCTCTTGCCCGCGCCGTTCGCCCCCACCACCGCCACGATCTCGCCGGCGGCTACGGACATCGTCACGTCCTGCAACGCCTTCAGGCCGCGATAGCTGGCGGAAACACCCTCAAGACGCAGCAGCATAGCGATCCCCCAGATAGGCGCGGATCACGTCGGGGTGGCGCACCACCTCGGCCGGCGACCCCTGCATCAGCACGCGCCCCAGGTTCAGCACCACCGCGCGGTCCACCAAGGGCAGCACCACCTCCATCACGTGCTCCACCATGAGCACGGTGATCCCCTGGTCCCGCACGGCGCGCACCAGGGCCACGCCGCTGGCAGCCTCCGTGGGCGTGAGCCCGGTCAGCATCTCGTCCAGCAACAACAGCCGTGGCCCGGTGGCGAGCGCGCGGGCGATCTCCAGCCGCCGCTTCTCCGGCGGGGTCAGTTGGTGCGCCGGGGCGTCCACGCGGGCAAGGAGGCCGCAGAACTCCATCACCCGCTGCGCCTCCCGCATTGCGTCGCGCGGGCTCCCATTGCGGGAGAAGGCGCCGACCATGACGTTTTCCAGCACCGTCATGCTGTCGAAGCTGCGGACCACCTGGAACGTGCGTGCGACGCCGGCGCGTGAGCAGGCGACCGGCCCCAGGCCGCTGATCCGCCGACCCTCGAGCCTGATCTGGCCGCGATCGGGGCTGACCTCGCCGGAGATGGCGTTGAACAAGCTGGTCTTGCCCGCGCCGTTGGGGCCGATCAGCCCCAGGATCTCGCCTTTCCCGGCGGTAAAGCTGATGTCGACGTTGGCCGCCACGCCCCCGAACGTCTTGCTCACGTGATCGACTTCGAGAAACGCGCTCATGGCGGCGTCTTCACGCCCAACAGGCTGACCAGCCCGGCGGGGCGCGCCAGGGCGACGGCCACGATCAGCCCGCCATAGATCATCAGGTCCACCCCCTGCCCGCCCCCGCCGAGGTAGCTGCGGGTAAGTTCGCTGACCGGGATCAGCACCGCCGCACCCACCAACGGCCCCCACAGGGTGCCGACCCCGCCCAGCACGGCCGGCAGCGCAATGAGGATGGAAAGGTGCCCGGCCAGGATGCTGTCGGGGTCGATATACCCGACATATTGCGCGTAGATCGCCCCGCCCATGCCGGTCAGGAAGCCGCTGATCGCCGCCGCCGCCATCTTGGACGGGAAAACCCGAACGCCCAGGCTGCGCGCCGCCACCACGTCGTCCCGCACTGCGCGCCAGGCGAAACCCCACGCGCGGCCCTCGATCATGAAAGCCACGATCCAGGTCAGCGCCGCGAAGATCAGCGCCACGTAGTAGAACGGCAGCTTGTTGGTGCGGAACTGCAAGTCGATAAGGCTCTCGCCCTTGAACGGCACGTAAATGCCGGTGGCGGCGCCCACCCAATCCCAGTTGAGGAACAGCAGATAGCCGATCTCGCCGACGACCACGGTGGCGATCGCATAGTAGTGCCCGCTCAGCCGAAAGCACGGCCAGCCCACCAGCAGCGCGCAAAGCCCGCCCACCGCGCCGCCCGCGAACATGCCGATGGTGGGCGGCACGCCGGCATGCACGAACAGCATCGTGCTGACATACGCGCCGATGCCCATATACAGCGCGTGGCCCAGCGAGATCTGTCCGCAATAACCACCCAGGATGTTCCAGGCCTGGCTCAGCCCAGCGAACAGCACGGTTATGATGAGCAGGTTTTGCGCATAAACGTCGCGGATCGGCAGCGGCAGCACGGCCAGGCCGGCCAGCACCACGCCCCCGACCAGATTCTGCCGCCGCCGCCGGCGCAGGATGGCGTTGTCGGGCAGCTCCATCAAATCTTGCCGAACAGGCCGCGCGGCCGGACCATCAGCACCGCCAGGTAGACCGCGAACATCCCGACCTGCTTGAGGCTGGGCTCCAACACCAGCGCGGTGATCGCCTCCACTTCGCCGATGACGATACCCGCCACCAGCGCGCCCAGGATCGAGCCGAAGCCGCCTAGCGCCACCGTCACGTAGGCGATCAGCGCAAAGTTGGCGCCGACGTTGGGCGACACGTAATAGAACGCGATCAGCATCACCCCCGCGACGCCTACCGTGGCCGACCCCAGCCCCCAGCCGAGCGCAAAGATGCGATCCCGGTCGATGCCGATCAGCGCCACGGCGTCCCGGTCCTCCCGCGTCGCTTCAAGGGCGCGGCCGAACTCGGTGCGGTTCACCAGCATGAGCCCCCCGAACGCCAGCAGGCAGACCAGGCTTGCCGCCAGCTGCGGTAGCGGCACGAACACGCCGGCCAGGTTGGCCGTGCGGTTGCTCAGCCACGTGCCGCTGAGCGAGCGGAAATCCCCTCCCCAAATGAACTGCGCCGCCCCGCGGATGAAGATCGCCAGCCCGAAGGTGGCGAAAATCTGCACCATGCCGCGATTGAACCGCACGCCCAATGCCCGGGCGATGATGCCGCGGTAGATCGCCACGCCCAGCCCGAACATCAGCAGGCACACCAGCGGCAGTTGCAGCAGCGGATCGAGCCCGGTCAGCCCGAAGATGACGACGGCGGCATACATCGCCAACATCAGCATCTCGCCATGCGCGAAGTTCACCACGTCCATCAAGCCGAAGATCAGCGACAGCCCGGCTGCGACCAGCGCATAGATCAGCCCCATGAGCAGCCCGCTCACCAGCGCCTGCGCGACAAGCTCGCCGCTCAAGCCCCGAACCCTCCACCGCCGGGCGTCTGGATCACGAACACGTCGCCGGGCCGCAACTCCGCCCGGCTGGTGCCCAACATGGCCTCCGTCGTGCCGTCCGCCCGCTCCACCCACTGCCGCCCAGGCAGGCCGTCGGCGCCGCCCGCCAGGCCGAACGGCGCCACCTCTCGGCGGCTGGCGACGACCACCATGGTCATTGGCTCGTGGAAGCGGATGCGGCGCACCGACCCGTCGCCGCCGCGCGCCCGCCCCACGCCCCCGGAGCCGCGGCGGATGGAGAACTCCTCCAGCACCACCGGGTAGCGCAACTCCAACACCTCCGGGTCGGTCATCCGCGTGTTGGTCATGTGCGTCTGGATGGCCGAGGCGCCGGGGCTGTCCGGGCCCGCGCCCATGCCGCCGCAGATAGTCTCGTAATACTGCCGGGTCGCGTCCCCGAACACCACGTTGTTCATGGTCGCCTGGCTGCAAGCGAGCCGGCCGAGCGCGCCGAACAGGGCGTTGCAGGTGGCCTGGCTTACCTCGGTATTGCCCGCCACGACCGCGGCACCCGGCGCCGGCGACAGGAAGGTGCCCGGCGGGATGCGGATGGTGATCGGCTTCAGGCAACCGTCGTTGAGCGGAATGTCCTCGCCCACCAGGCAACGGAACACGTACAGCACCACGGCCCGGGTCACGGCCGGGGGCGCGTTGAAATTGCCTGGCCGTTGCGGGCCGGTACCGGTGAAATCCACCGTCGCGGTGCGTGCCGCCGGGTCCACGGTCAGCGCCACGCGCAACTTCGTGCCGTCGTCCATGGTATAATCGAACGCGCCATCGCCGATCCGGCCGATGACCCGGCGCACCCCCTCCTCCGCATTGTCCATCACGTGCCGCATATAGGCCCTGACCGTATCCCAGCCGAACTGATGCATGACGCGGGCCAGCTCCTGCACGCCCCGCTCGTTGGCGGCCACCTGCGCCTTGATGTCCGCCACGTTCACGTCCGGGCTGCGCGCAGGGTAGCGCGCGCCGGCCAGCACGGCACGGAACTCCGCCTCGCGAAACGCGCCCTGCTCCACCAGCAGGAAGTCGTCGATCACCACGCCTTCGTCCTCAAGCCGGGCGCTGTCGGGCGGCGTGCTGCCCGGCGTGGTGCCGCCGATATCGGCATGGTGGCCGCGGCTGCCCACAAAGAAGCGGATCGTGCGGCCCGCCTCGTCGAACACAGGCGTGATCGCCGTGACGTCGGGCAGGTGCGTGCCGCCGTTGAATGGGTTGTTCAAGGCCACCACGTCGCCCGGGCGCAGGCTCGCGCCACGGCTGCGCAGCACGGTTTTCACGCTCTCGCCCATCGCGCCCAGGTGCACCGGCACGTGCGGCGCATTGGCGACCAGGTTGCCGTCGCCGTCGAAGATGGCGCAACTGAAGTCGAGCCGCTCCTTGATGTTCACGCTGAGCGAGGTGTTCCGCAGCACGGCGCCGGTCTGCTCCGCCACGTTCATGAACAGGTTGTTGAACAGCTCCAACAGCACCGGGTCCGGCCGCTCGCTGCCGACGGGCACGCGGCTCGGCAGCGGTTCCGTGCGGCGCAGCAGCATGTGGTCCCGGGCCGTCACCTCCGCGGCCCAGCCCGGCTCCACCACGGTGGTCGCGTTGGCCTCCCGCACCAGCGCCGGACCGGGCAATCGATCCCCGGCGCGGAGCGCGGTCCGCTCGAAAACCGGCGTGCGGTGCTCCCGCCCGCCGCTCCACATCGCGACGTGGTCGATCGGTTCGAGCGGCGCGCCCTCGCGGGTGGGCAACTCCGGTTCCTGCACCGGCCCCCCAACGGCCACTGCCTCCACCGCCACCAGCTCGGCGACCAATGGCCGGTCCGGCGTCGCGAAACCGAAGCGGGCGCGATGCGCGGCCGTGAACGCCGCCACGATGCCCGGCGCGTCGGCCAGCGGCACGGGCAGGGCTGCTTCCGTGCCGGTATACCGCAGGTGGACCGCCTCCCGCACGGACACCACGGCCGGGTCGGCGCCCTGTTCGAGCAAAGCGGCGCGCGCCTGCCTGCCCAAGTCCGCGGCCACGGCCCGCAAGCCCGGCAGGGCCTCGTTGCTGAACGCCTGCTCCACCGCCTGCTCGCGCAGCACCGATTGGTCCGCCAGCCCCATGCCGTAGGCGGACAGCACGCCGGCATAGGGGTGGATGAACACCGTCTCCATGCCCAACTCGTCCGCCACCAGGCAGGCATGCTGGCCGCCGGCGCCGCCGAAGCATTGCAGGGCGAAGCGCGTGGCGTCGTGGCCCTTCTGCACGCTCACCTGCTTGATGGCGTTAGCCATGTTGGCGACGGCGACGCGCAGGAAGCCCTCGGCCGCCGCGCGCGGGTCGGGGTTGCCCATCTCGGCCGCCAGGCCGGCAAAGCCCTCGCGCACCACCCCGGCGTCCAGCGGCGCATCGCCGCCGGGGCCGAAGATGGGCGGAAAGTGCGCAGGCTGGATTTTGCCCACGCAGACGTTCGCATCGGTCACGGTCAGCGGCCCGCCGCGGCGGTAGCAGGCCGGCCCGGGGTTCGCGCCCGCGCTGTCCGGCCCCACCCGCACCCGGGCGCCGTCGAACCGCAAGATGCTGCCGCCGCCGGCCGCGACGGTGTTGATCGCCATCATCGGCGCACGCATCCGCACGCCCGCCACCTCGGTCTCGAACGCCCGCTCGAAAGCGCCGTCGTAAAGCGCCACGTCGGTGCTGGTGCCGCCCATGTCGAAGCCGATGATCCGGTCGAGCCCCGCCATCCCCGCCGTCCGCGCGGCGCCCACGATGCCGCCGGCCGGGCCCGAGAGGATGGCGTCCTTGCCTTGGAAGCGGTCGGCCTGCGCCAGCCCGCCATTGCTCTGCATGAAATACAGCCGCACGCCGTCCAGCTCGCCCGCCACCTGGTCCACGTAGCGGCGCAGGATCGGCGAGAGATAGGCGTCCACCACCGTCGTGTCGCCGCGCGGCACCAGGCGCAGCAAAGGGCTGACGGCGTGGCTCGCGGACACCTGGCCGAACCCGGCCGCGCGGGCCAACTCGGCCAGCCGGCGCTCCATCGCGGGGTATTTCCACGCATGGATCAGCGCGATGGCGCAGGCGTCGAGCCCAGCCGCCACGGCCGCCGCAAACGCGGCACGGGCGCCCTCCTCGTCCAGCGCTTCCAGCTCGGCGCCGTCGATGCCGACCCGGCCGCCGACCTCGGTCACCCGCTCATACAGCAACGTCGGCAAGGTCACGTGCAGGTCGAACAACCGCGGCCGGGCCTGATTGCCGATGCGCAGCAGATCGCCGAAACCGCGGTTCATGACCAGCAGCGTGCGTTCGCCCTTGCGTTCCAGCAACGCGTTGGTCGCGACCGTAGTGCCCATCTTGACTTGGTTGACCGACCCAGCGGGGATTGCCTGACCCGGCGCCACACCCAACACCATGCGAATGCCCGCGATGGCCGCGTCGCGGTAGCGGCCTGGATTTTCGCTCAGCAGCTTGTGGGTCGAGAGCGCCCCATCGGGCGCACGCGCCACGATGTCGGTGAACGTGCCGCCGCGATCGATCCAAAACTGCCAGCCAGCCGTCACGGGCCGGGGCGACACAGGCAGCCCGGTCCCGCGAGCGTTCCACTCGTCAACACGTCAAGCATCGCTGTCTCCGCCCTGCGCGCGCCTACAGTCGGGCAGCAGGCAACCCGTGGCAAACCTTCATTGCGGCGTAATTCAGCGAGAAGCCGCCCGCCTAACCCATGACGCGCTGCGGCGCCTCGACCTCCTGCGGTTCGATGTCCACGCTCACCGAAAGCGTGTGCCGGCCGCCGCCGAGCATTATGCCGTGCACCGGGCTGACATCGGCGTAGTCGCGGCCCCACCCCAGCCATACATGTTCGTCGGAGACGACAAGGTCATTGGTCGGGTCGAGATCGATCCAGCCGTGTTCCGCCCCCAGCCAGCATTGCACCCAAGCGTGGGACTGGTCGGCGCCGCGCAGCCGGCCCTCGCCCGCCGGGGGCTGCGTGCGAACATAGCCTGAGACATACCGCGCCGGCAGCCGCAACGCGCGCAGCCCAGCGATCATCAGATGTGCGAAGTCCTGGCAGACGCCGGCCCGCAACTGCAACACGCGGCTGACGGAGGTCGAAACCGTGGTGACCCCGGGCTGGAACCGGAAGTCCCGCGCCAGCCGGGCCATCAGGTCGAGCAGGCCCACCAATACGGGGCGGCCTGGCGGGAAGCTCCCGATCGCCCATTCACGCGCCGGCTCGATGGCCGGCGCCATCGGGCTGCCGAATGCGAACTCCGCGACGTCCCTGGCCGCTTGCCGGTGCTGGGCGCTGGCGGCGACGTGTTCCCATGCCGGGGTGGCGCGCGGCTCCGGCGTCGCACGAGGCCGCACGTCCACCTTCGCGTCGATGGTGACGTCCAGCGCGGTATGGGCGGTGTCGAGGAACAACCATGACACGGGGTTGCCGAAGTGGTCGTGGCTTTCCGTCATCCGGGATTGCCTCGCGCTGGTCCGCAACGTGAACGAGCACACGGTTTGCCATGGCAAGGTCCGCGGGCGCAGGTGCAGCATATGCGCCGCAAGCTCGACCCGCCTGGTGTAACGATACGCGGTCACGTGCAGGACGTGGAATATCACGCGACCTCCAGCCCGATAGCCTGGGAGGTGGGCAGCAAGGCGAAGAACCGGCGGGTGATCCGATCCGACAACGACGCGGTTGCGGCCGCGATGCCGAACAGCGCGTGCGGCAGGCTGGCCGCCTCGAGCGCCGCATCTCCGGCTTCGACGACGCGGTCGACCAGCGCCGTCACCTGCTCCTGCAATTCGTGGGCGACCCAAGCCAGGCCATGGTCGTCCGCTGCCCCAAGCAGCGCTGCGGCTTCGGCGAGTTGATAGTTCAAGGAGCGCGGGTTGCCGGTATCCGCCAGAACCAGATCCAGCACCGGCGCAGGCTGCAACACGGAAAGGTAGCGGCTGCGGTAGGTGATGGCGCTATCGCACAGCTCCAGCGCCAGGCGAAGCGCCGCGTCCATCCGGCTGGCCGGCTGATCCAGGACGGTCGCGATCGACAGGGCCGTGACCATGGCCCG
The DNA here is from genome assembly GCA_964235765.1 of uncultured Acetobacteraceae bacterium. GTDB lineage: Bacteria > Pseudomonadota > Alphaproteobacteria > Acetobacterales > Acetobacteraceae > JAVVHH01. The sequence goes on from CAXSDH010000009.1 coordinate 32,039, forward strand.
CTCCAGCCGGCGGCCCAAATCCAGGAACAGGCGCCCACCACCCTGCACCATCCCGTCCGCGGCCACGCCGGCCACGGTGGTCGCCAGGCGTTGCAGCCCAGCCATCGCGTGCACCAGCCCGTCCACTCCGGACTGGATGCCGTCCTGCACATCGGCCTGCGCCGCCCTGATCGCGTGCACGAAGGCGCCGTGCGTCTCCACCGTGAGCCGGTCACGCAGGGAGGCGGTCAGCCTGCCGGCGTTCTCCAGCCCGAGCTTGGCGGCGCCGCCGGCTTGCAGCGAGCGCCGCAACGCGACGTCCAGCACCAAGCCCTCGTCCGCGCCCAGCAGCCCGGCCGCAGCCATGCTGCGCCCGAGCACGGCCAGTTCCGCAACCTCCCGGGGCAGTGGCGCGCCGCGGGCAAGGCGGAGCAGCGCGGCACGCCCCAGCCGCGCCTGCGCTTCCAGCCGTTCGACATACCGGCCCAGCCAAAAGAAATCGTCGGCGACCCGGCTCGGCATGTCGCCGCTGCTGCGCCGCAGCGGCACCCGCTTCTGCTGCACCGGTTCCGGCCCGATGATATCGGCGTTCTCCTGGCTCAGCACCCAAACATCCTTGAACACCGCATCGGCCGGCAGGGCCTCGCCCGGGTGGGCGCCTGGCGCGAGCACCCAGGCCACTCCGCCCGGCATCATGCGCCACGCGGCGCCATCGTGCATCAGAAACAGGCGCAGCACGACCGGCCGCGCAGTGAGCCCCTCCCCGTCATGGCAAGGCGCAAGGGACGGGGGAATAAGCGTGGAACCGGCAAAGCTCCACGGCGCGGTAGCGATGGCCTGTTCCAGCGCCGTCCGGTCTTGCCCGGACAGGCCCGAGAGCGGGATCACCGGCGTCGCCGCATCCACCGCAGACCGGACGCCCCAGCGCTGGTAGCTTTGCGCAATCGTACGCTGCGAGCCGGCGTCTGCCAGCCAGATGGCTGGCAGGGTTGGCAGACGCAGTTGCTCGCCCAACAGGCGGCGGCAGAGGCACGGCATGAACGCGGACAGCGCCGGTGCTTCCACCACGCCCGCGCCGGGGTGGTTGAGGATGCGGACGGTGCCCAGGCGGGCTGCGTCGAGCAGGCCGGTGATCCCCGACGATGCGTGGCCTGGAAGCTCCAGCGGATCGAGCGCGCCGCCGGGCACACGGCGCAGCAGAACGTCCACCTGCTGCAATCCTTGCAGGGTTTTCAGATAGAGGTTGCCGCCCCGGGCCGTGAGGTCACGCGCCTGGACCAGCGCGCATGCGATGTTGCGCGAAAGCGCCAGGTGTTCCGGCCAGTGTGGGTCTTCGACCCCCGGGGTTAAAAGGGCAACCACGGGCGCCCGGTCCACCGTGGGTGGCGCCGCGCGGACCAAGGCGTCCTGCCAGGCCTCGAAGAACGGCCGCAACTGGCGCACCTGGTTGCTGCGGAACAGCTCGGGCAGCACCCGAGCCAGCAGGCGGCGGGTCTCCCGCGCGTAGCCGATACCCAATGCGCCGCCGGTCCGGTCGGCCAGCACGCGCCATTGACCGTCAGGGCTGCGGATCAGGTCTGCGGCATAGGTCTGCAGAAAGGGCCCGCGCTGGGGCTCGCTGGTGCGGCAAGCCCGCAGGAACCCTGGGTTTGCGAACACCAGCGCGGGCGGCAGAACGCCGTCGGCGAGCACGGTCTGTGGCCCATACAGGTCCGCCAGAATAGCTTCCATGAGCTTTGCGCGCTGGCACAGCCCGGCCTCGAGCATCGCGAACTCCGCCGAGGTGAGCGGCAGCGGCACGGGATCGCATCGCCACGAGGCAGCCGACCCCTCCTCCTCCGCGGCCCGCTCCAGCCTGGATGTCCGCGCCGCCAGCCCCGGCCTGTCGAAGGCCGAGAGCGCGCCGAGCACGGGGCGCCAGTGCGGCCGCACGCCACCCCGCCCGTCGACCATTTCGTCCCAGGCGGTCACGGCAAGCGCCGCACCTGCATGCTGGTTTCGAGCAGCACGCCGCTTGGCTCGACGGTGCCCGTTACCGGCGCGGCCGTGATCGGATGCGGGCTGGCTGCGAGGGGAATATGGCCTTCCGCGGTCAGCAACCCGGATGTAGCATCCAAACCGATCCAGCCGGCGCCCGGCAGGAAGGCTTCCGCCCAGGCGTGCAACTCGGCACTGTCCGGCTCCTCCCCGTCTGGCAGTTGGACGAGGTAACCGGAGACGAACCGGGCGGCGATACCGTGCATGCGGAGCAACTGCACCAGCATCCATGCGGAGTCGCGGCAGGAACCCCGGCCCTCGGCCAAGGTGCGATCGGGGTTCCAGACACCCGCCTCCATGCGGGTGATGTAGGCGATTCGATCCCGCACCCTGCGGTTGAGATCGAGCAGCAAAGGCACGGTCGGGCTCGTGGCCGGCGACTCCGCCCGCAGCGCCTCCATAGGAGGGCCGGACTGGTCGGGCCTGCGGAACTGCGCAAGGTCGTCCGCGACCTCGTTGTACAGAAACGGCCAATCCGCCGCCTGAGGCTCCAACAGGAAATCGAACGGGTCTTGCGGCGCTAGATCGGCGATGAGATCCACGATCACCTCCAGGTGCTCCGTAGCATCCTGCAGGACAATCCTTGCTAAAGTGTTACCGAGCGGGTCCTGCTGCCAATGAATCGACGCGGGCGCGGGAGCGACCTGCAACGCGTAGTGGATAATGGGTGCCCGCGCCCCTTGCATCGGCCTGAGCCGGATGCTCTGCGGCCCGACCCGGACCTTACGGTCGTACCTATAGAGTGTGCGATGGACCAGTCCGACCCTCAGCGACATGCTAGGCGGCAGCCGTGAGCGAGAACCGCGCGGGATCGACCGCGGGCAGGATCGCGCCGGCCGGCCCGGGATCGCGCCCGGCGATGACGTCCGCCACGAGCCTGCCTGCGGCCGGCGAGGTCTGGATGCCGTAGCCGCCCTGCCCCACGCACCAGAAAAAGCCGTCCGCTCCCGGGTCCCAGCCAAAGGCCAGGCTGCGGTCCGGCGTGAAGGTGCGGAGCCCGGCCCAACTGTGCTCGACCCGGCGCACCTCGATATCTAACGCTTGCTGCATCCGGTCGATTGCGATGGCCACGTCGAGTTCGTCGGGCGCCACGTCGTGCGGGTGCATGTCGGTCTCGTCGGCCGGGCTGACCATCAGCTTCGTGCGGGCCTCCGGACGAATATACCAGGTGTGGTCCACGTCGTTCACCATTGGCCAGTTCGTCGCTTGCCAGGGCGCCGGGTCGATCACGCAGCCGGTCCGGCGCTTCGGCACCAGCCCCAGCGGCGCGACGCCCGCCTGTGCGGCCACCTCATCGCCCCAGGCCCCCGCGGCGTTCACCACCACGGCCGCCCGGAACGCGCCGCCGCCGCTGGTCTGCACGTGCCATTGCCCGTCCCGCCGCTCGATCCGCCCGGTGCGGCTGCGCAGGGCCAAGGCGCCGCCCTGCGCCCGCAACTGCCGGATGAACCCTTGGTGCAGGGCGGCCACATCCATGTCGAAGGCGTCGTCCTCGATGGCGGCCTGGGCCGCATAGCCCGCCCGCAGGGCCGGAACCAGCGCCGTCACCTCCGCGATGGACGCCTCCCGCAACCCGGTCCCTTCGGCGAGAAGCCGGTTCAGGTGATCCCGCTGTTCGGATGGCGCCAGGAACACCACCGGGCGGTGCGCCAGGATCGGCGCGTCGGCAAAGCCCTGCGGCGGGCGCTCGAAGAATGGGCGCGAGAGCCCGGTCAGCACGCGCACGTCGGGCGGCCCGTAGTTCAGAATCCAGATCGCGGCGGAACGCCCGGTGCTGTGATAGCCCGGCGCCTCTTCTGCCTCGACCAGCGCCACCCGGCGGTCGGCCGAGAGATGCGCCGCCACGGTGGCCCCGGCGATTCCTGCGCCGATGACGATGGCGTCCAGCTCATGAGTGTCCATGCGCCAGCATCGTCAACCCCGCCGGTCGGCGCAAGCCGCTCGGCCAGCCGGTCGGCGCAAGCCGCTTGTGGCTAACGTCTGTATACGATATCCGGCAGCCACATCGCGATGCCCGGCAGCAGCGAGAGGATCACCACTGCCAAGCCCATCAGAGCCACGAAGGGCAGCGTGCCCCAGATGATCGGCCCCAGGCCGATATCCGGCGCGATGCGGTTGATGACGAAGATGTTGAGCCCCACCGGCGGGTGGATCAGCCCCATCTCCATCACCACCGCCATCACCACGCCGAACCAGATCAGGTCGAACCCGGCCGCGCGAAGCGGCGGCAGGATGATCGGCGCCGTCATGAGGATGATCGAGACCGGCGGCAGGAAGAAGCCCAGCACGACCACGAGAAACAGGATCGCCGCCAGCAGGAACCACTTGCCGAGCGCCAGCCCGACGATCCAGCCCGCCGCCGCCTGGCTGATATGCAGGTAGCTCATCACGTACGAGTAGAGCAGGCTCATGCCGATGATCAGCAGCAGCATGCCGCTCTCGCCCAGCGTGCCGGAAAAGATCGGCTTGAGATCGGCGATGCGGTACGCGCCGTACACGGCCGCGATCAACACCAGGGCCAGCACGGCGCCTAGCCCGGCCGTCTCGCTGGGTGTCGCGATGCCGCCATAGAGGGCGACCATCACGCCGGTCAGCAGCACCAGGAACGGCAGCACCCGCGGCAGCGCGGCGAGCCGGTCGCTGAACGTGTAGGTATCTTGCCGCAAGATCGCGCTTCGCGGCCCGCCCTTGGCAGCCAGCGTCGTGGCCCGGGAGAACTCCTTGCGCCAATGCAGCATCGCATAGCCGGCGAACAGCAGCACCAGCAGAACGCCCGGCCCGATCCCCGCCAGGAACAGGCGCCCAAGCGACTGCTCGGCGGCTACCGCGTAGAGGATCAGCACGATGCTGGGCGGCAGCAATATGCCCAGCGTTCCGCCCGCCGCCACCAGCCCGGCCGCAAACCCCGGCGAGTATCCGCGCCGCCGCATCTCGGGAATGCCCGAACTGCCGATGGCGCTGCACGTGGCCGGGCTGCTGCCGGCCATGGCGGCGAACAGTCCACAGGCGATCACGACGGCCACCCCGAGCCCGCCGGGCACCCGGTGCAGCCAGGTGTGCAAGGCGTCATACAAATCCTTGCCGGCGCGTGACTTGCCGATCGCCGCGCCCTTCAGGATGAACAACGGAATAGTCAGCAGCGTGATGCTGGCCAGCTCCTCGTACACGTTCTGCGCGACGGTATCGAGCGAGGCGGCCGGCATGAAGGCGAGCATGAACAAGGTCGCTACCCCGCCCAGCGCGAAGGCGATGGGCATGCCGGAAAACAGCGCCACGAGGGTCGCTCCGCCATACATCAGGCCGATCTGCAGCGTGGACATCGGTTTAGGGCGGCGAGGGCGCGAGGTGGGCGGGTTGGCTATCCCGGTGCCGGCTGTCGAGCAACTGCAGCAGCAACTGCAAAGCCAACATGGCCATGCCGGCGGTCATGCAGCCATAGGGGATCCAAAGGGGCGGCCCCCACGCCGAGGGCGTGGTCTGCCCGTCGGCCAACGCCTCGAGCAGCAGCGTGTAGCTTTTCCAGGCGAAGAACCCGACGAACAGCAAGCTGAAGAAGTCCGCCAGTATCCCCCGGAGGAAATCGAGACCCGGCGGCAGCACGTGGGAGAGCGCATCGATCGCCACATGCCCGCGCCTGGCCTGCACCCAGGCGGCGGAGCCGAACGTCGCGCCGATCAGCAGGAACGTGCTCAGCTCGTCCTGCCAGTCGCTGGCGATGCTGAAGAAGTAACGCCCCGCGACCTCCCAGGTCAGCACGCACCCGGCGGCGCCGATCGCGACCGCCGAGAGCACCGCCATGAGGGTATTGACCGCGTCCAACCCGGCCTGCGCCTGGCCGAGCAGGCCGGTGCGAGGCACGTCGGCCTCTGGGATCGCGCCCGATGCGGCGTCGATCCCGTGCGTGCTCAAGCGACGGCCTCGGCCAGCTTCAGCAGCGCGGCGCAAGACGCGTTGCGCTCGGAAAAGTCCTTCCAGGCCGTCGCCTGCGCCAGCGCCTTCCATTTGCCGATGGCGGCGGGATCCATCTCCTTGGCCGTCACGCCCACCTTCGCGTACACGCGCGCCAGGTCGTCGTCGTCGGCCTTCGCGGACTGCAGCCCGAACGCCTCCATCTCCAGGCCGACCTCGTCGATGAGCTTCTGGTGGGCGGGCGGCAAGCTGTCGAATATCTGCTTGGAGATCAGCAGCGGCTCGAACATGAACCAGAAGCTGCCCGCCTTGCCGGACGTGACCGCCTTGCTGATCTCCTCCAGCCGGAACGAGATCAGGCTCGTGGCAGACGTGACCGCGGCGTCCAACGACCCCGTTTGCATCGCGGCGTAAATCTCGTTGCTGGGCACCGAACTGATGATGCCGCCCGCCTGCTTCAGCATCAGGTCCATCTCGCGGGAGCCGCCGCGCACCTTCAAACCCTTCACATCGTCCGGCACCACGACCGGCGTGCTGCGGGAAGCGGTGCCGCCCGACTGCCAAATCCAGGTGACGATGCGGATACCGCGCTTGTCGAGCAGGCTGACCAGTTCCTGGCCGATCGGCTGCCTCTTCCAGGCCATGCCCTGCCCGTAGTTGGTGACCAGGCAGGGCATCAGCCCGATGTTCACCTCCGGCACCTCACCCCCGGCATAGGCGAGCGGGTAGACCGACATGTCGAGCGCGCCGCGCCGCAAGGAGGAAAACTGCGCCACCGTCTTCATCAGCGACGAGCCCGGATAGATCTCGAACGCCAGCTCGCCGTTGCTGCGCTTCTGCACCTCGGCCGCGAAGCGCCGGACCAGGCGATCGCGGAAGTCACCCTGCTCGAGCGTGCCGCCGGGGAACTGGTGGCTGATCTTGAGCGTACGGGTCGCGGCATGGGCGCCGCCCGCGCGCAGCACAGCAGGCGCCGCAAGCATCGAACCAACAAAGGTACGGCGGTTGAAGGACATGGTCAGCTCCCGGGGATGGCTTCTTTGTTTGGCAGTTGGCACCTATATGACGGCGCGGAACGGGGACAGCAAGTGATTGGAACGCGAGAGTACCCCGCCCGGCCCCTGGTTGGGATCGGCGTGGTCCTGCTCAGGCCCGGCGCGGTTTTGCTGGTCCGCCGGACCAAGCCGCCGGCTGCCGGAAGCTGGAGCCTGCCCGGCGGCGCACAGGAACTGGGCGAGACTGCGGAGCATGCGGCGCGGCGCGAGCTGCGCGAGGAGTCGGGCCTGGAGGCCGGCCCGCTGGTGCTTGCCGCCAACGTGGACAGCATCCATCGGGATGGGGAGGGCCGCGTGCAGTTCCACTATACGATCCTGGACTTCGCCGGCGCCTGGCAGGGTGGCGAACCGGTGGCGGGAGGCGACGTGTCCGCGGCGGTGTTCGCGCCGCTCGATGGGCTGGGGCCGTATGCTTTGTGGGACGAAGCGCACCGGGTGATCGGCATCGCCCGGCGGTTGCTGGCCTAGCTCCGGCGCCGCCGCGACGGCGAGGCGGTCCCCAGGTTGAACGATGCCGCCATGCCCGCGCAGATCACGCCCAGGCTCGCCGGCGCCAGCCAGAGCGGGCGGAGCAGCAAGGGCAGCTCCAGCCACTCCCACATCCAGGCCGTGCTGTGCGAACGCATCCAGGCCGCGAAACCACGGTCCAGCAGCACGAGTCCCTGCCCCAGCGTCAACCCCTGTGGCGTCAACGTCGCGATCGCGATCGCCGACACGAGCAGCAGCGCAGCCAGCGCCGCACAGACGCGCGCCGCCATCAAGTGAATAGCTTGTCGCCGGACATGCCGGAATACAGCCCGGCGACGTAGTCCCCGTAGCCGTTGTAGATCTTGGTCGGCACGCGCTCATCCGTGCCGAGCAGCCGCTCCGACGCCTGGCTCCAGCGCGCGTGCGGCACGGCCGGGTTCACGTTGGCCCAGAAGCCGTATTCGCTTGGCTGGGTGGCCTGCCAGGAATTCAGCGGCTGCTTGTCGGTGAAGGTGAAGCGGACGATCGACTTCACCGACTTGAAGCCGTACTTCCAGGGTAGAACAAGCCGGATGGGCGCGCCGTTCTGCTTGGGGATGGACTTGCCATAGAGGCCGGTGGCCAGGAATGCGAGGTCGTTGTTGGCTTCGGCCATCGTCACGCCCTCGACGTAGGGCCAGTCGATCACGCTGAGCCGCAGGCCGGGCATGCTCTTGGGGTCGTTCAGGGTTTCCATGACCAGGTACTTGGCCGACGAGGTGGGCGCGCACAGGCTCACGAAATCCTTCAGCGGGAAGCCAGTCCACGGCACCGTCATGGCCCAGGCTTCGACGCAGCGGTGGCGATAAACCCGCTCCTCGAGGCTCACCTGCTTCATCAGGTCGTCGAAGTCGATGGTCCGCGGCTTCTCGACCATGCCGTCGATCTTGATCTGCCACGGGCTGATCGGCAGCCGCTGCGCCGCGCGATAGATCGACTTGTCGGTGCCGAATTCGTAATAGTTGTTGTACGTCGTCGCGTCCCGCTCCGGCGTGATGTCCCGCCCCGGCTGATAGGCGGCGTTCCGGGGCGCGCCTTGCGCATATGCCAGATGCGGCAGCGCCAACCCGGCGGCGGCGCCGGCGACCAGGCCGCGACGGCCCAGCACAGCTGTTTCCGGCGTCGCCTCGCGCCCGGAGATCTCCCAGCCGTGCCGTTTGATCACATTCATCGCGACGCCTCTCCGCTGTTCCGCCATGTGCCGCTCAGGACACGCGACAGATTGAATTTACATGATCGCGGTGCAAGGGTCGCGTCAAGGCCGCGTGTAGGCCAAAACCGGAGACGCATCTTGAACCTTGCCCGATTTCCCCGCGTGAAGCTTTGCCAGGCGCCCACGCCGTTGGAGTTGCTGCCTAACCTGACCCGGCACTTGGGCGGCCCGCAGATCTGGATGAAGCGCGACGACCTGACGGGCATGGGCCTTGGCGGCAACAAGGTCCGCAAGCTGGAGTACCTGGCCGGCGATGCGCTGGCACGGGGCGCCGACCACCTCGTGACCCAGGGCGCCGTGCAATCCAACCACGTGCGCCAAACGGCTGCCGTGGCGGCCAAGCTCGGGCTGCGCTGCACTGCGGTGCTGGAACACCGGATCGACACCAACGACAGCGCCTATCTCAACAGCGGCAATATGCTGCTGGACCGCTTGCTGGGCATCGCCATCGAATACCGCCCGGGCGGCACCGACATGCAGGCCGCCATCGAGGAGGTGGGCGCCCGGCTGGAGAAGGACGGGGCCAAGCCGTATCTGATCCCGGGCGGCGGCTCGAACCCGGTGGGCGCGCTGGGCTATGCCGCGGTCGCCTTCGAACTCGTCAACCAAATCAACGAGCAGGGCCTGCATGTCGACCGGCTGGTGCACGCGACGGGCAGCGCCGGCACGCAGGCCGGGCTGGTGGCCGGGCTGCATGCGCTGAGCAGCCCCCTGCGGGTGCTCGGCATCGGCGTCCGCAACCCGCGCGACAAGCAGGAGGCGAACGTGCTCAAGCTGGCGCAGGCGACGGCGGCGCATATGGGCATCGAGCGGCCGATCCCGGCCGGCGCGGTCGAGGCCAACTGCGATTACGTCGGCGCCGGATACGGCCATGCCACGCCGGGCATGATCGAGGCGGTGCAGATGGTGGCGCGCACGGAGGGCATCTTCCTCGACCCGGTATATTCCGGGAAAGGCATGGCCGGGCTGATCGACCTCGTCCGCAAGGGCGTGTTCAAGCCCGGGGAGACCGTGGTGTTCCTGCATACCGGCGGCTCCTCCGGCCTGTTCGGCTATGCCGACACCTTCAACGAAGCTGCGTGACGTGAAGCGCCTCATCGCCCAACAGCCCTGAGCGCGGCCCGCGATGCAGAGGTTTTCCGCCGCCGCGCTGCTGCGCCATGCGCTCGGCGGCCACCAAGGCTGGAGGCCGCAATGGCGGTCGCCGGAGCCGAAGCCCGCCTACGATGCCGTCATCGTCGGCGGCGGCGGGCATGGGCTGGCGACCGCGTTCTACCTGGCGCGGGACCACGGCCTGACCAACATCGCCGTCGTCGAGCGGGGCTGGATCGGCGGCGGCAACACGGGGCGCAACACGACCATCATCCGTTCCAACTACCTCGCCGACGAGAGCGCCGCGCTGTACGACCACGCGCTGAAGCTGTGGGAGGGCCTGTCGCAGAGCCTCAACTACAACGTCATGTTCTCGCCGCGCGGCGTCATGATGCTGGCCCATACCGTGCATGACGTGCAGGTGGCGCAGCGCCATATTTATGCCAACCGGCTGAACGGCATCGACAACGAATGGCTCAGCCCGGAGCAGGCGCAGGCCTTCTGCCCCGGGCTGACCATCCGCGGCGGCATGCGCTACCCCGTGCTGGGCGCGGCCTTGCAGCGGCGGGGCGGCACGGCGCGGCACGACGCGGTCGCCTGGGGATACGCCCGCGCCGCGGACGCGCTCGGCGTGGACATCCTGCAGAACTGCGAGGTGACCGCCATCCGCCGTGACGCGGCCGGCGCCGTCTCGGCGCTGGAGACCACCCGCGGGGTGATCCGCACCCGCAAGGCGGGCCTCGTGGCGGCGGGCAACACCAGCCCGCTGCTCGCCATGGCCGGGCTGTCCGCCCCGCTGGAGAGCTTTCCCCTGCAGGCCCTGGTGTCCGAGCCGGTCAAGCCCGTGATCCCCTGCGTGGTGATGAGCAACACCATCCACGCGTATATTTCGCAATCCGACAAAGGCGAGCTGGTGATCGGCGCCGGCACCGACGCCTACGTTTCCTATACCCAGCGCGGCGGCCTGCACATCAGCACGCAAACGCTCGACGCCATCTGCGAGCTGTTCCCGCAGTTCCGCCGCCTGCGCATGCTCCGCAACTGGGGCGGCGTGGTGGACGTGACGCCGGACCGCAGCCCGATCGTCGGCAAGACCCCGGCGCCCGGCCTGTACATCAATTGCGGCTGGGGCACCGGCGGGTTCAAGGCAACGCCGGGCTCCGGCCACCTGTTCGCCTGGACCATGGCCCGCAACGAGCCGCACCCGATCAACGCGCCGTTCAGCCTGGAACGGTTCGGCACGGGCCGGCTGATCGACGAATCGGCCGCCGCCGCGGTGGCGCACTAGCATGCTGCTGATCGCCTGCCCCTATTGCGGGGAGCGCCCGGAGATCGAGTTCGGCTATGCCGGGCAGGCCCATGTCGTCCGCGCCGAGGACCCGGCCGCGCGCTCCGACGCCGAATGGACGGCGTTCCTCCACCAGCGCACCAACCCGCGCGGCGCCCATGCGGAGCGGTGGCGCCACACGCACGGCTGCGGCCAGTTCTTCAACGCCGTGCGCGACACCACCACGGACCACTTCGCCAGCACCTACAAGACCGGCGAGGAACCGCCCTAGGCGGCGGCTCCGCCCGGCAACCGGTTGGCGGCCTTAAGCCGGCGGTTCCGCCGCGGGACCAGCAGGCTTCGGGTGGTTCATCATCGCGCCGGTCATCGGGATGAAGAACACGCCGACGTCCTTGCGGGACCGCACCTTGCCGTCCTCGTCCTTGGTGTAGACGTACAGCAACTGGCCGCGCTTGAAGGGCTGCCCGATCGGGATCAGCATGCGGCCGCCGGGCTTGAGCTGCTTGAACAGCTCGGGCGGCGCGTATTGGGCGGCGCAGGTGACGATGATGACGTCGAAGCCGGTCTTGACCTCCGGCCAGCCGAAATACCCGTCGCCCACGCGGCTTTCCACGTTGTCGTAGCCCAGCGGCGCGAAGATTTTGCCGACCGCGTTGCCCAGGGGTTCGATGATCTCGATGGAGTAGCTGCGCTTGACGATGCGGGAGAGCAGGCTGCTCTGGAAGCCGCTGCCGGTGCCGATCTCGAGCGTGACGTCGCCGGGCTGCGGCTTGCAGACCTGGGTCATGTAGGCCTGGCCGAGGTAGTCGGACAGCGCGGAGCCGTAGCCCAGCGCCCAGGGCTTCGGATCGTCCTCATAGGCCACGCCGCCCTGCGAGCGGTGCTCGGGGTAGAGGTAATGGTAGTACTCGCGGGGCACGTCCTGGAAGGCCTTGAGCACCGCCGGGTCGGCGCTGCCGAGGCGCTCCTTGAGGTAGCTCTCGATCCGCCGCATCGCGCCGGGCTTGCGGGCCTGGATGGCCTGGAACTGCGCCTCGGAGATGTCGACGGGCCGGCCAGATTTGCGCATGGCTTCGGCGTAGGCGTCGCGCGTCCAGGCGGCGGGCGCCGCGCGGGCGGCGGCGAACGGGGTTGCGAGGGCGGTGGCCAGCGCGGCGCGCCGGGTCAATGTGTGGGGGAAGGCTGCCACTGTCTGGACTTTCGAACGGAGGGATAGGCGAGGAACATGATGACATAGAACAGCGCGCCGACGAGCAACACGCGGTTGAACCCGGCCTGCACGGCGACGAGGTTGGCCAGCGGGGTTGCGACGACCGAGAAGGCGCCGTTCAGGCCCCAGGCCCAGGGCAGCAGGCCACCGCCGCTGACGCCGGCCCGTGCCAGGCCGAGCGGGAACGGCAACCCGAGCGCCATCGAGACCGGTGCCACCAGGGCGAGCAGGATCGCGGCGCGGACGGCCCAGGGGAGGCCCAGCGTCGCCAGCAGGAACGGCTCGAGGCCGAGCAGGGCGAGCACGCACCAGCCCACCACCACCGCGGCCGCCAACAGGATGCCGACCTGCTGCACGCGATCGGCCAGCAGGCTGCCGAGGCCGGAGAACACCAGCATGCCGGTCAGCACCAGGGCGAAGGCGCTGGTGCGGTCGTTGAGGTAGAGGCTCGCCTTCTCGATCAGGAAGATTTCGATGAACAGAAATCCCAGGCCGAGGCTGGCGAAATAGAGCACGGGCCGCAGCACCGCGGGGCGCGCCGAGCGACCGGGGCGCCCCGAACGCCCGCCCGCGACCCGTGGCGCGAACAGCGGCACGGACAGCACGAGCAATGCGATGACGACGGCTTGCGCCAGCACGGCCAGGTTCACCAGTTGCCCCACCTCCGGCTGCGGCAGGATCTCCAGCCGCTGCAGGATGCTGGGCAGGTGCTCGAGCCGCAGGATGGCGTAGTAGAACGGCCGGTCGAGCGTGATTGGGCGCAGGTTGAAGGTGGTCTGCGAAGGGCTGAGCTCGCCGCGCAGCACCAGGCCGGCCTCGTCTGCGACGGCATCCGACGAGCCGCCGCTTGCATCGACCTCGCCGCTCTCGAAGTTCACCGCCGGCAGGTCGTTGTAGATGCCGGCCCGGGCGGCGGCGGCATCGATGCCCGGGTAGTACGACACGTCGAACGACCGCTCGTCGCAGAAGGCGCGCACGGCGGCGATGCGCTCCGCCGTCCAGGCCTGGTTGCCGAACAGGATGCGCAGGTTCCAGGCCGAGCGGTACACCACGACGTGGGCGGCCGGATCGGCGACCCCGGCGGCCAGCAGCGCCTGCCGCACGGTGGCCAGCACGCGAACGGCATAGACGGGGAACTCGCGGATGGAGACGGGGATGGATACCAGACCGCCCGGGCGGAGCGCGCGCAGGTAGCCCGCCATGGCTTCGGCGGTGAAGGCCGCGCTGTTCGCCTCGGCGGCTTCGAGGAAGTCGCCGGAGAGGTCGATCAGGTCGTACGTTCCGGAGATCGCCAGCGGGCTGGCCGGGGAGAGGCGCACGCGGGGGTCCGCCGGCAGCGCCGGCGATGGGCCGAGCCCGTGCCGCAACGCATCGAGCAGGACGGGATCGGGTTCCAGGGCGACGACCGACCGTGCGCCGAGCGTCAGCGCCTGCTGCACCCGGAAGCCTCCGGATGCGCCGCCCAGGAGCACCGCGGCGCCGGGCAGCAGCCGATAGGGTAGCGCGTCCAGCGCCGCTGGGGCATAGGCGGCGGCGGCTGGGCCCGACTTGGGCAGCGCCGCAATCCGGTTGCCGTCCCGATACAGGCCCAATGCCTGCGGCGGACCCGGCACGCCCAGCATGCCGGCATTGTTGGACACGTCGGTGTCCACCCGTTCGGTGAAGTCGTCCAGCAAGGCATACACGCCGCGGGGCGACCGCACCTCCGCCACCCGGCGGGCGCCCGGCACATGCAACGGGGCGTAGATCGCCTTGAAATCGTTGTAGTCCGCCTGTCCATCGAGCAGCAGCACCGCCTCGCTCGCCACCAGGGCCACGCCGGCGGCCAGGGCCATGCGGATCGGCCTGGCGCCGAACAGGCTGCTCGCCGCCAGCACGACCAGTAGCGCCGGCACCAAGTGGAAGGGGTGCAGCACAGCCATCAGGACGAGCACCAGCGCCGCGCCCGCTCCCGCGCCCGTCAGGTCGAAGCCATACACGGTCCCGACCCGGTCCTCGTTCAACACGAAGGTCAGGCTGATATACAGGCCGGTCAGGAAGAAGAACGGCAGCAGCACGGCGTAGTACAACGCGATGTTGCCGAGCTGCGGTGCGTAGGTGGCCGCATTCTGCAATTGCAGCGGGTTAAACGGGTTTGCTGTTGTCGCATGGTAACCGCCCGCCGCGGTCAGCACCAGCAGCACGGGCAATATGCGCAGCAGCGCGGAGCCTCGCCGCACCGCCCAGTCGCGGACGAGCGCGACCGTCACCCCGCTCAAGGCGAAGCCGACCATGACGATCGAGATCACCCAATAGCCGTATTCCGACCATTTCGCGACGGCGAAGTAGCGCGTGAGCGCGATCTCGTACCCCACCGCGGCACCCGAGACCAGGAACAGCGGCCAGAGCGACATGCGCGCCATCACGACCAGACCCGGCGGCGGATGAACGCCTGCAACAAGGCATCGAACCGCGCCGCTTCGTCGATGAACAGCGCGTGGCCGGCTTCCTGGAACAGCTCGGTCTCCACCATGGGGTGCCGCGCCGCCAGGTTGGCGGCCTGCCCGGCGAACCGCGGCCGCACCACGTAGAGGATGGGGCGCCGCACCGAGTAGATCGCATCCCGCCAATAGGTCCGCGGCACCGGGTAGCTGGAGAGCTGCGCCGCAGCCTCGGGCGGCGTGCGCAGGGCCGCCTCCGTCAGCCGGTCCAGATAGGTCTCGCCGGGCGAACGGTTGAACATGCCCTGCACGAAGCGGCGCATCTGCGCCTCGCGCGCCAGGCGCGGGCCGCGGCGGCCCGGCAGGCCGGAGGCTTGCGGCGGCGGATCCTCGCCCACCGAGTTGTCGATGAGCACCAGGCCCGCCAGCTTGGTGTCGCCGTATTGCTGCACGTAGGCCAGGCTGTCCAGCACGCCAAGCGACCATCCCACCAGCAGCACGGGCTGCCCGCCTAGGCCCGCGATCAACTCGGCGATGTCCTGGCCGCGGCGCAGGTGATCGTAGCCGGAGGGCGCGATCTCGCTCTCGCCTTGCCCGCGCGGGTCGAGCGCCACCACGTGGTATTGCCGCGAGAAGTATTGGATCTGCGGCTGGAATATCCAGGCCGGCATGGTCCAGCCCGGCACGAAGACGATCGTCGGCGCGTTGCGCGGCCCGGCCTCGATGACGTGCAGGCGCACCCCGTCGGAGGTCGTGAAAGCGGCGTCGGCGCCCCACGCCGCCGCGGGAAGCAGCAGCGCCAATATCAGCATACGAAACAAGCACGCGCGCATGCGGGCCTTATGGCGTCCACCCACGAAGCCGTGTCAACCTGCCGTGGCGAGCGGCGTGGCGTTTGGGAGACAGTTGTTGGATGATGGCAACGACCCTGGTTCGCGCCGGCAATTGGTGGCAGCATTGTTGGCCTTGGCGGCCCTGATCGCCGCCGGGCTCTGGTTGACCGGGGTCCTGCGCGGCGCGGCGAGCATTCAGGACTGTGTTCAATCCGGGCGCACCAACTGCGCTCCGATCAGCGCAAACCCGAGGTAGCTTATGGACCACCCACTCCCCCAATCAGTCCGCAAGCCCGCCGATACGCTACGGTCTGCCCGCTGGTTCGGCCCGCCGGACCTGCGCAGCTCCGGCCACCGGTCGCGCGCCATGCAGATGGGCTACGCGCCGGAAGAATGGCAGGGCAAGCCGATCATCGCCATCGTCAACACATGGTCCGACCTGCAGCCCTGCCACAGCCACTTCAAGCAACGCGTGGACGACGTGAAACGAGGCGTTCTGATGGCCGGCGGCTTCCCGGTGGAGCTCCCTGCCCTCTCGGTCAGCGAAAGCTTCGTCAAGCCGACCAGCATGATGTACCGCAACATGCTGGCCATGGAGACGGAGGAGCTGCTGCGCTCCCACCCGGTCGATGGCGCCGTGCTGATGGGCGGCTGCGACAAGACCACGCCCGGATTGTTGCTGGGCGCCACCAGCATGAACCTGCCCGCCATTTTTCTCCCCGCCGGCCCGATGCTGCGCGGCAACTGGCAAGGCAAGGTGCTGGGCTCCGGCAGCGACAGCTGGAAGTATTGGGACGAGCTGCGGGCGGGGAAGATCACCGACCAGGACTGGCTGGGCGTGGAAGGCGGCATCGCCCGCAGCTACGGCACCTGCATGACCATGGGCACCGCCAGCACCATGACGGCGATCGCCGAGGCGGTCGGCATGGTGTTGCCCGGCGGCAGCAGCATCCCCGCAGCCGATGCCGGGCACATTCGGCTCGCCTCCGAATCCGGGCGGCGGATCGTGGACATGGTGTGGGAGGACCTCACGCCGCGACGCATCCAGACGCGGGAGGCGTTCGAGAACGCCATCGCCGTCGCCATGGCGATGGGCTGCTCCACCAACGCCATCATCCACCTGATCGCCATGGCGCGCCGCGCCGGGCAAGATATCGGGCTGGCCGACTTCGAGCGGTTCAGCCGCCGCGTGCCGGTGATCGGCAACGTGCGGCCGAGCGGCAGCCAGTACTTGATGGAGGACTTCTTCTACGCCGGCGGCATCCGCGCGCTGATGGGCCGCATCGAAAGCCACCTGCACCTGGACTGCCTGACCGTGACGGGGCGCACCCTGGGCGAGAACATCGCCGGCGCCCGGGTGCACAACGAGGACGTTATCCGCTCGACCGAGCACCCCATCTACGGCGAGGGTTCGCTGGCCGTGCTGACCGGCAACCTCGCCCCCGACGGCTGCGTCATCAAGCCCGCCGCCATGGACCAGCGCTTCCTCAAGCACGCCGGCCCGGCCGTGGTGTTCGACGACTACGCCAGCCTGAAGAAGGCGGTGGACGACGAGGCCTGGAACATCACCGCCGACCACGTGCTCGTGCTGCGCAACGCGGGGCCGCAGGGCGGGCCGGGCATGCCGGAATGGGGCATGCTGCCAATGCCGAAGAAGCTGCTGCGCGAAGGGCATCGCGACATGCTGCGGCTGTCGGACGCGCGGATGAGCGGCACCAGCTACGGCGCCTGCGTGCTGCATGTGTCCCCGGAAAGCTACGTGGGCGGCCCCTTGGCGCTGCTGCAGACCGGCGACATCGTCAGCGTGGACGTGGACGCGCGCAGCATCCACATGGATGTGCCCGAGGCGGAGCTGGCCCGCCGCCGGGCCGCCTGGACCGCACCGCAAGCCCGGTATGAGCGCGGCTACGGCTGGGTTTATACGAAGCACATCCAGCAGGCCAACCTGGGTTGCGACTTCGATTTCCTGCGCACCGACTTCGGCGCGCCTGTCCCCGAACCGGTGATCTATTGATGGACGAGCAACTGCGCGACAAGCTTAAAGGCGTCAGCACCGCCACCCTCGCGACGGCGATGTTCAAGCGCGGCCTGCGCAACCAGATGATCCAGGGCGTGCTGCCACTCCGGGCACGGGCCGGCAGCATGGTGGGCGAGGCGTTCACGCTGCGCTACATCCCCGCGCGCGAGGACCTCAACTCCATCGAGGTGTTCAAGAACCCGGCCCATCCGCAGCGCGCCGCCATCGAGCAATGCCCGCCGGGCGCGGTGCTGGTGATCGACTGCCGCAAGGACGCCCGGGCCGCCTCGGCCGGCAACATCCTGGTGACCCGGCTCATGGTGCGCGGCGTGGCCGGCATCGTGACCGACGGCGGCTTCCGGGACGCCGCCGAGATCGCCGCGCTGGACATCCCCGCCTTTCACCAGCGCCCCTCGGCGCCCACGAACCTGACGCTCAACCAGGCCGTCGACATGAACGTGCCGATCGGCTGCGGCGACGCGCCGGTGTGGCCCGGCGACATCATCGTCGGCGACACGGACGGGGTGATCGTGGTTCCGGCCGGGATCGCCGCCGAGATCGCCGCCGAGGGCGTGGAAATGACGGCCTTCGAAGATTTCGTCGCCGAACGGGTGAAGGGCGGCCAAAGCATCGTCGGGCTCTATCCCCCGACGGACCCCGCGAACCTGGACCTGTTCAAGGCGTGGCGAACCGCCCGCCGGCGCTAATGCCCCAGTTCCCGCGGCGGCTCGGCTGAGCGCAACTGCAAGTCCTTCATCCCCGCCGCGACCGCCACTGCGACCAGCAGCAACGCCGCGCACACGCCGAACGACAACTGAAACCCGGAGGCCAGCGCCGTGCGTGCGGTGCCCAGGCCGACCGAGCCCGCTCCGCCCCGCAGCGCACCCAGGTCGATCGCCGGCAACCCGGCTGCCGCCAGGCCAGCGTTGAACCGCGCCGCCAGCAACGACCCCACGATCGTGCTGCCGAAGGCGCCGCCCATCGAACGCAGGAACAGCAGCGATCCGGTCGCCGCGCCCACATCCCGCCGGCCCGCCGCGCTCTGCACCTGCATCAGCACAGTCGGCATGGTCGTGCCGATGCCGATTCCGAGCAGCGCCGACGCCGGCAGCACGAGCCATAACGAGGCGCCCCCGGTCATCGCCGCTAGCGACGCGAACCCGGCCACGCAAGCGGTGAGCCCGGCCAGGACGATGCCCTTCGTGCGCCCGATCCGCCGCGCGACGCTGCCGGCCGCGAAGGCTCCCAAGACGCTGAAGGCGAGGAACGGCATGACCAGCAGACCGGAGGCGGACGCATCACGCCCCAGCACCAGTTGAAAGTAGAGCGGCAGGAGGAAGCTTCCGCCGAACAGGCCGAGCGAGGTGAAGAATGCGATCAGCACCCCGCGCAGGAAGCTGGGGTTGCCGAACAGATGCGGCGGCAGGATCGGGTCGGCCGCCCGCCGCTCGTGCCACACCAGCCCGGCCACCATCAACAGCCCGAACCCGCCCATTCCAAGGATCGGCGGAGACATCCAGGGCAGTTCCACGCCGCCCCAGCTCAGCATCAGCAGCCATGACGTGACGCCCAGCACCAGCAGGGCCGCGCCCCCTCCATCGATCCGCGCGGGGCGCCGTTGCTGCTGGATTACGCCCAGCGCGCGGTGGCACAGCCACATCGCCAGGAGCCCGATGGGCAGGTTGGCCCAGAAGATCCAGCGCCACGAAAGGTGGTCCGTCACCCAGCCGCCCAGGATGGGCCCGGCGATCGACGAGACGCCCCACATCGAGGCCATGTAGCCTTGATACCGCCCCCGCTCGCGCGGCGCGACGACATCGGCCACCGCCGCCTGCGACATGGCGAACAGCGCCGCGCCGCCAAGCCCTTGCACGGCACGGGCGATGATCAGTTGCGGCAGGCTTTGCGCGAAGCCGCACCCGAGGCTCGCCACGATGAACAGCGCCAGCCCAGGCAGCAGCAAGGCGCGCCGCCCATAGGTGTCCGACAGCTTGCCGATGATGGGCGTGGCTGCGGTGCTGGTCAGCAGGTAGGCGGTGACGATCCACGCCAGGTGCCCGAAGGCGTTCAGGTCCGCCGCCATCGCCGGCACCGCCGGGATGATCACGGTCTGGTCGAGCGACGCCAGGAAGATGCACAGCATGATCCCGGTGACCACCCGGAGGATCTGCTGATGGGTGTAAACCGGGGCTTGGGTTTCGATCGGCGGCGCTACGTCCATTCCGAGAGGGATACTCCTGCGGACGGGTCCCGTCAGCCCTGCATATCCGGCGCCGGGCCGCGAGTGGGGTCCAACCCTGGCTGCCTGCGCGGTTGCCGGCCTGAACGAACCTCCTCGGCGAGTTGATCCATCTCGCGCGCAAACCACGGCCGCGCCGTCCCGGCGGCCTGCGCGCGACGGGCGAGATGCCGCACCGGCTAGGACTTCGCCGAGCCGGGTTCGGCCATTTTGCGGTGCAGTTCGGCCAGCACCGGCGCCGGCGTCACATGGGCCACCGCCGCCTGGATCTTGTTCTTCCAGCCAGCGACGACATGGCCCTCATCAGCCATCATCGCGTCCCACCCGGTCTGCGCCACCGTGGCGGCGTCATCCTTCTTGGAGGTGCCGACGCTCGTGTCCATCAGTTGCGCGCGCTTGAAGAACTCCGTCTCGGTCGGGCCGGGCATGAGGCACGTCACGGTGACGCCGCTATCCTTCAGCTCCGCGCGCAGCGCCTCGGAGAAGGAATCGAGATACGCCTTGGAGGCGTTGTAGACCGCCTGGAAAGTGCCCGGCATGAACCCAGCGATGGAGCCGGTGATCAAGATCCGGCCCTTGCCGCTGTGGCGCATGCCGCCGGCGACCTTGTGCAGCAGGTAGGTCGTGCCGGTCACGTTGGTGTCGATCACCCGGCGGATTTCCGTCCAGTCCTGGGCAAGGAAAGCGTGCCCGAGGCCGCGCCCGGCATTGGCCAGCAGCGCCATGACCGGCCGGGCGCCGACGACGCCCAGCAACTTGTCCACGCCCTCGGTCGTCGCGAGGTCCGCCTCGACCGCCTCGACCGTACCGCCGATATGGGCGGCGGCGCCATGGATCGCAGGTTCGTCGGCAACGATGATCGTCGCATAGCCCTTGCCGGCCGCCAGCTTGGCTAATTCCAGGCCGATGCCGGTGGAAGCGCCAGTGATGACGGCGAGTGGGCGTGAGCTCTCGGTCATAGGTCGATATCCCCAGGTGGTTACCGGCCGAGACGCCCCTGGCAGCCTCCCGTTTCCGAGCCGCGCCTCACGATGCCGTTAGCGCGGTGCTAACGCCGGCTCGCGCAGTAGGGCGTCGACGATCACCGCCCGCCGCGCGTAGGTGTGCTCGGCGAGGATGCGCGCCTGGGCGGCCCTGCCGATCCGGCGCGCTCGCTCGGGCGTCAGATGCCGCAAGTGCTCGGCCACGTCCGCGCCGTCACGGGCCACCAGCACCTCCGTGTCCGGCCGCAGGAACAATTCGATCCCTTCCCAGGCGTCGGTGATAAGGCAGGCGGCGGCGCCGGCGGCTTCGAACACGCGGGTGGCGGGCGAAAAGCCGACGGCCGCCATGCTGTCCCGCGCGACGTTGAGCACCGCTGCGGCCGAGCAGTTGAAGGCGTTGTGGTCGGCCGTGCCGACATGCCCGATCGCCGTTACGTTGGGCGGCATCGGCTTGTCATGCCAGCCGTTGCCGCCCAGCAGGAACGTCTGGCCCGGGCATCGGGACGCGGCATCGAGGAAGAACGCCGCCACCCGCGCCTCCCGGTCCGGCAGGCGATTGGCGAGAAAGGCGAGGTCGGCGCGGAAGCGGGGCTCGGGGGCAACCGGATGGTGCGTCGCCGGGTCGAGCGCGTTGTACACCGGCACGCAGCGTCGGGCGCCGAGTTCCGTATAGGCCGCGACCACCGGGGGCCCGCCGCCATAGGTCAGCACGAGATCGAGATGGGGCAGCGCGGCCCGCATCGGGTGCGCGGCGTCGGCGCGGATGGCTTCGAGCGTGGCGGCGGCGTCCACATCCCAGAATATGCGGAGCGCGCCGGGCCGGGCATGTTCGACGATGCCCGCCAGCAGTTCGTCGTCGAACACGCCCACGCCGCTGGCCTTGATCACCACATCGGCGGCGGCGGCCTCGGCCAGCACCCCGCGCAGCCCATCCGCGGTCGCGGGATAGACCGTGACGTCAGCGTAGTCCGGCGGCGCGATGTCGCGATGGCTCTGCCGGTCGAAAGCGTCCGGTTCGTAGAAGGCGATGCTATGCCCCAGCGGCGCCAGGGCGCTCAGCATGCCGCGGTAATAGGTGGCCGCACCGTTCCAATAGGACGACAGCAGGCTCGACCCGTAGAAGGCGATCTTCATCGGGCATCAAGCCTTTCCAGGATATGCAGCAGTTCATCGACCCGGTGTGCGCAGGTGTGGCGCGCCCGGATCGTCGCCAGCCCATGGGCGGCCAGGCCGGCCCGGAGTTCGGGATCCCGGGTCAGTGCCCCGAGATAGGCCTGCATCGCCCCACCGTCGGCGGCCACCAGGTAGTCCGTGCCTGGCGTGAACAGGCCCTCGGAGTCGTCCCATGGGGCCGAGATGAGCGGGATGCCGCACGCGAGGGCCTCGAACACGCGGATGGTTGGGATGCCGGGCAGGCTCGTCGTGTAGAAGCGGCGGGGCACGTGCACGGTCAGCAGGTGCTGCGCGAACACTTCCGGCGCACGATGGTTCGGCAGCCACGAGCGGTAATGCGCGCCGTAGCGGGCCAGCAGCGCCCGGGCCTCGTCAGGGTAGCGGACGCCGTAGACGTCGAGCGGCAGGTGCAGCGCGGCCGTCGGTTGCAGCAGGAACGCCTCCAGTTCGGCGGTCCGCTCGCCGTCTCCCCAATTGCCGATCCAGACCGCGCCTTGGCGCGCCGTCTCGGCTGCAGGCGGATGGAACAGCCGGATGTCGGCCGCCTCGTGCCAAACGAACACGCGGCCACCCCAGCCCCAGCCGCGATACACCTCCGCCAGGGTTTCCCCAAAGGCCAGCACGCCATCGTACCCGTCGAGATCGTAGGCGCGCATCGCCGCGGGATCGCTCACGGCGCGGTGGTGCGTGTCATGGAACAGCAAGGTGAACGCCCCGCCGGCTTTCCGCAGGGCGGCGATGCGCGCGACGAGGCCGGGCTCGTTCCATTCATGCACGATGACGACGTCTGCGCCGCCGGTCAGCAATGCCGGGTCGGCGCCGGGCGCATACACCGTGCTGGCCAGTTCGGGATAGGCGGCGGACCACGCCTGCGCCGCCTCGAGGCCCGCATCCTGCTCGAGGTTGTGGCGGCTCCAAGCGCCGGCCGGCTCGTACGCGGTAACGTCATGGCCGCGCGCCACCAGATCCCGCAACACGCCGCGGAGGAAGTGGGCGTTGCCGTGGTTCCAGCACGAGGCGAGCGAATGGGTAAAGTAGACGAAGCGCATCAGACGCAGGCGCCGACGCTGCGATGGGTGTCGAGCGTGGCGCGGACCATCGCATCGATCGTGTAGCGCGCCGCTCTCTCCTGGGCGCCGCCATCACCGGGCTGGTCCAGGGCTGCACGAAGGGCCGGCAGCAGCGCCGCCTCGTTGGCCACCAGGGTTGCAGCACCGTCCCAGAGTTCGCGAAAGCTCGGAATGTCGGACAGCACGAGCCGCATGCCGGCCCGCGCGGCCTCAAGCACAGCGAGGCCAAACGGCTCGTAGCGCGCCATGGAGCAGAACACCGACGCCCGGGCGAAGGCGCCCGCCATGCCTGCGAGGTCGAGCGTGCCGAGAAGATCGAGGTTCGGCAACGAGATCGCCTCGCCGTTCGGCCCGTTGATGGGCCCGGCCGCCCGGACAGGCGCGCCAACATGCGGCGCAACGCGGTCGAGCGCCGCAACCCCCTTCCCCTCATCCCACAATCGGCCGGCCGTCAATATTGCGCGTGGCCGCTGCTTGTTCTCACGCTGCCGGAACGGGGCGCCGTTATGCACGACGCGGACCGGCACCGGTCCATAAGCCTGCTGCAACGCCGCCGCGTGCGCCGCAGAGGGCGCAATCACCGCCGCAGCCCTGCGCAAGCCCTCCGCCGCCGCCGCCGTCCGCCATCGGAAATCCGGGGGCATGGGGCCGCCCCGCACGGCCTGCCACCAGGTGGCCACGCAGGAATGCGCCACCGCCACCACGGGCGCGGGCCACGGCCCGTGCTCCTGGCCTTGGCCCACCAGCGCCGGCGCATGCAGGTGCACGCTGGCCGCGCCCGCCTCCGCCGCAAGGCGGATCAGCCCGGCGGTGGCGTGCGCCAGGTCGGCCGGACCCTCTGCTGTCCAGTCCAGCGGCAGGCCGGTCTGCACGAGCCGCAGCCTCGCCGCCGCGGCTTCCGCGCGCTGCGACTGGCTCGGCTCCGGCCCCAGCACCGCGAGCAGCGTGGGCACGCCCCGTTCCGCAAAGCCGGCCGCGAGATCCAGAGTGTAGCGCCAGACACCACCCACCGCGTCCGTCGTCATCAGCACACGGGGTTGGCCGCCGGCGTTCAGCCCCTCAGGCACGCCTGCTCCAGCTCGGGCAGCGGCAGCGGGCGGTCCTCCTGGATGTCGGAGAAGCGGCTGAACTGGCCGAGATAGTGCGTGTGCGCCCGCTCCCAGGCCTGGTCATCGGGCAGGCCGAACAGGCGGCGGTAATCGGGCGAGCTGGGATAGGGATAGAGCGGCACCGGGTCATTGGCCCACACGCCGTTCGCCTTCAGGCCGTCACGCCAGGCCGCCACCATCACCGCGTCGTCGTCCGCCACTTCGAGCAGGTTGGCCTGGACGAACGGTACGTACCGCCGGGCCAGCACCAGAAGGCCGGCCAACTCGTCGGTGGTCAGCTTGCATCGCTTGTCGAGCGCGGCGCGGCCGTCTTCCGTCAGGCTTTCCACCCCGGCCTCTATGGACACGCAGCCCGCGCGGCCCAGCAACTCCAGCATCTCGGGCTTCCAAAGGTCGATCCGCGTCTGCACGCCGAACTGGATGGGGCGCGCGACCAGCGCCTCGAGCAGGGCGCGGTTGGGCAGGAAGATCTCGTCGATGAAATAGAGGTATTGCACCCCTTGCGCGACCAGGCCGTCGATCTCGGTCAGCAGCGGGCCCAGGTCGCGCCGGCGATACTTGTCGCGGAAGTCGATCTTGGCGCAGAAGCTGCATGAATAGGGACAGCCGCGCGATGCCTCGACCTCGGCTCCGGGCCCCTCGGCCGGGCGGTCGAAGCGGTGATGATGGTGGTGGTGCCGCCGCACCCATTCATCGGGCCAGCGCAACGCGGGCTGGCCGGTGAAGCGCGTCGCCTGCGGGCCGCCGGACTGGCGCAACACGCCGGCACGCAGCACGGCGGTGCCGGGCACCTCCCCGGGAACGCCGCCGGCCGCCAAGGCAGCGACCACCTCCTCGCACTCGCCCATGACGACCGCCGCCACGCCCAGCTTGGCGAGCGTGGCGGCCGGCGTGGCCGACCCGTGCGGCCCCACCGCCACCGTCAGGCCGCCCTGGCCACCCAAGGCCTCCAGCATCTCACGCGGCACCCGCAATTCTGGGGGCGCGCATCGCCAGAACAGGTAACTCGGCGCGGTGGCCACCACGGTCATCGCGGGTTCGAACCGGCGCACCTCCCCGCCCAGTTCGGCGTAGCTCTGGCCCATGAGGTGGCCGTCCAGCATCAGGACTTCGTGGCCATCCCGTTCCAGCAACGCCCGGCAATAGCCTAGTTCCAAAGGTAAGTGCGGCTCGCGGCACCCGAAGTAGATGCTGCCCTGGAATGTCCAGGGCGGGTTGACCAGGGCGACCTTCATTGCGCAGCGGTCTCCAGCACTTGCCGCTCGCCGGCGATCCAGGTCGCCAGGCGGCGCAAGCCATCCCGCCAGTCCACGGCCGGGCCGAGCGCCAGGGCGTGGCGGGCGCGGCCGGTGTCGGCTACGAAGTATCGCTGGTCGCCGGGCCGCCAGTCGGAGAACCGCAGGTCGGGCACGCGGCCGGTGACCTCGCCGATTTCGGCCAGCACTTGCAGCAGGGTGACCGCGTTGTCCGGCCCGCCGCCCAGGTTGAACGCCTGGCCGGACACCTGCCCGATGCGCTCCCAGGCGGCCAAGTAGGCATCCACCGCGTCGTCCACGTACAGCACGTCCCGCACCTGGCGCCCATCGCCGTAGATGCTGATCGGCCGGCCAGCCTGCACGGAATACAGGAAATGGGCGAGCCATCCCTGGTCCTCGGTGCCGAGCTGGCGCGGGCCGTAGATGCAACTCATCCGCAGCACGCAGGCGGGCACGCCGTAGCCCCGGGCGTAATCGAGCACATACTGGTCGGCCGCTCCCTTGGAGCAGCCGTAGGGCGTGTAGAAGCTGAGCGGCCGGTCCTCGCCGATCCCCCGCGCGCGGAGGCCCGGATCTTCCGGCAGATAGGCGTCGCCGTCCCGCGCGAGCGGGATGTCGGCGAGGTTGCCGTACACCTTGTTGGTGCTGGCGAACACGATCGGCGGCGGCACGGCCTGCCGGCGGATCGCCTCCAGCACGTGCAAGGTGCCGCGCAGGTTGACGTCAAAATCCCCCTCGGGGTCGGCCAGGCTGGTCGTGACTGCCACCTGCGCGGCCAGGTGGAACACTGCGCCGGCTGCATCCACCGCGCGGTCGAGCCGGTCGCGGTCGCGCAGGTCGGCGATGATCGGGGTGATACGGCTTCCGTGGCGGCGGCGCAGCCAGTCCAGGTTCGCCTCTACGCCCGGCCGGGCCAAGGCGTCGAACACCAGAACATCCCGGCCCATCCCGGCCAGCCGGTCCGCCAAGTTGCTGCCGATGAATCCGGCGCCGCCGGTGACCAGGACGGGCCGGGCCGCCATCATGCCACCAGGCCGCGCTGCTCGAGCTCGCGCCGCGCATCATGCACGCGGTCCTCGGCCTGCTGCTCGCGCACCCAATCGGCCAGCTCGCCCAGGCTGTCATCGAAGGTGCGGCGCGGCTGGAACCCCAGCACGTCGCGCGCCAGCGAAATGTCAGCAAAGCAGTGGCGGATATCACCGGTGCGGGCCTTGCCCATCACCTCGGGCACGAGGTGCGGCACCCCCATGGCCTGCGCCAATGCGGCGCCGACCTGCAAGATGCTGACATCCCGACCGCTGCCGATGTTGAACACCTGGCCCGGCGCGTGCGGGTGCTCGAGCGCCAGCAGGAAGGCACGCGCCACGTCCTCCACATGGATGAAATCGCGGCGCTGCTCGCCATCCTCGAACACCATCGGGCGCTCGCGGTTCTGCAGCCGCGACGCAAAGATGGCCAGTACGCCGGTATAGGGATTGGAGAGCGCCTGCCCCGGCCCGAAAACGTTGAACAGCCGCA
The DNA here is from genome assembly GCA_964235765.1 of uncultured Acetobacteraceae bacterium. GTDB lineage: Bacteria > Pseudomonadota > Alphaproteobacteria > Acetobacterales > Acetobacteraceae > JAVVHH01. The sequence continues at coordinate 58,947 of CAXSDH010000009.1, forward strand.
AGGCCACGCCCTGCATCCCGTACGCCGGGGCCACCGTCAGCGTGAGCCGCTCCTGCACGTACTTGGTCAGCGCATATACCGAGGCGAGGTTCGGCCGCTTCCACTCCGGCGTCGCCATGGGCTGGAGAGGCAGGCCATCGGGCCCAACCGGGTCCCATCCCGCGCCGTTGCGCTGCGCGGGACGGGTCACGTCGTCCATCCGCTCCCCGGCGGCCGAGCGATACAGGCCCTCGCCATAGACGCTCATGGAACTCGCGACCACGACGCGGGACACCGGGTGATCGATCAGCGCCTGGAACAGCACCGCCGTCCCGCCGTCGTTCACCGAAACGTAGCGGTCGATCGCATACATGCTCTGGCCGACGCCCACCTCGGCCGCCAGGTGGATCACGCTGTCCACCCCGTCGAGCGCGGCCGTGACCCGGTCGAGGTCGCGCACGTCGGCGCGGATCAGCTCGACCTCGCCCAGCACCGGATGGCGAGAGGCGCTGCGGCTGTGCACCTGCTCGATCAAGCTGTCGAGCACGCGAACCTCGTAGCCGCGTTGCAGCAGCATGCTGGCCACATGGCACCCGATGAACCCTGCCCCACCCGTTACGAGCACCCGTGTGGTCATGCCTACGATCTCTCCTTCGCCGAGCGTAACTTCATCTACAAAGCCGCCCCTCGGGGCAACCCCCCGAATGCTGAGCTGTCTCACAAACGCGCTTGTAGCCTCGCTTTTTAAGGGCAGAGCCGGCCGGAACGCTCACAATCTCGTGATCGCAGTAGTGAGGAAATGGTCAGGCAGCCTGCCCCGCCAGCACGCGCTGCGCCTTCAGCAACGCTTCGGCAAAGGTGTCGGCCGGCACGGCGCCTGAGAACAGGACGTGGTTGTCGAGCGCAAAGGTGGGCACGCCGTTCACCCCGGCCCGGCGCACCGCCTCGTCCTCCGATACCACCTCGGCATGGCCCGCGCCGCTCGCGAGATAGGCTTCGGCCGCCGGGCGCGCCAACCCGGCCGCCTCCGCCGCTTCGGCCAGCACGGTCCGGCTGCCGATGTCGCGGCCCTCCACGAAGTAGTCCTGGAACAGCCGGTCCACGACGGCATCCTGCCGCCCCTGCTCGCCCGCCCAGCGGATAAGCCGGTGAGCGTCGACCGTATTCGGCGTGCGCTGCATCCTGTCGTGCCGGATTTCGATCCCGGCCGCCGAGGCCGCATCCGCCACCCGCTGGTCGAGCTCGCGCGATCGCTCGAGGCTGCCGAACTTCGCGCGCCGGTATTCGTCGCGCGCCACGCCCGCTTCCGGCATGTCCGGATTGAGCTGGAACGGCCGCCAATTGACTTGGAAGTGCAATCCCTGCGCCCCGAGCTGCTTCAGCGCCGCTTGCATGTGCTGCTTGCCGACGAAGCACCAGGGGCAAATCACATCCGAAAACACGTCGAGTTGGTTCACCGCGGCCTCCATCATTCCAGGACGTAGCTCACCAGCTCCGCGCCGTCGTCCACCAAATCACCCACGGCGGCGTGCACGGCGCCGAGCACGCCATTTCGCGGCGCGGTGAGGCGCATCTGGACCTTCATCGCCTCCAGCACAAGCAGCACGTCTCCGCGCCCAACCGTCTGGCCCGCCTGGGCCAGCACCTGGATGACCCGGCCGGGCATCGGCGCGACCACCCGATCGCCCCCCGAATCCAGTCCCGCCGCAGGCGCCAGCGGGTCGATGAGCGTCAGGGGCCAGTTCGCGCCGTCGATCACGGCCGTCAGCTTATCGCCGGCCCGAACGACGACCGCCCGGCGCCGCACGCCGTCCAGCATGAGCCCGCCATCGGCCGGCGCAGCGTCGACCGCGCCGCCGGGCAGCTCCAGCCGGGCGCTGCCATCCAGCCGTGGATAGGCGCGCACGAGATGGTCGAGGTCGCCGTCGCGCAGCAGCAGATCCTGGTAGCCGTCGCCGTTCATCCGCCAGGCCGTGGCAAGGCTCCATGGCGAGTAGGGGTCGGCGCCTGCGTGCCGGACCGCCTGGTCCGCCCGGTCCTGCAACACGCGGAGCGAGGCGGCTGCCAAGGCGAGGCCTGGCGCCGGGCCACGATCGGCCAGCAGCGCGGCGCCGTGCCGGGCGATGAAGCCGGTATCGAGTTCCGCCGCGTCGAAGGCAGGGTGGGCGGCAATGGCGCGCAGCAGGTCGAGGTTGGTCTGCACGCCTACCGCCTCGTAATCGGCCAGCGCGCGGCGAAGCCGGCGAACCGCCCCCGCGCGGTCCCTATCCCAAACGATCAGCTTTGCGAGCATGGGGTCGTAATGCACCTGCACCCGGTCGCCCGCGCGCACCCCCGTATCCACCCGCACGTGCGGACCCTCCTCCGGGGTGCGCAGATGATCGAGCCGCCCGATGGCGGGCATGAAGTCCCGGCTGGCGTCCTCGGCATAGACCCGCATCTCGATCGCGTGCCCGGTGATGCCCGGCTGAAGGCTGGGCAACGCCTCGCCGCTCGCCACGCGAAGCTGCCATTCGACGAGGTCGAGCCCGGTGATCATCTCCGTGACCGGATGCTCCACTTGCAGGCGGGTGTTCATTTCCATGAAGAAAAACGCGCCGTCCTCGACGATGAACTCGACCGTTCCTGCCCCGACGTAGCCGATCGCCCGCGCGGCGGCGCAGGCAGCCTCGCCCATGCTGACCCGCCGCGCCTCGCTCAGGCCCGGGGCTGGCGCCTCCTCCACGATCTTCTGGTGCCGGCGCTGGATCGAGCAATCGCGCTCGAACAGGCTGACCACGCCGCCGTGGCTATCCGCGAACACCTGGATTTCGATATGCCGTGGCTGGGTAAGGTAGCGCTCCACCAGCACCGTGTCGTCCCCGAAGCTGGACGCGGCTTCGCCTTTCGCCAGGGCCAGGCCGTCGAGGAACTCCCGGGGATCGGTGACCACCCGCATACCTTTACCGCCGCCGCCGGCGCTGGCCTTGATCAGCACGGGATAGCCGATGCGCGAGGCTTGCTCGGCCAACTGCGCCGGATCCTGGTCCGCGCCGTGGTAGCCGGGCACGAGCGGAACGCCGGCCTCCTGCATCAGGGCCTTTGCGGCCGATTTGCTGCCCATCGCGCGAATGGCGGCCGGGGGCGGGCCGACGAACACCACCCCGGCCGCGGCACAGGCTTCCGCAAAATCGGCATTCTCGCTGAGGAAGCCGTAGCCGGGATGGATGGCTTCGGCCCCTGAGCGCCGGGCCGCGCCGAGGATGCGGGCCGCGTTCAGGTAGGAGTCGCGCGCGGGCGCCGGGCCAACCGGCAGGGCGGTATCCGCCATGGCCACATGCAGCGCATCCCGGTCAGCCTCGGAATAGACCGCGACGGTGCGGACCCCCATGCGCCGGGCCGTGCGGATGACCCGGCAGGCAATTTCGCCCCGGTTGGCGACGAGGATGGTGCCGAACACGGCGCTACATCCGGAACAGGCCGAGGCCGCCCGCCACCCGGCGCTGCTCGCTCCAGCCCTCGATGGGCGCGTTCAGGCTGGCCGAAAGGCCGAGCGCCAGGACCAGGCGGGTATCGGCCGGATCGATCACGCCGTCGTCCCACAGGCGGGCGCTGGCGTAGTAGGGATTGCCCTGCGCTTCGTACTGCGCCTCGATCGGCGCCCGGAACGCCGCCTCGTCCTCCGCCGCCCAGCCCTGGCCCCGCGCCTCTAGGTTGTCCCGCCGCAGCGTGGCCATCACGCTGGCCGCCTGTACGCCCCCCATCACCGAAATCCTCGCGTTTGGCCACATCCATAGGAAGCGTGGCGAGTAGGCACGGCCGCACATGCCATAATTTCCGGCGCCGAAGCTGCCGCCCACGATGACGGTGAACTTCGGCACCGGAGCCGTCGCCACCGCGGTCACCATCTTGGCGCCGTCCTTGGCGATGCCGCCGCTCTCGTACTTGCGGCCGACCATGAAGCCGGTGATGTTTTGTAGGAACACCAGGGGGATGCCCCGCTGTGCGCACAGCTCGATGAAGTGCGCGCCCTTTTGCGCGCTTTCGCTGAACAGGATGCCGTTATTCGCGACGATCCCGACCGGGTACCCCCAGATTCGGGCGAACCCGGTCACCAAGGTGGGGCCATACAGGCGCTTGAACTCGTCGAGCTCCGACCCGTCCACGATGCGCGCGATCAACTCGCGCACGTCGTACGGTTCCCGCGTGTCGGTCGGCACGATGCCGTACATGTCGCGCGGCGGAAACAGCGGCTCGCGGGGCGGCGTCAGGTCTAGGGTCGGCCGCTTGACGGCGTTCAGGTTGCCGATGATGCGCCGGGCGATGCCGAGCGCATGGGCGTCGTTCTCCGCGAGATGGTCGGTGACGCCCGACACGCGGCTGTGCAGATCGCCGCCGCCCAGTTCCTCCGCTGTCACCACCTCGCCCGTCGCGGCCTTCACCAAAGGCGGGCCGCCCAGGAAAATCGTGCCCTGCTCCCGCACGATGATGCTTTCGTCCGACATCGCGGGCACGTAGGCGCCGCCCGCGGTGCAACTGCCCATCACCACCGCGATTTGCGGGATGCCGGCGGCCGACATCTGCGCCTGATTGTAGAAGATACGGCCGAAATGGTCGCGGTCGGGAAAAACCTCGTCCTGGTTCGGCAGGTTGGCGCCGCCGCTATCCACCAGGTAGATGCAAGGCAGCCGGTTCTGCTGCGCGATCTCTTGCGCCCGCAGGTGCTTCTTCACCGTCAGTGGAAAGTAGGTGCCGCCCTTCACCGTCGCGTCGTTGGCCACCACGACGCATTCGCGCCCCATGACCCGGCCAACGCCGGTGATGATCCCGGCCGCCGGCACCTCATTGCCGTACATGCCATGCGCGGCCAGTTGCGACAGCTCGAGGAAGGGGCTGCCGGGATCGACGAGCGCCCGCACCCGGTCCCGCGGTAGAAGTTTGCCGCGCCCGACATGGCGTTTGCGGGAGGCCTCGCCGCCGCCCATCCGCACGCCCTCCACGACGCCGTGCAGCTCCCGCACCAAGGCGCTCATCCACTCCATGTTCGCGCGAAAGCCCGGCGAGCGCGGATCGGCCAGGCTGTCCAGCGTACTCATGCCGCGGCGTCCAGATGCACCGTTTGCTGCACCATCCAGTCCCGCTTTGCCGCAGCATAGGCTTCAGGTTCGGCTTGCCGAGCGCCTCGCTTGAGCAGCTCGTACTCGCACGCAACCTGCGGCCGCGCCCGCAGGCGGGCCTTGAGCACCGGCGCCATCTCGCGTGCGGCACGCCCGGCCCAGGCTGATCGATGCGTTACAGTTTCCAGAACAATGTTCATGGTCCGGTTTAGCTGGAAAGCGATCCTTCGATCAACGCGCGGGCCGCTACTGAGAAGTCCTTGCCTCCGAGGCCGGCGGCGCTAAGCCGGGCATAGGCGGCGCGGGCGGGCCCGCCCAGCACGCCCGCGGCGCCCGAGGCTTTTGCCGCATCGGCTGCGAGCGATAGATCCTTCAGCATAAGGTCAACGGCGAACCCGGGCTGGTACTCGCGGTTGGCGGGCGAGGACGGAACGGGGCCCGGCACTGGGCAGTAGCTCGTCAGCGACCAGCATTGCCCCGAGGACTTCGAACTTATGTCGAATAGTGCTTGGGCGGAGAGACCCAGCTTCTCGGCAAGCGCAAACGCCTCCGACACCCCCAACATCGCGATACCAAGCATGAGGTTGTTGCAGACCTTCGCCGCCTGGCCTGCCCCGGCCGGGCCGGCCAGCACGATGGTTCCGCCCATGGCGGCCAGGATCGGTGCGGCCCGATCGAACGCCGCCTGCTCGCCACCAACCATGAAAGTGAGCGTACCCGCCGTCGCGCCGGCGACACCGCCCGAGACTGGCGCATCGAGCATCGCGACCCCGCGCCAGTTTGCCAATTCCGCCATGTCGCGCGCGGTCGCGACATCGATGGTCGAACTATCAACGAGCAGGGCGCCCCGTGCCGCATGGGCGAACACGCCATCATCCCCTTCCAGCACAGCCCGCACATGCTGCCCGGCTGGAAGCATCGTGATCACGGCCTCTGCACCGGCTGCCGCATCTGCTATTGAGGCGGCTGCCCGGCCACCCGCCTGCGCCAACTTTGCCCGGGGCGCGTCCGCGAGGTCGAAACCGACCACGAGGTGCCCGGCCCGGACGAGGTTCAGAGCCATAGGCAGGCCCATGTTGCCAAGCCCGATAAAGCCGATCGTGGCCATACCGGCTACCGGAAGAGCACGAAGGCTTTGCTGAGCGTAATCCACACACCCCATAGCAATGGGATGCCGACCGCGGACCAGGCCAGCAGCGCTGGCCCGGTCAATCCACCGCGGCCGATCCCAAAAGAACCGCTCGCCGTAGATACTGCGGCGGCACTAGCGGGAGCATCCTCGCGCATGTACCATCGGCTGGCCACTGGCCGGATCAGTAGGTTGGCGACGAAGCCGATCGCAAGAAACGCGCAAAGGATATACAGGGTGCGGTCGTACACCTGTTCCCTGGGGATGCCCGCCGCGATCTGCGCCTCCCGGATTTGTGTGACTACGATCGGTCCGATCACGCCTGCGGTCGACCATGCTGTCAGTAGCCGGCCGTGAATCGCGCCTACGAACTGCGTTCCGAACATGTCCGCAAGATAGGCCGGCACCGTCGCGAAGCCGCCACCATACATTGAGAGGATCACGCACATGAACAGGACAAACAAGGACTGACTGCCAATGCTGGCAGCCCATGGCGACAGGGCGTACATCGCAATGCCCAGGGCAAAGAAGATCGTATAGGTCGTCTTCCGCCCGATCTTATCCGAAATAGACGCCCAGAAGAAACGCCCGCCGATGTTAAACAGCGACAGCAGCCCGACAAATCCGGCGGCAATGGTTGCAATGGCGCGCCTGCCATTGTCGTCGAGCGCCCCGAACCGAACGGACGGTTGACCGACCAAGATGCCGCCGAATATCTCCTGCAACATCGGGGAGGCCAAGCCGAGCACGCCGATGCCGGCCGAAACATTCATGCACAGCACAACCCAGATCAGCCAGAACTGCGGTGTCTTATGGGCGTCCCGCAAATGCACGTTGCGGGTGGTGATCATCCCACTCTTGCCCACTGGCGGCACCCATCCATCGGGCGCCCAATGCGATGGAGGCACGCGATAACCGAACGCGCCAGACAGCATGAAGACCGAATAGATCAAAGCCATGACAACGAAGGTTTGCCACACGCCGACCGACGTGGGCGTGCGAAAAGAGTTCATCAACATGTCGGCCAGGGGCGCGCCGATCAGCGCTCCGCCACCGAAACCCATGATCGCCATGCCCGTCGCCATGCCGCGCCGGTCGGGAAACCACTTGATCAACGTCGAGACCGGCGAGATATAGCCCAGCCCGAGGCCGATGCCGCCGAGCACGCCCGAGCCGAGCCACATTATCCAGAGCTGGTGCAAATAGACGCCAGCCGCCGAGATGAGCAAGCCGCCACACCAGCAAAGCGTCGCTATTACGCCTGCCCGGCGTGGGCCGACCCGCTCCAGCCAGCCGCCCCAAATAGCAGCCGACGAGCCCAGAAAAACGAAGAATAGGGTGTACATGATGCTAAGATCCGCGACCCGCCAATCGCATGACGTCGTGAACAGGGCATCGAACACGCCCATGTTGGCCGGGCAAGCTACAGATTGCGTAACGCCGAGGGCGCGAGTCAGAGGTAGCCAGAAGACCGAAAACCCGTAGGCCATTCCGATGCAAAGATGAATGCAGAGCGCGGCCGGTGGCACCAGCCACCGGTTAAAACCGGGCTTCGCGATGATACGGGCGCGATCCAGAAGAGCGTTTCCGGGCCGCAGGCCATCTTTGACAGCTATTCCATCCATCTAACGCCCCTACCTGGCCCGCCATTATTGGTCATTAAACACTAAGTTTCTCTAACGCGCGAAAGGCCGCTCACAAACTAGTAATGTCGATCTTTTCACGGATTGCAACGGGCGATCGGGTCCTAAGCAGCGACAAGACGGGCGGCGTGCGTAAAAATCTCGAACTCCTCGCCCCGCGCGACCCCGATCAGCGTCAATCCCGCACTATCCGCGACCTGGACGGCAAGCCGAGTGGGAGCCGAGACGGCCGCAAGGACCGACACCCCGATCATCGCCGCCTTCTGAACCAGTTCGACCGAGATCCGGCTCGTCATGACAACCATTCCGCCCGCCCCAGATATTGCGTGCCGTGCCAAAAAGCCGCCGAGCTTGTCGAGCGCATTATGCCGACCGACGTCCTCCCGCAACGCGATCAGACCGGCGCCTGCGGTCCAAAACCCGGCAGCATGTACCGCGTGCGTGCGTTGATTCAGCGTCTGTGCAGCCGTCATCGCCGCAATGGCCGCCGGCACATCCACCGCGCTGAACCGGAACCCCAGAGGTGACGTCGGCACCGGCCGAAGCGCCTGCTCTAAGCTCTCCAGCCCACAAAGCCCGCACCCGGTCGGCCCGGCAATGGAGCGCCGCCGCCGATCGAGGGCAGTGCGCCGCTCCCCGGTGATCCACATCCGCAACTCAATACCGCGCTCGGCGACAACGACGTCCAACTCCTCAATCTCACCCACATTGCCAACGACGCCTTCGCTTAGGCTGAAACCAATCGCATAGTCTTCGAGATCACTGGGCGTCCCCATCATAACCGCATGGGTCAATCGATTGTAGGAAAGGGCGATCGGCGTCTCTGCCGGCACGGTGCGAACCTCGTCCCGAAGGCCTCTGCGCCAAGCCAACACAGGTAGCGGCCGTGCAGGTGTGGGCATCATGCTTCAGGCATGCCCTTCAAGCGCTGGAGCATCGCCTTTGCCGCAATCGGCGCTTTTACCTTATCGCCGCTGATGAAGTAGACGAAACACTCGCGCAGCTTAGCCTTCGGTTCTATGGGGCTCGTGGTAGGCAGGTCCGTCACGATCCGGCCTGCCGCCCACCCTCGAAGCCGTTCGGCCCAACGATCGAGGTCGGCGGCGGCATAGCCATCCGGCGCCGCCTCGCTGTTCCGTTCCAGCCGTGTGTAGACGAAGTCAGCAGTAAGGTCGGCTTGCATGACATGCTTGGCCGATTCGACGATCGCGTGGGCGATGCGAAAGTCGCGCAGCAGCGCCATCCAGGCCGGGTCGGCGAAGCTGGGGTGACGCGCCTCGATCGCATGCCGAAGCGGCAAGTCCTCATGCGCCTTCGGCAATTGTTTCAAGAACGGCAGCAGCGCTGCTTCGGAAAACGTACGGGTTGGCGGAAATTGCCAGAGAATAGGACCCAGCTTCTGGCCCAACTTCACGAGCCCAGAGTCGAGAAAGCGAGTGACCGACTCGCCCACCTCGCCAAGCTCGCGGCGATGCGTGGCGAAGCGCGGCGCCTTCAGGGAGAATACGAAATCATCCGGCGTCTCGTCGTGCCATCTCGCAAAGCTTGCGGGTTTCTGCGAGCCGTAGAACGTCGCGTTGATCTCGATCGAAGTCACCTGCCGGCTGGCATATGACAGTTCGCGCGCGTGCGGCAACGCCGCAGGATAGAATGTCCCGCGCCAAGGCGGAAACGTCCATCCGCCAATGCCGACGTGGATAGGCGCGTGCTGGTTCGGCATGGCTTGTGGGTGACTCCAATCATAGGGGCAGCCAACTGTGACGCTAGACGCCCGCCCACCCTGATGCGGCACGGTTGCATCGCAGGCAGCGTTAGCTACTTCGTAACTGTATTCCGATAAAAGAGCTATGCCACCGGCCGATGATGGAATGGAGTCGGGTTGATATAATGCTTGGAAAGAAGCCCGAGGTCGAATATTTGGTCGACGTGCAGTTGCTTTGCGCTGAGGGTACTGCATTGGCATGCAGCGCTACAAGCGTGATGGTTTTGCGGACTGACCTACGCCATTTCCGTATTATCGCGCTTCGCCCGGGAGAGGCGATCGCATTGTCCAAGAAGAGCACGTCAGCCGGCCGGATTCAGCTCATCGGATTAGACGAGGCTCGCCAGACGCTCGGGCCGCGATGGGACGGGTTCAAGGGTCGCGCGATGGCGACCGAACAGCATGTCATACAAGCTTACATAAGAGACCGAGGCGATCGACAGCCGAGAAGGTGCCGAACCAATTGGGCGACTCGTACGCCTGCCGCTTGCAACTGAACGCGCCATCGATGCAGCGTTTGGCGTGCTACCCCCTGGCGAGCTGGCGGACTTAGACGCCGATTCCATGCTGTCGCACTCGTTGGGTATTGACAGACAATGATTGGTTTGGATGACCTGGCGGCGACCGACTTTCCCGCACCTTTGGGTGCAGTATCATAGGCGCTGGAGGTTTTCACGTCCGAGTTCGGGATGGGATCGGGTGTCGTCCCTCCGCCATGGCCACCAGGTCGTCCAAGCCAACGTGTTTTGGCAAGCCAATATGCGTGGTTTGCTGTGATTTGGTTCTGTTGCGGCGTTTGTGTTGTGTGTGTGTGTTGCAGTTCTCGCCATTCGAGGGAATGGCGGGTTTCGCCATTCGAGGGAATGGCGGGTTTCGCCATTCGAGGGAATGGCGAGGTTTGGA
>CAXSDH010000010.1:0-67085 GCA_964235765.1 uncultured Acetobacteraceae bacterium
GTTCGCCATCGGCGCCACCTTCGGCGGCCTCGCGGGCGCCTTCTTCGCCACCCGCAACGCCTTCATCAGCCCGGAGAGCTTCACCTTCATCGAAAGCGCGATCGTGCTGGCCATCGTGGTCCTGGGCGGGCTCGGCAGCCAGCTGGGCACGGCGCTGGCCGCGGTGGTGATGATCGGCGGCATCGAGTTGTTCCGGGACCTGCAGGATTACCGCATGTTGATGTTCGGCTCCGTGCTGGTGCTGGTCATGGTGCTGCGCCCGCGCGGCCTCGTCTCGGGACGCACGCCCAGCGTCGCCTTGGGGCGGGCCCGTGAGATCTCGGCGGAACTGGTGGCGGAAGGCCGTGGATAGCGACCTTCTCGACGTGCGCAACCTGACGATGCGCTTCGGTGGCCTCACGGCGGTCAACGCGCTCTCGTTCACGGCCCGGCGGGGTGAGATCACCTCCGTCATCGGCCCGAACGGCGCCGGCAAGACCACGGTGTTCAACTGCATCACCGGCTTCTATCGCGCCACCTCGGGCGAAGTCGTGCTGCGGCACCCCGACGGCGCCGCCTTCGCCTTGCAGACCTTGCCGGGCCACCGCATCGCGCGCCGGGCCCGGGTGGCGCGCACGTTCCAGAACATCCGCCTGTTCGCCGGCATGACAGTGCTGGAAAACCTGCTTGTGGCGCAGCACAATGCCTTGATGCCTAGCGTGGCCTCCGGCTTGCTGGCAGTCATCGGCTTGGGCGGACATGCCCGCGCCGAAGCGCTGGCCATCGAGCACGCCCGGCTCTGGCTCGACCGCATCGGCCTGCTGCCCCGCGCCGACGACCCGGCTGGCGCCCTGCCCTACGGCGACCAGCGCCGCCTCGAGATCGCCCGCGCCATGTGCACCGGCCCGGTGCTGCTGTGTCTCGACGAGCCCGCCGCGGGGCTCAATCCCCGCGAAAGCGATGAGTTGGCCGCCTTGCTGAAAAGCATCCAGGCCGATGGCTGCTCCGTGCTGCTGATCGAGCATGACATGGGCGTGGTGATGCGCATCTCCGACCACATCGTCGTGCTGGACCATGGCAAGCGCATCAGCGACGGCACGCCGGACCACGTGCGCGCCGACCCGAACGTGATCGCCGCCTATCTCGGCGAAGGCGATGACGACGACGTGGACGCGCCCTTGGCGGCCTCCGCATGACCGAGCCCCTGCTGTCGCTGCACGGCGTCACGGCCTTCTACGGCGCGATCCAGGCGCTGAAGGGCGTGGATCTCGAGATCCATCCGGGCGAGATCGTGACCCTGATCGGCGCCAACGGGGCGGGGAAGAGCACGCTGATGATGACCATCTGCGGCAGCCCGCGCGCCCGCCACGGGCGGATCATGCTCGACGGGCGGGACATCACCGCTCTGCCGACGCATGAGATCATGCACATGGGCCTGGCCCAAGCGCCCGAGGGCCGCCGCATCTTTGCGCGCATGACCGTGCACGAGAACCTGCTGATGGGCGCGCAGGTCGTGCGCATGCGGAATTACGAGCGCACGCGCGACCTGGTGTTCGGCCTGTTCCCCCGGTTGCAGGAGCGCCTGGGCCAGCGCGGCGGCACCCTGTCAGGCGGCGAGCAGCAGATGCTGTCCATCGGCCGCGCCCTGATGAGCCAGCCGCGCCTGCTGCTGCTGGACGAGCCCAGCCTGGGCCTGGCGCCGCTGGTGGTGCGCCAAATCTTCGGCGCGATCCGCTGGCTCAACCGGGATACCGGACTGACCGTGCTGCTGGTGGAGCAGAACGCCTTCCAAGCGCTGCGGCTCGCGCATCGCGGGTATGTGCTGGTCAATGGCGCGATCACCATGGCGGGGGCGGGGGCGGAGCTGCTGGCACGGCCGGAAATCCGCGCCGCCTATCTCGAGGGCGCGCATTAGCGGGCTTCCAGCGCCGGCAGCTTGCGCCTAGGCTGCGCGACCATTCCAAGGGGAAGTCCAATGCTCCGTAGAACGCTTTTCGCCGGCGTCGCTGTCATGGCGATGACCGCCGCCGCCCAGGCGCAGACCCGCATCGCCACCGTGGGCCCGATGACCGGCAACTACGCCGCGGTCGGCGCGCAGATGAAGGCCGGCGCCGAGCAGGCCGTGGCCGACATCAACAAGGCCGGCGGCGTGAACGGCCAGCAACTGGTGCTCGAAGTGGGCGACGACGCCTGCGACCCGCGCCAAGCCGTGTCGGTCGCCAATCAGATGGCCAGCCGCAAGGTGGCCATGGTCGCCGGGCATTACTGCTCCGGCAGTTCCATCCCCGCAAGCAAGGTCTACGCCGATGAAGTAATCCTGCAGATCAGCCCGGCCAGCACCAACCCGCGCTACACCGACGAGGGCGGCTGGAACACCTTCCGCGTTTGCGGCCGGGATGACCAGCAAGGCCTGGTGGCCGGCAAGTTCCTCGCCGAGCATTTCAAGGGCAAGAAGCTCGCGATCCTGCACGACAACTCGGCCTACGGCAAAGGCCTGGCCGACGAAACCAAGAAGTCGCTGAACGCCAACGGCCTGACCGAGGCGCTCTACGCCGCCTACACGCCCGGCGAGCGCGACTATTCGGCCATCGTGAGCCGCATGAAGCAGGCAGGGATCCAGGTGGTCTACGTCGGCGGCTATCACACCGAGACCGGGCTCATCGCGCGCCAGGCCAAGGAGCAGGGCATGAACATCACCATGGTCGGTGGTGACGCGCTGGCCACCACCGAATTCTGGCAGATTGCCGGGCCGGCCGGCGAGAACACGCTGATGACCTTCCCCTCCGACCCGCGCAAGCGCCCGTCGGCCGCCCAGGCAGTGGCGGCGTTCAAGGCGAAGGGTTTCGACCCGGAGGGCTACACGCTCTACACCTACGCCGCGATCCAAATCTGGGCAGAGGCCGCCAAGAAGGCGAACTCGATCGAGGGCAAGAAAGTCGCGGACATGCTGCACAGCGGCCAGACTTGGAAAAGCGTGATCGGCGACATCACGTTCGACAAAAAGGGCGATATCACCACGGCCGACTACGTGTTCTATGTTTGGAAGAACGGCAACTACAGCGAGATGTAATCCCCAGGGCACTCCCGGCCAGAGCACTCCCGGCAGAAGGAAGCGCCTGGCCGGGAGTGCCCTCAGCGGGCGCCAGCCTAAGCAGCCTTGACGATGATGCGGTGATACGACCGGCCGAAATAGATCAACCCCTCATGCGCGCCGCTGGCCTGTATGGCCTCCACCTCGCAAAAGAACACCGTGTGCGTCCCGACTTCCGTCGCCTGCGCCACCCGGCAGTCGAACGACACCACCGCCCCCGTCAGGACCGGGGCGCCGGTGACGAGCGTCGTCCACTCACCAGTCTCGAACCGCTTCTCTTGCGATACGTCGGTGAACCCGGCGAACAACGGCGACAGCGCCTCCTGCGACGCCGCCAGCGTGTTCACGCACAGCACGCCGCTTGCGCGGAACGTCCCGTTCAAGTCGGTTTCGCGATTGATGCACAGCAGCAGCGTCGGCGGGTCGTCCGTGACGCTGCACACCGCGGAGGCCGTCAAGCCGCAAGGGCCGTCCGGCCCAAGGGTGGTGATGACGCTCACCGCCGCGCCAAGGCGGGCCATCGCGTCCCGAAAGGTCTGTCGATCCACCAAGCCCGGCACTCCGCTATCCGCCTAGGAGTATGGTGGTCTCCCTGGCGGATGGGTAGGGCACAACGCAAACGGGCGCCCCGAAGGGCGCCCGCGTAGACGAACGCATGTAATCAGGACTTGTTGGCAGCGTCCCGAACGGTATCCTTGGCTCCGCCCACGGCGCTCTCTGTCTTGCCGGCAACCTTGTCGGCCTTGCCCTCGGCCTGCATCTTCTGGTCGCCAACAAGCTTGCCGACGCCGTCCTTGACTGCGCCCTTGGCCTGATCGACGGCGCCATCAACGCGACTCTGGTCAACCATATGTGCCTCCGTACGGCGGGATGCCGTTGGGGATACAACGGCGCTTGCCGGCGGCGGTTTCAGGCTGCCGATAATGGCGGCGCGACCTCCTCGAGCGAGCGGCGCTCGGCATCGACGCCCAGGAGCCACTCAACCACGGCCGCCCCCACCATCAGCCCGCCGCCGAGCAAGTAGCCCCACAGCACCTCGTCGCGCGACCCGGTCTGGATCAGCGCACCGAACAGCGCCGGCCCGGCAATGCCGCCGACGGCCGTGCCCAAAGCGTAGAAGATCGAAATCGCGACCGCGCGGACCTCCAACGGAAACGTCTCGCCCACCGTGAGGTACGCCGAGGAAGCGGCGGCGGAGGCGAAGAAGAATATAGCCGTCCAGGCGACGGTCTGCTGCGTCGCATCCAGCCAACCCTGCGCAAACAGCCAGCCGACCCCAGCCATCATGACGCCGGACAGCGCGTAGGTCGCGGTGATCATGACCCGGCGGCCCAAGGTGTCGAACAGCCGCCCCAGCAACAGCGGCCCGGCGAAGTTGCCGAGCGCGAACGGCAGGATGTACCAACCGACATGCCCGGACGGCACGCCATAAAACCGGGTCAGCATCAGGGCATAGGTGAACAGCACCGCGTTGTAGCAGAACGCCTGCGAGCCCATCAGCGCTACGCCTAGCACGGTGCGGCTGCGGTAGTCGCGCACCAGCACGCGCAAACTGGTGAGGAACCAGTCGCCCTGGTGCCGGCGCAGCCGCAGCTTCGGGCCGGGGATGGGCGGCAATGGGGCGCCGGTCTCGCGCTGCACCCGCGCCTCGATGGCGCTGACGACCTCGCTCGCCTCTTCCGGCCGGCCGTGCGTCATTAGCCAGCGCGGGCTTTCGGGGATGAAGCGGCGCAGGAACAGCACGACGATGCCGATTGCCCCGCCCACCACGAAGGCCGCGCGCCAGCCCAGTTCGGGGTCGATGAGCGCCGGGTCGAGCGCGGCGGCGGCGCCGACCGCACCGAGCGCCGCGCCAAGCCAGAAGCTGCCGTTGATGCACAGGTCGGTGAAGCCCCGCTTGCGGGCAGGGATCAGTTCCTGGATCGTGGCGTTGACGGCCGCGTACTCGCCGCCGATGCCGGCGCCGGTGATGAAGCGGAACAGCGCGAACGACCAGAAGTCCCAGGCCAAGCCGGACGCGATGGTCGCCACCAGGTAGATCAGCACGGTTATGGTGAACAGCTTCTTGCGGCCCAGCCGGTCGGTCAGCCAGCCGAACCCAAGCGCGCCCGCCACGGCGCCAGCGAGGTAGGCGCTCGCGGTCAGCCCGAACTGCGTGGCGCTGAGGTGCAGCCGCGGACTGTCCGAAATGGCGCTCGCCAGCGAGCCGACGAGGGTGACCTCGAGCCCGTCCAAAATCCAGGTAATGCCGAGCGCGAACACCACCAGCCAGTGGAACCGCGCCCAGGGCAGCCGGTCCAGCCGGGCGGGTACGTCGGTCTCGAACACGTCCTGGTCTGGCTTCATCGGCCCCTACTGCGCCTGCGCGCTCGCGTCGCTGCGCGTGGCGCCCACCCGCGCGGCGAGGGCGGCTGCCATGAACTCGTCGAGGTTGCCGTCCAGCACGGCCTCCGGGTTGCCCGTCTCCACGCCGGTGCGCAGGTCCTTCACCAGTTGATACGGCGCCAGCACGTAGCTGCGGATCTGGTGGCCCCAGCCGATCTCGGTTTTGGCATCCTCCTGCACGGTCGCCGCCGCCTCGCGCTTCTGCAGCTCGCGCTCATACATCCGCGCCTTCAGCATCGTCATCGCCGTCGCCCGGTTGCGATGCTGGCTGCGGTCGGTCTGGCAGGCGACGATGATGCCGCTGGGGATGTGCGTGATGCGGATCGCGCTCTCCGTCTTGTTCACGTGCTGGCCCCCGGCGCCGCTCGCGCGGAAGGTGTCGATCTTGAGGTCGCTTTCGTTGACCTCGATTTCGATGGTGTCGTCCACCACGGGATACACCCACACGCTGGCGAAGCTGGTCTGCCGTCGCGCATTGGCGTCGAACGGGCTGATCCGCACCAGCCGGTGCACCCCGGCCTCGGTCTTGAGCCAGCCATACGCATTTGGGCCGCTCACCTGCAGGGTCGCCGACTTTATGCCGGCCTGCTCGCCTTCGCTCTGCTCCATGAGCTGCACTTTGTAGCCATGCTGCTCGGCCCAGCGCGAATACATGCGGGCCAGCATCTCCGCCCAATCCTGCGCCTCGGTGCCGCCCGCGCCGGAGTTCACTTCGAGGTAGGCGTCGTTCAGGTCGGCCTCGCCGGAAAGCAGGCTTTCGATCTCGCGCCGCTTGGCCTCCTCCAGCACGCGCCGCAGCGCGGCCACGCCGTCCGCCACCATGCCCGCGTCGCCCTCCGCCTCGGCCAGCCCGATCAGCTCGATCGAGTCCGCCGACTCACGCTGCATGGCTTGCAAGCCGTCGATGAGGCCGGCGAGCCGGGTGCGTTCCCGCATCAGGGCCTGGGCGGCAGCCGCATCGTTCCAGAGCGCGGGGTCGTCGGCTTGGGCGTTCAGTTCCTCGAGGCGCGCCGTCGAGACATCCCAGTCAAAGATGCCTCCGCAACAGAGCGAAGGTCTGCTGGAGTTGCTGGTTCAGGGCGTCGGATTCGCTGGACATGGCGCGGCCTAGTACAGCCCGCCCACGCCGCTGTCGATCCCAATGCCCGGACCGCCGGCGCCCCCGCCGGAGCTTGCGGTCAGGCCCTGGCCGGAGCCTTCCCAGGAGCCCACGGTTCCGTTGCTGGCGCCGGGCTCCTGGCCTGGCTTGAAAGCGTCGGTGCGGGGGCCGGCGCCGCTGTCCCACGTTGCCATTTTCACGCCCTCGGGCGCGCGGAACACGAGGTTTGGCCGGGTCTTGATCGCCGTTTGCATATAGTCGTGCCAAATGGGCGCGGCAACCGAGCCGCCGGTTTCCTTGTCGCCCAGGCTGGTGTTGTCGTCGAAGCCGATCCACACCGCAGTGACCAGGTCCGGCGTGAAGCCGACGAACCAGGCGTCGTTGAAATCCTGGCTAGTGCCGGTTTTACCCGCGATGGCCCGGTTCAGCCCGGCGCCTGCGGCGTATCCCGTGCCCTTGGCCACCACGCCCTGCATCATGGTCACGACCTGGAAGGTGCTGGCCGGGTCGGCGACGAGGCGGCGGTTGTCCACCACGCCCGGCGGATGGGCGGGGTCGGCGCAGCCCCGGCATTCCAGCCCGGACGCGCGCCACAGCACCTTGCCGTCCCGGTCCTGCACGGAGTCGACCAGCGAGGGCAGCACCTCGCGCCCGTTCATCGCCAGTCCGGCATAGGCCGCCGCCTGGCGCAGAACCGTGGTTTCAACCGCACCCAACGCCGCCGGCAGCACCTTCGGCATGCCGTCCACCACATGGAAGGCAATCGCCTTCTGCGCCACCGCGTCCATGCCGACCTTCTCGGCCAGGCGCACCGTCACGAGGTTGAGCGACTTCTCGAGCGCGATCCGCATCGGCGTCGGGCCGTTGAAGGTCATGCCGTAGTTGTTGGGCCGCCACTCCCCTTGCGCGCCAAGCTTCTGCACGAAAGGGGCATCCAGCACACGCTGGCTCGGAGAGAGCCCGGATTCGAGCGCGGTCAGGTATACGAACGGCTTGAACGAACTGCCGGGCTGCCGCTGCGCCTGGGTGGCCCGGTTGAACTGGCTCGCCTCGAAGCTCCAGCCCCCGGACAGCGCCAACACCCGGCCGGTCACCGGGTCGATCGAGGCCAGCGCGCCCTGCACCTGCGGCACCTGCCGCAACGACATCCGCTCCGTCCGCCCGGCGTTGCGACCCTGCCCGGCGGCCGCGGGCAACAGCTCCCCCATGACGACGTCGCCCACCTGCACGACCTCGTTGACCTTGCGCGGCGACGGGCCGAGCCCGGTGGAGCGAACCGGCCGGGCCCAAGCCATGTCGGACAAATACATCGACGACACCTTGGACGAGCCGCCGCCGGAGGACTGGCCCGCCGGCCGGTCGATCCAGCCAACCTTGGCTTCCTCGTTCGTCACCTCCAGCACGACAGCCAGCCGCCACTCCGGCAACATGCCGCCGGGCCGCGCAAGCAACGCCAGACGGTTGCTCCAGCCCTGCCGCATGCCGGGATCGCCATCGAGCCTGGTCACGGCGCCACGCCAACCCCCGTGGCTGCGGTCGTAGGCCAGCAACCCGGCGCGCAGCGCCTTGTCGGCGGCCGCCTGTAGCGCGGGATCGAGGCTGGTGCGGACGGTGTAGCCGCCGCTCGTCGTCAGGTCCGCCCCGAACCGGTCGATGAGTTGACGGCGCACCTCCTCGCCGAACCACTCGCCGCCGGCGACGATCTCAGGGCGGCGGAACGGGGCGGGCTGGATCGGCGTCGCCTTCGCCGCGGCGGCCTGCTCGGGCGTGACGGCGCGGTCCTCGGCCATGCGGTCGAGCACCCAGTCCCGGCGGGCCTTGGCCGCATCGGGGAAGCGGAACGGGTTGTAGTTGTTCGGCGCCTTGGGAAGCGCCGCCAGGAACGCCGCCTCGGGCAGGGTCAGCTCGTCCAGGACCTTGTTGAAATAGGCCTGCGCCGCAGCCGCGACCCCGTAGGATTGCAGGCCGAGGTAGATCTCGTTCAGATACAGTTCGAGCACGTGCTCCTTCGGCATGGACTGGTCGATCCGCACCGCCAGGATGAGCTCCTTGACCTTGCGCGCGATGCTGACCTCGTTGCCGAGCAGCATGTTCTTGGCCACCTGCTGCGTGATGGTCGAGGCGCCGATCGGCCGCTTGCCCTGGCCATACTGCATGAGGTCGACCCACCCCGCCCGGGCGATGGCGAACGGATCGACACCCCGGTGGCTCCAGAACTTCTGGTCCTCGGCCGACAGGAATGCGCGCTTCACCACGTCGGGAATGGCGGAGATCGGGACGAAGATGCGCCGCTCCGTCGCCAACTCGGCGATCAGCCGGCTATCTCCCGCGTAAAGCCGGCTCATCACCTTGGGCTGGTAATGGCGCAGCCCGTCGAGCGTGGGCAGGTCGGCGGCGTATCGCTCATACGTGTGCCACGCGAAGGCAGCGCCCGCGAGCCCGGCCACGACCACCACGGCCGAACCGAACCCCAGGACCCGGCGCAACACGCGGAACCGCCGCGGCCGCGCGGCCTTGGCGCGCTTCGGAGCCAGGGGCTGCTCTGGCGGTGGCCCGGCCACTTCGCCCGAAATCGTCATATCTCTAGTCCCCTACCCAGCCGCCGCGTGCACGGCCCGCCCATTCGCCGCCAAAAACCCCTCGATCGCGCGGCGGAGCGCCCCGGCCACGCGTCCGCGATGCTCCGGGCGACGCAACGCCGCCTCGTCACCAGAGTTTGACATGAACCCCATCTCGACCAGCACGCTGGGAATGTCCGCCGCCCGCAGCACCATGAACCCGGCATGCCGCGACGGATGGGCCAGCAGGCCGATCTCGGGCAGCGAACCCACGAGTTGGCGGGCGACCCGGGCCGATCCAAGCCGGGTCTCCTGGCGAACCAGGCTGGCCAGGATGTTCGCGACCGCCGGCGGCATGTCTTGGAAGTTCGGGCCGCCGAAACGGTCGGCGCTGTTCTCCCGCCGGGCAAGGGCGGCGGTCTGCGGGTCGGACGCGGTATCGGCGAGCGTGTAGACGCTGGCGCCCCGCACGCCCGAATCGGACACTGCATCGGCGTGCAGGGAGACGAACAGCGCGGCAGCCCGGCGTTGCGCGATTGCCACACGATCCTGCAAAGGGATGAACACGTCGCGTTCCCGCGTGAGTTCGACCCGGCATCGCCCGCCCAGGATCAGTTGCCGGCGCAACTCGTGCGCGGCCGCGAGCGCCACCTGCTTCTCGTAGGTTCCCGACACGCCGACGGCCCCAGGGTCCTTCCCCCCGTGGCCGGGATCCAGCATTACCAAGGGCAGCGGCGCCGATGCGGAAGGCGCGGGCCGCGCCGCCGTGCGGGCCAGGGCCGTGCCGGGTGCGGAAATAGCCAGCGCCAGCAGCAGACGGCGAGGAAGGGTGGGCGGATCGCGCATGACCCTCATGTATCACATGAGGCGCGCGGATGCACTTTCGGCGAACCCGGCGGAGGCCAGCCGGCGCAGCGTCACGGCTTCACTTGCGGGTCGCCCAGGTTTAGGTCATCTTCGCTCCCGTTCCGGCGGTGCACCCCGGCGATGTGGCTGCGATCCCTTGTCGCGCTTCCGCCTCTGCACCGCCGCCCGCGCCGCGCGGCTTCGCGCGCCGGGGCTCGTTCGCCTCACCTGGGCGGCGCCCGCTGGAGATGATCCCAGAGGTCGCGGCCCGCTTGCCAGGGATACCATGCAAAGCGCCGTGCCAGTCCTGCCCACATTCGGACCCGACCCGTCGCGCGCAAGCCCAGGCCTTTGCGGGATGCCCACCCCGTCACGTCTATTCAGCCGCCGCCGTAGCTTGCCAATCCTCTCCGAGGTCGGCACGGGCGCGCCCGCGGCGCACCGGAGTTCAATACCCAATGACGAAACGCATGCTGATCGACAGCACACACGCGGAAGAAACCCGCGTGGTGGTCCTGGACGGTAACCGCCTCGAGGATTTCGACGTCGAGACATCGACCAAACAGCAGCTCAAAGGCAACATCTACCTCGCCAAGATCGTCCGTGTAGAGCCCAGCCTCCAGGCGGCCTTCGTCGAGTATGGCGGCAACCGGCATGGCTTCCTCGCCTTCGGCGAAATCCACCCGGACTACTATCAAATCCCCGTGGCCGACCGGAAGCGCCTCCTCGAAGCGCAGGAGGCGGAGGCCCGGGAGGACGAGGAAGCCGAAGAGCGCGAGGCGGCGCGTGCCAGCCGGCGCGAACCGGCGCCCGCCGCCGAACCGGCCGTTCCCGAGTTGATCGCCTTCCAGCCCGCCACCGAGGCCGCGCCCGCCGACCCGGCCGCGTTCGACGAGCCGATGCCGCGCGCCCACCAGGTCGCGCAGCCGGCGGCAATCGCCCTCGATATCCTGGTGGCGCCTGCGGAGGCCGAGGCGTTGTTCCCGGTTTCCGACCCGGCGGCCCCGCTCGGCGACGGCGTGGACATGGTACCGGAAATGGCCGGCGCCGAGGCGGCGGCTGACGAAGCCGAGCTAAGCCCGTTCGAGGCGCCTGGCTTCGAAGCCGCGCCGGTCCCGTTCGAAGCAGCGCCGGCCAGCGCCGATGAGGACGCGGCGCCGCAGTACCCAGCGCTGGAGGGGCCGGGGCCGGAGGAAATCGGCGGCGAACCCGAGGGCGAGGACCATCCCGACCGCCGCGCCACGCCGCGCTTCCTGCGCAACTACAAAATCCAGGAGGTCATCCGCCGCCGGCAGATCCTGCTGATCCAGGTGGTCAAGGAGGAGCGCGGCACCAAGGGTGCGGCGCTGACCACATACATCTCGCTGGCCGGGCGCTTCTCCGTGCTGATGCCGAACTCGCCCCGCGGCGGCGGCATCTCCCGCAAGATCACCTCGGCTGCCGACCGCCGGCGGCTCAAGGAGGTCACCTCCGAGCTGGACCTGCCGCGCGGCATGGGCCTGATCATCCGGACCGCGGGCGCCAACCGGCCGAAGCCCGAAATCCTGCGCGACTGCGAGTACCTGCTCGGGCAATGGGACCAGATCCGAGAGCTGACCATGAAAAGCATGGCCCCGGCGCTGATCTACGAAGAGGCCAGCCTGATCAAGCGCGCCATCCGCGACGTGTACTCGCGGGACGTGGACGACATCCTGGTGGACGGCGAGCAAGGCTGGCGCGCGGCGCGCGACTTCATGCGCATGCTGATGCCGACCCACGCCCGCAAGGTGCAACTGTGGAAGGACCCGCAGCCGCTGTTCGCCAAGGCGCAGGTCGAGGCGCAACTGGATGCGATGCTGCTGCCGACGGTGCAGCTCAAGTCCGGTGGTTACCTGGTCATCAACCAGACTGAGGCGCTGGTCGCCATCGACGTGAACTCGGGCCGCAGCACGCGCGAGCGCGGCATCGAGGAGACGGCGCTGCGCACCAACCTCGAGGCAGCCGACGAGGCCGCGCGGCAGCTTCGCCTGCGCGACCTGGCCGGGTTGATCGTGATCGACTTCATCGACATGGAGAGCCGGCGCAACAACGCGTCGGTCGAGCGCCGCCTGAAGGATGCGCTGAAAATCGACCGCGCCCGCATCCAGGTGGGTTCGATCAGCCATTTCGGCCTGCTGGAAATGAGCCGGCAGCGGCTGCGGCCCTCCCTGGCGGAAACCAGCTTCGTCACCTGCCCGCATTGCAACGGCACCGGCCACGTGCGCAGTACCGAGAGTGCCGCGCTGCACGTGCTGCGCGCCATCGAGGAGGAAGGCAGCAAGCGCCGCGCGGCGGAGATCGTCGTGAATGCGGCGGGCGGCATCGCGCTATACATCCTGAACCACAAGCGGCTCCGCCTTTCGGAGATCGAGCAGCGCTACGGCATGCAGGTCGTGTTTGCGGCCGACGACAGCTTGCTGCCGCCGGCCATCCGGATCGACAAGGTCCGCGCCCAGGTGGCTTCCGAGCTGCCCGCGCCCATCTCGCAACTGGCGCCGCCCGAGCCGTTCGAGGACCCCGATGAACTCGAGGCCGAGGCGGTGTCCGTGGGCGACGACATGGAGGACGACGATGCTGCCGACGCACCGCGCCCGGGCGAGACCGCCGAGGAGGGCGAGCAGCGCCAGAAGCGCCGCCGCCGCCGCCGCCGCGGTGGCCGCCGGGATGACGCGGTCGCCGGCGCGGTGGGAGAGATCTCGCCTCCGGCCGGCGACGTAACGGCCGCGCCGGACACCGGCGACGTAACGGCCGCGCCCGAGGAGGCGGGTGACCCGGCAGCGGCCGAATCCACGGCGACGGACGCCCAAGCGGACGCACCGCCGGGCCCGGCCGACGGCGAAGAGGGCGAGCGCCGCCGCCGTGGCCGCCGCGGCGGACGTCGCCGGCGTCGCGACCAGCCCGATGGCGAGGGCGAAGCTGTAAACGCCGAAGCCGAGACCGGCAGCGACGAGGCCGCAGCGCCGCAGGCGGAAGCCGGACCGCGGATGCCGGCCTACTCCGGCCCGACCCCGGCGGACCCATTCGGCGGCGCCAGCACCTTCGACATCTTCGATGCCATGGAGCAGGCCGAGCAGGAGCGGGCCGCTGCGGTCGCGGCGCCGATGGCCGTGCCCGCAGCACCGCTCCATGCACCCGCGGCCGAGGCCGAACCCGCTTACGCCGCACCGGAGCCCGTCGCCGAAGCGCCGGCAGCCGCCATTCCGGAGCCGGCGCCGGAACCGGCGATGGAGCCGGCGCTTTCGCCAGCCGCGGCGCCGGTGCTCGTCGGCGAGCAAGACGCACCCGCGGAAAAGAAGCGAGGCTGGTGGCGGCGCTAACCGCCTCCCGTTGCACTACCCCCTCTCCCGGCATCGGGAGAGGGATCTGCCGAGCACCCGGGGCTAAGCGCCGGTGAGCGGCTGGGAGCGCTTCACCGACGCATTCTTCAATGCGCGCGTGATGGCGGGCGCGCTGCCTGCCATCGTCCAGGGCTTTCTGCTCACCGTCGAGCTCGCCTTGCTGATCGTCGTCACCGGGCTCTCGGCCGGGCTGATGCTGGCGCTGCTGCGCAGCCTGGGCGTGCGGCCGCTGAACTGGCTGATCGTGTTCGTGGTGGACGTGTTCCGCGCCGTGCCGCCGCTGGTCATCATCGTGCTGATCTATTTCGGCCTGCCGGACGCCGGGCTGACCCCTTCGGGCTTCGTCGCCACCTGGGCAAGCCTGGCACTGGTGCTGATGGCGTTCGCCGAGGAGATTTTCTGGGCCGGACTGCAATCCGTCCCGCGCGGGCAGTGGGAGGCCGCGCGCAGCACGGGGCTGGGGTTCGGCCAGGCCCTGTTCTGGGTCGTGCTGCCGCAGGCGCTGCAGATCACCATCCCGCCTCTGACCAACCGGACCATCGCCATCACCAAGGGCACGGCGCTCGGCTCCGTGGTGGCGGTCTCTGAAATCCTGTCCCAGGCGTCGTCCGCCGTCTCCTTCACCTCCAATCCCTCCCCGCTCACTCTGGGCGCCGCGGCCTATCTCGTGCTGTTCCTGCCCGTGGTGGCATTCGGGCGGTGGGTGGAGACGCGGTTCCCCAATCGCGGGCGCGCCCAGTGATGGAGACGTTCCTCAATGCCGGGATTGTCGCCGCGGCCTGGCCGATCCTGTGGTCGGGGCTGCTCCGCACCGTGGGGCTGTCGTTGCTGGTGGTGCCGCTCGGCATTGTCGGCGGCCTGGCCATCGCGCTGCTGTCCACCATCCGCCACGCCTGGGTCCGCTGGCCGCTGATCGCCTGGGTAGACTTCTTCCGCGCGTTCCCACCCCTGGTGCTCCTCATTTTCCTCTACGCCGGATTGCCGTTCGCCGGTATCGACCTCGGCGCCTACGGCTCGGTGGCGGTCGGATTCTTCCTCAACACCGGCGCCTATTACGGCGAGGTGCTGCGCGCCGGCATCGAGAGCGTGCCGCCGGGCCAGGCCGAGGCGGCGCGCAGCACGGGGCTCAGCCGCTGGCAGGCGCTAACCCTGGTCGTGTTGCCGCAGGCGATACGGAACGTGCTGCCCGACCTGGTCTCCAACACGCTGGAGGTGGTGAAGCTGACCTCGCTCGCGGGCGTCGTGGCGTTGCCCGAGCTGCTGTTCCAGGCGCGCCAGGCGCAAAGCCTCACCTACAACCCCAGCCCGGTCGTGGCGGCGGCGCTGCTCTACTTCGTGATGCTGTGGCCGGTGGTGCGCCTGTTGAGCCGGCTGGAGAACCGTGCCATCGCTGACCGGCGATGAAACGCCTCCTGCTCCTCCTGCTCCTCGGCGCCTGCACAAGCCGGCCGCCCGTCTCGGTCGTCACGCAATCCGCGGTGCCGCCCGACCTGCATGTGCCGGATTACGCGAAGCGGCCGTTCGAGCCCTTCTCGCGCACCAACGCGGTCGCCATCGCCGAGCGGGAGTGGCGCAGCTTCGGCAGCCCCGTGAACGACGACCCGCCCGGCCGCGCCCAGCCCCGCGCCCTCCGCCTCGATCAGCAGCCCGGCCTTTGGCAGCGCGTCGGCGATTATTGGTGGCTGGGCCAGGACGCCCGGAGCCGCCAAAGCGGCTGGACCGGCCGCTACGACGAATTCGGCGCCGCCTATGCCGGTGACGCGCCAGCCTGGTCGGCCGCCTTCATCTCCTACGTGATGCGCAGCGCCGGCGCGGGTGACCGCTTCGCCTACTCCCCGTTGCACGCCGACTACATCAACGCCGCCGCCGAGAACCGGGGCGTGCTGCACGCGGAGCGGCCCGAAGCCTATGCGCCGCAGCCCGGCGACCTGATCTGCTACGGCCGGGCCGACGCCCGTACCATGCGGTTCGAGGACCTGCCGGCGCCGCGCTTCCTGGGGCACTGCGACATCGTCGTGCAATCGCTGGGGGACCAACTCGCCGTCATCGGCGGCAACGTGGCGAGCGGGGTGACGCTGAAGCATGTGCCCGTCACGGCAGGCGGCCTGCTGTCCGGGACCGATGGACGCCCGCTGGACGGACGCTACGGCTGGTTCGTCGTGCTGCGAGTGGGCTACGACGCATAGCGCGGAGCAGTGCTCGCCAAAACAAAGCCTCTAGGCGCCCACCCGCGGCGCTACCGCTGGCGCCACGGCAATCCGGCGAATTTCCACCCCGCAACCCTGCCGCGATGGCCCTCGCCGTCCGGCGGACCCTCGAACCCGTCCTTGATGTTGAAGGCGTGCGGATACCCGGCAGCCTGGGCCGCCGCCGCCGCAGCCTGGCTGCGCACACCGCTACGGCACAGGAAGTAAATGTGGTTCTCCGCCGTCAGCCCGGCCTGCTTGAGGTGCTCGGTAAATCCGGCGTTCACCTGCATGGCCGGAAATACCTGCCACGGGATCAGCACCGGCTCCTGGCCCGACTCCTGCAGATCGGGCAGCCCGACATAGCTCCACTCCGCGTCGGTCCGCACATCCACCAGGCGCGCCTGCGGGTCGGCGCACAGCGCGTCCCAGACCTGCTTTGGGGCTACGTCCTCGACCATGTAAGCTCTCCCTCATCGCTAGCACGAAGGTGCCCCAGCATGGCCGAAAGCACAAACAGCAGCCCGGCCGAGGGTCTTCTCGGCGCGATCGGCAACACCCCCCTGGTCCGCCTCCGCCGCGCATCGGACGCCACCGGCTGCACCATCCTGGGCAAGGCCGAGTTCATGAACCCGGGCGGCTCCGTCAAGGACCGCGCCGGGCTCGCCATCATCAGGGACGCCATGGCGCGAGGCGTGCTGCCGGCGGGCGGCACGGTGGTGGAGGGCACGGCGGGGAACACCGGCATCGGCCTCACCCTCGTCGCCAATGCGCTGGGCTTCCGCTCGGTCATCGTCATGCCGGAAACGCAGAGCCAGGAGAAGATCGACTTCCTGCGCATGATCGGCGCCGACCTGCGGCTCATCCCTGCCAAGCCCTATGCCGATCCCGGCAACTACGTCCATGTCTCCCGCCGCCTGGCCGAGGAGATGGGCGCGGTTTGGGCCAACCAGTTCGACAATCTGGCCAACCGCGAAGGCCACCGCGCGACAGGCCTGGAGATCCTGGAGCAGACCGGAGGCCGGGTGGACGCGTTCACCTGCGCCTGTGGCACGGGCGGCACCTTGGCCGGAGTGGCCTTTGCCCTGAAGCACGCCAACCCGGCCACGCGCATCGTGTTGGCGGACCCCGAAGGAAGCGGGCTCTACGGCTGGATCAAGTCGGGCGACCTATCGATCCAAGGCAGTTCCATCACCGAAGGCATCGGTCAATCGCGGGTTCCGGAGAACCTGGCCGGCGCCCCGATCGACGACGCGGTGCGCATCCCCGACCCGGAGGCGCTCGAACAGGTGTTCGACCTGCTGATCCACGAGGGCCTCTCGGTCGGCGGGTCCGCCGGGTTGAACGCGGCCGCGGCCATCCGCGTGGCGCGCGAGATGGGCCCCGGGCACACCGTGGTGACCATCCTGTGCGACGGCGGCTCGCGCTATCAGTCCAAGCTGTTCAACCCGGCGTTCCTGCGCTCGAAGGGCCTGCCGACCCCGCCCTGGTTGTCGTAGCGCCGGCCATCACTTGGGCGATCAGCGCTTCGTAGTTGCGGATATAGTCGTCCATCTGCAGCGTGCGCTCCGCCTCCGCGCGCGCATTGGCGCGCAGCCCGGCCGTCCCCTCCGGATCGTCCAGCAGCTCGGCCACGCGCTCGGTCAGCCGGGCCGGGTCGAGGCAGGGCGTGAGCAGCCCCGTTTGCCCGTCGGCCACGAACTCGTGCACCGGCGCGGTATCGCTGGCCACGATCGCGCAACCACAGGCCAAGGCTTCGCGCAGGCTCCAGGACGCGACGAAGGGATAGGTCAGATAGATGTGCGCGTCCGACCGCTGCAGCAGCCCCACGAACGCCCGGTAATCGACCTTGCCGGGAAACGCGATACGGCTGGGATCGACATAGGCCCCGACCTCGCGCAGCAGGTGCTCCCGCCAGGTCGTGTTGGCCAGGCGGGCGCCGTAACTCACGCCATCGCCGCCGACCATGATCACCTTCAGGTCGGGCCGCAGCCGCAACAGCCGGGGCAGCGCGCGCATGATGATGTGGAACCCGCGATACGGCTCGAGGTCGCGCGCGACATAGGTGACCAGGGTTTCGCCCGGCTGCACCTGGAAGCCGTTGAGCTGATACAGGCGCTGGCGGGCGCCGGGGTCCGGCACGCAAGCGCCCAGGTTCACGCCCTCCGCCAGCACCGTCATGCGCCCCTGCGCCCAATCCGGGTAAGTCGAGTGCTGGAACCGGGTGGGCGTTTGCCCGTGGCCCGGGTTGTTCAGGGCCAGCAGATTGACCGCGTTCTTCGCCCGCACGCGCGGGAAACCGGAAGGATGCGTGGGGAACTCCGGGTCGAAGCCGACATCCTGGCCGTTGGTACGGTAGAAGAACTCGTAATATCCCAGCACGGGCACGCCGGGCCATACGTCCGGCAGGTTGAGCATCTCGCCCCAGCCATGGTGCCCGATGATGATGTCGGGCCGGAACCCGAGCGCCTTCAGGTTACCGGCGATCGCCGCCACGATCCCGGCGCGCACCACCGACGCTTCGAAGTCTTGCGCGTCGGGGAAGGTCGAGTTGTTGGCCTCGGGGGGCTTGGCGTAGGTCACCTTGCGCGCGCCGGGGATGACGTTGCCGTTCTCCTCGGTGATGAACACCACTTCGTTGGCCGGAGAGCGCACGAGATGGCGAACCAGGTGCAGGAACTGCCCCGGGAAGTTCTGGTGGATGAATAAATAGCGCAACGCTGTACTCGACCGCCGGTCCCGGCCTGTCCTCAGGCCTGCGGACGCGTCCGCCTAGCGACGGCGGGTGGGTGCGGGTTTCAGCGCCGGCTTTGCCGCCTTTGCTCCAGCAGGCCGGGTCGCAGCCGCGACCGGCATGCCGCTCGCGTCCGCGGCCGGGCCAGTAGCCTCCCTGGACTCGAGACTGATCTGGAAGGCTTCGAGGGCGGCGAGGCTTGGCGCTTCGCAGGCCTCCCCGCCCTCGACCGGGCCGATCGCCGTACCATCGACGAAGGTCGCCAAAATGCGGACTTTATGGGTTTCCGCCGAGGCGCCGCGCAACCGCACGCACAGGCCCAAAATGGGCAGCGACATGCCGCGGCTACCGCAGAACTGGCCGCCCTCGGCCCATGGCGACAGCCAGCCGCGCCCCAGCACCGCCTGGTATTCGATGTCCCCGACCGGAACGCCGCTCGCGGGCTGCAAGCCGAAACCTTCGATCCATCGCTTGCTGCCGCGCTCGCCCATCCACTCGCCCAGCCGGCCGGCGACGTCGCCGCGCCCATAGACGTGCGCCGCGACCTCCATCGGTGCGGCGGCAGCCGCCTGAGGCGGCGGTGCGGCAGCAGCCGCTTGAGGCGGCGCTGCGGCGGCAGCCGCTTGAGACGGCGGATCGGCCGGCGCGGCCGCGGGGCCGGCCGGCTCGGCTGCGACCGCTTCGCTCAGGCGCAAAACCTGCAGCTTTGGCGCCTCCTGGCCACCTTCGGGCGACTGGTAGACCGTGACCATCACCTGCGCTGGGCCGCCGCTTACGCGGATCAGCGCGGCGCCGTTGGCTCCCCCCAACCATCCATCCCCCGAAAAGCCGGCGAGAGTGACCATGCCCTTGAACGGCCCCGGCGCCGGCGCGGCCGAAATCCGCACGCCTGGCAGGCCCGTTTGCGCATTCGGCGCCGCGGCGCCCGGGCTGTTGAAGATGCAGAACACGCCGGGGTCGAGCGTCATCAGATGGCCGGACACCTTGAGTTCGGTTACGGCAGCGGCGGCAGTCTGGGCAGCATCGGACATCGGGCACTCTCGTTGGACCAGGAAGCGTTACCGCGGCGGACATTGCGACGCCACATGGATCGGCGCAAGGCTGAGCAGCGCGTCGTTGACCGCCTGCGGCTTCAGCCCGAGCGGCAACAACCAGCCCCGGCCGGTGCGCCGGATGCGCTCCGCCTGCGCCCCAAGGTCGAAGGCGGCGGCAGGAAGCTCGGCCTGCCAGGCGCGGCTGAGCGCGAAGCACCACGTCTCCGGCCAGACCGACGGTATGAAGGCGAGGTGCGCCCGTTGCGCCCGGATCAGCGCCACCGCTTCGGCTTCCTTGAACTCGCCGGTGACGAACACCGGCCCGGCACTCATCAGCCGCTCGTCGTCCGCCGTAAAGCCGCATACGACGAACTCGATCGGCAATCCCCGCCGGCTTGCGTCGCGCGCGCAACCGAGAAGGACCTCGTAGCCTTTCTCGACGCCGATCGCACCCACGATGCAGACACGGCGGATCGCTCCGGGCGAGGCCGGCGCGAGCGGGGTCGGCGCGAGCGGCGGCAGGCGTTCATCGTCTTCCCACGGCTCGACCTCCGGTTGCACCTGTGGAAAGTGGCGGCGAAGCCGCGCTGCCGCATCCCGCGACGGGGCGATGACCCGCCGGCACCCCGCAAGGTCGGCAGCCGAGCGGGCCAGCAGGTCGGGGACCGCGATTTCTTCCTCCAGGAGCCCGCCCAAGTCTGCGATGCAGGCCTCGCACCCTGCCACGTCCGGCTCCCCGCAGTAGCGGCGCTCCCGGCTGACCAGGGCGATTCGCGGGCAGAACCACGCGTAATCGTGCACATAGGCCTCGATCGGCAAACTGAGCAGCCGGGCCAGGTCCAGCACGCGGTGGTCATGGCCCAGCAGATGGTGCAGCTCGAAATGGCGGGGCCGGTCGTGCCGCAGCAGTTCTGTCAGCGAGGGCAATTCGTCCGGCACACGATAGATCAGGTTCGGAAAGGCACCGCCCGGGGTCTCCACCCGGCAAACGCCACGGCCGGGCTTGAGCACGATCGGGCGGACCCCTTGCGAACGCAGCGTTTCCGACCGGCCAGCGATCACCTGGTCCACCCCGCCGCCGCCGGCGTGGCTGACCAGGATCGCCGCCCCTTTCCGCAACCTGCCCTCCGCCCACCGCCGCGCGTCCATCCCGCGCCGGGCCGGCAGCAACGGATCAGCCTCGACGTGCGCAGCCACCAGCGCGTCGTATCCGGGGTGCAAGCGGTTCAGCACGGCCGTATTCCGCCGGACGAGGTGAGCGCGTGCCGACCCGAACGACTGCCCGCCCACATGCGCCACGAACACGCCGGACGCCGCCACGTTCCGCCAGCCGTGATGGCGCGCGCGGAGGCAGAAATCGTTCTCCTCGCCATAGCCCTGCGCGAACAAATCTTCGCGCAACGGGCCGACCTGATCCAAGCAATCTCTGCGCATGTACAAACAAAACCCGACGCCGACCGGTATGTCGACCACAGCCGCGCCATTGGCGTGTTGCGCAAGCGTGTCGAGCCGGAGTGTCTCCGCCCAGTCCGGCGCCGGGTTCGGGGTGGACACGTTCGGGTAGCTAACGATGGTCGCGTCGTTGGAGAGCGGCGTTGCGGTGCCGATGTCGGGCGCCGCATAGGCCGCGCGCCGCAGCCGGCCGAGCCAACCCGGCGGCGGCCGCGTATCGCTGTTCAGCAGCACCACGTCCCGTCCGGCCGCCGCGCTCAGTCCGGCGTTGGCCGAGGCAGGAAAACCACGGTTCTCCGCATGCTGGATCAGGCGAATGCGCCCCTCCCCCGCAAGCCGCTCGAGGGCCGACACGAGCGACGGCTCTGGCGAGGCATCCTCGACCACATGCACCACCGTGCCTTCGGGCACGCTATCCAACACCGCGTCCAGGCAGGCCAGCGTGTCCTGCTCGCCGCGATACACCGGGATGACCACATCCACGAGCGGGCGGAGCGCGGCTATTCGGGGCGGCCCGCCGCGGATGTCCGCCCAGACCGGGGCGAACCCGGCGCCGGAACCTGCTGCGGCACGCGCCTCCAATCCGGGATCGACCGGGCTGCCCAGTAGATGCCTGCCGTCGGCGTCGACGACCGCGAGCGGCCCGCCCATGGCGGCGACCTGTTCGGCAGTGAGGGCGAACTGGCGGGGCCGGGCCAGTGGCCGGCCGGCTCGCACGTCGTCGGCGGGCTCACGCGCGGTCAGCGTCGTGCTGAACGTCTGGCCACGGACCAAAACCAGCGGGTCACGCGTGGGGTCGGCAGGGTGCCACGCCCAGCCTGCGAGGCCGCCCGACCTGGCCTCGACGAAGCCCTCGACGGCAATGATGGCGCGCACGGAGAGCGGGCTACCGAGGAACTGCGCGTCGTTCCCTGCCACATGCAGCAGGCGGGCGGAGCGCCAGCCAGGCGGCAGGCGCGCACTGCGCAACGCCCTTCCGTCGAGGGTGATGCGGGCCGGCTTGCCGGGTCCGGCATGAAGGAGGCCACTCCCGTCGAGCCCGCACCAGCCGGGAAGGCCAAGCCGGGCCGCGACGGCCGCGGCCACGGCGCGTAGCGACGCGCCGGGGATGCTGGACCGCAAGGCCGTTTCCGCCGCATCGTGCGCCCGGTCGGCTTTGCCTGAGATGAGCGCGCTGGCGGCCAGGCCAGTCCAGGCCTCCGGGCTGGGATGCCGCATGGTCAAGCTTTCGAACATGGCGAAGGCCTCGGCTGCCTCGCCCTGTTCCAATAGCAAGCCCGCGAGCGCCGAGAGCACCAGCCCGTCCTCCGGCGCCAACCGGCGCGCGCGCTCGAGCCAACGGCGTGCCTCGGCCGGATTCCCCAGGGCCGTCTCGTGCAGGCTGCGATCCCAGGCGGAGCGGGCCAGCGCTTGCCACATCTCGCCGCTGGTCCGCGTACGCCGGCGCTCCGCCCGCGCTTCGACGTCCGACAACAAGGTGTTGCTCATAACCGGCGCGCCGTTACTGGGCTGCGACGCTCGGCTCCGCAACGGTGCTTGCTGGCGGCGGAAGAGCGGCAAGGTCGTTCGCGGCTTCCGCCACGCCAGCCGCCTGCGCACGCTCGAGCAGGCCGCGGGCCTTCGCCGCATTCGTCTCGCCCGCCAACCCGCGAGCAAGATACCGCCCCAGCATAAGTTGGGCGTAGGGGTGACCCTTGGCCGCGGCCTTGGCGAACCAGGTTTGGGCCGCCACGCGATCCGGCGGCACGTCGTGTCCGCCGCCCAGCAGCGCGCCCATGGCGAATTGCGCGCCGGTATGGTCCTTCTCCGCCGCAGACAGGAACAGCGTCTGCGCGCCGGCATGGTCGCGCGTGCCGCCGCGGCCGTTGACCATCATTTCAGCCAGCGCGACCTGAGCATCGGCCATGCCGACATTCGCCGCACGTTCGATCCAGGCGCGCCCCTCGGCCGGGTCGGCCTCCACGCCGCGGCCCTCCGCCAGCATGCGACCGTACCAGAACTGAGCGTTGACAACGCCGTCCGCGGCCCGGCGCAGCCATTCGGCCGCCCGGGCGAGGTCCCGCTCGACCCCCACGCCCTCGGCCAGGCAAACGCCGTAATTGAAGGCAGCCACGAGGTCGCCCCCGCCGGCCGCGGCCTCGAACCACTCGCGCGTGCGAACGCGATCCTCCGGCTGCCCGGCGCCACGCAGCACAAGGTCCGCCAGATTGGATTGCGCAAGCTTGTCGCCCCGCTCCGCCGAGACGCGAAACCAACGGGCCGCCTCGTTGGCGTCGCGTGCCACGCCCGCACCAGTAAGATACAGCATGGCCAGCGCGCGCGCCGCGGCGGCATGGCCCTGCTCGGCCGCACGGGTGAACCACATCGCTGCCTCGCCGTAGTTCGGCGGCAAATCGCCGCCTTTGGCGTAGAGGTCACCCACAAGCGCCGCGGCTTCCGCGTCCCCGGCCAGGGCAGCCCGGCGCAGCCAGGACTCGCCGTTGATCACGTCCCGCTCGACGCCGCGCCCCTCCATGAGGGCCAGCCCCCAGCGCGCTTGCCCGGAGCGCACGCCACGCTCGGCCGACTGCCGATAAAGTTGCGAGGCCTTCGCGACGTCGCGCTCAACGCCGATGCCGCCTTCGGACATTACGCCGAGAAGGTATAAACCAAGCGGCAGATTGCCGGCCGCCGCTTTCGCGATCTCCACCGCGCCCGCCTGCCGCGCCGTGTCGTCCTGGGCGGTGCGCAGCAGGGCCAATCCGTACCCTAGGCAGCCCTGCACACAACCGACGGCCGCCGACTTGCGATACCAACCGTCGCCCTCGGCCAGGTTTCGCAGGCGCTCGGGGCCCGACGTGAATACATAGCCTAGCAGCGCCTGTGATTCCGCCGACCCCGCCTCGGCAGCAGGCCGGCCCCAACGGATCGCGAGATCGAAGTCGGCCTCCGTGCCGGCCGTGTCGGTAAATAGCCCCGCCGCGCCGCCGGTCTTGCTCGCCCCGGTCAGATACAGCGCGGCCAGCATGGATTGCGCCTCGATCTTGCCGGCAAGGGCAGCCCGTTCCAGCCACACCGCCGCCGTCGTACGGCTGGGCGGCACGCCGGACCCGTCCAGGTAGGCCTTGCCCACTCGGAACTGTGCCTCGACATCGCCCCGCTCCGCCGCCTTGGCCAGCACCGGAAACACCGCTCCAGCATGGCCGGTCTCCGCTTGCTGCAAGGCGCGGCGCAGCCGGACCGACGGTGAAACCGCCGACGTCATGCGTTCAAGAAGACCCGCCATCGCTAGACCATCATCTCCAACTCAAGGCTCCCGCATTCCATCCATGAACACCGGCAGAACACGGGACAGCAAATAGCTCACGAGAGTACGCTTCCCGACCTTCACGTCCGCAGTCACAGGCATGCCCGGGGTCATGCGGAACCCCGGTGGCGTGTCGTGCAACTGCGGGTCCTCAAGCGTCATCCGGGCACGATAGAACGATGCGCCTTGCGGCTGGGACTGCTGGACGCCGCGCTTCGGCTCGTCGGGGTTGGACGTGAAGCTGTCCGGACTTATCACGCGGACAGTGCCCGCCACCGTGCCGTACTGCGTGTAAGGCAGCGTATCGAGCTTGATGTTGACCGGATTGCCAGGATGGACAAATCCGGCATCCGCGCCTGCAACGTTCACCTCGGCCTCGAGCGGCGCGTCGACCGGAACCAGCGTCATGAGTTGCTCGCCCGATTGCAATACCGAGCCGGGCGCTACTTTGGCGACGTTCAGCACGATCGAGTCCCGCTCCGCCCGCACCTCGGCCAGTTGGCGTCGCAGGGCGGCCTTGTTCAGGTTCTCCCGCGCGTCGCTGAGCTTGCGGCCCTGCTCGGTGAGATCCTGGCTGACCTGGCTGCGCCATTGCTGATTATAGCCGTCCCGCTCCGCTTGCAGCGCCTGCAAGTCGCGATCCGCTTGCGACGCTTGGGATGCCGCGTTGTCCAGCCCGCGCTTGACCTCGAGGCGGCTATCCGTCGCGGCCAGCCGGTTGAGCACACTGCCAACTTGCAACTGCTCCAGTTGAACCCGCCGCTTCTCCACTTCGGCCGCGACCTTCAAGCGTTCCGAGTAGCCGAACACATCCGACAACGCGCGCTGCACTTGGTTTTGCAGGCTGCTGATCTTCTGCGCGTAGTTCTCGTTCTTGTAGGCCCGCTCGGCCTTGTGCTGGATGTAGATCGCGCCTTGCAGCACGGCAATCGGGCTCGCGTCCGAGGGCCGGTACTCCAAGCCGGATGCCTCGGCCTGCAGACGGTCGACCTCGGTCTGCAAGCTGCCCACCTGGGCCTGCAATGCGTTGAAGTCGGCTGTCGCGAAGGTTGGGTCGAGGCGCGCGAGGACATCGCCCTGTTTCACCGTGTCGCCTTCCCGCACATTGATTGAGCGGACGATCGCGGTCTCGAGCGGTTGCATCACGCTGGTCGCCTGTTGCGCCACGATACGCCCCTGCGCTGTGACCACCTTATCGATCGGGATCAGGGATGAGGCAGCGAAACACGCCGCGACCAGCGAGACCACCACCCAGGTGACTCCGCGCGCAGCCGTCAGCACAGGCGCTACGGTCAGGGCGTTGGTCGGCGAGTGGAATTCCAGCAGCGCCGGCAGGTCCCGGTGGCTCACCGCGAGATCCCGGCGGTTGCCGCGGCCGGGTTCACCCACCGGTCCGCGCAGAGTAAGTGCGCTCATACCCGTCCTCCAGACATTGTCAGGCCTAGTACCGGCCTAATCGCCCTGCGCCAGCACTGGCACCAAAGGCGCGTGACGCCCCATGCCGCCATCCAAGTGGCGGTTCTGCTGCGCCCAAAGGGTCCGGTAGATGGCGCAGCGCTCGAGCAAGGTGCGATGGGGCGCCACGTCCACCACGCCGCCCTTGTCCATGACAAGGATTAGGTCGCAGTCGATCAGCGACGACAGGCGATGAGACACGATCACCATGGTCCGGCCCTTCCCGAGCCGAACCAAATTGGCGTTCACCAGCGCCTCGCTCTCCGGATCGAGCGCACTTGTCGCCTCGTCGAGGATCATCAGCTTAGGGTCAGCGATCACGGCGCGGGCGATGGCAAGGCGCTGCCGTTGTCCGCCGGACAGGTTGGCCGACCCCTCCTCGATCCATGTGTCGTAGCCGGACGGCAATCGCTCAATGAACTCCTCGGCGCCCGCGAGGCGCGCTGCCCGCACCACATCGTCCAGCGTCAGCCCCGGACGGCCCGCTGTGATGTTGTCCCGCACCGTGCCCCTGAAAAGGAAATTGTCTTGCAGCACGACGCCGAAGCTGCGGCGCAAATGGGTGAGGTTGATCTCCCGCAACTCGATGCCGTCCAGCTTCAAAAACCCGCTATATTCACGGTTGATGCCTTGCAGCAAGCGGGTCAGCGTGCTCTTGCCCGAGCCGCTGCGCCCGACGACACCCAGCATGGTGCCGGCCGGGACCTCGAACGAAACCTTGTCCAGCGCTGGGAGCTTCGAGCCGGGATAGGTGAACGACAAATCCTCGAACGACACGGCGCCCTGGAGCTTTGGCCGCATCCCGCCCTGCATGGCCGCAGTCTCGCTCGGATTGTTCAACACCAGGGCAACCTGGTGGATGCTGGCGCGAACGTCTTCCAAATCTTCGATCAGCTTGGCCAAGCCGACCAGCGGCTGGGTCACCCGGCTACCAAGCATCATGAACGCCACCAGCCCACCGATGGCGATTCCGGTATTGTCGTTCATGGCGATGTAAGCGCCGAGCATGATGATGCCCCGCTGGATGAAGCCCTCGATAGGGTTGATCAGGGTCTGTGGCCAGTTCGCCAACCGCCCGGCCTGCAGCTTCAAGCTGCCGGCAATCGCCGTCCGCTCATCCCACTCAGCCCGGCGCTGCGGCTCGAGCGCCAGAGACTTCACGGTACGTATCCCGTGCACCGTCTCAACCATCGTCGAACCTTTGTTGCTCTCCGCCGCGGTAAGCTTGCCCACGATGGAGCGTAGCGCCGGCAGGAACAGTACGATCACGCCGGTAATCACCGCGGCGCAAACCAGCACCACCCAAGCCAGCGTCGGCTCCATCCAGAACAGGAACGGCAGCAGGAAGACAAGCGTGAACATGTCGAGGAACGTGCCCATCAACTTGCCGGTCAAGAACTCACGAACCTTCCAGACTTGGGCCAGACGGTAGTTGATTTGCCCAGCAGGGTTCTTCTCAAAGTAGTCAAGCGGCAAGCCCAGCAGGCGGTTGAATACGTGAAGATTGAGCTTGGCATCCACCCGCGTGGAAACCACTTGCACGATCTCGCGCCGCGTATACCCCAGCAAAGTCTCGTATGCGGTCGTAATCAGCAAGATAACGCTCAGCAGCACCAGTGTGGACATGCTATGGTGCACCACCACACGATCGACCACCGTCATGACAAGCAATGGCGGAACGATCGTAAGCGCGCTCACCGCGATCGAGGCCATGCTGATGTCGCGTAACGAGCCCTTTTCGCGCAGCACCAAGCCCATCAGCCACGACAGCGTGAAGGGCGCGTCCACCTCCGATTGCCCCCGGACACGGCGGATCAGCAGCACCTCGCCGCCCCAAGCCTGCCCAAGCCGGAATTCGTCGATCGCCACCGCCGATTCGATGCCCGGCGAGCGCGGATCCCTCACCCAGACTATGTTCTTGGCCGCATCGGTCGCCACCATCAGCCCAGCCGTGCCATCCTTGAACAACAGCACAACCGGCGGGGGCGGGTTTGCATTGCCTTGCAGCTTGAACAGCGCCTTCCACCGCAGCCGCTCGGCCTTGGCCGACAGCCCTTGCTCGCTGGCCCAGGCGGCGAGCGAAGCTGGGGACGGAACCGTCTCGCCGACTGCCGGGCGGTAGTCCGTAGCGTTTAAGTCCACCCCGTGATGCCGGGCGACTGCAACCACGGCCAGCACGCGCGTGTCGGCATCCAGACCCGGCCGCTCACCACCGATGGTGCCGATGTCGATCCGCGGTGCAGCCGCGGGATCAGCAGCCGAGAGGGAGACTGGGCTCGTTTGATCCACAAAGCGTTCCTTTACCACGTGCACGATCGGGCGCCGCGCCTTCCGAAGAACCGTCCGTTAACACAGGTTAGCTCGTAAAAGGATAAAAACCGGTTAAGGCATGGCCCGGTTGCCCAAACTGCATTGGTGCCCTTCAATGCCGGAATGGACATCCGACCAGCCACCCCCGCCGACCTGCCCGAGATTCAATCCATCTACGCCCACCACGTCCTCAACGGCGCGGGCACGTTCGAGGAGGTGCCCCCATCGGTCGAAGATCTCGCCGGCCGTTATGAGATGATCGTGAGACGCGGCTGGTCCTACATCGTCGCCGCCGATGCCACGGGCGTGCTCGGCTACGCCTATTTCAGCCAAATGCGCGACCGGTCGGCCTACCGGTTTACGGCCGAGAACAGCATCTATGTAAGGGACGACGTGCGGGGCCAGGGTGTTGGCAAGGCTCTCGTCGCACGGCTGCTCACGGACGCCGAGGCGGCCGGGTTTCGCCAGATGGTGGCGGTAATCGGCGATTCCGAGAACGTGGGGTCGATCGGCGTTCACAGCTCCCTAGGCTTTCAGCGCGCCGGCTTGCTGCGCGCCTCCGGGTTGAAATTCGGGCGGTGGGTGGACACCGTAATGATGCAGAAGGCCCTCGGTCGTGGCGATTCCGACGTCCCAGCCTAATCAACCGATTCGGAACTGACCGGCTATCAAGGGATCGGCCTCGATCGCAGCCCGTATTGCCGCTTCATCCCCGGCGGCGCACACCCCGACCACGACCCGGCGAAAAAACGGCACCGTACCCCTCGCACGCGCTTGAAACAGTCGCGCCAGCTCGAGCGCCGCAGGGCTTCGCCGTCGGCAGCACGCGCAGCCTGCGCTGTGGCCTGCACCTAAATCCTCGGCGCCAAACTCCAGCACGGCGTCATCGGCCCAAACGGGGACCGTTGGGCCAAACCGAACCGGAACGCGTGCGTCAACGGACCAAGTCATCGCATAGACATAAGCATATATTTATGTCATGTCCATCCACATGGATCGACTCCTTCCCGCTCTACGCGCCTGCGCCGAGCCAACACGCCTCCGCCTGCTGGCCCTTGCCGCCCGCGGAGCTTTCTGCGTGGTGGAACTGACTGAAATCCTCGGCCAATCGCAACCCCGCCTTTCCCGCCACTTGAAGCTGCTGTGCGATGCCGGGGTGCTCGAGCGGGCGCGGGAAGGCGCGAACGTTTGGTTCGGCCTGCCGCAGGATGCGGGGCTCGTGCACGATTTGCTCGCCCGGGTGCCGGAGGATGACCCCGTGCTGGCCGCCGACCGGCGTGCTTCGGCCCGCGTGCTCGCCGAGCGCGCCCGGGTGGCTTCGGAGAGCTTCCGCCGCCAGGGAGCCGATTGGGACGAGATGCGGGCGCTTGGCCTGCCCGCTGCCGACGTGGAAGCGGCGCTGCTTTCCCTCATGCCTGCGCCTCGGCTCGGCCGGGTGCTGGACATCGGCACGGGCACGGGCCGGCTGCTTGAACTTCTGGCGTCACGGGTGCAGTCCGGGCTGGGGGTCGATGCCAGCCGCGCCATGCTGGCACTTGCCCGCGCCCGCCTGGCCAAGCCCGGGCTCGGTCATCTGGCGGTACGCCAGGCCGACATGTACCGGCTGCCGCTTGCTCAGCGGTTCGACGTGGTCGTGCTGCAAATGGTCCTGCATTACGCCGAAGATCCGGCCGCCGTCCTGGTTGAGGCTGCACGCGTGCTGGCGCCCGGAGGCTGCCTGATCGTGGTGGACTTGGCCGCGCACGACCGCGCCGACTTGTCGGGACGGCTCGCACATAGGTGGCCTGGCTTCCCCGATGCGGCGATGGTTCGCCTGTTCGGCACCGCGGGCCTGCAGGCTGGCGCACCTGTTTCCGTGCCAGGCGCGCTGGAAGTTCGACTCTGGCCCGCTTCGATGCCGGCCGGC
Source organism: uncultured Acetobacteraceae bacterium (assembly GCA_964235765.1). Lineage (GTDB taxonomy): Bacteria > Pseudomonadota > Alphaproteobacteria > Acetobacterales > Acetobacteraceae > JAVVHH01. Next base: position 29,678 of record CAXSDH010000010.1, read on the forward strand.
GCATTGGCCGCCATCGCCCCTGCCGAACTGGAGTTCGCCCAATGACCCGGCCCCATCTTCTCGATGCGCTGCGCGACCAGGTGCTGCTTTGCGATGGCGGCATGGGCAGCCGCGTTCAGGCGCTGACGCTCGATGTGGAGCGCGATTACTGGAACCAGGAGAACTGCACCGAGGTCCTGAACCTGTCCCGCCCCGACCTGGTGCGGGAAATCCACCGCGGCTATTTCGAGGCCGGCGCCGACATGGTGGAGACGAACACCTTCGGCGGCCAGCCGATCACCCTCGGCGAGTTTGGCCTGCAGGACCGGGCCCACGAAATAAATCAGGTCGCGGCCGAACTGGCGCGTGAGGCGGCGGAGAGCTTCTCCGATGGCCGGCATCGCTGGGTGGTGGGCAGCATCGGCCCGGGCACCAAGCTGCCGAGCTTGGGCAACATCGCCTATGACCCGCTCGAGGCCGCCCTTGCCACGCAGTCCCGTGGTTTGATTGCGGGCGGCGTTGACGCAATCTTAATAGAGACCTGCCAAGATCCCCTGCAGATCAAGGCGGCGGTGAACGGGGCCAAGATCGCCCGCGCCGAAGCCGGGACGGATACGCCGATTTTTGTGCAGGTGACAGTTGAGACGACGGGAACATTGCTGGTCGGACCGGATATCGCTGCCGCCTCGACGGTCGTGCATGCGATGGATGTGCCCTTGCTGGGCCTGAACTGCGCCACCGGGCCGCAGGAAATGGCTGAGCATGTGCGCTGGCTGGCCGCGAACTGGCCCGGCCTGCTGTCCGTGCAGCCCAATGCCGGGCTGCCGGAATTGGTGGACGGGCAGACCAGGTATCCGCTCGATGCCGCGCAGATGGCCATTTGGATGGAGCGTTTCGTCGAGGAGGATGGGCTCAATCTGATCGGCGGCTGCTGCGGCACCAGCATCACCCATATCCAGGCGCTCGACGCCATGTTGCGCCGGCGCGGCGGCTTCCGTCCTGCCCCGGTGGCGCGCAAGCCGGTTTGGGTTCCCGCCGTGGCCAGCCTCTATGGCCAGACCCCGCTTCGGCAGGAGAACAGCTATTTCTCCATCGGCGAGCGCTGCAACGCCAACGGTTCCAAGAAGTGGCGTGAATTGCAGGAAAGAGGCGACTGGGACGGCTGCGTTGCCATGGGGCGGGAGCAAATCGCCGAGGGCTCGAACAGCCTCGACATCTGCACCGCCTTCGTCGGGCGCGACGAACATTTCGAGATGAGCGAGGTCATGACCCGCTTTACCAGCAGCGTGAACTCGCCGCTGGTGATCGACAGCACCGAAACCCCGATCATCGCCGCCGCGCTCAAGCTGCACGGCGGCAAGGCGATCATCAACTCGATCAACTTCGAGGAGGGCGAGGGCGCCGCGCGGGACCGGCTGCTCCTGGCCAAGAAGTTCGGCGCCGCCGTGATCGCGCTGACCATTGATGAGGCGGGCATGGCGAAGACGCCGGAGAGCAAGCTCGACATCGCTCGCCGGCTGATCCGCTTCGCTTGCGACGAGCACAAATTGCCGCAATCGGACCTGTTGATCGATCCGTTGACCTTCACCATAGCCACCGGCAACGAGGACGACCGCAAGCTGGGTCAATGGACGCTGGAAGGGATCAAGCTGATCCGGGACGAGTTCCCGGACGTGCAGATCGTGCTGGGCCTTTCCAATATCAGCTTCGGCCTCAACCCGGCCGCCCGCGCAGTACTGAACTCCGTGTTCCTGGACCTCGCCGTGAAGGCGGGAATGACGGCTGCCATCGTACACGTCAGCAAAATCCGTCCGCTGCATCTGATCGCCCCCGAAGAGGTGAAGGTGATGGAGGACCTGCTCTTTGACCGGCGCGAGGAGGACTACGATCCATTGCAGAAGCTGTTGGAGATGTTTGCCGACCGCAAGGCGGCGGATGCGGTCAAGAAAACCCGCGCCGAAACGGTCGAAGGCCGGCTGAAGGACCGCATCGTGGACGGCGACCGCAAGGGGTTGGCCGAAGAACTGGACGAGGCCATGCTGGTCCATCGGCCGCTCGACATCATCAACAACGTATTGCTGGACGGCATGAAGGTGGTCGGCGAACTGTTCGGCGCCGGCAAGATGCAGCTGCCCTTCGTGCTGCAATCCGCCGAGACCATGAAGGCGGCGGTCGCCCATCTTGAGCCGCACATGGAGCGGATCGCTGGCCAGGAAAAAGGGACGATTGTGCTCGCGACCGTGAAAGGGGACGTGCACGACATCGGCAAGAACCTGGTTGACATCATCCTGACCAACAATGGTTACCGCGTTGTCAATCTGGGCATCAAGGTTCCGCTTGCCGACATGGTGGCGGCCGCGAAGGAGCACCACGCCCACGCAATCGGCATGTCAGGGCTGCTGGTTAAAAGCACGGTGGTGATGCGTGAGAACCTGGAGGAAATGGGCCGCCAGGGCCTCGAGATCCCGGTGATGCTCGGCGGTGCCGCACTGACCAGGAACTATGTGGAGGATGATTGCGTGCGTGCCTACGCCTGCGGCCGGGTCGCCTATGCGCGGGATGCCTTCGACGGGCTTCATCTCATGGATAAGGTGACCGGCAACGGCTTCGACGATTACCTGAGCGCGGTGCAGGCCAAGCGCGCGGGCAAGTCGCGCAACACCAGCCGCACTCTCGGCCAGGCGAGCAGCCAGGCATTCCGCCCTGTCGACGTCGCGGCGGTGAGGGCTCGGCGGCGGCGGCTTACCGGGGACATCCCTGTCGCGGCCCCGCCATTTTGGGGCTCCCGCGTAATCGAGGCACCTGCAAAAGCGGTGATCCCGTTCCTGAACGAGCGCAGCCTTTACCAGTTCCAGTGGGGCTTCCGGAAACAGGGAAAGTCACTGGAAGACTTCCTGGGCTGGGCCAAGCAGGAATTGCGGCCGGTGATGCGTCGCATGCTGGGCATCTGCGAGGCGGAAGACATCCTTCATCCGCAGGCGGCCTACGGGTATTGGAAGGCGGCCGGGCAAGGCAACGACCTGATCGTGTTCGACCAGGATGGCCAAACCGAGCTGTGCCGCTTTACCCTGCCCCGTCAGCCCAAGGAGGATGGCGAGTGCATCGCTGACTTCTTTCGCGACGTGGATGAGGCGGAACGCGACGTAATCGGCCTACAGGTCGTCACCGTGGGCCAGAAAGCCAGCGACACCGCCCGTGTCTGGTTCGACGATAATCGCTATCAGGACTACCTTTACCTGCACGGCCTGTCGGTGGAGATCGCCGAGGCGATGGCCGAATACACTCACAAGCGCGTTCGCGCCGAGTTGGGTTTTGCCGGCGAGGATGACCGCGACATCGAGAAGATGCTGGCCCAAAGCTATCGCGGCTCTCGCTACTCCTTCGGCTACCCGGCCTGCCCGAAGTTGGAGGACCAGGCGCCCTTGCTGCAACTGCTGGGAGCCGAGCGGATCGGCGTGTCTCTTTCCGACGAGTGGCAGTTGCATCCGGAGCAGTCCACCAGCGCCATCGTGGTCTTGAACCCGCGGGCCAAGTACTTCTCGGTCTAGCGCCACCTCTGCTACAGGCTCCCCGGGGGTACTGTGGACCGATTGAAGCGACTCGCGGGCGGGACGATCGTCGTCGGCATCCTCGTGCTGGTTCTGAAGGCGGCCGCCTGGTGGTTGACCGGAAGCGCCGCCTTGTACTCCGACGCGCTGGAAAGCGTCGTCAACGTGATTGCCAGCCTGGTCGCCTTCGTGGCGCTCAGCTTCTCGGCCATGCCGGCCGACAAGAACCACCCCTACGGCCACGACAAGGCGGAGTTTTTTGCCGCGGTGATCGAGGGCGTGCTGATTATCGTGGCCGCGCTCTCCATTTTGCAGCACGCATGGACCAACTGGAACACGCCCTCGGTGCTGGAGGCGCCTTGGGTGGGCCTTGGGTTGAACCTTGGCGCGGCAGGCATCAACGGCTTCTGGGCCGCGCTGCTGCTGCGGACCGGGACCAAGTTCCGTTCGGCGGCGCTGAAGGCCGATGCCCGCCATTTGCGGGCCGATGTGGTGACCTCGGTGGGCGTCGTCGCCGGGCTGCTGCTCGCGGTGCAGACCGGATTAGCCTGGCTCGACCCCTTGCTGGCCGTTGGCGTGGCGGCCAACGTGTTGTGGTCCGGCGTCGGCGTGATGCGCGAGAGCGTGGGTGGCCTGATGGACGCTGCCCCAGCCGAAACGGTCGTCGCGCGCATCCGCGAGATCATCGGCTTGCATGCCGACGGCGCCATCGAGGCGCACGATCTGCGCACGCGGCACGCGGGCCGGTTGACCTATCTCGAGTTCCACCTGGTGGTGCCCGGCCAGATGCGGGTCGATGAAGCGCACGCCGTTTGCGACCGGGTCGAGACGGCGTTGAAGGCCGAGGTGGAAGGTCTGGTCATCACGATCCATGTGGAGCCGGAAGGCAAGGCGAAGCATAGCGGCGTGCTGGTGTTGTAAACCGATGCGGTGGGGCTTTGCCGGATCAACCATGCTGCATGCGGCGTTTGGATTGCTGCTGCTGCCGCCGATGTGGCGCGGCGGCGGCCCGGCTGCCGAGGCGCCCCTCATCGAGGTGGAGCTGATCCAGCAGCAGCCGATGCAGCAAGGGGGTGCCGCGGCCGAGGCGGCCCCCCCGCCGCCCCTCGACAGTCCGGCACTGGACGCGGGCGGGGATGGCGGCGTGCCCCCGCCCGCAAGCCCGACGCCCCCAGGGCGGCAAGGATCGCCCGCGGTGAACCTGGGCGATGGCGACCGCAGCCAGGACGACCTTTCCGTCACTGGAGAGAACATCGTGCCACCCGCACCTGACGCGGTGTTCCGCAACCGGCCGCCGTCCTACCCGCCGGACGCGGCGCGGCGGGGCGCCGAGGGCACGGTGCGTTTGCTGGTCCGCGTCTCCGCGCTTGGCCGGCCGGACCAGGTGCTGGTTGCCGGCAGCAGCGGCACGGCCAGCCTGGATCGCGCGGCGCGGGAAGCTGTGCTGTTGTGGCGGTTCCGCCCCGCGCGGGCCGGCGCGACCCCCGTGCCTTTCGACTACCAGCTGAATATCCGCTTCACGACAGGAGACCGCTGATGATCAGGATCGACCGCGTGGTTACCCGCGGCGGCGACGGCGGACAGACCTCCCTCGGCGACGGAACGCGCGTGGCGAAAGACGATCTGCGCGTGGAAGCATACGGGACGGTGGACGAGGCCAATGCAGCGCTCGGCCTGTTGCGTCTGCATGTCGCGGGCGATCCCGAAGTCGACCTCATGCTAGCTCGTATTTTGAACGACCTGTTCGACGTTGGCGCCGACCTGTGCGTGCCGGGCGAGGCGGGCGACCGCCTGCGAGTGACCGACGCGCCCAGCATTCGGCTCGAGGCGGAGGTGGCCGCCATGAACGCCAGCTTGCCGCCGCTGGGCAGCTTCGTCCTGCCCGGCGGCACGCCCGGCGCCGCTCATGCCCACCTTGCCCGCACCATTGTCCGGCGAGCCGAGCGCCTCGTGGTGCGGCTCGCGCGTGAGCAAGCGGTGAACCCGGCCGTGATCCGGCTGTTGAACAGGTTATCCGACCATCTTTTCGTGCTCGGCCGCCGCCTCAACGCCGGCCAGGACGTGTTGTGGACGCCAGGAGCGAATCGCTGATGCCGGATAAGCAACTCGTGGCGCCCGGCCCAGTCGATGGGCGGCCTGACATGCCGCTGCCGCATGATCCTAAAACCGTGTTCCTGGGCGGCCTGTTTCTGCTCGCTATCCTGACCGCCCTCTTTGTCGCACGAGACGTCATCCTGCCAGTCGCCATCGCTCTGGTTTTAAAGCTGCTCCTGCAGCCGCTCGTGCGCCAGTTCGAACGGATCCATATCCCGAAGGCACTCGGCGCGCTCGCCAGCCTCGTACTCCTGCTTGGCGTGCTTGGCGGGCTCGGCACCATCCTGTCGAGCCCGGCCTCCAGGATGATCCGCGACTTCCCGGGAACGTTGACGAAATTGCAGGAGACCGTGGAGCCGCTGAGACATCTGGTGGAGCGGTTGCAGGGTATGATGGGCAGTGCCGGCCTGGGCGAAAGCGCCATGGCCGACCCGGCTGAAACGTTGAAGGCGAAGGCTAGCAGCATCGTCGGGGCCTTTGCCTCGGGCGCCAGCAGCTTCGCCTCGCACCTGCTCGAGACGGTGCTGATCCTGTTCTACATGTTGGTGTTCGGCGAAACCTTCATGCGCCGTTTCGTGGAAATCCTGCCCCGGCTCGGGGACAAGCGGCAGGCGGTGGACATCTCCAACGCGGTGGAACGGGACATCTCGGCCTATCTGCTCACCATCTCGATCATCAATGCCATTGTTGGCACGGCGTGCGCGGGAGTGATGTGGGCGTTCGGCGTGCCAGGTCCGCTGCTTTGGGGCGTGGTGGCGTTCTGCCTGAACTTCGTGCCGATCCTGGGCCCGGTCTTCGGCGTGCTGCTGTTCGGGGTGATCGGGCTGGCGACGCTTGGGGCGGCCTGGTCGAGCCTGCTGCCCGCGGCGGCGTACCTCGCGATCCACTTTGCCGAGGGCGAGATGATCACGCCGCTGCTGCTGGCCAAGCGTTTCACCTTGAACCCGATCGGCATCATGGTGGGCTTGATCTTCTGGTATTGGATGTGGGGCATCCAGGGCGCCATCCTTTCGGTGCCGCTACTCGCGATCACCAAGATCGTCTGCGACCGCCTGCGCCCGTTCCGCGCTTTGGGCCACCTGCTCGAAGGATAGCTGCAACTCTCGCAGCGTTGCCGTCATCGCAACGTTAGGCGGATGCCGTCCGCCGAGCCCTGCAGCCGGGCTCCATGCGTGACGTGGTCCACCCGGATCTCGACGCCATTTCCGTTCTTCAGCACCTGGCCGCCGATGCCGTTCACCAAGGTCGCCTCTCCAGTCGCAGCGGCGTAGGTGCCGCTGAAGTCCTGTAAGCGGCGGAGGTTGTAAACGCGCCCGGCGCCGGCCACCCGGGAGAAGCCGATGTCGGCCACGGTCACGCCATTGACGGTGAAACGGTATTGCCGACCGCCGTAGCGCAAGGTGCCATCACCCCAGGTATAACCGACGCCTAGGGCGGCGCCGCGGGCCGAGATGGAGATCGTGCCCGATGGCGGGCCACTGACGCCGGGATCGCGCCGTTGCGCCACAGCGGGCGCGGATACTATGGCCGCGCAGCAAGCGAGAAGGGCCAGTCGGCCAGGGCAGGTCATGGCGGGTTCCCGTGCAGTCAGAGTTGATGCTGAACGGCCCGCACCGCAAAACGTTCCGCCACGCGTTCGGTCGACTGGTGCGACGCTACAGCCCCGCGTTCAGCGACTTCGGCCAGCGCGCGGCCCGGTAGCGTTGCTGGGCCGGCGTGGCGGCCGGGTCATCGGCCACGCCCTGCCGCGGCCCGGGCAGCAAAGCTGGGTTCGCCCAGCAGTCGACCACGCCCAGGCTCCGCGTGCAAAAGGCGCTGGCCTGCTCCGGCCCATCCCGCGCGGCACAGTAGGTCAGCCCGCGGTCGAGCCGGACGATGGAGCAGTCCCGCCCAGAGATGGCGGACACGCCGAGATCGACGATGCCGCGCCCGAAAACGACCACGCTGGCCGCCTCCGCCGCGAGCAGCGCGCCCGTGGGTTCGACCCCGCCGGCGCAGCCCGGCAGCAAAGCCATCACGAACAGCAGGAGACGGTGCATGCCCCATCATGGCCGTGCCGGATGAAGAAAGAGTTACGGCTGTTTGCCCTGCCCTTGCCGCGCCGGTATGGTCCGGCCGAACTCCGTGGGGCTGAGTGTGGCTGACATCTTCGATGAGGTGAATGAGGATCTGCGGGCCGACCGGGCGCGCCAACTGATGAAGCAGTATGGCGGCCTGCTGGTTCTGGCGGTCGTGCTGGTGATTGCAGGCGTGGCCGGCTGGCAGGGCTGGCGCTGGCAGCAAACCAAGAGGACCGACACGGTCGCTGCCGGCTTCTTGACGGCGATGCGCGACTCAAGCGGCCCCGCCGAGGCCGCAGCTCCCGCCCGCGCCCAGGCGGAAGCCGAGTTCGCCCGCCTGGCCGTAAGCGGCCCGGAAGGGTATCGCACCCTCTCGCGGCTGCGCGGCGCCGCCCTGCGGGCGAGCGCGGGCGACCTGCCGGGCGCGCTCGCGCTTTGGGACCAGTTGGCGGCCGATACGGAGGCCGAACCGCAGCTGCGCGACCTCGCGAACCTGCTATGGGTGCAGCATCAAGTCGATGCGGGCGACCCTCCCGCCGTTCAGGGCCGTCTGGCGCCGCTCGTTGCCCCGGGAAATCCCTGGCGCCCACTCGCCCTGGAAAGCCAGGCCTGGCTGCTCATCAGAACGGGCGAGACCGAAAAGGCGCGCGACCTCCTCCGCCAGCTTTCGACCGACGCCACCTCGCCCGATGGCGCCCGCGCCCGCGCCGGCGGCCTGCTGTCGCGAATGGGAGAGCCGGCGCCAGCAGCCCCCGCACCTCCCGGAGCAGGCGGGTGAGCCTGTCGCGCCGCGCGGCGCTGCTCGGGCTGCCGCTCAGCCTTGGGGCGTGCAGCCTGTTCGACAACTGGTTCGGCGAGACCAAGCCTTCCCTGGCCGGAAAGCGCGAGTCGGTGGTGGCCGTGCGCCGTGGGCTGGATGTCGATGCCGCCGACCGTCGGGCCATCGTTCTGCCGCCAGCGTTGCCCTTCGCGGAGTGGCCGCAAGCCGGAGGCGGCCCGACCCATGTCGTCGGCCACGTGGCGGTGAGCGGATTGCAGCCGGGCTGGCGCGCAAGCATCGGCGACGGCGGCGGCTATCGCGCCAAGATCACCGCCCAGCCCGTGGTGTCCGGTGGCCGGGTGTTCACCATGGATAGCGACGGCCAGGTCGCCGCCTTCGATGTGGCGACCGGGTCACGCCAGTGGCGGACGGATACACAGGGCGAGAAGGACCGCAGCACCAACCTGGGGGGCGGCATCGCCGTGATCGGCGGCACTATCTATGCCACCACCGGCCGGGCGGAGGCCTTGTCGCTGGATGCGGCGACAGGTAAAATCGGCTGGCGGAAGCCGCTGGGCTCCCCGGCCCGGTCCGGCCCGGCGGTGGCCGACGGGCGCCTCTATCTGACCACGCTCGATGACCGGCTGATCGCGCTCAACGCCGCCGACGGCGAGCGGGTGTGGGCCTTCCAGGCGGCCACGACCTCCACGACCGTGCTGGCCGGGGCCGCGCCCGCCGTGAGCGACGGCTTCGTGGTGGCCGGCTTCGGCTCGGGCGACCTCGTGACCGTGCGCGCCGAGAGCGGCGTGCTGGCCTGGAGCGACAGCCTGGCGTCGGCCCGCGGGCGCAACAGCCTGGTGGACCTTTCGGCCATCCGCGCGCTTCCGGTGCTGGACCGCGGCCGGGTTTATGCCATCGGCGTCGGCGGGCTGCTGGTGGCGCTGGACCTGCGCTCCGGCCGGCGGCTGTGGGAACGCGAGGTCGGCGGCGGCGAGACGCCGTGGCTGGCCGGCGACTGGCTGTTCGTGCAGACGCTCGAACAATCCTTGGCGGCGATCAACCGCGACGACGGGCGGGTCCGCTGGATTCAGGACCTGCCGCGCTGGGACAATCCCGAGAAGCGCCGCGACCCGTTGTTCTGGACCGGCCCGGTGCTTGTGAGCGGCAAGCTCGTGCTCGCGGGCAGCAGCGAACTGGCGGTTTCGGTGGACCCCATCACCGGGGCCGTGCAGGGCAAGCAAGCGCTCCGCGGCCCGGCCAGCGTGCCGCCGCTTGCCGCCGCAGGCAGCATGTTCATCGTCACCGACGATGGTACGATCCAGGCCTTCCGTTGACGGCGCTCCCGATCGTCGTCATCGCCGGGCGGCCCAACGTCGGCAAGTCGACGCTGTTCAACAAGCTGGCCGGGCGGCGCTCGGCGATCGTGTCCGATACGCCCGGCGTCACACGCGACCGCAAGGATGCCGAGGCGCTGCTGCGCGGCAAGCGGGTCCGGCTGATCGATACGGCGGGGCTGGAGGAATCGGCGCCGGACTCCCTGCCCGGCCGCATGCGCGCCTCCTCCGAGGCCGCGGTGGCGCAGGCCGACCTGATCGTGTTCGTGGTGGATGCGCGCTCCGGCGTGCTGCCCGCCGACCAGCATTTTGCGGATTGGCTGCGCCGCCAGGGCCGCCCGGTGCTGCTGGTCGCCAACAAGGCCGAGGGCCGCGCGGGCGCTGCGGCGGCGCTGGAGGCCTACTCGCTCGGCCTCGGCCAGCCGCTCGCGATGTCGGCCGAGCACGGCGAGGGCCTCTCGGACCTGATGACGGAGATCGCCGACCGGCTGCCCGAGCAGGTCCCCGAGGACGAGGATGCCGAAAACCGCCCGCTGAAGCTCGCCATCGTCGGCCGCCCGAACGCCGGGAAATCGACCCTGTTGAACCGGCTGCTGGGCGAGGAGCGCATGATCACCGGGCCGGAGCCCGGCCTGACGCGCGACGCCGTGGCCGTGATGCTGGCCGATGCGATGGGGCCGATCGAGCTGGTGGACACGGCCGGGCTGCGGCGCAAGGCGCGGGTGGAGTTGCCGCTCGAGAAGATGTCGGTCAGCGCCAGCATCGAGGCGCTGAAGATGGCCGAGGTGGTGGTGTTGTGCGTCGATGCGGTCGAGGGGCTGCACGAGCAGGATCTGCAGATCGGCCGGCTGATCGAGCGCGAGGGCCGCGCCTGCGTGCTGGCGCTCAACAAATGGGACGCGGTGGCGGATCGCGGCGTCACGCGCAAGGACATCGGCGAGCGGCTGGAAACCGGCATGGCGCAGATGAAGGGCATCCCGGTGGTGACGTTCTCGGCGCTGACCGGCGCCGGGGTGGACCGGCTGCTGCCGGCGGTACGGGCGGTGCACGAGACTTGGAACAGCCGAGTCGCGACGGGGGCGTTGAACCGCTGGTTCGAGGGCGCGCTTGAACGGCACGCGCCGCCGCTGGTGGATGGGCGGCGGCTGAAGCTGCGCTACATCACCCAGGCGAAAGCGCGGCCGCCCACCTTCATCGCGTTCGGCACGCGCGCGGAGCAGACGCCCGACGACTATACAAGGTACCTCGTGAACAGCATGCGCGACGAGTTCAAGCTGCCGGGCGTCCCGATCCGGCTGCTGCTGCGCGGCACCAAGAACCCGTTTGCGGAGGATTAGCATGCAGCGTGCGTTGACCGCCCTGGCGCTCGCCGCCGCGCTCGCCGGCCCAGCGGCAGCACAGCCGGCCCGCACGCCGGCCCCATCCGCCTCCGCCGCCCCCGCCGAGCCGCAGCGCACCACGGCCACCTTCGGCGATTGGACGCTGCGCTGCCAGCGGCCGGAAACCGGACCGCAAAGCTGCGAGGTCGGCCAGACCCTGTTCGACAAAACGCAGCCCGTGGCGCAGACCGCCATCGGCCGGCCTTCCCGCAACGAGCCGCTGCGGCTCACCGTGCTGGTGCCCGTCAACGTGAGCCTTTCCAGCGGAGTCCGCATGCTCGGGGGCGAGAGCGAGGCCGGAGGGCCGTTGCTCGAGCTGGCCTGGCGACGCTGCGTTCCGGCCGGGTGCCTGGCCGACGCGCCCGTGACGGACGAGGCGTTGCGCCGCATCCGCGCCCGGACCGAGAATGCCCGGCTGGTGTTCCAGGACAGCGCGGGGCGCGAGGCCGTGCTGCCCTTCTCGCCTCGCGGCCTGCCCCAGGCGATGGACGCGCTCGCCAAAGACGATCAACGCTGAAGGCCTTGACCGTAGAGGCTGAGCGCCAACTCGCCCGCCTGCTCGCCGTCATGGCGGCCTTGCGCGATGCCGAGAATGGCTGCCCCTGGGATCAGAGGCAAACCTTCGACACGATCGCACCCTATACGATCGAGGAGGCCTACGAGGTGGCCGACGCCATCGCGCGGCGGGACATGGCCGATCTGCCGGACGAGTTGGGCGATCTGCTGTTCCAGGTCGTCTATCATGCGCGCATGGCCGAGGAGGCCGGGCAATTCGGGTTCGCCGAGGTCGCGCAAGCGATCGCCGACAAGATGATCCGGCGCCATCCCGCCATCTTCCCGCAAGGCCAGCCGGGCGGTGGGCTGGGCTGGGAGGAGCAGAAACGCGCGGAACGGCGGGGGCGGCAGCGCGCGGGAGTGTTGGACGGCATTCCAGTGGGGTTGCCCGCCCTCACCCGCGCACTCAAGATCACTGCCCGGGCTGGGGCCGTCGGGTTCGATTGGGCGGATGCCGAGCTGGTACTGGCGAAGCTCGAGGAAGAAATCGCGGAGGTGCGGGCCGAGTTGCCCGGCGCCGATCCAGAGCGGCTGGCCGACGAGGTTGGTGACGTGCTGTTCGTGGCGGCCAACCTCGCGCGCAAGCTGGGCCTCGATCCGGAGGCCTGCCTTCGTCAGGCGAACGACAAGTTCAGCCGCCGCTTCGAGGAGGTCGAGCGCCGGGTCGCGCGGGACGGGCTGACGCTGGCCGATGCGGGCCTGGAAGCGATGGAGGCGCATTGGACCGCTGTGAAGCGCACCGAACGCCTGCCTGGCGCGGACGAATAGACGACGGCAACTCTCAGGCGTCGGCGAACAGCGTGGCGCGGAGGTCGGCCCAGCTTGCCTGGTCCGGCGCGCAGATCAGGCCGCCGTCGGATTGCGCCGGGCTATAGGGGGCGCCGTCCAGCTTGGCCGAATACCCCCCGGCTTCCCGGTGCAGCAGCCAGCCCGGCGCGTGGTCCCAGGGCAGCAGGCGGTTGAACACCACGAAATGGCAATGCCCGGCAGCCAGCATCCGGTATTGGTGGGCGGCGCAGCGGTAGTCCCAGGCCCCGGCGACCCTTGGCAAGCGGGCACAAACCTCGCTGCGCCGCGGTTCCGGCATGTAGCGCCAGGATACGCTGCCGGACATGGCGGCCGCGGCCGCGGGTCCGGCCACCCGAAGCCGGGTGCGGGCGCCCCCGGCCGTTTCGAGCCAGGCCCCCTGCCCCAGCAACGCCGTCGCCGTATCGTCGCCGACCGGGTCGTGGATGATCGCGCCGACGACCGCGCCCCGTCGCACCGCGGCCACCATGGTTCCGAACAGGGGCAACCCGGCGCAAAAATTGGCGGTGCCGTCGATCGGGTCCAGGATGAAGCAAAGTTCCGCGTCGCCGATCGCCTCGAGCAGCGCCGGGTTGCGGGATGCGGCCTCCTCGCCCACGACGACGCAACCGGGAAACAGCCGCTGCAGGCCGGTGGTCAGCCGCGCTTCCGCTGCCTCGTCGGCGACGGTGACCAGGTCGAGCGGACCCGACTTCACCTGGATGTCCGCCGGCGCCAGGTTGCGGAAGCGCGGCATGATCTCGGCCCGCGCGACGGCACGGACAAGCTGCACCACCTCCGCCAGCTCGGCGTTGCCCATTTACGGGCCGCGCTCGAATCTGGCGCGGTCCGCCGGCAACAGGCGCACCTGCATATGCACGCCGTCTTCCGCGTCGCGCCGGGCGACCACCTCGCCGTGCTGATACAGCCAGGCCAGCCGTGCCCCATCATGTGCGGGCAGGTGGTAGTCGGCGGTCTCCATACCCGCGGAGATGCGGGCGTCGATGGCGGCCTTCAGGGCGGGCAGGCCATCCCCGGTGATGGCGGATGCGGCGACGCAGCCCTCGCGCGCCGGCACCTGGTCCGGGCCGCCAAGCAAATCGGCCTTGTTCAGGATCTCGATGGTGCGAGACGGCCAACTGGCGTCCAGGCTGTCCTCCTTCACCATGCCGTCCAGCACCTGGACGACGTCGGCACGCTGCGCCGCGCTGTCCGGATGCGCCACATCGCGCACGTGCAGGATCACGTCCGCCTCCGCCACCTCCTCCAGCGTGGCCCGGAAGGCCGCGACCAGCTCGGTCGGCAAGTCGCTGATGAAGCCGACGGTATCCGAGAGGATCACCCGGCGGCCAGACGGCAGCCGCAGGCCGCGCATGGTGGGGTCGAGCGTGGCGAACAACTGGTCCTGCGCATGCACATCGGCGCCCGTCAGCGCGTTGAACAGGGTGGATTTGCCCGCATTGGTGTAGCCCACCAGGGCCACGATCGGGTACGGCACCCGGCTGCGGGCGGCCCGGTGCAGGCCCCGGGTGCGCCGAACCTGCTCCAACTCCTTCTTCACCCGCACGATCCGGTCGCCGATCAGGCGGCGGTCGGCCTCGATCTGGGTCTCGCCGGGGCCGCCCAGGAAGCCGAAGCCGCCGCGCTGCCGCTCCAAGTGTGTCCAGGACCTTACGAGCCGGCTGCGCTGGTATTCCAGATGGGCGAGTTCGACTTGCAAGGCGCCCTCCTTCGTGCGGGCGCGCTCGCCGAAGATGTCCAGGATCAGGCCGGTGCGGTCGATGACCTTGCAGCCCCACTCCCGCTCGAGGTTGCGTTGCTGCACCGGGGAAAGCTGCGCGTCCACCACGGCGACGGTGACGCCTTCCGCCTTGATCGCCTGGCCCAGCGTCTCGACCTGGCCCTGGCCCAGCAGCGTGGCCGACCGGCGGGTTCGCAGCGGCGGCACGGCGGTGTGCACGACCACGAGGCCGATCGAGGCGGCGAGGCCGACGGCCTCGGCGAGTTGCGCCTCCGCGGCGCGGGACGCGTCCTGCCGATGCGGGCGCTCCCACGGCAGGACGACGGCGGCGCGCGTCGGCGCGCCGGCGGTATCAACCGGCTCCGCTGGCAGAGGCTGCCTCCTGGGCCGTAGCGGGGCCTGCCGTTTCGACCTTGGTGGCATCGAACAACTGGATGGGTGCGCCGGGCATGACGGTGCTGATGGCGTGCTTATAGACCAACTGAGTATGACCGTCGCGGCGCAGCAGCACCGAGAAGTTGTCGAACCAGGTGATGATGCCTTGCAGTTTCACGCCGTTGACCAAGAACACAGTCACCGGGGTTTTGGCTTTGCGCACGTGGTTCAGGAACACGTCCTGTACGTTCTGCGACTTCTCTGCGGCCACGTTCGTGTCCTTTTTGTTGTCCAGGCCTACTTCGTAGTGCCTGGAAGGATAACCCGCCCCATTCGGACGGCAGGCAAACCTAACCCTATTCGCGCCGGGCTGGAAGCCGGCGCGGCTCGGTTCAGGCGGCGTTGGCCAGGCTGCCCTGAACGTGGCGGGCGAATGTGGCGAACAGCAGCTGGGCCACCGGACCCACCTCCCCCGTGCCGACCGGTGCCCCATCGATCGCCACCACCGGCCTAACGAAGCTCGTGGCGCTGGTGATGAACGCCTCCCGCGCGGTCCGCATCTCCGACTGGCTGAAGGCCCGCTCCTCGAACGCGATCCCCTGCTCCTGCATGAGTTTTGCGAGCGCCGCGCGGGTGCAGCCGGGCAGGATGGCATGCGTCAGCGGGCGCGTGCGCAACACCCCGTCGGCGTCCACGATCCAGAAGCTGGTCGCGGCGCCCTCGGTCACCATGCCATCGCCGTCGACCAGCACGGCCTCGGAGGCGCCCTCGGCCCGCGCCGCCTGCCGGGCGAGCACGTTGGGCAGCAGGCCGATCGACTTGATGTCGCACCGGGCCCAGCGTTCGTCCGGGCGGGTGATCGCCGTGGTGGTCCAGGCGTCCACGTCGGTCGGGTAAGGCGGGATGCGGCGGATGGTGACCACCAGCGCCGGCGGAGTCGTGGGTGAGGGGAAGGCATGGTCGCGCCGGGCCACGCCGCGGGTGACCTGCATGTAGAGCAGCCCCTCGGAGACGCGATTGCACCGGGCCACCTCGTGCAATACGTGGACCAGGGCGGCGCGACCCATCGGCATGCGGATTTGCACCTGGCTCAATGACCGTTCGAGGCGGGCCAGGTGCAGGTCCGCGTCCACGAATCGGCTGCGATACAGGTGCACCACCTCGTAGATGCCGTCGGCGAACTGGTAGCCACGATCCTCCACGTTCACCGAGGCGTCGCGCTGCGGCAGGTATCGCCCGTTCACGTAGGCGATGCGGCTCACGGCGCGGCCCGGTCGTCCGAGTTCACGCCCAGTTGCTTCAGCTTGCGATGCAGCGCGCTCCGCTCCATGCCCACGAACCCGGCGGTCCGGCTGATGTTGCCGCCGAATCGGAGCAGCTGTGCTTGCAGGTACTGCGTCTCGAACAGGTCCCGCGCCTCCCGCAACGGCAGCGACATCAGGTCGGCCGAGGGATCGAAGTTCAACAGGGCCGGCGCGCCCTGGCTGACTTCCGCGGGCAGCATCTCTGCGCGGATGGGGTCGCCGGGGCCGCCCGGCGCCATGATCAGCAGCCAATCCATCAAGTTGCGGAGTTGGCGCACGTTGCCGGGCCAGTCGTAGGCCTGCAACGCGGTCAGCGCGTCGGTGGACAGTTCGCGGCCGGGTATGCCGGACGTTTCGGCGGAACGCTCGAGAAAATGGCGGGCAAGGTCGGGCACGTCCTCCCGGCGTTCCTTCAGGCTCGGCATGCGGATCGGCACCACGGCCAGCCGGTAATACAGGTCCTCGCGGAACCGCGCGGCGGCGATCTCGGCGTGCAGGTCGCGGTTGCTGGTCGCCAGCACGCGGACATCGACCTTTACGCGCGTGGAGCCGCCGAGCCGCTCGAAGGTCTGGTCCTGCAATGCACGGACGATCTTGCCCTGCGTCTCCAACGGCATGTCCGACACTTCGTCCAGCAGCAAGGTGCCGCCATGCGCGCGTTCCAGCACCCCCGCCCGGCGCGGGCTGGCGCTCGCATCCGCGCCGGCCTCCACCCCGAACAGCTCCTCCTCGAACCTGGCCGGGTTGAGCGTGGCGCAGTTCAGCGCCACGAACGGCCCCTCCGCGCGGCGCGACCGCTGGTGCACCATGCGCGCAGCAACCTCCTTGCCGGAACCTGCCGGCCCGCTGATCAGTACGCGCGACCCGGTGGGCGCCACCCGCTCGACCGCGCTGCGCAGGCCGACGATGGCCGGGCTATGCCCCGTCAGCTCCGAGTCGAACCCGGCGCGCAGCCGCAATTCGGCGTTCTCGCGTGACAGCCGCGCCGCCTCCAGCGCACGGCGGACGATCAGCAACAGCCGGTCGGACTTGAACGGCTTCTCGATGAAATCGTAGGCGCCGTGCTGGATCGCCGCCACCGCGGTTTCGATGGTGCCGTGGCCGGAGATCATCACCACCGGCACGTGCGGCTCTTCGGAGTGAAGCACCTTCAGGATGCCGAGGCCGTCGAGCCGCGAGCCCTGCAACCAAACGTCGAGGATGACCAGCGACGGCAGGCGATGCCGGAACGCCGCGACGGCCGCGTCGGAGTCGCCCGCCTGGCGGACCGCATAGCCCTCGTCGCCCAGCACGCCATCGATCAGCATGCGGATGTCGGGTTCGTCATCGACGATGAGGATTTCCTGCGCCATCCCGCTCCCTCTAGGCCGGAACCCGGTCTTGCACAATCAATGGCAGCGCAAGCGTCACCACTGCGCCGGGGCCATCGTTGCGGTCATCGAGGGTGAGCGTGCCGCCGTGGTCCTCCATGATCTTCTTGACGATCGCCAATCCCAAGCCGGTGCCCTTGGGCTTGTGCGTCACATAGGGCTCGGCCAGCCGGCCCCGGTCCTCCCGCGGCAGGCCGATCCCGTCGTCCCTGACCTCAATGGCCGCCATGCCCGCGTCCGTGCGAACGGCGACGCTGATACGGCCGGCCAGCTCCGCGTCCGTCCGGCGCCGCATCGCCACGGCATCGGCGGCGTTCTGCAACAGGTTCGTGAGGGCCTGGCCGAGCAGGCGGCGGTCGCACAACCCCATCGGGCCGCGCTCCGGAATGTCGGTGGACCAGGCGATCTCCGGCCGCGCGGAGCGTTGCAGTATCAAGGCCTCGCGGGCGATACGGCCCACGTCCTCCGGGCGCAGCACGGGCTGCGGCATGCGGGCGAAGGCGGAGAACTCATCCACCATCCGGCCGATATCCTCCACGTGGCGCACGATGGTGTCGGCGCATTGGGCGAAGGTTTCGGGGTCGGAGGTGATCTCCTTGGTGAAGCGCCGTTTCAGCCGCTCCGCGCTGAGCTGGATGGGTGTCAGCGGGTTCTTGATCTCGTGCGCGATGCGCCGGGCCACGTCGGCCCAGGCGGCCTTGCGCTGGGCGGACTGCAGCTCGGTGATGTCGTCGAACGTCACGACGTAGCCATCGGGCCGGCCGCCGCGCAGGTCGGCGCCGATCCGCACCAGTAAGGTGCGGCGGCGCGATACCGGTCCGATCTCGATTTCAGCAGTGCGCGCGCGCTCCGCCATCTCGGCAACGCCCGCCAGCATCGGCGCGAACTCGGGCACCGCCTCGCCCAGCTTGACGCCGATCGCGCCCATCAGGTCCATGCCGAGCAGCTCGCTCGCGGCGCGGTTCGGCAGCTCGATGCGGGCGCCCTGGTCCAGGCCGATCACGCCGGCCGACACGCCGGCCAGCACGGTCTCGGTGAAGCGCCGGCGTTCATCGATCTGGCTATAGGCGTCCATCAACTCGCTACGTTGCGAGGCAAGCTGCCCGGTCATGCGATTGAAGGCCCGGGAAAGGCCGGCCACCTCGTCCTCGCTCTGGATTTCGGGCACGCGCACGGTCAGGTCGCCCGCCCGCACGCGCTCCGCCGCCAGGATCAACCGCCCCACCGGCCGCGCGATCTGGTTGGCGAGCACGAGGCCGATCAGCACGGCCGCCGACAGCACCAGCAGCGCCACGAGCGCAAAGATCAGCGCGAAGGTCACCTGCAGGCCGGAGCGGTTTTCGTCGAGCCGCTTGTACTCCGCCACAGCGTTCTCGGTCCTGACCATGTGGTTTAGGATTTCCTGGTCCACCGGCCGGCCGATCAGCAGCATCAGGGTGGGGGTCGCGTTCAGCTGCACCACCGCCCGCACCCGGTTCTCGTCCGGCGAGCCCAGCACGGCGACCTCGCCGCTGCGGGCCAGCTCGGTCGCCGATGCGGGCGCGGGCTCCACCCCCAGGCCCTCCATGGCGCCGACTCCGGCCACGACCTGGCCGGTGACGGGCTCGTAGATGATGGCCTCGGTCAGGCCGCGCAGCACGGTCTGCGTTTGCAGCACCTGCGCGAACGCGTAGGGGTCGTTCGCCAGCATCTGCCCGGCGCGGCTGAGGTCGTTGGCCATGCCCAGCACGTCGGCCCGGATGTTGTTCCGATGCTCATCGAGGTAGCCGCGCGACGCCTCGAGCCCCTCGTTCAACGCGGTGCGCACGCGGTCGTTGAACCAGGCCTGGATGCCGAGGGTAAAGAACGCGGTCGCGAAGATGGCGACCAGGATCGTGGGCGTAACCGCCACCACGCTGAACATCATCACCAGCCGCACATGCAGGCGGGACCCGGCGGACCCGCGCCGCCGTTCCACCCACACCCGGGTCAGGCGCCCCGCCAGAACCGCGCCCAGCAGCAGCAGCACAACGAGGTTGGACAGCACCAACGCGGACAGCGCGCTGGGACGCAACTGCAGCGACACGCCGCCCGAGAGCAGCACGAAGGTGCCCACCCCCAGCGCCAGCGCGACGGCCGCCAGGATCAGCGTCACCGCCTTGCCCAGCAAGGCGTCCGCCAGCCGGCGCGCCAGCGACAGCCGGCGCGCCGGCGGCAGCAGGGTGTCGGGCTTGCTGGTCGCGTTCACCGGCTAACCGATCCCCCGGATGACCGGGATGTCCAGGTCGCGGATTTTCTTGCGAAGCGTGTTGCGGTTCAACCCGAGCATCGCCGCCGCCTTGATCTGGTTGCCGCGCGTGGCCGACAAGGTCATTTGGATCAACGGCCGCTCCACTTCCGCGATCACCTGGTCGTAGATGTCGCGCATCGGCATCCCGTCCCGGCTGGCCGACAGGAACTGGCGGATGTGCCGCTCCACCGCGGCGGCCAACGGCTCGGGATTGCCGGAATGGCCCGGCGGGTCGGCATCCAGCCCGGTTTCCAGCAGTTCGGCGCTGATCACCTCCTCGGTGATGGTCTCCTGCGGATACAGCGCCGCCAGCCGGCGCATCAGGTTCTCCAGCTCGCGCACGTTGCCCGGCCAGCGATGCTGGCGAAGCCGGTCGATGGCGGATTGGTCCAGCGATTTTGCCGCAAGCCCGCTCTCCCGCGCGCGGTCGAGGAAGTGGCGGGCGAGCACCTGGATGTCTTCCACCCGCTCGCGCAGCGGCGGCAGGCGGATGGGCACGACGTTCAACCGATAGAACAGGTCCTCACGGAACTGCCCGCCGCGGATGGCCTGGCGCAGGTCGCGGTGCGTGGCGGCGACGATCCGCACGTTGGCACGGATCGGCTGGCGCCCGCCCACGGTGGTGAATTCGCCTTCCTGCAGCACGCGCAGCAGCCGGGTCTGCGCCTCGGCCGGCATGTCGCCGATCTCGTCGAGGAACAGCGTGCCGCCGGCCGCTTGCTCGAAGCGGCCCTGGGCGCGGTTCATGGCGCCGGTGAAGGAGCCGCGTTCATGGCCGAACAGCTCGCTCTCGATCAGTTCGCGCGGGATGGCGGCCATGTTGATGGCCACGAACGGCCCGGTCCGCCGCCGCCCGTAATCGTGCAGCGCGCGCGCCACCAACTCCTTGCCGGTGCCCGATTCGCCATTGACCATGACGGTGAGATCGGTGGTCGTGAGCCGGGCGATGCTGCGATAGATCTCCTGCATCGCCACGGACCGGCCGATCAGCGGCAGCCGCTCCTCGCCGTCCCGCGCCTCGATCGCGTGCGCCTGCATGTCGGACGGGGGCGCTGCGAGCGCCCGTCCGACCACGGCGAGCAATTCCTTTAAGTCGAAAGGCTTAGGCAGGTATTCGAATGCGCCGCGCTGCGCGGCCTTCACCGCCGTCATCAGCGTGGATTGCGCGCTCATGACCACCACGCGGAGGTCGGGACGGATGCGTTTGATGCGGGGGATCAGGTCGAGCCCGTTTTCGTCGGGCATGACCACGTCGGTGATGACCAGGTCCCCTTCGCCGTCCTCGACCCACCGCCACAGGGTCGCGGCATTGCCGGTGCAGCGCACTTGATAGCCGGAACGGCCGAGCGCCTGGGTCAGCACGGTCCGGATCGATCGGTCGTCGTCGGCAACTAGCACGGTAGGCGGGGTCATGCGGGAGCTTTCAGGGGGCGTCGGCCTCGGCGTCGGTCATCACGGGAAGGCAGAGGCGAAACTCGGTGCGGCCGGGCCGGCTATCGACCTCGATGAGGCCGCCATGGTCGCCGACGATCTTGGCCACCAGGGCCAACCCCAGCCCACTACCGCTCGGCTTGCTGGAGACGAAGGCTTCGAACAGATGCGGCCTGATGTCCTCGGCGATCCCCGGCCCGTTGTCGCGCACCGTGACCACCAAGGGGAGGTGGACGCGATGCGTGCTTCCCGCCACTGCAAGCCGCATGCCGTGCTGGTAGGCCGTGGTCAGCACGATCTCGCCCGTACCGCGCTGGGTGAACGCCGGGTCGCCGGTGATGGCCTCCGCGGCGTTCTTCACCAGGTTCAGCATCACCTGGATCAATTGGTCGCGGTTCGCCCAGGCGGAGGGCAGGGAGGGGTCGTAGACCTCGGAGATGCGGAGGTTGGCCGCCACTCCGCTTTGGGCGAGACGGCGGACATGCTCCAGCACGCGGTGGATGTTCACGGCCCGGCGCTCGATCGGCTTCTCGCCGAACACCTCCATCCGCTCCACCAGGTCGCGGATCCGGTCGGCCTCGTCGCGGATCAGCACGGTCAGTTCACGGTCCGGCTCGGCAACGCTCGCCTCGAGCAACTGGGCGGCGCCGCGTATGCCCGAAAGCGGGTTCTTCACCTCATGCGCCAGGATCGCCGCCATGCCGCTGACGCTGCGGGCCGCGCCGCGGAAGGCCATCTGCCGGTCCAGCGAGCGGGCGGCGGAACTGTCCTGCAAGGTCAGCAGCACGCAGCCGGGCTCCTCCGGCAGCACCGTGGCTTGCACGGTGATGCTGCTTTTGTGCAGGCGAGGGCTTTCCAGGCAGAGGTCGTAATCCGAGATGGTGCTGCCATCCGCCCGCACCTGGGCGATCATCGGGAACAACGGATTGTCGGGCGGCACCAGGGCGGCGAGGTTTAGCTGCGTCAACTGCAGCAGGGAGATGCCCAGGAACTGCTCGGCGGCCTGGTTGGCGTAGCGGAAGCGATCGTTCGCATCGAGCAGCACCACGGCCACGGGCAGCGCGCTCAGCATCGCATGCGCGTCGGTCGCCGGCGGCCGCGGGGAGAGCCGCTCCACCAGCGCCAGGCGGCGGCGTGTCAGTACCCCCTTCATGCCGCGAGCGCCTCTGACCCGGCGCGTTCGATGAGCGGGTCGTAGAAGCCGTGAATGAGCGCCTCGACGGCGCCGGCGTCCACGCAGCGGTTGACGGCGGCGCGGAACTCGGCCGAGCCATATAGGCCGTGCGAGTACCACGACACATGCTTGCGGGCGACGCGCACGCCCGCCTCCCGTCCGCAATGCGCCAGCATGGCGCGGTAATGAGCCAGCAGAATGCGCTTCTGCTCGGCCAGCGAGGGCTCCGCCAAGCGCCGGCCGGTGCACAGGAACTCGGCCGCCAGCGCCGGAAACCAGGGCCGCCCGTAGCAGCCGCGGCCGATCATCACGCCATCGGCGCCCGATTGCGCGAGCGCCGCGGCGGCGTCGTCGAGGGTCAGGATGTCACCGTTGGCGATCACCGGAATGCCGACGGCCTGCTTCACCCTGGCGATGAACCGCCAGTCGGCTGCCCCGGCATAGAATTGCTGCCGGGTGCGGCCATGCACGGTGACCATCTGGATGCCGGAGGCCTCGGCGATGCGGGCCAAGGCGGGAGCATTCAGATTGGCTGCGTCCCAGCCCATGCGCATCTTGAGCGTCACTGGCACGGGCACTGCCTGCACGGTGGCCTCAAGGATTCGCGCGGCCGCCTGCTCGTCCCGCATCAGGGCGGAGCCGGCGGACTGGCCAACCGCCACCTTCTTCACCGGGCAGCCGAAGTTGATGTCGATCAGGTCCGCGCCGTGGCCCACCGCGATGCGGGCGGCCTCGGCCATCGCCTGCGGGTCGCAGCCCGCCAACTGCACCGCGCTGGGGCCGCCGCACCCGTCCACCTCGGCCATGCGCAGGGTGGTGCGGTTCTCGCGCACCATGGCCCATGACGCGATCATCTCGGAGACGACCAGCCCGGCGCCATGCTGCTTGGCCAGGCGCCGGAACGGCAGGTCGGTCACGCCCGACATTGGCGCCAGGATGACCGGACGATCGATCCGCACGGCGGTCGCGCCGCTGCCGAGCAGGATCGGCAAGAGGCCGCCAGCCTGCGGCGGCGTTGCTGTGCTATTTGGGTTGCCCATGATTTGGGCAAACTAAGGCCTGCTTGGCACGTACGCAATTGCTCGCTGCACAGGGTTGACGCAACGCAGTCCGGCACGCATTGCTGACCACCATGCGCGTCGCTGCCATTCTCGTTGCCGCCGGGTCAGGCTCGCGTTTCGGTGGCGAGCGGCCCAAGCAGTATTCCATGCTGGCCGGCAAGCCCGTCGCACGCTGGGCGGCGGAGGCCTTGGCGCGGCATGCCGGGCTGTTGCAGCCGGTGGGCGACCCTGCCCTGCTCGATCCGTTGTTGGCCGGGCTGGATCACCTGCCGGTCGTGCCCGGCGGCGCGACCCGCCAGGAGAGCGTGCGCGCCGGGCTAGAGGCCTTGGCCCCGCTGGCGCCTGACATGGTGCTCGTGCACGACGCGGCCCGGCCGTTCTTTCCGGCGCCGACGGTTGCCGCGTTGCTGGAGGCGCTGGACCGCCACGCCGGTGCCATCCCCGCCGTGCCCGTGGCCGACACGCTGAAGCGCGCCGCGGACGGGGTCATCGCCGGCACGGTGCCGCGGGACGGGCTGTTCCGGGCGCAAACGCCGCAAGCGTTCCGCTTTGCCACCTTGCTGGAACTGCACCGGCAAAGCGCCGCGCCGACCTCCGCCACCGACGATGCCGCGCTGCTCGAGCAGGCGGGAGTAGCCGTGGCATTGGTGGCCGGGCATGACGATAACATCAAGCTGACGTATCCGGAGGATGCCTTGCGGCTGGAACGCGTTCTCGCTCCCCCGTTGCAGCCGCGCACCGGCACCGGGTTCGACGTGCACGTGCTGGAGGCCGGGCGGCCGCTCATCCTGTGCGGCATCGCCGTGCCGCACGAGAAGGGGTTGGCCGGGCACTCCGATGCGGATGTGGGCATCCATGCCCTGTGCGACGCCATCTACGGCGCGCTGGCGGAAGGGGATATCGGCCGCCACTTTCCACCGAGCGAAGCGACCTGGAAGGACGCCGACAGCGCCCGCTTCCTGCGCCATGCCGCCGGGCGGATCGCGGCGCGGGGCGGTCGGCTGTCCAACGCGGACGTGACCCTGATTTGCGAGCGGCCCAAGATCACCCCCCATGCGGCGGCGATGATGGCCCGGCTCGCCGACCTGTTGGCAGTCGACGTAGGCCGCATCTCGGTAAAGGCAACGACGACGGAACGTCTGGGGTTCGCCGGCCGCGGCGAGGGGATTGCCGCTCAAGCCGTGGCAACGTTGCTGTTGCCGGAGTGAAGCTCTGAATCGGGTAGGCCGGATTCGAACCGACGACCCCTTGTCCCCCAGACAAGTGCGCTACCAGGCTGCGCCACTACCCGTAACTCAGAACATCTCGCCGACGGGTTCCTAGCAGCCCCGCCCTACTCGAGCAACGCCCTTACCGACACGAGCTCCTCCAGCGCTAGCCGCAGCAACGCCCGCAAACGGTCGATCTCATCCGCATCCGCAGTCGTGGCGAGAGTTGGGTCGAGGCTGGGCAACTCGGGTGGCGGGGCCGCCTCGGCGCGTTCGGCTTCGGCGGCGGCGCGTTCTGCCGGCGTCGCCGGTGGGATATCATCGGACAATTGGCCTCCGCCATCGCGCAGCAAGCGCTGGACGCCCTTGATGGTATAACCCTGAATGTACAACAAATCACTAATGCGGCGCAGCAGCTGGATGTCGTCCGGCCGGTAATAGCGCCTGCCGCCGCCCCGCTTCAGCGGCTTGATCTGCGGAAACTTGGTCTCCCAAAATCGCAGAACATGCTGCGGGATGTGCAGTTCGTCGGCCACTTCGCTGATGGTGCGGAAGGCGTTCGGCGCCTTCTTGGCGCGCGGCCGGGCCTGATCCGGCTCCTCAGGCAACAGGTCGCTCATGCCGGTCATTCGTCGTCGCCGCCCAGGTCGTCACCGCTGGGGATCGTGGTCCCATTTACATGCGCCTTCAGCACCTGGCTGGGCCGGAACGTCAGCACGCGGCGCGGCAGGATCGGCACCTCGATGCCCGTTTTGGGATTGCGGCCGATCCGCCGGCCCTTCTGCCGGACCGAAAACGTGCCGAACCCGCTCACCTTGACCGACTCGCCGGCCTCGAGCGCCAGCGACATGCGTTCCAACACCGTCTCCAGCAGGTCGGCGGAATCGTTGCGAGACAGCCCGACCTGCGCATAGATCGTCTCAGCCAGTTGCGCTCGCGTAACCGTGTTCATCCCGACACGCTATGGGCCGGCATTACCAACGTCAAGCAAACGGCTTGACACTAAAGAATTGTGCCCCGCCTGTGGCGACTCCGCTACAGCCGCACCAGGGCGCTGCCCCAGGTCAGCCCGCCCCCCAGCGCCTCCATCAGCACCAGTTCGCCGCGCTTGATCCGGCCATCCCGATAGGCCTCGGACAACGCCAGCGGGATCGACGCCGCAGAGGTGTTGGCGTGCCGGTCCACCGTCATCACCACCCGCTCGCTCGGCAGGCCGAGCTTCTTGCCCATCGCCTCGATGATGCGCCGGTTCGCCTGGTGCGGCACAAGCCAGTCCACATCGGCGTGGCTCAAACCATTGGCCGCAAGGGCTTCGTCCACGGCCGCGGCGAGCTTCGCCACGGCGTGCCGGAATATCTCGCGGCCGTTCATCACCAAATGGCCGGGCTTGTCGGCCCGGCCGACCGAGCCATCGATGTAGAGCGAATCACCAAGCGTGCCGTCGGCATGCAAATGCGTGGAGAGAATGCCCCGCTCACCCTCCGCCGGCGTGGCCCGGCGCAGGAATGCGGCCCCCGCCCCATCGCCAAACAGCACGCAGGTCCCCCGATCCGCCCAGTTCAGAATGCGCGAATACACCTCGGAACCGATCACCAGCACGCCCCGTGCCTGGCCCGCCCGCATCAGCCCGTCCGCTACCGAAAGCCCGTACACGAACCCGCTGCAGGCGGCCGAGAGATCGAACCCAAAGCCCTGCTTGATGCCCAACTCCGCCTGCACTCGCAGCGCGGTCGCCGGAAACGCTTGGTCCGGGGTAGCCGTGGCCAGGATGACCGCGTCCACGTCGCCCGGCCCTGCCCCCGCATCCGCAAGTGCCGCCCGGGCCGCCTGCGCGCCCATGAAGGCGCAGGTTTCGTGCGGCGCGGCGAAATGCCGCTGGCGTATGCCGGTGCGCTCCTGGATCCAAGCGTCGGTGGTGTCGATGGTGCGGGACAACTCGTCGTTGGTCACCACGCGCTCGGGCAGGTAGCCGCCGAGGCCGGCCAGGACGGTGCGCGCCACGCTATACCGCGGCGAACATCGCGGCGGGCTTGCCCAGACCCTCGATGCGCGCCAGCCCGTCCCGTATCTTTTCGTTAAACCCGTGCACGACCATGTCCATGGCCACATCCACGGCATGCGCGAAGCCCTCCGCATCGGTGCCGCCGTGCGACTTCACCACCACGCCATTCAGCCCCAGCATCACCGCGCCGTTGTAACGGCGCGGGTCCAGCCACTCGCGCATCCGGTCCAGACCCGGCCGGGCGAGCAGATAGGCCAATCTGCCGGCCAGGCTGCCGCCAAAAATCTGCTTGAGCAGGCCGCCCACCAGCTTCAGCGCGCCCTCCCCGGTCTTGAGCGCCACGTTGCCGGTGAAACCGTCCGTCACGATGACGTCGGTGGTGCCGGCCGCAATGTCGTGCCCCTCGACGAAGCCATGGAACTGCGGGCCGATATGGCTGAGCCGCAGCACCTCCGCGGCTTGGCGCACCCGCTCGTCGCCTTTCAGCTCCTCCGAGCCGACGTTCAACAGCCCGATGCTCGGCGCCGTGAGGCCCAGCACGGTGCGGGCGAACACATCGCCCATCACCGCGAACTCCACCAGGTTGCGCACGTCGCACTGCAAGTTGGCGCCGAGGTCGAGCATGACGATGTCACCCCGCGCCGACGGCCCGATGGCGGCCATGGCCGGCCGGTCGATCCCGGGCAACGACTTGATGACGATCTTGGCCAGCGCCAGCAGCGCGCCGGTATTGCCAGCGGACACGACGCCCGAGGCCTCACCCCGCGACACCGCATCGATCGCCATGCGCATGGACGAGCCGCGGACCCGCAACGCGGCTGTAGGCTTCATGTCGCTCGGGATGCTGGCGGCGGCATGACGGACCGTGCAGGCCGCCACGACGCGCTTGTGCCCGGCCATGAGCGGCCCGAGTTGCGCCTCGTCGCCGAATAGCAGGAAACGCGCGCCCGGATGCCGCTCGGCTGCAAGTGCGATGCCATCGACCACGATCGCAGGCGCGTTATCCCCACCCATCGCGTCGATCGCCAGGGTAAACGGCTCGTTCAATGCGCTAGACCCCGAGAACGCGAAGGCGTCCGGCCGCGATCAGGCGCGGACAGCGCCCTTCAGATCCTTGCCGGCCGCCACGACCTCGCGCCCCGCATAATGGCCGCAATGGCTGCAGACGTGATGCGGGCGCTTCAGCTCGCCGCAATTGCCGCACTCGTTGTGGGCCTCGGGGCTGATCGCGTCGTGCGAACGCCGCATGCCGCGGCGGGATGGCGAGGTTTTCTTCTTGGGAACGGCCATGGGACAGCGCCCCTCCGGTCTGACGTGACGCGCGGCGCGCCATGCGGCGGCAACTGGATCACTTGTGGGTTGTCGTTGACGTGAGCCGCGCCGTCTAGCAGAGGCGGTCGGCCCCTGCAAGCACCGCCTATTGTTCGCGGCGCAAGGCGGCCAGCGCGGCAAAGGGACCGCTCGCCTCGTGCACCGACCCGGCAGCCTCATCCATGCCCGGCATCCGCGGATAGGGGTCGAGCGCCAGTGCAAGCTGCTCGGTTGCCGCCTCGCCCAGGTCGATCGCATTGCCGATGTAGGGAACCTGGTCCAACGCATCCGGGTCCGGGTCGTCGGTCTCCGACCCTTCCGGCACGAAATTCAGCGCGAACGCCTCCTGGACGCGCTGGTCGAACTCCTCGAGCGACAGTACGCACACCTGCGTTACCTCGGCCTCGAGCTGGCCCGTAGCCGCCACCATTGCGTCCTCGGCTCTCCGCAGGTGGAAGCGGCACCACAGCCGGGCCACCGCTGGAAGCTGCAGGCGGGCGGCTAGGGCCGTGAGTTCGCAGGCATCCGCCTCGACGACGAAGGTAACGCCCTGCGCCCCGAGGCGGTCGAGTGGGGTGGGGCGCGAAAATTCCGTCATGCCGGGGCCGTCAGCATCGGCACGAAGCCAGCCTGCCCGGCCAGCAACGACTCAAGCGGCTGCTCACCCAGCCGGCGGTGCTGCCGCAGCGTGATGTCCGCGAGCGCATAGGCGTTCGCCTCCGGCGCCGCGCCGCGCCAGACGTTGCGGGCGACCGCGGTGGCCATTGCCTCCCGGTCACCAGCGTCGAGCGCCGCGGCGTAGGCGGCGCTGCGGCCGTGCAGCGCCTCCCACATCGCCTTAACCCGCTTGCCCACCGCCATGTCGCTGACGCCCAGCTCGCGCAACGTCGTGTCCATGTCCAGGAACATTGCATCGAACACGGCTTGCGCCAACTCGGCGCCGGGCTTGGAAGCGGCGTGCAGGCGATGGATCAGCAGAAAGACATAGAGCCCGACCATGTCGAACCGGCCATCCATGGTGTCGGGCACACCGAGGTCGGCATAGAAGTGGGGATCGCGCGCGGCACGGACGGCTTGGGTGTAGAGTTCGAAGCCTGCGCGCTCCAGCCGCTTACGGCCAAACAAACCCAGGAACCCCATGCCCAACCCTCGAACGTTTGACTCGCCAAGGCGGGCGTGACACCCACCTGCGTTACATAGGCGCCGGCGGCGATCGATCAATCCGATCCCGTGGAACGGCGGCCGCCTTATCGGGACGAATCGGCGTGCGACGAACCCTCCTGCCCATGCTCCTCATCCTTGGCCTGCTGCCGGCATGCAGCGTGATCGAGACGCCGCGCACGCTGCGCGGCAACAAGGTGGACATGGACCAGTTGAAGGAGCTGGTGCCAGGCACCTCCACGCGCGCCGACGTAACCTCCTTGCTCGGCTCGCCCTCGGCCAAGGCCACGTTCGACGACAACAGCTGGATCTATATCAGCGAGACCACGCGCACCCGGGTAGGCCGCACGCCCGGCATTCTCGCCCAGGACGTGACGGTGCTGACCTTCGACTCAGGCGGTGTGCTGCGGGGCGTCAAGCGCCTGAGCCAGGATGACAGCCGCTCGGTGGACGTGGTGGCCCGCGCCACGCCGTCGCCGGGCAGCGAGGCGTCGTTCATGCAGCAGTTGCTGGGCAACGTGGGCAAGTTCAGCACGGGCGCGACTGGCGGTGCTTCCGGCGGCGGCCCGGGCAGCAGCGGCGCTTCGACGGGCAGCAGCACGGGGCTTTGAACCCGGCCTCCCCGGACGGAATTGACGCCCCGTTCAAAAGTGGCTCCACCCACCGGCGGATAACGCCATCGCCGTCCCGCCAGCAGCCACGACCTCGACCCCGCGCCCACTGGTGAACGTGCCAATGCGCGTAACCCCGACCGCCGCCGCCGCCGCCGCCGCAAGCAGCGCGCGGTCGCCGCCCGGCCGCACCGCCATCAAAAGCTCGTAGTCGTCCCCGCCGGTGAGGCATGTCTCCAGCCGGCCCGGTCCAGCTTCGCGGGCGGCCGGCGACAACGGCACCAGCCCGGCCTGCACCTCCGCCCCCAGCCCGGCCGCCCGGCAGAGATGCCCCAAATCCTGCACCAGCCCGTCCGAGACATCCATGCAAGCGGCCAGGAGCGCCGGGGACGCCAGACCCAGCCGAGGCTCCGGCAGCCGATACCGCCCCGACAGGAAGCCGTCCGCATCCGCAACCTGCCCGCGCAACGCCAACAGCCCGAGCGCTCCGTCGCCGATTGTGCCCGTCACCCAGATGCCGTCGCCCGCCTGCGCACCGGTCCGCCGCACCATCCCGCCCGGCGCCACATGGCCGATGCAGGTCAGCGACAGCGAGAGCGGCCCTGGCGTCGACGTGGTGTCGCCGCCCAGCAGGCTGATCCCGTAACGCGCCTGATCTTCCGCAAGCCCGGCCGCGAAACCGGCGAACCACGCTTCCGGCGTGTCGCGACGGGCCGATAGGGTCACCAGATAGGCCAGCGGCGCCGCACCCTTGGCGGCGAGATCCGACAGGTTGACCCGCAGCAGCTTGCGGCCGACCAGGTCCGCTGGGTCGTGCGGGAGGAAGTGGACGCCCTCCACCATGGCATCCGCAGTGATGACCAACTCCCGGCCCGGCGGCGGCTGCAGAAGCGCGGCGTCGTCCAGCAAGTCCAGCGCGCCCGGCCCGGCGAGCGGCCGGAAGTGCCGGGCGATCAAGCCGAACTCGGCCGGGGCCGGCGTCATGCCTCCGCGGCGTCGCCGGGATGGGCCGGAAAGTCGCCGGGCCGCAGGGCGCGGGCCAGATGGTCCAGCATGCCATTGACCATGCGCGGCTCCTCGCCGGTGAAGAAGCCGTGCGCGACGTCGAGGTATTCGTTGATCACCACGCGCGATGGCGGGCCGTCCGCCATGGACAGTTCGGCGCCGCCCGCCCGCAACAGGGCGCGCAGCACCGGGTCGAGCCGGGTCATCGGCCAGCCCGCCGGCAGCGCCGCGACGATCATCCCGTCCAGCCGGTCCTGCTCCAGCACCGCCGTGCGGACGATGCGGGTGAACAGCGGCACGTGCGCGTCCGGCACCCGCCCCTCCTCGAAGCCGCCGCCGCCGAGATGCTCCGGGCCGGGCATGCCGCCCAGCCGGTGCCGCACGAATTGTTCGATCACCGTCTCGGCGGCCTCGCCCGCCTGCTCGCTCTGGAACAGCGCCTGCACGGCCGCCACCCGCGACGCCGTGCGCGGCCGGCCTTGCGGGTTCCGGGAAGGCTTGCGGCCCATCAGCCCGCTCCGAAGCGGCGGGCCGCCGCGATTTGCAGCAGAGCCGCGGCGGCAGCCTCGGCGCCCTTGTTGTGGCCCTCATCCGAAGATCGCGCGACCGCCTGCGCGATCTCGTGCACCGTCAACAGGCCGGTCCCCAGCGCAATCCCGTATTGCAGCGCCACCGCCATCAGCCCGGCCATGCTCTCCCGGCAGATATGGTCGTAATGGTCGGTCTCGCCTCGCACCACGCAGCCCAGCGCCACGTACCCCTGGAAGCGCTGGGCGCCCCGCAGCGCGATGCGGATGGCCTGCGCCAGCTCAAACGCACCGGCAATGTCCAGCGTGTCCCAGGTCGCGCCGGCGTCGCGCAAGATGCGTTCGGCGCCGCGCGTCATGCCGTCCACCACCTCACGGTAATAGGGCGCCCGCACCAGCAAGACATGCGGGGCCGGCCCCGGCACCCGTGGGGCCGCCGGCAGCGGTGCGTCTTCGGTGCTCATTCGGCCCTACTGCTCAAGCGGCGCGCCATCGATCGGCCGCTGGTCGACGATGTTCAAGCCGTAACCCTCTAGACCCACCACGGTGCGGCGCGTGTTCGAAAGCAGGATCATGTCGCGAATGCCGAGATCGACCAGGATTTGCGCGCCGATGCCGTAATCGCGCAAGAAGTGCCGCGGCCTCGGGTGACTGTCGAGCAGCCGCACCCGTTCCGAGAGCGCGTCGGGGCGCGTGTCGCGGATCAGCACCACGGCTCCCCTGCCCTCGGCCGCGATCATACGCATGGCGCCGTGCAGGGTCGACCACTGGTGGGCGCCGACCATGTCGTTGACGATATCGACCGCGTGCATCCGCACCATGGGCGGCACCGGGCCGGTCACGTCGCCCTTGGTCAGGACCAGGTGCTCCGCGTGGTCCAGCGTCGTGGCATAGACGCTCAGCCGCCAGTCGCCGCCGGCGCCGTGGTGGAGCGCTCCGTCCTGGACGCGGCGCACCAGGCGTTCCGTGCGGCGGCGATAGCCGATCAGGTCGGCGATGGTGCCCAGCTTCAGGTTGTGGTGCTGGGCGAAGGCGATCAGGTCCGGCAGCCGGGCCATCGTGCCGTCCTCGTTCATGATCTCGCAGATCACCCCGGCGGGCGTCTGTCCGGCCAGGCGCGCGATGTCCACCGCCGCCTCGGTATGCCCGGCGCGCACCAGCGTGCCGCCCTCGCGCGCCACCAGCGGGAACACGTGCCCCGGCGTCACGATGCCGTCCCGGTGGGTTTCAGGGTTGATCGCGACCGCGATGGTGCGGGCACGGTCGGCGGCCGAGATGCCGGTGGTGACACCCTCCCGCGCCTCGATGGAAACCGTAAACGCCGTTTGATGCCGCGTGTTGTTCGATTGGCTCATCAGCGGCAGGCCGAGCTGTTCCACCCGCTGCCGGGTCATGGCGAGACAGATCAGGCCGCGGGCGTAGCGGGCCATGAAGTTGATGGCGTCGGGCGTCGCGAATTGGGCGGGGATGACCAGGTCGCCCTCGTTCTCGCGGTCCTCGTCATCCACCAGAATGAACATGCGCCCCGCCCGCGCCTCGTCGATGAGGTCGGCGGCGCCGGAAAGGTACTCGGTCAGGCTGGAGGTCTTCATGGCGCCTCTAAGCTGCGAGCGACGTAGCGCGCCAGCATGTCGATCTCGATATGCACGTCCGCGCCCGGCCGCAAGCCTCCAAGGGTGGTGGCGGACCAGGTATGCGGGATGATGTTGACCTCGAAGGCGCGGCCTCGCACCGCGTTGACGGTCAGCGAGACGCCGTCGACGGCCACGCTTCCCTTCTGCGCGATGAAGCGGGCCGCCGCCGCCGGCGCCTCGATGCCCACGCGGTTGGAGCCGTTTTCCGCCACCACCGCGAGCACCCTGCCCTGCCCGTCGATGTGGCCGGAAACGAAGTGCCCGCCCAGTTCGTCGCCGACCCGCAGCGAGCGTTCCAGGTTCATCCGGCTGCCAACTGTCCAGGACCCCAGGCCGGTTTTCGACAGCGTTTCGGCCGAGACATCCACGGCAAACCAATCGGGCCCGACATCCACGGCGGTCAGGCAGCACCCGGCGCAAGCGATCGAAGCGCCGATGGCGATGGCGTCCGTATCCGGCCAGGGCGCGGCGATCACCAGCCGCATGTCATGCCCGCCGCCCAGGGAGGTCATGCTGCGAACCCCGCCCACGGCGGTGACGATGCCGGTGAACATCTATGCCCTCCGATACAGGGTCAGCAGGTCGGGGCCGAGCGCGCGCGTGCCGGTTCGGATGAAGTGCGGCATCGCCTCGAGCGCGCTCACGCCGAACGCCTGCGCCGCGGGCCAGCCGTCGCCGCCCATCACCGACGGTGCATGGAACCAGGCGATCCGGTCCACCAGTCCCGCCCGCAACAGCGCGCCCGCAATCTGCGCGCCGCCTTCCACCAACAGCCGGGTCAGCCCCGCCGCGCCGAGCGCCGCCAAGCCCGCGTGCAGGTCGATGCCCAGCTCGGCCGCGGCGACCTCGAACAGCCTGGCCCCCGCGTCGCGCAAGGCGGCGACCCGGCCGGGATCAGCGCCCGCCCGGTGCAGGAGCCAGGTTGGGGCCTCCCGCGCGGTGCTGACCACGCGAGCCGTCAACTGGGTACGCAAGTGGCTGTCCGCCACGATCCGCAGGCCGGGGCCGCGCCGATAGCCGGGGATGCGGCAGGTCAGTTCGGGGTTGTCGGCCTGAACGGTGCCGGCACCCACCAGCACGCCGTCATGCCGGCCCCGCATGGCGTGGGCCGCCTTGCGCGCCTCCGGCCCGGTGATCCATTGGCTCTCCCCGCCTTGCGTGGCGATACGGCCGTCGAGCGTGGTGGCGAGCTTGAGCGTCACCATCGGGCGGCCCAGGCGAAGCCGGGTGAGGAAACCCTCTTGCAGCGCCTCGGCTTCGTCCCGCAGCACGCCCACCGCCACGTCTATGCCCGCTTCCCGCAGCCGGGCGATGCCCGCGCCGTTCACTTGCGGGTACGGATCGCGGCACGCGACCACCACCCGCTGCACCCCGGCCGCGATCAGCGCCTCCGCGCAAGGCGGCGTTTCGCCGTGATGGCTGCAGGGTTCCAGCGTGACGTAGGCCGTCGCGCCCCGCGCCGCCGGGCCGGCCATGGCGAGCGCCGCAGTTTCGGCATGGGGCCGGCCGCCAGGCGCGGTATGGCCCCGGCCGACAACGAGCCCATCGCGCACCAGCACGCAGCCGACCGCCGGGTTGGGCCAGGTGTTGCCGAGGCCGCGGCGCGCGAGCGCCAGGGCCGCGCGCATATGCTCCGCATCCTGCATGGCGCCTATGTAGGCTCGTCGAGCGAGCCCAGGAAGGCCTCGAAGTCGCGCGCCTCCCGGAAATCCCGGTAAACGCTGGCGAAGCGGACGTAGGCGACCGCGTCCACCTCCTTAAGCGTCTCCATCACCAGCTCACCCACCTGCTTGCTGGGAACGTCATTCTCGCCGGAGGCTTCGAGCTGGCGCACGATGCCGTTGACGATGCGCTCGATGCGCTCCTCCTCCACCGGGCGCTTGCGGAGCGCGATGCGGATGGAGCGGGCAAGCTTGTCGCGGTCGAACGGCACCCGGCGCCCATCGGATTTCAGCACCACCAGTTCGCGCAACTGCACCCGCTCGATGGTGGTGAACCGCTGCCCGCAATTGCCGCACAGCCGCCGCCGCCGGATCGCCGAGCCGTCATCGGCGGGCCGGCTATCCTTGACTTGGGTATCTTCGTGTCCGCAGAACGGGCAGCGCATCTACGGCGCCAGGGTGCGGCTCAACCGCTGAACCCGGCCCCGGCCCCAGCCCCGGCATATATTGGAAACCGCGCGCACAACGCCTGCACCCGAGCCGACACCGCTTGTTCCACCGCCTCGTTCCCGGCGCTGTTGGAGCGGGCAAGACCGTCCAGCACCTCGTTGATCATCAAGCCGATTTCGCGGAATTCAGGGATGCCGAAGCCTCGCGTCGTGGCCGCCGGGCTGCCCAGCCGAATGCCCGAAGTCACCGCCGGCTTCTCGGGGTCGAACGGGATGGCGTTCTTGTTGGCGGTGATATGCGCGCGTTCCAGGCTGGCCTCCGCCGCCTTGCCGGTCACGCGCTTCGGGCGGAGATCCACCAGCATGAGGTGGCTGTCGGTGCCACCGGTGACGATGTCGCAGCCCTGCTCCACCAGGGTTTCGGCGAGCATGCGGGCATTGTCGACCACGGCCCGTTGATAGAGCTTGAACTCTGGCCGCAGCGCCTCGCCGAAGGCCACGGCCTTGCCGGCGATCACGTGCATCAGCGGGCCGCCCTGCAATCCCGGGAACACGGCCGAATTGAACTTCTTGCCGAGGTCGAGATCGTTGGACAGGATCATGCCGCCTCGCGGCCCGCGCAACGTCTTGTGCGTCGTCGTGGTCACGACATGCGCATGCGGCAGCGGCGTCGGATACACACCCGCCGCGATCAGCCCGGCGTAATGCGCCATGTCCACCATGAACCAAGCGCCAACCTCGTCGGCCACCCGGCGAATCCTGGCGAAGTCGATCGCCCGCGGATAGGCGGAGCCGCCGGCGATGATCATCTTCGGCTTCTCGCTACGGGCAAGCTGCTCCAGCTCGTCGTAGTCCAGCAGCCCGTCATCCTTGCGGACGCCGTATTGAATGGCCCGGAACCACTTGCCCGACAGGTTTGGGGCCGCCCCGTGGGTAAGGTGGCCGCCGGCAGCAAGGCTCATGCCCAGGATGGCGTCGCCGGGTTGCAGCAACGCCAGGAACACCGCCTGGTTCGCCTGCGCGCCGGAATGCGGCTGCACGTTGGCGTAGGCGCAGCCGAATAGCTGCTTTGCCCGCTCGATGGCCAGCGTCTCGGCCTTGTCCACTTCGAAGCAGCCGCCGTAGTAGCGGCGGCCCGGGTAGCCCTCGGCATACTTGTTGGTGAGCACGGAGCCCTGCGCCTCCAGCACCGCGGCGGAGACGATGTTTTCGCTGGCGATCAGCTCGATGCCGTCCTGCTGGCGCACTAACTCGGCCGTGATGGCGGCTGCGAGGTCCGGATCGGTGTCGGCCAGCGGCGCGGAGAAGAACCGGGCGAGGCTGCTGGCTGGGGTCTGCTCGTTCATGGATGTGCCCTCGAAGTCTGTGCCGGCTGCTTATCACGCCTGCCGCGCCGTGCGGTAGAACGTCGGACGAGGTCAGATGACGCCCTTGTCCCGCAACTCCGCCAACCGGGCCCCGGACAGCCCGAGCCGCCCGCCCAGTACCTCGTCCGTATGCTGCCCCAGCATCGGCGGCGGCAGGCGGTAATCCGCCGGCGTCTCCGAGAGCCGCACCGGATTGGCGATCACCCGCACGCCGTCGGGCGTTGCGGCATGGGGCATCTGAACCACGACGCCCCGCGCCTGCACATGCGGGTCGGCGAACACCTTCTCGAGCGTGTTGATCGGCCCGCAGCCGATTTTCAGCGCCTCCAGCCGGTCTATCCACCACGCCGTCGCCTGCCCTTGCATGACCGGGGTGAGCGTATCCGTAACCAGTTCGCGGTTGCTCACCCGCGCGGCGTTGCTCGCGAACCGCTCATCGGCCAGCAGGTGCGCGAGCCCGGTGTTCTCGCAGAACCGCTTGAACGTCGGGTCATTGCCGATCGACAGCACGATATGCCCATCGGCGGTGGGGAAAACTTGATACGGGACGATGTTCGGGTGGTCGTTCCCGAGGCGCGCCGGGCTTTCGCCGGTCGCCAAGTAGTTCATGCCCTGGTTGGCGAGCCAAGCGACATGCGTGTCCAGCATGCCGATATCGACCTGCTGCCCCTGCCCTGTCGCCTCCCGGTGGCGCAGCGCGGCCAGCACGCCGATGCAGCCATACAGCCCGGCGAACAGGTCCGCGACCGGCACGCCGACCTTGATCGGCATCCCGGCCGGCTCTCCGGTTAGGCTCATCACCCCGCCCATCGCCTGCACCAGCCCGTCATAGCCCGGCCGCGGCGCGTACGGCCCTGTCTGCCCGAAGCCCGTGATGCTGCAATAGATCACGCCCGGGAACCGCGCATGCACCTGCTCATAGCCCAGCCCGTATTTCGACAGCGCGCCCACCTTAAAGTTTTCCACCAGGATGTCGCTCCTGGCGATCAGCGCCATGGCGATCTCCTGGCCCTCCGGCTGGGCGATATCGAGGGTGACGGAGCGCTTGTTCCGGTTCACGCCAACGAAGTAGGCGCTCTCCTTCGTGCCCGGCATGAACGGCGGGGCGAAGCCGCGCGTGTCGTCGCCGCTGCCGGGCTTCTCTACCTTGATCACGTCTGCCCCGAGGTCCGCCAGCATCTGCACGCAGGTCGGCCCGGCCAGCACGCGGGTGAGGTCGAACACGGTCAGGCCCTTGAGCGGGCCCGTCGGC
>CAXSDH010000011.1:0-13907 GCA_964235765.1 uncultured Acetobacteraceae bacterium
CATCACCTACGGCACCAACAACGAATTCGGCTTCGACTACCTGCGCGACAACATGAAGTATCGCCTGGACGACATGGTGCAGCGGGATTTCGCCTACGGCATCGTGGACGAGGTGGATAGCATATTGATCGACGAGGCGCGCACCCCGCTGATCATATCCGGCCCCGCCGAGGACAGCAGCGACCTCTACAGGACGGTGAACGTGGTTGTGCGGGAGCTTGTGAAAGACCCCACAACCTACGAAAAAGACGAGAAATTCAAGACGGTCACCATGACCGAGCCCGGCTCCGAGCGCGTCGAGGAGATGCTGCGGGAGGCCGAGATCATCACCGAGGGGAACCTCTACGACATCTTCAACGTGTCGGTGATCCACCACGTGCAGCAATCGCTGCGCGCCCAGACCCTGTTCCAGCGCGATGTCGACTACATCGTGCGCGAGGACAAGGTGGTGCTGATCGACGAGTTCACCGGCCGCATGATGGAGGGCCGCCGCTTCTCCGAGGGGCTGCACCAGGCGCTCGAGGCCAAGGAGGGGGTGACGGTCCAGCCCGAGAACCAGACGCTGGCGAGCATCACCTTCCAGAACTATTTCCGGCTATACCCCAAGCTTGCCGGCATGACCGGGACGGCGCTGACCGAGGCCGACGAGTTCGCGGAGATCTACAAGCTGGACGTGGTCGACATCCCGACGAACGTGCCGGTGACCCGCAAGGACAGTGACGACGAGGTGTATCGCACCGCGGCCGAGAAGTACGAGGCGGTCGCGACGCTGATCGAGGAGGCGCGGACGCGGGGCCAGCCGGTGCTGGTGGGCACCACGAGCATCGAGAAAAGCGAGATCATCAGCGAGATCTTGAACCGCAAGGCCGTGCCGCATGCCGTTCTGAACGCCCGGTTTCACGAGCAGGAGGCGACCATCGTCGCCCAGGCCGGGGCGCCCGGGGCCATCACTATCGCCACCAACATGGCGGGCCGCGGCACCGACATCAAACTGGGCGGCAACGCCGATATGCGGATCAAGCTGGAGCTCGCCGGAGATGACCCGGCGCAGGAGCAGGCCATCCGCGACCAGGTTGCCGTGTTCCATGAGCAGGTGAAGGCGTCGGGCGGCCTGCTGGTGGTCGGCACCGAGCGGCATGAGAGCCGGCGCATCGACAACCAGTTGCGCGGCCGTTCGGGCCGGCAGGGCGATCCGGGTGCGAGCCGCTTCTTCCTCAGCCTCGAAGACGACCTGATGCGTATCTTCGGGTCGGACCGCATGGGCGGCATGCTGCAGCGTCTCGGTTTGAAGGATGGGGAGGCCATCGTGCATCCCTGGATCAACAAGGCGCTCGAGAAGGCGCAGAAGAAGGTCGAGGCCCGCAACTTCGACACGCGCAAGAACGTGTTGAAATACGACGACGTCATGAACAACCAGCGCCGCGAGGTCTATGGCCAGCGGCGCGAGTTCATGCGGGCGGACGACGTGGCCGAAACGGTGCAGGAAATGCGCGCCGAGGTCCTGCATACCCTGGTGGCTCGGCGCATTCCCGAGAAGGCCTACGCCGAGCAGTGGGAGACCGCCGCGCTGGCCGAGGACGCGAAGCGCCTGTTCAACCTCGATCTTCCCATCGTGGATTGGGGCCGTGAAGAGGGCATCGACGAGACCGGCATCCGGGAGCGGCTCGAGACGGCGGTAGGCGCCCATATGGCCGCCAAGGCGGCGTATCTCGGGCCGGAGTTGATGCGGTTCGTCGAGAAGAGCCTGTTGCTGCAGATGCTGGATGCGGTCTGGAAGGAGCACCTGCTGGCCTTGGACCACCTGCGCCAGGGCATCGGCCTGCGCGCCTATGGCCAGCGAGACCCGCTGAACGAGTACAAAAGCGAGGCCTTCGCGCTGTTCAACGCCATGCTGGACGAGTTGAAGGAGCGGGTGACGACCATGCTCGCACGGGTCGAACTCGGTCCGGAGGCGCCGCCGGAGCCGCTGTTCCAGCCCACGTCGTCGCCGGGCCTCACGTATTCGGACCCGGCTGCCAGTGCGCCCTATGCGGGCGGCGACGTGCTCGAGGCCGAGCGGCCCCGCCTCGTGGACCCAGCCGATGCTAGTACGTGGAAGGCGACGCCGCGCAATGCGCCATGCCCGTGCGGGTCGGGCAAGAAGTACAAGCACTGCCACGGGCGGATTTGATCCGCCTATTCCCCCGATAGCTCCCGCCGCCGCTTCTCCAGCTCCTCGCTGTAGCGCCGGAGCGCGAACTGCTCGGTCAGCACGCCGATCACCCGCATGGTCTCTGCGCTGTCCACCACGGCAAGCTCGTCGCTTTCCGCCGCTTCGAACATCTGCACCGATTCCTTGATGCTCATCTGCGGCAGCAACACCGCCTTGTGGTGGTGGACCACGTCGGCCAGCTTGGCCGCTTCGTCCGTCGCTGCATGGGCTTCCGAGGTCGCCAGGATCCCGGCGTAGCGCCCGCCTGCGTCCACCGCGACGACCCGGCCCGTGCTGCCCAGCGGGAACTCACGGCGGAAGGTTGCGAGCGTCATGTCGAGCGGCACGCGGCGGAACTCGCGGCGCATCATCTTGCCGACCGTAAGGTTGCGCATCCAGCCGACGTCCACTGCGCTGCGGATCGCCTCGCCGCGCAGATGGAAGCGCCAGGTGGCGAAGCTGTAGCCGAAGGTGCGCCGCACCGTGACCGTGGAGACGACGCTGGCGGCCAGCACCGCCACCGTCATCGGCAACGAGCCCGTGCTCTCCAGCGCCAGGAACGCCATCGTCAGCGGCCCGCCGACCACTGCCACCGCCAGCGCGCTCATGCCCACCAGGGCGCAGATTACCGCCGGCAAGGCCTGCACCACCGTCACCAGCGCCAGCGCGCCGGCGAACAGCTTGCCCAGCAGGGCGCCGAGGAACAGCGAGGCGAAGAACAAGCCTCCGCGGAACCCGGAGCCGATGCTGATGGCGGACGCCACGGTCTTCAGCAGGATTAGGAAGGCGATGTGGGGCAGGCCGTATGGAGCATCGAGCGCCACGCGCAGCGCGGAGTGCCCCGACGACAGCACGGCCGGCGAGGCCAAGGCCATGGCGCCCACCGCAAGCCCGCCCAGCGCCGGGCGTAACCAGATGGGCACCCCGCTGCGCCGGAACAGGTCCTCCACCAAGGTCACGCCGCGCATGATGGCGATGCCGCCCAAGGCGCACAGCATGCCCAGCGCCAGGATGGGCACGTAATCGATCGCCTCGATCGCGGTCGGCACGCGGATGTCGAACCCGTCGCCACCGCCGACCAGGACGCGCATGACCGTCACCGCCGAGATGGCGGCCATCACCACGGGGGCGAGCGTGGCCAGGGAATAGGTGCCGATCACCAACTCGAACGCGTAGAAGGCGCCCGTCAGCGGCGCGTTGAAGGCGGCCGCAATGGCGCCGGCGGCGCCGCAGCCGACCAGAAGCCGCAAATCGCTGCGGCGCACCCGGAAGGCGCGCCCCAGGCGGGACGCCATGGCCGAGCCGATCTGCGCATACCCGGCCTCGAGTCCCACCGAGGCGCCGACCCCGTTGGACCAGACCGTCTGCGCCACCACGACCAGGCTGTCCTTGAGCGACATGCGGCCGCCATACAGGGCATTCGCCTCGATCGGGTCGACCGTGGAGCGAGCCGCCCAGCGCGCCAGCATCCATCCAGCGGCGCCCAATATCAATCCGCCGATGCACGGCACCAGCAAGGCCCGCAGCGGCGGGACCGCGAGTTGCGAGGAAAGGAACTCGCCCGCGCCCAAACCGAACAGCGCGCGGTGCATCAATTGCGCCACCCCGGCCATCGCCACCACGACCAGTCCCGCCCCGACCCCGACCCCGGCGGCCAGCACCACGAGCCAAATCTCGTCCGCACGGACCAGGGCGCGCAAGGTTTGCGGAACCTGCGTCACCGCGTGATTGACGCGCCGCCGCGCAAGCGCCCCCATCGCGGAGGCCGCGCCCGGGAAGCTTGTGCTGGCGAAAGGAGGAGGCATAAGGCGTTGAGCCGGACGGAGGATTGACAGCGGTAGTTGTGCGGCCGGACGCCCGGCCGATCAACCCGCTACTACAGGCTA
This sequence comes from uncultured Acetobacteraceae bacterium, assembly GCA_964235765.1. Classification (GTDB taxonomy): domain Bacteria; phylum Pseudomonadota; class Alphaproteobacteria; order Acetobacterales; family Acetobacteraceae; genus JAVVHH01. The sequence continues at coordinate 4,078 of CAXSDH010000011.1, forward strand.
TTTGTGAATAAATCGTAACACCCAGCTTAGGACGTAGCGGCACGCTCCCGCCGCGTATCGTCCAGGTCGTCGTCGATGAAGGCCTGCACCAACTCGGCGAGGTCCTCCTGCCGGGAGAAGCCGAGCTTCTCGGCGCGTGCCGGGGCGAAGGCGGCTGGCCAGGCGCCGACGATGGCGGCGATGGCCGGGTCGGGCGCCCGACGCACGAGGGCGCTGGCGCCGGGCCGCACCTGCTCGAGGGCGGCCAGCAACTGGCCGACCGTGGCGCGGATGCCTGGCGGGTTCACCCCACGGTCCCCTCCCATGCGGCTTGTGTCCATGGCCGCCGCATGCAACAGCCAAGACACCGCCCGGCGCGGGCTGCAGACCCAGACCGCGAACTCGTCCGCCACAGGAAGCTCCGTCGGTAGCCCGAGCAGGGGTTCGCGCAGCATGCTGCTGAAAAAGCTGCTCGCGGCCTTGTTGGGCCGGCCGGGCCGCACGATCACGGTCGGCAGGCGGATCAGCACGGCGTCCATGAAGCCGCGCCGCGTGGCGTCGGCGAGGAACAGCTCCGCGGCGGCCTTCTGGGCGCCGTAGGAGTTGGCCGGCTCCTGGCGCGCATCGTCGCCCAGCACCGCCGCTTGCCCGCCGCTGAAGCTGGCGACCGAGCTGGTGAACACCACGCGCGGCGGCCGATCGAGCCGGCGGCAGGCGTCGATCACCGCGTCCGTCCCCCGCACGTTGACCCGGCGGCCCAGCTCGTAATCGGCCTCGGCGGCGGCACTGACCACCGCGGCGAGGTGAAACACCACCCCGGTCCCGGGCGGGATGGCGCCCGGCGGCAACTCGGTCAGGTCGCCTGCGAGGCTGTGCACCGGGAATGGCGCGCCCTCCGGCTTGGCCGGTCCATCGAGGTCGAACAGGGTCAGGCTGCTGATGGGTTTGCCGCCCAGCGCGCCCTCCGCGGCCAGGCGCCGGGCGACCTTGCGCCCCAGGAACCCCGCGCCGCCCAGGATGGAGATGTGCATGGCTGCCCCTCGTTGCTCCGGCAGGACTAGCCCCGGGCCGCCAGCCGCGCAAATCTGCCGGATGCCTGCTTTGCCGTTCCGCTGCCTGCTCAATCCCCGCTCCGGCGCCCCTGGCGTCGTGGTGCTGCCGGCCGGTGGCTACCGCCGGGCCAAGGCCGAGATTTCGGCCTGGCCAGGCTACGCCCCCACGCCGCTGCACGCGTTGCCAAGCCTGGTCCGGCAGGCCGGCGTGGCCGCGGTGCACCTGAAGGACGAGGCCGGGCGCTTCGGCTTGGGCAGCTTCAAGGCCTTGGGCGGCGCCTATGCCGTGGGCAACGTGCTGCTGGCGGAACTCGCGCGGCGCGGTGTCGCGCCCTTCGCCACCACCGCGGACTTGCTTGCTAGGCGGTATGACTGTCGTTCAATGACAGTCACTTGCGCCACGGACGGCAACCATGGCCGCAGCGTCGCCTGGGGCGCGCAACGCTTCGGCGCGGCGTGCTGCATCTTCGTGCACGAGACGGTCAGCCAGGCGCGGATGGACGCCATCGCCGGATTCGGCGCCGAAATCCGCCGCGTGCCCGGCACCTACGACGACGCGGTGCGCGCGGCGGCGGCGGAAGCAGCGCGGCAGGGTTGGTTCGTGGTCTCCGACACCTCCTGGCCAGGCTACACCGAGGTGCCGCGCGACGTGATGCAGGGCTACCGGCTCATGGCCGACGAGGCGCTCGGCCAATGGCCGGGCGACCCGCCCACGCATGTGTTCATCCAAGGGGGCGTGGGCGGCGTGGCGGCGGCGGTTTCCGTGCAGGCGCGCGCGGGGCTGCAGCCTGCGCCCGCGGCCAGCGGCCCCGCCGTTATCCCCGCTGTTATCATCGTGGAGCCGGACCGGGCGGCCTGCCTGCTGGCCAGCGCCGAGGCGGGGGCACTCACCGCCGTCGGCGGCGGGCTCGACACCATCATGGCCGGCCTGGCGTGCGGCGAGCCGAGCCTGATTGCCTGGCAGGAGCTGGACCGGGCGGCGGCGGGGTTCCTCGCCATCCCCGACGCGGCCGCGGTCTCGGCCATGCGCACCCTGGCGGGCTTGGGCATCGTTTCGGGCGAGTCCGGGGCGGCCGGGCTGGCCGGCTTCATGCTCGCGGCCGCAGACACCGATACCCGGGCCGCGCTCGGCCTCGATGCAAGCAGCCGCGTGCTGCTGTTCAGCACCGAGGGCGCGACCGACCCGGCGCTGTATGCGAGCCTTGTCGGTTGACCCCCGGCGGCGACCGCATCCCGCCGATCGCGCTGGCGCAGCTTGCGGGCGCCGTCGTGCTGTTGGGCGCGAGCTGGCCCATTACCCGCTATGCCCTGTTGCAGGGCGCGGCGCCGTCCTGGTTCGCGCTGGGCCGGGCCGGGCTGTCGGCCGCGGTTGCCACGCTGGGCCTGGCGGTGCTGGGCCGGCTCCGCCTGCCGCGGCGGCGGGATGCACCGGCTTTGCTGGCCTTGGGTTTGCTTCAGCTAGCCGGCTTCTTTGCCCTTGCGCATGCCGCCGTGGCCTGGGTGCCGGCCGGGCGCACCGCCATCCTGTCCAACGCGACCATCATCTTCACGGTGCCGCTGTCGTTGCTGGCGCTGCGCGAGCGCATCCCGCCGCGGCGCTGGCTCGCGGGCGGGCTTGGCGCCGCCGGCGTCCTGGTGCTGACCGGCCCCTGGGCGATCGACTGGTCGGCGCCGAACCTGGTGCGGGGCCACGCTTTCCTGCTCGGCGCGGCATTGTGTTGGGCGGTCGCGATGCTGGTGGTCCGGCGCTGGCCGCCGGCGCTGTCGATGTTGGAGCTGCTGCCCTGGGCCTTCGGCCTGGCCACCCTCGCCCTGCTGCCGACGGCGCTGGCGCATGACCGCGGCGTCTGGACGTCGAGCGCGCGCTTGGCGATGCTGGCCATCGGGTTGCTCATCGCCCCGATCGGCACTTGGTGCATCATGCAGGCAACGACGGCGCTGCCAATGGTGTTGGCGTCGGTCGGCTTCCTCGCCGGCCCGGCCGTGGGCGTGATGCTCGCGGCGGTGTTTCTGCACGAGGCGCTCGGCGCGGACATCCTGGCTGGGACCGGGCTGATCCTGGCGGGCGCCGGCCTGGCATCCACGAAGGGGAGGGGCGGATGATCCTGCACGGCGTCGCGATGGGGGAGGGGCCGCCGGCGGTGCTGTTGCACGGCCTGTTCGGCGCGGCGAGCAACTTCGGCGCCATCCAGCGGCGGCTGGCCGTGGGGCGCCAGGTGTTCGCCTTCGACTTGCGCAACCACGGCGCCAGCCCGCACGACCCGGCCATGTCGTACGCCGCGATGGCCGGGGACGTGGTGGAAACGCTCGGCCACCACGGGGTGCAGCAGGCCGCGATCATCGGCCATTCGATGGGCGGCAAGGTGGCGATGCAGACCGCGCTGCTCTACCCCGACCGCGTCTCGCGGCTAATGGTGGCCGACATCGCGCCGGTCACCAACAAGCCCGCCTACCGGGCGATCGCGCAGGCGATGCTGGACGTGCCCCTGGTGCCGGGCCTGGCCAGGGCGGCTGCCTACCAGGCGCTGGCACACGCGGTTCCGGACACCAAGGTGCGCGCGTTCCTGCTGCAGAACCTGCGGTTCGGCCCGGCGCCGGAATGGCGGATCGGCCTGGGCGAGATCGCGGCGGCGCTGCCGGGGATCGAGGGTTGGTCCGCACCCGCAGGGCGGGTGTATGCCGGACCTACGGTGGTGCTGCGCGGCGAGCGCTCCGACTATATCCAGCCGGAGCACCGCGGCCTGTTCCGCGGGCTGTTCCCGGCGGCACGGTTCGCCAGCCTGCGCGGCGCCGGGCATTGGCTGCACGCGGATGCGCCGGACGCGTTCACCGAACTGCTCGCGGCGTTTCTGCCTAGAGCGGGGTCTGCTTGATCTTCTTGCCTTCGTCGGCGGCCCGCCACAGGTACCAGGCGGCGGTCGAGCGGAACGGCGCCCAGGCTTCGCCGACCGCCGCCAGATCCTTCGGGCGCAACTGGGCCGCGGCCCCGGTGACCAGGCGCCAGCCTTCGCGCACGCCGAAATCATCGACCGGCAGCACGTCCGGGCGGCCTAGGGTGGAGATCAGCAGCATCTCCACCGTCCAGCGGCCGACGCCCCGTATGGCGCTCAGCCGGGCGATCAGCTCGGAGTCGGGCAGGGCTGCGGCCTGCTCGGAGGTGGGCACCAGGCCGTCCAGGGTGCGGGCGCAGATGTCGCGGATGGCGGCGATCTTGCTGCCGGAGAAGCCGCACGCCCGCAACGCGCCGTCCGGGCTGGCCGCGAGCTGGGCAGGAGCGGGGAACGCCTCTCCCGGATGCAATTCACCGAGCCGGCGCAGGATGGCCCGGGCGGCATTGCCGTGCAGCTGCTGGTGCGCGATGGCGCGGACCAGCGCCTCGTAAGGCTCGCGCGGCTCGACCACGGCGGTGCAGGGGCCGATGCGGGCGATCAGTGTCGCGAATTCGGGCTGGGCGGCGAGGCGGGTGGCGGCGTCCATTCGCGAGTAGCCCATCGTGAAGAGGTGAGGGGACGGGCGGGCAGAGTTCCACCTTGTCAACCGGGAGTGGTATGGCGCTACATTAAGCGATCGGCAAGGGAAGGGCGCATGCGCCGGATTGAGCTAGGCAGCGATGCCGAGCAGAACGAGGCCAACCGCATGACCGCGAGCCTGGCTGGGCTGGCGTTCGCGCTGTTGCTGGTCGTCGTCGGCTTGTTCCTGTTCCAGCATTTGCGCAGCAAGGCGGCCCTCGAGGACTGCCTGCTCGCCGGGCGTTGGAATTGCGATCAGTTGGTGGCGCCGGCCTCGTAGCGCATGGCGCGCTCCAGCCGCTGCGCCGCGTCGATCATGAGCGCCGCCGCCCTGCTGCATCAATCCTGCCCTATAGTAGGCTCGCGGCGATGTTCACCGTCAGCGCGACGATGACCGTGCTGAACATGAAGCCGATCAGCCCGTGTCCTGTGGCCAGCCGGCGCATCTTGCGGGAGGTGATCTGCACGTCGGAGACCTGGAACGTCATTCCCAGCACGAGCGCGAAGTAGAGGAAGTCCCAATAGTCCGGCGGTAGGCGGCCGGGGAAAGTGAGGCCGCCATCGGCCCGCGCCGCGCCGGGCGCACGTTCGTAGAACTCGTGGGCGTAGCGCAAGGCGAACACGACATGGGTCACCAGCCACGACAACAGCAGGGTGGCCGCGACAAGGCCGATCAACAGCTTGCGTTCCCCGTCCGGCATGCCCTTGGCCGTGCTCAGGAGGTGGGTGAGCGCCGCGAAGCTGATCGCCACCGCGGCCAAGGTCGTGGCGAACACCGTCCATTCGCCCTCCTGCTGCAAGGCGGCGTTCCGGGCGATGGCGGCGTCGTCGCCTTCTCGCCAGAACGTGGCCGCCACCATCGCCAGGAAGGCGCCCGCGCCGAGGTCCCATGCCATCACGGCGCGTGACGCGGGCCCGAAGTATCGCGGCAAGAGCAGGAAGCTGACCAGGCCGATCGCGCAGGCCAAGAACGTCCGGCGATGCCCGGCCATCACCCGGACGGGAAGAGTCCTCGCGAACGGCACCGCCTAATCCACGGCCGCCAACAACCCGCCCATCATGGCGCCAGTGTCGAAGGGCGGGCCGGTGTCGAAGGGCGGGCCGGTGTCGAAGGGCGGGCCGTTCAGGTCCATGCGCCGCACTCCGCCGTCACGCCAGGACCGCCCCGAGCAGGCCGAGCAGGGCGATGAACACCGTGCTGCCCAGACCGAGCAGCAGCGGGCGCACACCCCGCGCCTGCAACGCGCGCAGGTCGGTGTTCAGCCCGAGCGCCGCGACCGAGGCGCCCATCATCACCGGCACCGCCAGCCGCGACCAGCGGACGGCCTCGGGCGGCACCAGCCCGGTGCCGCCGAGCGCCACCAGGGCCAGGAACCCGAAGGCGAACCATGGCACCGGGGCCCGCAACTCGCCGGTCTGGCCGCCGCCGCGCTGCGCCCACCAGCCGAGCGCCAGGATCGCCGGCGCCAGCAGTACCACGCGGGCCAGCTTGGTGATCGTGCCGGCTTCCGTGGCCAGCGGCCCGCCGGCGGCGGCGGCGCCCACGGCCTGCACCACCTCATGGATGCTCGCCCCCGCCCACAACCCGAAGGCACGGGGGTCCAGCCCCAGCGGCACGGCCAGTGCCGGGTAGGCGAGCAGGGCGGCGGTGCCGAACAGAGTCACCACGGCCAGGGCGTAGGCCACGTCCTCCTGCCGGCCGCGCACCACCTGGTTGGCGGCCACGATGGCGCTGGCGCCGCAAATGCCGGTGCCTGCGCCGATGAGTTGCGACAGCGCCGGGCTGACGCCGAGGCGGCGGCCGAGCCAGATGGTGAACGGGATGGTCAGCGCCACCGAAGCCACGGCCAGCCCCAGCGCGCCCGCGCCGAGATGCAGCAGTTGCCCGGGCGTGACTTGCAGGCCCAGCAGCACGATGGCCGCCCGCAGCACGGGCCGCACCGTGAAGGCGGCGCCGGGCCGTAGCATGGCCGGCAGGCCGAACGCGGCACGGATCACGACCCCCACCGCGAGCGCCACGACCACCGGGTTCAGTGCCGCCAGCCCGGTGGCGTCCCGCACCACCACGGCCAGCAGGGCGATGGCGAAGCAGGCGACGACCCCGGGCGCAAGCGCCATCGGCCCGGTGGAGCGGGCGGCGGCGGCGGTCATGCGGCGGCCGGCGCGGCGATGCGGGATGCGGCGAGCCGCACATGCTGCTGCGCGACCCCCAGGAAGTGCCGCGCCACATCCGCCTGGCCCGGCTGGTCCAGCCGGCGGCGGGCTTCCTCCTCCATCCGCTCGAAGGCTAGCAGCGCCGGGCCGGGCGTCCCGTCGCCGACGAGCCGCAGCACGCCCAGGGTGAACAGGGCGCGGAACATCCGTTCGGGATCGGCCTGGGTTGCCGCACACAGCGCGTCGAGGTCGCGCATCCAGGGCTCCACCCGCCGCGCCTCGTCGAACCGGTCAGCCTGGACGCTGCGGATGAAGTAGGGCGCGATGCGGCTCACGACCGCCGCCGCTGGCGGATCGATGCGGTCATGCAAGCCGCCGGGCGAGCGCTGGGCAAGCGCGTAAAGCAATTCGCCTTCCACCTCGGGCGCCAGTTCGGCCAGGCAATCAACGATCATCTGCCGCGCCCGCCAGGCGGTCAGCTGCAGGTCGAGGTCGATCATGTCTTCGGTTTGCAGCACCCGGCGGGTCTGCACGGCGGCGAGATAGGCGGGGCGGGCAAAGGCCAGCACCTGCTCCGGCGTGCGGCCGGGCGTGCGGTGCTCGACGAGGGCGCGGTTGAACAGCACGCCCGCCAGGTTGAGCGGCTGCGTGGCGGCCAGGCGGCCTGGCGCGACGCCGTCCTCGACCAGGAACGCGCCCTCTGCGATCAAGGCCGGCAGGCGATGGCGGGCGATGTCGATGCCGAACCGCTCCCGCCAGGCTGCGGCGATGCGGGCGAACAAGGCGTGCAGGTCGGCCAACGGCGCATCGCCGGCTAGCAGGGTGAACAGCCGCCCCGCTCCGCCGTTCCACAGCGCGCTGCCGGGCTCGGCGGTATCGACCAGGTGCTGCAAGTAGGCCCGGTAGGCCTGCACATGCCGCTCCGCCGCGTCCATCCGGAAGCGGAGCGGCTGGTCGGAGGCATAGGCGATCAGGTTGTCCTGCGCGCTCTCCACCTGCACGTGCCTGAACCCGGCCCGGCGCAGCGCCAGCGCCAGCGAGCCCTCGGTGAACAAGATGAGGTGGACCTTGAGCGCCAGGATGCCGACGAGGCTGCCCGGCCCGAGGTCGGGCGTGAGCGAGGCGGCATCCGGCGTAGTCAGCACCAGCGTGGCCCCGGGCCGCATCCATCGCCGGAGCAGGGCGATGAACGCATACGGATCGGGCACGTGCTCGATCACCTCGGAGGCCATCACCAGGCCGAACGGCTCGCCGAGCTGAGTATCCTCGGAGAGGTATTCCTTGCGGATGTCGGCATGGAGCAGGGCCGCGCCTTCGCGGGCGTAGAACGACGGGTCGATGCCGGTGGCGCGCCAGCCCAGCACCTTGGCGGCGACATCGACCGGGTAGCCGAAGCCGCATCCGACATCGAGGAAGCTGTCGATGGCTGGGTCGTCGACCGCGAACAGGAAGCGGGTTTGGTGGTAGATGCTGGCGTTTTGCTCCAGATAGAGCTGCCGCAGCAGCGCGGCGTCCGTTTCCCGCTCGTAATCGTAGACCTTGCGCTCCTCGTAGAAGCACGTGGCGCAGTTGCGGCAGCGTATGAGGGAATGGCCGTCGGCGACCAGCAGCACCGGGTTGGGACCGGGCGCCGCGCAAACAGGGCAGGCCTGGGGGCAGGAGGCGCCGGCTGGGTTCCACTTCAGGTCGATGGAGGGGTGCGCCGCTCGCGGAGGCGGCGCGGCTTGCGGCGCCGCTTCCGGCGGCGGCCGGCGCGGCAGGGCATGGCGCAGCGCGGCACGCCCGCGCAGGCGTTCGATGGCCACGGCCCGGCTGCCCACATCCGCGTCTACCCGGTCCACGTTGTGGATCAGCGTCGCCCACCACGCGCCGGCCGCGTTCCTGGCGGTGGAACGCCTGCGTGCGGCGCGGCGTTCGGCAAAGCCCGCGCTGCGGTAATGCTCGAAGCCGGACTTCATCACGCCCTGCTCCACCGCCAGCCGGACATCGTCGTGCTTGCCGAAGTAGTAGTCCTCGTCGAACTCCTCGGCCGAGGCCAGCAATGCTGCCTGTTGAGCCTCCACGAACCGCACGCCGGCCAGCACTTCGCCGAGGCGAACGGGCGCGGCGAGCCGGCCGCGGGCAAGCGCTTCGGCCCAGGGTGCGGGGCCGAGCAGGTCGGCGGCGCGGTGTTCGGGCCAGGAAGGGGCCAGCGAGGGGCCGGTGCAGGCCTGCCTGGCCCGTTCCAGGCCATCCAGCCAAGCCTCATAGGTGTTCTCGCAGAGGATGGACGGTGTCAGGTCGCTGTCCGAATAGGGGTGGGCTCGGCTGAACACGCCGACGAGGCCGGTCAGCAGCGCCTCCATTACCTTCACGTCGCTCTTGCCGTCCACGAAAGCCTGCGTCTGCTCGTCGGCGCTGGTTTCCAGCGGGCACACCAGGATGCCCGGCGACAGCGTCCGCAGCCGGCCCAGGTATTCGGCGTAGGGGAGCAGGCCTACATGCTCGATTCCCACCGCGGACTCCGCCAGCACGGGCGAGGGCGAGGCCCCGAGGCAGACCAGGGGCAACCCGTGCGCGAGGCAGAAATCCCGCACCGCCCGCTCCACCCCGGCGCGGGACCCGGTCAACGCGGGGCGGTCGCTCGAGGCCCAGATCACGGCGCGCGGCGGCCCCGGCACACGGGCCAGCGGCTTGCCATGCGCGAGGTTGGGGGTGACCACCGCCTTGCCGGCCAGCCGCGCGGCGCTGCGGCGGGCGAGCAAGTGGAACAGCCGCGGGGTGGCGCAAGACAGCACCGCACAGGCGCGCAGCATGCCGCTGGCGGTCTCCATGGTCTCCGGGGGGAACGCCGCCCGATAGCCGGGCGAGACCAGCAGGTTGTCGTCCACGTCGTAGATGAACGGCCGGCCCAGCGCTTCCATCAGCAAGCGGACGCCCGCGTCCACGCTGCGGTGCACCCAGATGGCGTCGAAGCGCAGGTCGGGGTTCGCGGGGCTGGTGCTGAAGGTGATCTCGCCGCGGCGCAGGATGGAATAGCCCGCGATCACGCCCCGGCGGTGCAGGGCGGCGAACGGCAGATGCACCCGGATATCGACCAGGTTCAGCGCCTCGTCGGACACAGCCAGCACATGCCCGAACGTGGCCAGGCCGGGCG
>CAXSDH010000011.1:14007-64122 GCA_964235765.1 uncultured Acetobacteraceae bacterium
CGTGGCCAGGCCGGGCGCAGGCTGCCGCCAGGCTTCGGTTTGCCGCCGTGCCCGGGCTGTGGCGCGGGCTAGGGCCGCCGTGAGCGCGCGGGCTGCGTCGGCCGGGTCGAACCAGCGTTGCGCGAAGGCGGTTGCGGCCGCCGACATGGCCTGGAGCCTGCCGGCCGGCAGGGCCGCGAGCGCATCGAGCCCGGCTTCGAGACCGTGCGCCCAAATGCCCGCGCCGGCCGCTTCCAGCCGGCCGGACAGCGCGGTTTCCGTGCAGGACAGCACGGGGACGCCGCTGGCCAGGGCGTCGACGATGGCGTCCGGCACGGCGATGGTTCCTGCCGGGCCATCGCGAAGGTCCAGCAGCACGGCGGCGCCGGCGTTGCGGCCGGCCACACCGCCGATCAGGTGGGCGGCCTGCAATCCGGCGGCGCCGGACGGATCGGCGAGCCGGGCGGTGACGCCGCGTCCGGCCGCCCAGGCCGCCGCCCGCTGCACCAGGGCCAGCGTGGCCGGGGAGGGCGCCGCGCCCTGGATGATGAGCAGCGAAGCCAGCGGTCCCGAGGCTTGCCGCGGCTGCGCCACCGCCGCGTAGGGCACGATGGCGAGAGGCGCCGGCAGCCTGGCCGCCGCGACGCAAGCGGCCCAGAACCCCTGTTCCGCCTCGGATGCGACCAGCAGCAGCGCTGCGCCCCGGCACATCGCCAGAACTTCTGCCTTGGCATCGTTTGCGCCATTGCGCGCCGTCACGGCATGCAGGTCCACCACATGCACCGCCGGGCCGGCCATGGAGAGCGGTGTCGTTCGCGCCGCCGGGTCGGTCCAGATGACCACGTCCGCGGCCAGCATGCCGGGCGCCTCGGCCACGTCGACCCGAAAACCGGCATCCCGCAGCGCTTGCGCCAACTGCCCGGCCCGCGACGAGAGCGGCTGCGCGGCGCATATCATGGCCTTCATGGGCGCTTGCAGCGGGTTCAAAGCAGCTCCTCGACCAGGTCTTGCAGGCTGCGTATCTGCTCCTCCTGCCGCCGCAGGAGTTCGACGAGCCGGTGCATGGTGGCCTGCAGCGCATCGGGCGCGAGCTTCAAATCACCGGCCTCCATATCCCCCGTATCCGTCCCCGCCCCCGCCTGGGCGGGCGCGAGGCGAAGAGCGGCGGCGGCGAGCTCGCACGCCCGGTCACCCTCGGCCGCTCGCCGGTCGAGCGTTGGCAGCAAGGCCTCGATGGCCAGCACGGCTTCGCCGCGCGTCAGGTGGGCGGCGGCGGCATCCAGCGGGTCCGCCACGGCGTGCCGGTCCCTGGCGGGGGCAATGTCCGCCGGGCTGGGGGTCCACGGAACCCCGGTGGGCGCCGCCGTGCTCAGGTCCCGTGCCGGACGTGATGCCGCGGCCTTGCGCGCCATCAGCGGACCAGCGTCGGGAACGGGGCATCGACAGGCATCGAGGTGTGGTCCGCAGTTGCCGGGTCAGTCATGCCGCTGCGATTGCCGCGCCGTCAATGCGGTGCTGGCCTATCCCTGCCGGATCAGGCCCTGCACCGGCCCCGCGCCGTCGCTTCCGGGGAAGGCGAGCCGCAACGCCGGGGGGGGCAAGCCGAGATGCGCGGCCAGCAGGCCCTTCGCCAGAGCCCGCAGGTCCATGGTGGGCTGGAGGTCCCGCCCGTCCAGCAGCCGCCCGCCGCCCAGGCCCGGCCAGTCGGCCAGCACCCGCCCGCCCGCTACGGCGCCGCCGGCCAGGAAAGCGGCGGCGCCCGTGCCGTGGTCGGTGCCGCCGGTGCCGTTGCCGCGAACCGTGCGGCCGAATTCGGTCATGACCAGCACGGCCGTGCGCTGCCACGCCTCGCCCAGCCCGTCCCGCAGCGCGAGCAACCCGGCATCCAGTTGCCGCAGCGGCCCGGCCAAGCGTGCCGCCTGTGCCGCATGGGTGTCCCAGCCGCCCAGCTCCATGGCCGCGATCCGCGGGCCGTTGGGCGCAGCGAGCAGGCGGCCGGCGGCGCCCGCCAGGGTGGCGAAGGCGTAGCGGTCCCGCGGCGGCCCGGCGGCCGCGCCCCCGAGTTGCGCGCCGGTGAAGCCGCGTTCGAGCAGGCCCTGCCGGATTGCCGGACCGGTAACCGCGTCGTTCTGGTGCAGCGCGGCCAACCGAGCGTACAACTCGGGCTGCGGCTGGCTGAAGCTCTGCGGCGCATAGGCGCCGACCGGGGCGGGGCCGCGCAGCAACAGGGGCAGCGAAACGCCGATCGAGAGCGGCGCCTCCGTGCTCGGGCGGGGCGCCATGCCCTGCACCGCCCGGTTCAGCCACCCGCTGGAGAGCCGCTGCTCCGCGCCGCTCTCCATCAGGTCCTGCGCCTCGAAATGGCTGCGCGTGCGCACCGGCCCCGCCACGGCGTGCACCGGCAGCAGCTGGCCTGCCGCATACATCGCATGCAGCCCGGTGAGCGCGGGATGCAGGCCGAAATAGCCGCCGAGATCCAGCAGCCCGCCTTCTTGGCCCGGCGCAGCCGGGGTCAGCTCCCCGCGTAAGCCGGCGAACGCCGGATCGCCATAGGGCGCCACGGCCGCCAGCCCATCCAGCGCGCCGCGCAGGATCACCACCACCAGCCGCCGGTCGGTCGGAGCCGCGGAGAGCGCGAGGGACGCCCGGCCGAACGCGACCGCGGCGCCAAGGCCGAGAAGCGCCCCGCGGCGCGTGAGAACCGGTGCCCGCATGGTCAGCGCCTTTGGAATTCGGGAGAGGTGAGCAGCATTGTCATGGCATCGCGACGGGAGCCGGCGCGGCGCATCTCGGCCGCGGTCGCTTCCGACAGCAGCGGCCCCAGTGCGGTGCCGGCGAGCAGGGCGGGCTCGGGCAGCTCCATGCGGCCGGAGAAGCCGTACGCCCAATCGATGCGGCGCATCATGGCCTCCGGCCCCGCCCAATCCGCCGCCGCGTCCGGCCAGCCGATCGGGGCGGGGGCGTTGAACATGGCCTGGCCCAGCCCCGCCATCGCGGCGCCGATGTCGGGCCGCTTGTCCCCAGGCAGCCCGGCCGCGCGCAGTGCCGCCAGAACGAGTTCTTGCGGACTGCGCAGCTTGGTCAAGGGCTGCCATGCGGCGGGCAGGCGGATGAGCGCCAGCGCCGCCGCGCCCAGGTCGCCCCGCGTGTCGCGCAGGACGCCTTCGATCTGCCGCACGGCTTGGGGCGGCGGGGTGTCGGCGATGAAGTGCCGCACCAGTTTCGTCGCGAGGTGGCGGTGGGTCGCGGGGAGGGACGCCAGGAAGGCCAGCGCGTCGACGCCGCCCTGCTCGCCTTCCTCGAAGCGGCGGCCGAGCAGCGTTTTGTCGCCGGGCTCGTGCAGGCCGGGGCGGAAGCGGAAGCCGAGCGGGTTCTGCTGCCGCTCGAGGCTCCAGCCGGTCAGCACGCGGGCGAACTCGGTCACGTCGGCCTGCGTGTAGCCGGCGGCGGGGCTGCATGTGTGCAGCTCCAGGCATTCGCGCGCCAAGTTCTCGTTCAGGCCGCGGCGCTGGCGCTGGCCGAGCAGGCTGTTGGCGCCGGCGGACCCGGCATTGTCCAAGTACAGCAGCATGGCGGGATGGCGCATGACGGCCAACAGCATGTCGCCGAACCGTCCGGTGACGTGCGGGCGAATGGCTTCGCGCACGTAGGCGCCGGCTAGCGGCGCCACCTCGCCCCGTCGCAGGCTGACGGTGAAGTGGTTGGCCCAAAACCACACGAGCCGCTCGCGGAAGGGCAGGGCGGTCGCGATCGCATGGTCCTGTAGCGCGCGGGCTTCGTCCCGGAATAACAGCCGCGCCCGGCTTGGCTGCCCGGCCGGGGACTTGTCCGCCCGATCCTGCGCGAGAGCGGTGAACGCGTCCGTGACGGTGGACCCGGCCGGGCCAGGGTCGGGCGGCGAAAGCTGTTCGGCGAGCCAGCGGGCCGGGTCTGCCGGGAGCGCCTGCCCGGCGGCCGTCCCGAGGCCAAATCTGTTGCTGGCGTGTGCGGCCCGGAGTTCCATGCCGCTATTTAGCCACAAGCACCGTGACGGAGCGTTACCAAGTGTAGCGGCGGCAGGATTGCTCGTGTGCGACAGCGGGCAAACCATGCGATAACGCCCCGTCACACCCTGCTAAGGACTCGTCATTCCGCCTCGTCAACGCCGCCACACGCGAAAACCGGCTCACGCAGGAATCGATGCGGCGGCGCCCCGGGTTCCGGTGCTGCTCGACCGGGGCTGGCTCGAAGCAGGCCTGCTCTCGCGGCTGGTGGCGGATTACGGCCTCGATCCCGACCGGGCGCTGGCGGCAGCGGCGGACCGGCTTGGCCTCGGGCCGATCGCGCTGTTCGCTGCCGGCTGGTATCGGCAGCGGAACCGGTTGCCCTTGGGTTGCGACGCGTTCGGCCACTATATGGACATCGGGGCGGCGGCCCGGCTGGATCCGCACCCACTCTTCTCCGTCAGCCACTACCTTCAGCAAGCGCCGGAGGCCGGGAGGCCGGGCGTAAATCCTCTGTTACATTTCCTGGAGGTCGGCGGTCCGGCCGGATTGGACAGCCATCCCTTGTTCTTGAGCCGTTGGTATTGGGACACCAACCTCGACGTGCTGCATGCGGGCATGATCCCGATCGTCCATTTCCTCAAATACGGCAGCCGCGAGGGGCGCGAACCCAATCCGCTGTTCTGCCGAGACTTCTACCTCGGGCAGTGCAGCGACTCCGCGGTCGCCGACAATCCGTTCTTGCACTTCGTGCTCGCCGGCAACGCGGCCGGGTTGAGCCCGCACCCGTCCTTCCGGCCGCAGCGGGTCCTCGATACCTTTGCGGCGGCAGCGGAGCAGGGCGCGTTGCCCGCCTACCTCGCGGTGGTCGGGCACGCCCAGCCGAAGCGCGCACGGCAGTTGGAATGCCGGCAAGCGGAGCCGGGCATCGTGCCAGGCCCGATGGCGACGGCCGAGAGCGAGCCCGGCGCCACGACCCGCGCCGGCGTGGCCTTGTTGCAGGCCCTGGACGCCGCGGCGCCCCTCGTTGCGCGTGCCGGCCCGACCCGTGCCGGGCCCTACCAGGTCGCTAAGCTTCGCGCCATCGAGGCGGACCCGGACCTGCCGGCCGACCTTGCGGCAGCCATGGCCGCCGGCAAGGGCGCGCTCAGCACGGAGACGCTGCTGAACGGCGTGGGCCTCGTGCCCCGGCGCCGTCCGCAGCCGCCGCCGGGGCACGAGGCGCCGCGGGACATACTCGAGCGCTACGAGGCGTGCCGGTTCGAGACGGCCGGGCGGTTCCGGCTCGATCCCAGCCGCGCGGGCACGGCGCCTGGGGGAGTCCTGATCTCGATCATCATGCCGGTCTACCGGCCGCCATTGCAGTTCCTGGAGCGGGCGGTGCTGTCCGTCATTTGCCAGACCTATCCGGATTGGGAGCTGTGCCTGGTGGACGACTGCTCCGGTGACCCCGGCCTGTCGGCCGCGCTGGCCCGCCTGGCTGCACGGGACCGGCGGATCAAGCTGGCCACCAGCCGCAAGAATGGCGGCATCGCGCAAGCATCCAACCGGGCGCTGGCGCTGGCCGCCGGGGACTATGTCGGCCTGCTGGACCACGACGACATGCTGACCGCCGACGCGCTCGCGGTGGTGGCCGAGCATCTGCGCGGCCACCCAGACACCGACCTGGTCTATAGCGACGAGTGCACCATCGACGGAGACGACATTCCGGCCGGCCTGTTCACCAAGCCGGATTGGAGCCCGCTGCTGCTGACCAGCGTCATGTATACCGGGCATTTCTCGGTCTATCGCACGGCCCTGGTGCGCGACCTCGGCGGGTTCCGCTCCGAATTCGACTTCTCGCAGGATTACGACCTGGCCTTGCGCGTGGCCGAGCGCCAGCCCGTGGTCAAGCATCTGCGCCACCTGATCTACGGTTGGCGCATGATCCCGGGCTCGGCGTCCGCTGGCGGCAAGCCTGCCGCGCGCGCCAGCAACATCGCCGCCCTGCAAGCGGCGGTAGACCGGCGGGGCTGGGAGGGTGGGGCCACGGCGCTGCCCTTCGCCAATCGCGTGGTACGTGCCATGCCGGAGCCGAAACCGCTGGTGTCGATCGTCCTGCCGTCCGACAACGCGGACCACGTTCTGCAAGCCGTGATGTCCATCGTCGCGCACACCACCTACGACGCCTACGAAATCGTCGTGGTCGCCAACCCGGCCACGATCGAGGCGTGCGGGGCGGCGCTGCGGCCCGGCCGGGTCCGCTTCGTGCGGTACGACAAGCCCTTCAACTTCTCCGAAAAATGCAACGAGGGCGCGCAGGCCGCCGCCGGGGCGCACCTCGTGTTCTTCAACGACGACGTGCGCGTGCTCACGCCCGGCTGGCTGGAGGCCGTGCTGGAATGCTTGACCTTGCCCGGGGTCGGCGCGGTGGCGCCTAAGCTGCTGTATGAGGACAACTCCATCCAGCACGCCGGGATGATCACCGGCACGCGGCGGCTGGTCAGCACGGCGTTCCACCGCTTTCCCTGCCGCACGGCCGCGCACTACAACCTGGCGCAGAGCGCACGTGAGGTCTCGTTGCTGTCCGGCGCCTGCCTGGCCGTAGCCGCATCCACCTTCGCCGGGCTCGGCGGCTTCGACGCCGTCAACACGCCCATCGCCCATTCCGACGTCGATCTCTGCCTGCGGCTGCGGGAGTCCGGCCTCTCCTGCGTCTACACGCCCCATGCGGAGCTGACCCATATCGGCCACGTCTCGATTGGCCAGGTCTCGATTGGCCAGGCGGGGGAGGGGACGCGCGAGTTCCGGCCGGACAAGGCCGACATCTACCTGATGCGCCGGTTCGGCGGCATGGTGCAGGACGATCCCTACTTCCCGCCCGGCATGCGCGAGCTGCTGGCAATCGGCGACCAGCACCCGTTCCGCTACCGAGCGGCCCCGCGCGCGGGACGTCTCGCCGCTTCGCGAGGCGATGCGCTGCTTGTCTCGCACGACCTCAGCGGCAGCGGCGCGCCCAAGATCGTGTTCGACATGGCGCGCACCTTGGTGGGCGCGGGATGGTACGTGCTGGTCATGTCGCCCGAGGACGGCCCGTATCGCGACCGCCTGCTGGCATTGGGCGCGGACGTGATGATCGAACCGGGCGCGCTCGAACCGGATGGCAGCGTCGTCGATCTCGCCCGCAACTTCGACGTGGTCGTCGGCAACACCGTGCTGTGCTGGCGGTTGATGCCGGCCTTGGCGCGGTTCACCCGCGTTTTCCTTTACGCCCACGAGACCGGATTGACGGCGGATCTGCAAGCCGCCTACCCGGATTTCAACGAAGCGCTTCGCTGCGCGCACGGCGTTTGGGCCGGCAGCGAGCGTGCCGCGGTCGTGCTGCGCGAGGCTGGAGTGGAGACGCTCGTGCTGGAGTATGGGGTCGAAGCCCCGGAGCCGCTCCGGACGGTGGCACGCGGTGCCGAGATCAATATCGCGCTGCTGGCGACCATCGAGCCGCGCAAAGGCCAGGACCTCGCGGTGAAAGCCTTCCGGTTGTTGCCGCCGGAGGTGCAGGCGCGCTGCCGGCTGGGGCTGAACGGGCGGCCGCACGACCTGCCGTTCACCGCGGCCATCCAGGCGCTGGCGGATTGTCAGCCGAGGGTCAGCCTCGGGCCGGAGCTCGATTTCGAGGACTACCGGCGCGCCCTTTCGGCCGCGGACATCGTGCTGTGCCCGTCACGCGACGACACGCTGCCGCTGGTTTCACTGAATGCGTTGGCGGAAGGCAAGGTTCTGGTATGCAGCCGAGAGGTCGGCACCGCCTCCTATATCGAGGACGGCGTTTCCGGCTTCATCCTGGAGGAGAACCGTCCGGCGGCGATCGCCCGGATGCTTGCGCGGGTCGTCGCCGCGCGGAGGCGCTGGCCGGAGATCGGCGAGGCGGCGCGGCAGGTGTTCCGCGACAACTTCTCCGAGCCGCAGTTCGAGCGGCGGCTGCGGGCCATCCTGGAGCCGCCGCGGCAACTTGCGCGCGCCGCGGAGTAGCTACTCCGACCGCCAACTGCGCTCCTTGAACACGGCCAGCGCCTGCCGCGCCCGCCGGGCGGCGTCGTCCATCGCGAGCCAGGCTAGCAGCCGCTGCAGCACTTCGCGGGTCACGAGCATGATGTCGAGCGCCAGGGCCTCCTCGACGCCGTAGAACCGGAGGCCCTCGAGTTCGCGGGAGTCGGCCGCCTTTCCCTGGGTCGTGCCAGCCTCGGCGACCAGGAAGCGGGCGTTGAAGCGCATGGGCATCCTGGGCGGCGTCACGGCCCGGCACAGATAATGGATCGCATGCAGGCGGGGCGGCGCGCCGAAGGTGAGCCCGGTCTCCTCCTCGAGTTCCCGCGCCGCCGCAACCACCAGGGCGCGGGCCAGCTTGGGCCCGGCACTGCGCCCCAGCATGGCCAAGGTGCCGGCATCCGGCTCGGAGGCAGCCGGCGCCGCGCCGTCCTGCTTTTCGACGGCCCCGCCGGGGAACACCAGCCGGTTCGGCATGAAGCGGTGCCCGGCGCCGCGCAGGCCCATCAGCACCTCCGCGCCCATCGGGCCATCGCGCCACAGTATGAGGCTGGCGGCATGGCGGGCGAAGACGGCGCGCGGCTTCGGTGCGGGCAGGCTCAGACGGGCAGCCAGTTCTTGCTAGGAAATAAAGACACTCGGCCTCGCATCCATCGTCAGCCATGCCCGGTATTGGACATGTTGAAGGCGCCGGCCTGGACCGCCGACGCCTTCGGGGACGCCACTACAGCAAAACAGGGAACCGCAATGGACATCCGCCTCCGCGGCGCGCTGCTCGCGCTCACGCTCGGCCCGCCGCTCGCTGCCCCGGCTTTCGCCCAGGCCGACGTTTGCGGCGCGCCGATATCCGCATCTAAGGACATCGCCGGCAACGTCGTCAACCTCGCCGGCAACGCGGCCCATCGCGTGCTGCTGCTGATGTGACCCGCGGGGTCCGCAGCGCGCCCGCGTGCTGCCGGACCATGCACTTGCCGCCATCCCCTGGGCAGGGCGATGATGCGGACATGATGAATGCCGCACCCGACCAGTCCTTGTCAGACGAGGTTGCCATGCTCCTGGGTTTATGTGCCCAGGCCGACGGTGACGCATTCCGCCGGCTGTACGACCTGCAATCGCCGACCCTGTACGGCGTCGCGCTGCGCATCACCCGCCAACCGGCCCTCGCCGCCGATGCGGTGCACGACGCGCTGCTGCAGGTGTGGCGCAACGCCGCCCGCTTCGACCCGGCGCGCGGCAACGCCCGCGCCTGGCTGCTCAGCCTCGTGCGCTACCGCGCGCTCGATGCCGTGACCCGTACCCGCCGCGAGGTGCTGGGCGCCGACCTGCCGGAACTTGCCGACCCCGACCCAAGCCCGCTCGACCGGCTGCTGCAAACCCGGGACGGCCAGGCGCTGCACCGCTGCCTTGGCGAAGTGGAGCCCGAGCGGCGCAACCTGGTCGTGCTCGCCTTTGTGGAAGGGCTGACCCACACGGAGGTTGCCGCCCGCGTCGGGCAGCCGCTGGGCACGGTGAAATCCAACATACGCCGGGCCCTGATGGTGCTGCGGACATGCCTCGGCGGACCTGCGGCATGAGCGGCGCCGGCAACGACCCGGAGATCGAGGATCGCGACCTGCTCGCGGCCGAATACGTGATCGGGACGCTTGCCCCGGAGCAGGCGCGGGCGCTGGAGGCGCTGGCGATGCACGACCCCGCCATCGCCACGAGCATCGCCGTCTGGCAGGACCGGCTGGCTCCCCTGGCCGAGGCCGTGCCGAAAGTGGCGCCGCCGGCGGTGCTGTGGCGGCGCCTTGCCTTGGCGACCGGCATCGAGGGCGTGGCCGCCGGCCCGCCCGCGCCCCGGCGCGGCAACCGGCTCTGGCGCAGCCCGGGCCTGTGGCGGGCCACGACGGTCGTCTCGATGGCCGTGGCCGCAAGCCTCGCCTTCATGCTGCTCGGCCGTCCCGCCCAGCAAGGCGAGCCGCTGCTTGCAGCGCTTTCGCCTTACGGCAGCCCGGGCGCCACGTTCCTGGTGCGTGTGGACGCCAACGGCCTGGCCACCATCGTTGCCGCAGGCGCGCCGAACACGCCGCAAGGCCGCGCCCTCGAGTTGTGGGCGCTCAATGCGGGCGCTACGGCGCCCGTCAGCCTCGGCCTGCTGCCCGGCGCCGGGCGCAAGCAACTGCTGGTGCCGAACCGCGCCGGAACGCAACTCCTTGTCAGCCAGGAGCCTGAAGGCGGCTCGCCGACCGGGCAGCCGACGGGGCCCGTGGTCTATGCGGGGCTGCTGACGGGTGCATGACGGCGACGCCGCGGGCAAAATGGCGTGAAACCCGCGGCCAGTGCCGTCCCGCCAGCCGTGCAGCCCTTGACGCTCCGCCGCCTACGCCTCATCTGCTGTCAATCAGGACTGCACCGGTCCGATTACGGGTTGAACGATGCTGAGGCTGTCCAAACTCGCGGATTATGCGGTCGTGGTTCTCGTGCGGCTCTCGCTGGGCGAGCCGTGCCAGACCTCGCCGGGCATCGCCGCCGTCACCGGGCTGCCTGAGCCCACCGTCGCCAAGGTGCTCAAGGCGCTGGCGGCCGGCGGCCTAGTCACCAGTCAGCGAGGTGCGCGCGGTGGATACCGCCTGGCCCGGCCATTGCCGGAGATCGCCGTCGCCGACGTTATTGGCGCCATCGACGGACCGATCCATCTGACGGCTTGCGTCGAAGGTTCGCATTCCAGTTGCGAGGCCGAGCATGCCTGTCCCTGCCGGGGCCAGTGGGACCCGGTGAACCATGCCGTCGTGCAAGCGCTCCGGGGCATATCGCTCGCCGCGATGGCGTCTGCCGCGCCCCGGGCGCGCTCGCCCATCGCCCTCCCGATCTCCGCCGTCCTCCCAATCTCTGCTGAGTAGGTCATCCATGTCCGCAGTTGCCGAGACCCTTGACGCCGTCCAGTCCCTCACGCAGTCCGGTTACAAGTGGGGCTTCGAGACGGATATCGAGATGGAGATCGCCCCCAAGGGGCTGACCACCGACACCATCCGCATGATCTCCGCCAAGAAGGAGGAGCCGGAGTGGCTGCTGGAGTGGCGGTTGTCGGCGTTTGCCGCCTGGCAGACCATGACGGAGCCGAATTGGGCGAAGGTCGGGTATCCCAAGATCGACTACCAGGACATTCACTATTACGCAGCCCCCAAGGGTCCCGCGCCAAAGAGCCTCGCCGAGGTCGATCCCGAGTTGCTCGCCATGTACGAGAAGCTCGGCATTCCCTTGAAGGAGCGCGCGATCCTGGCCGGGGTCGAGGGCGCGGAGGCGTTGCCCGACCAGGCGCCGGACGTGGCGATCGACGCGGTGTTCGACAGCGTGTCCGTCGCCACCACCTTCCGCAGCACGCTCGAAAAGGCCGGGGTCATCTTCTGCCCGATCAGCGAGGCGGTGCGCGAGCATCCCGAGCTGGTTCGCAAGTATCTCGGCACCGTGGTGCCCGCGGCCGACAACTACTTCAGCGCCCTCAACTCGGCCGTTTTCACCGATGGCAGCTTCGTCTACATCCCCAAGGGCGTGCGTTGCCCGATGGAGCTGAGCACCTATTTCCGCATCAATGCCCGCAACACCGGGCAGTTCGAGCGGACGCTGATCATCGCCGACGCCGGGTCGTATGTCAGCTACCTCGAGGGCTGCACGGCGCCGCAGCGCGACGAGAACCAGTTGCACGCCGCCGTGGTCGAGCTGGTCGCCTTCGACGACGCGCAGATCAAGTACAGCACGGTGCAGAACTGGTATCCGGGCGATGCCCAGGGCAAGGGCGGCATTTACAACTTCGTCACCAAGCGGGCCGCCTGCCGCGGCGCCCGCAGCAAGGTGAGTTGGACGCAGGTGGAGACCGGGTCCGCGATCACCTGGAAGTATCCGAGCTGCATCCTGCAAGGCGAGGGCAGTGTGGGCGAGTTCTACTCGGTCGCCGTGACCAACAACCGCCAGCAGGCCGATACCGGCACCAAGATGATCCATATCGGCAAGAACACGCGCAGCACGATCGTCTCGAAGGGCATCAGCGCCGGCCGGTCCGACAACACCTATCGGGGGTTGGTGCGCATCCTGCCGCGGGCGTCGGGCGCGCGGAACTTCACCCAGTGCGACAGCCTGCTGATCGGCGACCAGTGCGGGGCGCACACCGTGCCCTACATCGAAAGCCGCAACCCCACCGCCAAGGTGGAGCACGAGGCCACCACGTCCAAGATCGCCGAGGACCAGCTGTTTTATTGCCGCAGCCGGGGCCTGTCGCAAGAGGACGCCGTGGGGCTGATCGTCAACGGCTTCTGCAAGGACGTGTTGAAGGAACTGCCCATGGAGTTCGCGGTCGAGGCGCAGAAGTTGCTCGCCGTGTCGTTGGAGGGGTCGGTCGGTTAGATGCTGAACATCACAGACCTTGCAGCCGGGATCGAAGGCAAGGAAATCCTGCGCGGCGTGACGCTCGAGGTACCGGCCGGGCAGGTGCACGCCATCATGGGCCCGAACGGCTCCGGCAAGAGCACGCTCGGCTATGTTCTGGCCGGCAACGAAGGCTACGTGGTAACCGGCGGTTCGGCGACCTTCGAGGGGCGGGACCTGCTGGCGATGGAGCCGGAGGCGCGCGCGGCGGCCGGGCTGTTCCTGGCCTTCCAGGCGCCCATCGAGCTGCCCGGCGTCAACAACGCCAACTTCCTGCGTACGGCGCTCAACGCCATCCGCCGCGCCCGCGGCGAGGCGGAGCTTGATGCGGTCGGGTTCCTGCGGCTGGCGCGCGCCGAGAGCAAGCGGCTGCATTTCCCGGACGATATGCTGAAGCGCAACGTCAACGTGGGCTTCAGCGGCGGCGAGAAGAAGCGCAACGAGGTGTTGCAGATGGCCATCCTGCGGCCGAAATTCGCCGTGCTGGATGAGACCGACAGCGGCCTCGACATCGATGCGCTGCGCATCGTGGCCGACGGCGTGAACGCGCTGCGCGGCCCCGGCTTCTCGGCCCTGGTCATCACCCACCACCAGCGCCTGCTGGACCACCTGGTGCCGGACCGGGTGCATGTACTCAGCCAGGGCCGCATCATCCGCAGCGGCGGCCCGGAGCTGGCGCGCGAGCTGGAGGCCCATGGCTACGCGCAGGTGGTGGCGGACGCGGCATGAACCAGAGCCCTGTCCACGGCGCGGACCTTTTCCTTGCCCGCTTCCGCGGCCTGCGCGACCAGTTGCCGGGTGACGTCGGCGTGCGCGACGCCGCCGCGGCCGAGTTCGGCCGGGCCGGGTTTCCGAGCGTGCGTGACGAGGCGTGGCGGTACACCAGCCTGCGCCCGTTGGCGGAGATCACCTTCCAGGAGCCGCTGACCGCGGTGTCCCAAGCGCCCGACCTCGGCCCGGCGCTCGACCTGCCCCGCCTCGTGCTGGTCGATGGCCGGTATCAGCCCGGCTTGTCGACCCAGCCTGACCGGGTCAGCGTCGGCACCTTTGCCGAACGGCCGGCGTTTGGACGCTTGCCGGACGTCAGCTTGCCGATGGTGGCGCTCAACACGATGCTGGCCGAAGACGGCCTGCACCTGCGGGTGGCCGAGGGGGTGGACGCCGGCGCCATCCTGCTGCTCTCGGTGGCGCCCGATGGCCACCGCCCGATCGCCTTCCATCCCCGCCACGCCATCCATCTCGGGGCCGGGGCGCAGCTCACCGTCATCGAGATCGCGCGGGGGCAGGGCACCTATCTGCACAATGCGGTCACCGAGGTTTTCGTGGCCCCGGGCGCCAAGCTGTCCCATGTGCGCCTGCAGGAGGAGTCCGCGGAAGGCTTCCACCTGAACACCACCTTCGCCGAGGTCGCGGAGCGCGGTATCTACGATGCGTTCGTGCTGACCCTTGGGGCGCGGCTGGCGCGGACGGAGATCCACGCGCGCCTGGCCGGACCCGGCGGCGCCGTGCACTTGAACGGCGCACAATTGCTGGGCGGCCAGCAGCACGGGGACATCACGACCGTTGTGGCGCACGACGCACCGAACTGCGCCTCGCGGCAGACGGTCAAGAACGTGCTGGCCGGCTGCTCCCGCGGCGTGTTCCAGGGCCGCATCGAGGTCGCCCGCGCCGCGCAGAAAACCGACGGCTACCAGATGAACCAGGCGCTGCTGCTCTCGCCGCACGCCGAGATCGACTGCAAGCCGCAGCTCGAAATCTACGCCGACGACGTGAAGTGCAGCCACGGCGCCACGGTGGGCGAGCTGGATGCGGACCAGTTGTTCTACCTCCGCAGCCGCGGTATCCCGAACGAGGCGGCGCGCTCCATCCTGGTCCGCGCGTTCCTGGCCGAGGCGATGGACCCGATCGCGCATGAGGGCGCCCGCGCCCTTTTGGAACAGGCCATCGAGGCTTGGTGGGGAAGGCAGCCGGCATGAACGCAATGCTCCGCCCCGGCTTCGACGTGGACCGTATCCGCGCCGACTTCCCGATCCTAGGCCAGCAGGTCCACGGCAAGCCGCTGGTGTTCCTGGACAGCGCCGCTTCCGCCCAGAAGCCGCGCCAGGTGATCGACGCCATGGTCCAGGCCATGGAAACGCAGTACGCCAACGTGCACCGCGGGCTGCACTGGATGAGTGAGCGCACCAGCGAAGCGTACGAGTCCGTGCGCGACTCGGTGGCCCGGCTGCTGAACGCTCCCTCGCGCGACGAGATCGTGTTCACCAAGAACACCACCGAGGCCATCAACCTCGTCGCCCACAGCTACGGCCGCGGCGTGATGCGGCGGGACCAGGCGGTGGTGATCTCGGCGATGGAGCATCACGCCAACCTCGTGCCCTGGCAGATGCTGCGCGACGCCACCGGCATCGAGCTGCGGATCGCCGACATCACCGATGCCGGTGAGCTCGACCTCGAGAGCCTGGAGACCGCGCTGAGCGACGGCCGGGTCGGCCTCGTCGCCATCACGCATATGAGCAACGTGCTGGGCACCGTGGTCCCGGCCGCCCGCGTTGCGGCCCTGGCGCATGCCTATGGCGCCAGGGTGCTGTTCGACGGCAGCCAGGCCGTGGTGCACCGCGCCGTCGATGTGCAGGCGATCGGCGCCGACTTCTACGTGTTCACCGGGCACAAGCTGTATGGCCCGACCGGCGTCGGCGTGCTGTGGGCGAAGCGCGAATTGCTGGAGCGCATGCCGCCCTTCATGGGTGGCGGCGACATGATCGGCAGCGTCAGCTTCGAGCGCAGCACCTGGGCCGAGGTGCCGCACAAGTTCGAGGCGGGCACCCCGGCCATCCTGGAGACGATCGGCCTTGGCGCCGCCATCGCCTACGTGGAAGCCGTCGGGTTCGACGCCATCACGGCGCATGAGGCGCGTCTGACCGATCATGCGCTGGCTCGGCTCGGCGCCATCCCCGGCTTGCGCGTGCTGGGCGCCGCACAGGACCGCGGCGGGGTATTCAGCTTCACCATGGAGGGCGCGCATGCGCATGACGTGGCGACCCTGCTGGACCGGCAGGGCATCGCGGTCCGCGCCGGCAATCATTGCGCCGAGCCGCTGATGCGCCGCCTGGGCGTGGACAGCAGCGCCCGCGCGAGCGCCGGGCTGTATACGACCGAGGCGGAAATCGACACCCTGGCCGACACGCTGTTGCGCGTGCGGGACTTCTTTGCGTGATGTTCGACGACGTCCGCGACCTTTACAGCGCCGAAATCCGCAAGCATGGGCGCTCGCCCCTGCACGGAAGGCGGCCCGACGCCTTCGATGCTTCCGCCAAGGGCGACAACCCGATGTGCGGGGACCGGGTGCAGGTCTTCATCCAGCGGCAAGGCGGCACCATCTCCAAGGCGGGCTTCGAAGCCCGCGGCTGCGAGATCAGCA
The DNA here is from genome assembly GCA_964235765.1 of uncultured Acetobacteraceae bacterium. GTDB lineage: Bacteria > Pseudomonadota > Alphaproteobacteria > Acetobacterales > Acetobacteraceae > JAVVHH01. The sequence goes on from CAXSDH010000011.1 coordinate 29,812, forward strand.
TCGCCAGCGCCGACCTGATGTGCGAGGCGGTGGAGGGGCAGGCGGTCGATCGCATCCGAACCCTGGCCGACCATGTGGAAGCCATGGCGCGCACGGGACGGTGCGACGCCTGCGAGGAGGCTTTGGACCGGGTTCGCCCGCTCTCGGCCGTGCACGAATATCCGTCACGCGTGAAATGCGTGACCCTGCCATGGCGCGCGCTGTTGTCGGCGCTCGATGGCGGCAAGGAGGCGACCAGTGAGTGAAGCGCACGTGACTGGCTGGACGCCCGAAGGCGAGCCCAAGCCGACCGAGGATGCCGTGCTGGAGGCGATCGGCACCGTCTACGATCCGGAGATCCCGGTGAACATCTATGAACTCGGCCTGATTTACGCCGTCGAGATCGAGGATTCGGGTGCGGTGAAGGTCGAGATGACCCTAACGGCGCCGGGTTGCCCCAGTGCCCAGGAATTGCCGGTGATGGTCCGCGAGGCCATCATGGCCGTGCCCGGCGTTACGTCCTGCAACGTGGATACCGTGTGGGACCCGCCGTGGGACCCGAGCCGCATGACCGATGACGCCCGCCTGTCCCTGAACATGTTCTAGGAGACCCTGGAATGTCCGCATCCCAGACCACGACCCGGCCGCGCCGCGCCCTGCCGCCGCTGATGACGCTGACCGACGGCGCCGCCGAGCGCCTCCGCGGCCTCTATGAGAAGGGCCGGAGCGGCATGCTGCTGCGCATCAGCGTGAACACCAAGGGCTGCTCCGGCCTGTCCTACGTCATGGACTGGGTCGAGGCGCCCGGGCCCGGCGACGAGGTCGTCGCCGACAAGGGGCTGACGGTGCTGGTGGACCGCAAGGCCAGCCTGTTCCTGATCGGCAGCCAGATGGACTACGCCGTGAAGGACCTGACGAGTGGGTTCACCTTCAGCAATCCGAACGAGAAGGGCCGCTGCGGGTGCGGCGAGAGCTTTCACGTGTGAAGCCCACGACGCACTCCACCCCGGCCGACCATAGGAACTGATCGATCACCGACAGGGTGGTGGCCTGGTAGCCCGCGCCGGCCAGAACTTCGGCATCCCGGGCCAGGGCGCCGGGGTTGCAGCTCACGTAGACCACCGCTGCACCGCTGGCGGCGATGGCGGCCATCTGCGGCGCGGCGCCGCCATAGGGCGGATCGAGCACGATCGCCGCCGCACCCCTCAGATCGGCCGCTTGCAGGGGTTGCCGCGCCAGGTCGCGCTGCACGACCGAGACCCGGGGATTGCCGGCGCGGCGCAGGGCGTCGACCGCTGCGAGATCGCCCTCGAAGGCTTGAACCCGGCCCCGCTCGCTCAGGGCATGGGTGATGCTGCCGCAGCCGGCGAAGAGTTCAACGATCCGTGCCCGGGCCGGCAGCGGGTCGGGCAGGGCGGCCAACACCGCACCGACGATCGCGCGTTCGCCCTCGCGGGAGGCTTGCAGGAAGGCCCCGGGGGGTATCGGCGCCTCGACGCCCTGGAATGCCGTGGTCGCCGGGCGGAACTGGCAGGCTGTTTCCGGCAGGCCGTGGCCGCGCCGGGTTCCCATCGCCCAGCTCACGCGCGGGAGGCCGTGCTGCTGCGCCAGCCCGGCCAGCAATACCCGATCCCCTGCCGAAAGCGCGGCGTCGGTCCGCAGCAGCAGGTCGGGCCCGCTATCGAGTAAGTTCACCACGGCCGAACCCTCTCGCCGCAAGCCGGTCAGCCGGCGCAGCACCGGCCGCAGCGCCTGGACGAGCGCGAACAGCACGGGGTGCAGCACGGGACAGGCCCGCATGTCCTCGATGTCCTGCGAGCGGCGGCGGTGCAAGCCGAGCAACACGGCCGGGCCCTCGCGCCGGATCGCCAACTCCATGCGCCGCCGGGCGCCGGGTGGGGTGCGCGCGAGGTGGTCCGGCGGCGGCAGGCGGAGGGCGCCGGCAGCCAGGCCGATCTTCCAATCGGCGTAGGCCTCATCGCGCCAGTGCTGCAGCGTGCAGCCGCCGCACGGGCCGAAATGCGGGCAGGGCGGCGCGACCCGGTCGGGCGACGCCTCGAGCACCTCGGCAGGCGCGGCATAGCCATCTCCCCGCCGGGTCAGCGGGCCGGGCTGGACCAACTCGCCCGGCAGGGTGTTGGCGAGGTAAAGCAAGGCGCCGTCCGGCCGCACCGCGATCCCGTCTCCGTCCCCGCCGATGCGCAGGACACGGACGGGATCGGGGACGGGATCGGGAAGTTCAGGCGCCGAAGGCGGAGAGGCCGGTCTGTGCGCGGCCAAGGATCAGCGCATGCACGTCGTGCGTGCCTTCGTAGGTGTTGACGGCTTCCAGGTTCATGACGTGGCGGATGACGTGGTACTCGTCGGCGATGCCGTTGCCACCGTGCATGTCGCGGGAGACGCGGGCGATGTCGAGCGACTTGCCGCAGTTGTTGCGCTTCAGCAGGCTGATCATCTCCGGAGCCGCCCGGCCCTCCTCCATGAGCCGGCCAAGGCGCAACGCGCCTTGCAACCCGAGCGTGATCTCGGTCTGCATGTCGGCCAGCTTCTTTTGGATGAGCTGCGTGGCGGCGAGCGGACGGCCGAACATCATGCGCTGCATCGTGTAGTCGCGGGCAGCCATCCAGCAGAACTCGGCGGACCCCAGAGCTCCCCAACTGATGCCGTAGCGTGCGTTGTTGAGGCAGCTGAACGGCCCGCGCAACCCACGCACATCGGGCAACTCGTTGGCGGCAGGCACGAACACGTCCTGCATCATGACCATGCCGGTGATGGAGGCGCGGAGGGCGAACTTGCCCTCGATCTTGGGCGCGGTCAGGCCGGCCATGCCCTTTTCCAGGATATAGCCGCGAATGTCGCCGGCGTCGTTCTTGGCCCAGACCACGAATACGTCCGCGATCGGCGAATTGGTGATCCAGGTCTTGGAGCCGCTGACCAGGAAGCCGCCATCGACCGCGCGGGCCCGGGTGCGCATGCTGGCCGGGTCCGACCCGGCATCGGGCTCCGTCAGCCCAAAGCAGCCGACGAACTCGCCGCTGCGCAGCTTCGGCAGGAAACGATCTTTCTGGCCTTCGGAGCCGAAGGCCCAGATGGGATACATGACCAGCGAGGATTGCACGCTGAAGGCGCTGCGGTATCCGCTGTCCACCCGCTCGACCTCGCGGGCGATCAAGCCGTAGGCGACATAGCCGACGCCCGCGCAGCCGTGGCTGTCGAGGGTCGCGCCGAGGAAGCCCATCTCGCCCATTTCCTGCATGATCTCGCGATCGAAGCGCTCGTGGCGATTGGCCTCCAGGATGCGGGTGAACAGCCTTTCCTGGCAGAACGCGTGCGCGGCGTCGCGCATCGCCCGCTCATCCTCGGTCAGTTGGTCGTTCAGCAGCAGCGCGTCGTCCCACTTGAACGGGCCGAGCTTGCGGGCTTGGCTGGTTTTTGGCTCGGTGAGCCGCGCTTCAGCCGATTCCGGCTGTTGGATAGGGGTCGTGACGTTCATGGCTGCCCTCCCTGCACGCTGGCACCTTACTCCGCGTCGGGCTGAGGCTCCACAGCCGGCTTCGCGCTGCGCGAACGCAGCAGCATGAAGGCCGGAACTTCATCGCCGAAGCCCATCACAGCCGGACCGAGATCGTCGTCCCTGCGCCCGCGATCGCGGAAGCGGCTGCGATCCTGCTGGCGGACCTCGTCCCGGCGCGGCTCGGCGACGCGCGGCTCGCGCTGCCGGCTCTCGGAACGCTGGGACCGCTCGGCCGATCGCTCGATCGGCCGCTCCGGGGGGAGCCGCTCGGTTGGCCGCTCCGGCTGCGCCTCTACCGGCATGGCCACCTCGGGCTGCGGCGCATCCAGGTCCATCGGGGTTGCCGGCGGTTTGCGGGTGCGGCTGCGGCGCGGCTTGGGGATGGCGACCGCGGCTGTTTCCTCGGGCTTCTCCGCGCGGACTGCGACCTTGGCGGTCCGCGTTGCCGGCTTGGCCAGCCGGCCGCGGCCACGGCGCCGCTTGCCGTCGTCCTCAAGGAACGCGACCGGGTCGAATCCCTCAACCATGATGCGCGCGATTTCGGCCCCCACCAGCTTTTCGATCGCCTCGACGAAGCCGCGGTCTTCCGGGGTCGCGAGCGTATAGGCGTGGCCGATCATCCCAGCCCGGCCGGTGCGGCCGATGCGATGCACGTAGTCCTCGGCATGGATCGGCACGTCGAAGTTGAACACGTGGCTCAATCCGCCGATGTCGAGCCCCCGCGCGGCCACGTCGCTGCACACCAGCAGGCGGATCTCGTTCGCCTTGAACTTGCCCAGCGTGGCGAACCGCTCGGGCTGGCTCATGTCGCCATGCAGCGAGCCCACGCTGAAGTTGTGGCGCTTGAGCGACTTATAGAGGATATCGACGTCGCGCTTGCGGTTGCAGAAGATCAGCGCGTTCTGCACCTCTTCGGAGCGGATCAGCCGGCGCAGCGCCTCGCGCTTGTCGAGGTCGTCCACGATGGTCAGCCCGGCCACGATCGTCGTTGCCACGCTCGCCGGGCGACTGACCGTGATCTCCTTAGGATTAGACAGGAACGCGTCCGCCAACCGGCGAATTTCCGGCGCCATCGTTGCGCTGAAGAACAGCGTCTGCCGGTTCTTGGGCAGGAATCCGACAATCTTCTCGACGTCGGGAATGAACCCCATGTCAAGCATGCGGTCCGCCTCGTCGATCACCAGCAGGTTGGTGTCGGTCAGCAGCAGGCCGCCGCGCTCGAACAAGTCCATCAGCCGGCCCGGTGTCGCGATCAGCACGTCGACGCCGCGCATCAGCACCTCTTTCTGGTCGGACAGGCTCTCGCCGCCGATCAGGAGCGCGTGGTTCAGCTTCAGGTGCTTGCCGTACTGCACGAAGTTCTCGGCCACCTGCAGCGCCAGTTCGCGCGTCGGTTCGAGGATCAGGCTGCGCGGCATGCGGGCGCGGGCGCGGCTGCCGGAGAGGATGTCGAGCATCGGCAGCACGAAGCTGCCGGTCTTGCCGGTGCCGGTCTGCGCGCAACCGAGCACGTCCCGGCCCATCAGGATGGTCGGGATGGCCTGCGCCTGGATGGGCGTGGGCGTGCGATACCCCTTTTCGCCGACGGCCATGACGATCTCGGGCGAGAGCCCAAGGTCGGCGAAGCCATTCGGCTCCTCCTCCGGTTGCGCATCGGGTTCATCCCTGCTGCCGTCGTCGAAGGCAGCCTCGGGGACCGCCGTTTCGGGCGTGGTCAGGTCGGCATGCGCTTCGTCTTCCGCGGGCGCGGTCGTGTTATCCATCAAACGTAAGGTCTCAATCCGGATTGAGGTGGCCGTCCCGCCACCTGGGGCTAGCGCGCGCGAAGGCACGCCGCACCCGCCATATCGGGAAATTGGGCGCAAAAGTCAAGCTTTGTGGGCAAGTTGCTGCCCAGATCACCGTTTGCATGGCCAATCTGGCACAGTTTTCCGCCAAGGCAACCCGCGGCGCCGGCAAGCGTCTCTGCCTGCTATGAACCCGCAGCCCAGCCAGGCCCTACCGATCGAGGACTATGCCCTGATCGGGGATTGCATGACCGCCGCCCTGGTCGGCCGCAACGGTAGCATCGACTGGCTATGCTGGCCGCGGTTCGACAGCGCCGCGTGTTTCGCCGCCCTGCTCGGCACCTCCGATAATGGCTGCTTCCTGATCGCGCCTGCGACGCCGGGTCCGCCCGCGACCCGCCGCTACCGCAACGGCAGCCTTGTGCTCGAAACCCTGTTCGATACGCCGGACGGGCAGGTCGCGGTGATCGACTTCATGGTGCCCGAGAGCAGTAACAGCTGCATTGTCCGCATCGTGGAAGGCCGCGGCGGCGCCGTGCCAATGCGCATGGAACTGGCCTTGCGGTTCGACTACGGCATGTCGGTTCCCTGGGTCACCAGGCGGCCCGGGGGCAACGGCATCGTCGCGATCGCCGGGCCGGAGATGGTCGTGCTCCGCACCCCGGTCGCCCTGCAAGGCGAAGACTTGAAGACCGTCGCCGACTTCACGATAGATGAAGGCGAGCGGGTGGCGTTCGTGCTCACGCATGGGCCGTCGCACCTGCCCCAGCCGACCAGCCTCGATCCGGACGACGCCCTGTTCGCCACGGAGTCCGGCTGGGCCGGGTGGTCGGGCCGCTGCACCTACCAGGGACCCTGGGCGGATGCGGTGAACCGCTCATTGCTGACCTTGAAAGGCCTGACCTACGGCCCGACCGGCGGCATCGTCGCGGCGCCGACCACCTCGCTGCCGGAGGCCATCGGCGGAGTCCGCAACTGGGACTACCGGTTTTGCTGGCTGCGCGACGCCACGCTGACCCTGTTCGCCTTCATGCGCGCCGGCTATTTCGACGAGGCCACCCAATGGGCGGATTGGCTGCAGCGCAGCGTAGCCGGCAGCCCCGCGCAAATTCAGATCATGTACGGCATCGGCGGCGAACGCCGGCTCGCGGAGTGGGAGGTGGATTGGCTGCCGGGCTACCAGGGGGCCGCCCCGGTCCGCGTCGGCAATGCGGCCGCCGCGCAGTTGCAGTTGGACGTGTATGGGGAGGTCATGGGGGCGCTGCACGAGGCGCGCGCGGCGAAGCTGCTGACCAAATCCGACAGTTGGTCCTTGCAGCGCGGCATGCTGGAGCACCTCGAAACCGCCTGGCGGGAGCCGGATGAGGGCCTGTGGGAGACCCGGGGCGGGCGCCGGCACTTTACGTTCAGCAAGATCATGTCTTGGCTAGCCTTCGACCGCGGCATCTCGGATGCGGAGGCGAACGAGCTGGAAGCGCCGCTCGACCGCTGGCGCGCGGTTCGGGACGAGATCCACGCGACAGTCTGCCGCCAGGGCTTCGACCCCGGCCTGAACAGCTTCGTGCAAAGCTTCGGCTCGTCCGCGCTGGACGCCAGCTTGCTGATGATGGTGTCAACCGGGTTCCTGCCACCTGACGATCCCAGAGTGGTCGGCACGGTCGATGCCATCGAGCGCGATCTGACCGTAGACGGCTTCGTCCTGCGCTACCGCACCGATGGCGGCGGGGACGGACTGCCGGCCGGGGAGGGCGCCTTCCTTGCCTGCAGCTTTTGGCTGGCCATGGCCATGCACCTGCAAGGGCGGGTGGAGGACGCCCGCGCGCTGTTCGAGCGCTTGCTGGCGCTTTGCAACGACGTCGGCCTGTTGGCCGAGGAATACGATCCCCGCGCCCGCCGCTTCACCGGCAACTTCCCGCAGGCGTTCAGCCACGTGGCGCTCGTGGCGGCGGCGATGACCCTGGCGGGGAAGAAAAAAGGCGGCGACGAGCCGGTCGCCGCCCGGCCGGGCTGATCTGCTACCCGTGCCGGCGGTAGCGCATCCGGCGACATTCGCGGCGCGTGCCACGACGCGTCAAGCCTACTCGGCCGGCGCGGGCTCCGCCCCGATGCGCGCGCGCCGCCGCCGGGTCAGCCGTTCCAGCGCCAGGTAGATCACCGGCGTCGTATATAGAGTAAGGGCCTGCGAGACGATCAGCCCGCCGCAGATCGCGATGCCCAAGGGGCGGCGGAACTCGGCCCCGGTGCCGGTTGCGAGCGCCAGCGGGATGGCGCCGAACAAGGCGGCAAGCGTCGTCATGATGATGGGGCGGAAGCGCTCCATGCAGGCCTCGAGGATGGCGTCGTGCGCCGGCAGGCCGCGCTCCCGCTCCGCCTCCAGCGCGAAATCCACGATCATGATCGCGTTCTTCTTGACGATGCCCATCAGCAGCACGATGCCGATGATGGCGAGGATGCCCAGGTCGGACCCGGTGGCCCACACCGCCAGCAGCGCGCCCAGCCCGGCCGAGGGCAGGGTCGAGATGATCGTCAGCGGGTGCAGCACGCTTTCGTAGAGCACGCCCAACACGATGTAGATGGCGATGATCGCCGCGCCGATCAGCATGGGTTGCGTCGCGAGCGACTTCTGCAGTTGCCCGGCGTCGCCCGCGAACTCGGTGCGTATGCTTTCGGGCAGGCGGAGGCTACGCGCCTTCTCCGTCACCAGCGCGATCGCGTCGCCCTGGCTGGTGCCGGGCAGCAGGTTGAAGTTGATGCTGGCCGAGGGGAACTGCCCTTGATGGCGCACGGCAAGGGGTGCGGTGCTGCGTTCGAGCTTGACCACGCTGGTGATCGGGACCTGCATGCCGTTGGCGCCCGGCACCCAGAGCCGGTCCAGCAACGCGGGGTCGGTCTGCAGCCCGGGGAGCGTCTCCAGCACCACGCGATATTGGTTGCGCTGGGTATAGATGATCGACACCTGGCGTTGCGAGTAGGCGTTGTTGAGCGCCGCATCCACGGCGTTGATCGACACGCCGAGGCGGGACGCCGCCTCGCGGTCGATCACCACGTTCGCCTGCGGCCCCGGCCGGTCCTGGTCGGAGTTCACGTCCTCGATCCCCGCCACGCCGCGCAGCGCTTCCTGCATCTTCAGCGTCCAGTCGCGCAGTTCCACGAGGTCCTGGCCCAGCAGCACGAACTGGAACCCGGTGCCGCCGGAGCGCCCGCCCTGGCGCAAATCCTGCGCCGACCAGAGATAGGTTTGCACGCCAGCCATTTGCGTGAGCTTCGGGCGCAAGCGGGCGATCACTTCCTCGCTCGTGGCCTCGCGTTCCCGCAAGGGCTTGAGGGAGATGGTCAGTTGCCCGCGGTTGATGCTGGACCAGCCGGAGGTGATGCCGATCGTGCTGCCGACGCTGGCGACCGCCGGGTCGGCCAGCAGCACGTCCACCACCCGCTTCTGGCGCCCCGTCATCGCGTCGAAGCTGATGTCGGGGCTGGCGATGGTGGTGCCCATCAGCAGCCCGGTGTCCTGGATGGGCAGGAAGCCCTTGGGCACCACGCCATACAGCTTGACGGTGCCGACCAGCACGGCGAGCGCGACCAGCAGCATCAGCCGCCGCCAGCGCAGCGCCCAGTCGAGGCTGCGCCGGTATCCCGCCTGCGCGCGGACAAAGCCGCGGTCCACGCCGCGGTCGATCCAGCCCCATAGGCCGCGGGGCGGGCGCGGCTTGCCCATGAACCGCCCGCACATCATGGGCGTGAGGGTGAGCGAGACGACGGCCGAGATGGCGATGGCCACCGTCAGCACCATGGCGAATTCGTGGAACAGCCGCCCCAAGATGCCGCCCATGAACAGGATCGGAATGAACACCGCGATCAACGAGATGCTGATGGAGACCACGGTGAAGCCGATCTGCCGCGCCCCCACCAAGGCGGCCTGCAACGGCGGCAGCCCACGTTCCTGGTGGCGGACGATGTTCTCGATCATGACGATGGCGTCGTCGACGACGAAGCCGACCGAGATGGTCAGTGCCATGAGGGAAAAGTTGTTCAGGCTGAAGCCCAGCAGGTACATGGCCCCGAGTGTGCCCGCGAGGCTCAGCGGCACGGTTACCGCGGCGGCCAAGGTGGGCACCAGCCGGCGCATGAACAAGGCGACCACCATCAGCACCAGCGCCACGCTGATCAGCAAGGTGACTTCCACGTCGTTGACGCTGGCCCGAATGGTGGTGGTCCGGTCGGAGAGGGTTTCCACGCGGATATCGGGCGGGATCCAGGCGAGCAGCTGGGGGAGGGTGGCGCGCACGCGGTCCACCGTGTCGATCACGTTGGCGCCCGCGGTTTTGGTCAGGGTCAGGAGGATGGCGGGCTTGGCGCCCTGCCAGGCGGCGAGCTTGGTGTTGGCGACGCCGTCCAGCACCTCGGCCACGTCGGAAAGCCGCACCGTGGCGCCGTTGGCGTTCTTCAGCACGAGCCGGGCGTAGTCGCTGGCCTGGGTGATCTGGCCGTTCAGCTCCAAGGTCTCGGCGCGCTCCGGGCCTTGCAGGCCGCCGACCGGGCCATTGACGTTGGCGCTGCGGATGGCCGTGTACACGTCCTGGCTGCTCAGCCCGGCGGCGTGCAGGGCGGCAGGGTTCAGCCGCACCCGAACGGCTGGCTTTTCGGCGCCGTTCACCGTCACTTGGCTGACGCCCTCGATCTGGCTCAGCCGCTGCGCCAGGATGGTGTCGGCGGCGTCGTACACCGCGGCGGTGCTCAGGGTGTCGCTGGTGAGCGACAGGGTCATGATGGGCGCTTCGGCCGGGTTGAACTTGCGGTAGTACGGCCGGGTCGGCAGGTCGGGGGGCAGGTCGGTGTAGGCGGCGTTGATCGCGGCCTGCACGTCGTGCGCGGCGCCCTCGATGCCGCGGTCGATGTCGAACTGGATGACGATGGAGGTGCTGCCGGTGCTGCTGGTGCTGGTGATCTCGGTCACCCCGGGGATTTCGCCCAGGCGGCGCTCCAGGGGGGCGGCGATGCTGGCCGCCATGGTTTCCGGGTCCGCGCCGGGCCGGCCGGCGAGCACGACGATGGTGGGAATGTCCACGCTCGGCAGCGGCGCCACCGGCAGGAACCGGATGGCCACGAGCCCGGTCAGCAGGATGCCGAGCGCCAGAAGCAGGGTGGCGACCGGGCGGTGGATGAAGGGGGCGGAGATGTTCATTCGGCCGGCGCCGGACGGGGCTGGGCGAACCGCAGGCGCAGGCGTTCGAAGGTCAGGTAGATCACCGGCGTGGTGTAGAGGGTCAGAACCTGGCTCAGCAGCAGCCCGCCCACGATGGTCAGGCCCAAGGGATAGCGCAGCTCCGACCCGGTGCCGCTCTCCAGCACCAGGGGAAGCGCGCCCAGCAGGGCGGCGGCCGTCGTCATCATGATGGGTCGGTAGCGCAGCAGGCAGGCTTCCTCGATGGCGGCGCGGGGCGACATGCCGTGCACCCGCTCCGCCTCAAGCGCGAAGTCGATCATGATGATGGCGTTCTTCTTGACGATGCCCATCAGCAGCACGATGCCGACGAGGGCCACCAAGGAGAGGTCCTGGCCGGCCAGCATGAGCGCCAGCAGCGCGCCGATCCCGGCCGAGGGCAGGGTGGAGAGGATGGTGACGGGGTGGATCGTGCTCTCGTACAGTACGCCGAGCACGATGTAGATCACGACAATGGCGGCCAGGATCAGCCAGGGCTCGCTGGCCAAGCTCGCCTGGAACTCGGCTGCGTCGCCGGAATAGCTGCCCACGATGGTGCGCGGCAGCCCCATGTCCCGCTCCGCCTGCGCCACCGCCGCCACCGCGTGGCTGAGGCTGGCGCCCGGGGCCAGGTTGAAGCTGATGGTCACCGAGGGGAACTGCGACTGATGCGTGATCGCCAGCGGCGCCGTGCCGCTGGTGATGCGCGCAATGGCGGAGAGCGGCACCTGCGCCCCGTTCAAGCCCGGCACCCGCAGCCGCTCGAGCGAACGCGGGTCCTGCTGCCAGGTGGGGTCGGCCTCCAGCACCACCCGGTATTGGTTGGCCTGGCTGAAGATGGTGCTGATCTGCCGTTGGCCGAACGCGTCGTAGAGCGTGTCCTGCACCTCCTGCATGGTCACGCCCAGGCGCATCGCCGCATCCCGGTCCACCTGCACGCGGGTGGCGAAGCCCTCGTTCTGCTGGTCGGTCGCTACGTCCTGCAGCTCGGGCATGGTTCGTAGCTGGGCGAGCAGGCGGGGCCCCCAGGTCGCCAACTCCTGGGCGTCGGTGTCGAGCAGGGTGTATTGGAACTGGGTGCGGCTGATGCGGGTGCCGATTTGGATGTCCTGCACCGGCTGCATGAACACCGACATGCCGGGCACCCCGTCCATCGCGGCTTGCAGGCGGGCGATGACCACGGGCGCCGGGTCGCGCTCGGTGCGAGGCTTGAGGGCGATGGTCAGCCGTCCCGTGTTGGGCGTGGCGTTGATGGTGCCGGCGCCCACGAAGGAGACGACGCCGGAGACCGCGGGGTCTCGCAGCGCAACCTCGGCGAGCCCGGTTTGCAGGCGGGCCATGCGCGGGATGGAGGCGCTTTGCGCGGCTTCGGTGACCGCGACGACGACGCCGGTGTCCTGCTGCGGCAGGAAGCCTTTCGGCACGATCACGTACAGCGCGATCGTGCCGGCCAGGGTGCCGACGGCAACCAGCAGCGTGACGCCCTGGAAGCGCAGCGCCACCATCAGGGTACGGCGATACAGCCGGGCGGAGGCGTCGAACCCGCGCTCGAACCAGCGGGTCAGCCGGCTGGGGGTCTCGTGGGCGCGCAGGAAGCGGCCGCACATCATCGGGGTCAGCGTAAGGGACACCACGGCCGACACGATCACCGAGGTGCTCAGCACGACGGCGAACTCGTTGAACAGCCGCCCGACCACGCCGGTCATGAACAGCAGCGGGATGAACACCGCGACCAAGGACACAGTCAGCGAGACGATGGTGAAGCCGATCTGCGCCGCACCCTTATAGGCGGCTTCCAGCGGCGGCACGCCCTGCTCGATGTAGCGCACCACGTTCTCGATCATGACGATGGCGTCGTCGACCACGAACCCGGTGGCGACGGTCAGCGCCATCAGGCTGAGGTTGTCGAGGCTGTAGCCGCACAGCGCCATCACGCCGAACGTGCCCATAAGGGACAGCGGCAGGGCGATTGCGGGGATCAGCGTGGCGCGGGCGCTGCGCAAGAACAGGTAGATCACGAACACCACCAGCCCGATCGACATGGCGAGCGTGAGTTGCACATCGAACACCGAGGCGCGGATGGTCTCGGTGCGGTCGGTGACGATCTGCATCAGCACGGCGGCGGGGATGGCGCGCTGGAGGGCGGGCAGCGCCTCCTTGATGGCGGCCACGGTCGCGACGATGTTGGCGCCGGGCTGTCGCTGGATGTCCAGCACCACGGCGGGCTTGCCGTTGTACCAGCCCGCCACCCGGTCGTTTTCCACGCTGCCGACCACGCTGCCCACGTCGGAGAGGCGGACCGCGGCGGCGTTCCTGTAGGCGATCACCAGCGCGTTGTAAGCCGCTGGCGAGACCAGTTGATCGTTGGCGCCCAGCGCATAGGATTGGCGCGGCCCGTCGAAGCCGCCCTTGGCGCCGTTCACGTTGGCCGCCGCCACCGCGGTCCGCACATCCTCCAGCGAGAGGCCATAGGCGGCGACCCGGGCGGGATCGAGTTGCACCCGCACGGCCGGCCGCAAGCCGCCCTGCACGGTCACCTTGCCCACGCCGTCGATCTGGCTGAGCTTGGGTTGCAGCAGGGTGTCGGCGGCGTCGCTGATGCGGTCGATGGCGAGGCTGTCCGAGGTGAGCGCCAGGGACAGGATCGGCGCGTCAGCCGGGTTCACCTTCGCGTACACGGGCGGGTAGGGCAGGCTTGCCGGCAGCGTGCCGGCCGCCGCGTTGATCGCCGCCTGCACATCCTGCGCGGCGCTGTCCATGCGGCGGTTCAGGTTGAACTGCAGCGTGATCTGGCTGGTGCCCTCGCTGCTGGTGCTGGTCATGGCGGCCAGGCCGGTGATTTGGCCGAATTGCCGCTCCAGCGACGCCGTGATCAAGGTCGCCACGGTGTCCGGCCCGGCGCCGGGCAACTGCGTGGTTACCTGGATGGTCGGGAAATCGACCGTCGGCAACGCCGAGACGGGCAGCGCGCGGTAGCCGAGCGCGCCCGCCAACAGCACTGCCAAGGCGAGCAGCCAGGTGGCGACCGGCCGCGCTATGAAGGGCGCGGAGATGTTCAAGTCAGACCGGCGGCTCGTGCGTGGCGGCCAGCAGGGCGTCCGACTCGTTGACCTTGCGGACCGACGGCCGCTCGCCGATGCGCTTGGCGTAGGCCAGGAACTCCGGCCGTTCCGGGACCACCTTGAACGTGATCGTCCAAGTCAACGTCCTGCCCCACAGCAGGTCGGCCGCAGTGAACCGCTCGCCCAAGAGGTAGGGACCGGGCGCGAGCTGGGCGGCCAGGGTGGAGATCACGGCGTCGTAGTCGCCATAGGGCGACATCTCCGGCCGGCCGGGATCGCGCTTCATCGCGCGGTCCACCACGGCAGGCTCGAACGCCGATCCGTAGAACGCCATCCAGCGGAGGTACGGCCCGCGCAGGGGATCGCCGATGGGCGGGGCCAGCCCGGCGGCCGGAAAGGCATCGGCCAAATAGGTGTAGATGGCGCCCTGCTCGGTCACCACCGCCCCGTCATGGACGATGGCCGGCACCTTGCCCAGCGGGTTGATCGCCAGGTAGGCCGGCGCGCGGTTCTCCCCGGCCTGCCGGTTCAGCACGCGCATCTCGTGCGGCGCGCCCAGTTCCTCGAGCAGGATGCGCACCCCGGTCGAGCGCGTGTTCGGCGAGTGGTAGAACGTCAGCATGGCAACCTCTCCTTCAAGAACTTGAGCGCCGCTGCCCGCGCTGCGCGGTGCCCGGGGCGGTACGCTCCCGCGGAATCGCGTCCGGCGCGTTGCCGTCCGGCCCGGCCACCGCCACCTTCGCGCCGTCCGTGAGCCGCTGCGCCCCGTCGATGACCACCTGTTCGTTCGCCTGGATGCCTTCGGCCACCACGCTGACCTGGTCGTCCTCGTGCCCCACGCGCACGGCCCGGCGTTGCGCCGTGTTGGCCGGGGTGACCACGAATACGTAGGCGCCGCGCGGCCCCCGCTGCACGGCGGCGGTCGGCACCGTGACCACGCCGCGCTGCGTCTCGGCCAGCATGCGAACGTTGACGAACCCACCGGGCCACAGCTTCAGCCCGGCATTGGGGAAGGTGGCCTTCAGCTTGATGGTGCCGGTGGCCGGGTCCACCTGGTTGTCCAGCACGGCCAACTGGCCGCGGTCCAGCGGATCGGCCGCCGTCCCGCCTTGGCGCAGCGCCAGCACCTCCGGCATGCCGTCCTGCATCGCTCCCGCAACCTGGGGCAGGGCCTGCTGCGGCAAGGTGAACACCACGGAAATCGGCTTCAGTTGGGTGATGACCGTGAGCGGCACGGTGTCTCCGGGACGCGCGATGTTGCCCTTGTCCACCTGCCGCAGCCCAATCCGCCCGTCGATCGGCGCGGTGATCGTGGCATAGCTTAGTTGCGTCCGGGCGGTGTCGATCTGCGCCTGGTCGCCGCGCACCTGCGCCTCCAGTTGCGCGACCTGGGCGCGGGCGGTGTCCGATTGCTGGGCGCTGCTATAGGCTGTCGCGGCGAGCTTGGCGTAGCGGTTCGCGTCCAGCCGCGCATTGGCGAGGTTGGCCTCGTCCTGCTGCTTCTTGGCGGTGGCGGCGTCGAGGCTGGCCTGGTAGGGGCGGGGGTCGATCAAGGCCAGCACGTCCCCCGCCTTCACGTCCTGGCCCTCGCGGAACCGCACCTCAGTGAGCGGCCCCTCGATCATCGGCCGGATGGCAACCAGGTTGAAGGCCTGCACCGTGCCGAGGCCGTCGAGATACACCGGCACGTCCCGGGTCTCGCTGCGCGCGGCCAGCACGGGGATCGGCGTGTCGGGGTTGGCGCCGCCGCGCCCGCGCCCGCCGCCGCGCCCGCCGCCCGCGCCTCCGCTCGCCTGTTCGACGGGGGAGGGGCGCGCGTACCACCAATAGGCGCCGCCACCGGCAGCCCCAAGCAGCAGCAGGATCAGCAGCGCCCGCTTCACGGCTCGCCTGTGACGGCAAAGCCGCCGCCGAGCGCCTTGTACAGGTTCAGCAAGGCCTGGAACCGTGCCAGCCGGATCTGGGTCAGCAGGTCCAGGTCGTTGAACAAGGTCTGCTGCGTGTTGAGGGAGGTGATGATGTCGATGGTCCCAGCCAAGAGTTGCGCCTGCGCGATGGTGGCCGATCGCTGCGCCACGGCGATGGCGGCACGTTCGAGCGTTTCCTGTTCGCCAGTATACCGCAAAGCCGTTAACGCTTGTTCTACATCGGTGAAGGCTTGCAAGGTCGTCCGGCGATAGTTCGCCAGCAACTCGTCGTAGCGCCCCTTCTCCAGGTCCAGTTGCCCGCGCCGCAGGCCGTTGTCGAAGATCGTTTGGGTTAGGCTGGCCGCAAGCTGCGCCACCAGGGTGCCGGGACCGGTCAGCGCGCTCAGCGCCGCGCTGGTCAACCCGCCCGAGGCGGTCAGTTGGATATCGGGGTAAAAGGCCGCCCGCGCCGCGCGGATGTTGGCGTTCTCGGCGATTAGCTGCGCCTCGGCGGTGGCGATGTCCGGCCGCCGCGCCAGCAACTCGCTCGGCAGCCCGGGCGCCACCAGGGGCAGGGGCAGGTCTTCGAGCGAGCCGCCGGTGATGTCCAGCCGCTCCGGAGGTACCCCCACCAGGATGCCGAGCGCGATCCGCTGCTGCTCGATGTTGTTGCGCAGGTTGGGGATGGCGGCGCGCTGCCCGGCCACCAACGCCTCCTGCTGCGACACGTCGAGCGCGTTCGCCGTTCCGGCTGCCAGCCGCGCGCGATAGGCACCGAGGATGCGCTCGGCATCCCGGAGGTTGCGCTCGGCCACGCGCAGCCGGTCCTCTCCGGAGAGCGACTGGAAATAGGTGCTGGCGACCGAGGTCACCACCGCGAGCGCCACGGTCTCCTGGTCGAAGCGGGTGGCGACCGCGCTCGAATTCGCCGCTTCGGCCAAAGCGCGGTTGCGGCCGAACAGGTCGAGGTCGTAGCTGGCCTGCAGCCCGACGCTATAGCCGCGGGTATCGCTGTAGCGGTTGCCGCCGGTGCTGAACGTGCTGCCGTCAAGCGTGCCGCTGCCGAGCGTGCTGAAGCCGCCGCCGCTTCGCCCCCCGACGCCGCTGCGCCGATAGCTGAAGTCGCCGGTGGCGGCCAGGCTGGGCAGCAAGGGAGCGCCGCTGATCCGTGCCTGCGCGTCCGCCTGGAGCACGCGCGCCGCGGCCGCCGCCAGGTCGTTGTTGTAGGCGCGCGCGCGGCCGATCAGGCCGTTCAGCTCCGCCGACCGGAAATTGCGCCACCAATCCGCGGCGGGCCAGGCCGCGGCGGCCGAGTCGGCGGTGGCGCGGAAGGCGGCCGGCACGTCTTGCGCCGGGCGCTCGTAGCGCGGGCCCAGGCTGCAACCGCCCAGGCTGCAGCAGCCGAGCAAGGCCACGCCGAGAAGCACGGGCCTCATCGCGGCTTGCGCCGTTGCCCGGCCTCGGCCAACTGCCGACGCCCATCGGGCGACAGGTCGGCGAGCGCGGTCAGCATCGTCGCGCCGAACCCGCGCGACCACTCCAGCCAGGCCGACTGCCAGGCCAGCATGGCCTGCCGGACGGCCGCTTCGTCATAAGGGGCTTGGCCGATGGCGCGCGACATGGCGTCCCGCGCCGCCTCCATGCGTCCGCGGGCGAGGGCGTGCTGCGGCCGGGCCGCGGCCATCACGGCACGAAACCGTTCGCCGTCGGCCGGCGCCAGGTCGCGCGCCATGCGATCGATCGCGGCGTCCGGGCCCGGCGGCCCAAACTGCCGCCGCCCCGCCACATGCGCGCCGATCAACGCCAGCGCGAACACGTTGCCGGCCAGCGACAAGAACAGCAGGCGCGTGCGCCATGGCTCGCGAAATATCAGCACGCCGGGATCACTGGTCCAAGGAGGCGAAGGTCGCGGTCGAGACGAACAGGTCGGGAGCGAAAAGGCTGGGGGCAAAGAGATCGGGCGGCTCCGGGTTGGTCGCACCCACGCCGAGATACAGCCCGGCCGCGGCACAGGCCGCCAGCGTCCCCCAGCCCATGCCGCGCACGACGGCGTGGGGCGGCGCCATGCGCCGGCGCAACGCGGACTGCATTCGGCACAATGCCGGCGCGTCGGCTGCCGGCGCGTCCTCGGCCGCCAGCGCGTCGGCCAGCGCTTCGCGGGCGGCGCCGCTGCGGCCGAGCAAGTCCAGTGCGGCGTCTTGCTCCGAAGGCGGCCAGGCGGCAACGCACGTGCCGCGGGCGCGCAAGCTCCAATCCAAGCGGCGGCCCGTCATCCAGGTCACGCGCCGCGCGCTTCCAGGTAGGCGCGCAGCAGCTTGCGGCCCCGATGCAGCAGGCCCTCCAGCGCGCGCGTGGAAACGCTGAGCGCCCGGGCGGCGTCCCTGCCCGACCAGCCCTCGCCGTAGGTCAGCGCCAATGCCGTGCGCTGCCGTTCGGGCAGGGTGGCGATGGCCTCGGCCAGCAGGCGGCTGCGCTGGCGGCCGGCGAGCACGAGGTCGGCGGCGGGGGCCGGGTCATGCAACTGGTCGGGCACGGCGGTCGTCGGGCGGAGGGCGCGCACCCGGTCGATGGCCGCATTGACGGCGATGCGGTGCAGCCACGTGGAGACGCTGGCCTGCGCGCGGTCGTAGGTCCCGGCCCGCACCCAGGCGCGCAGCAGCGCGTCCTGCGCCACATCCTCGGCGGCGGCCGGGTCGCCCAGCACGCGCAGCGCGGCCCGCCGCAAGCGGAGAAGGTAGCGGGCGGCCAGGGCGTCGAAGGCGAGCCGGTCCCCGGCTGCGGTGCGGGCCATGAGCACGTCGTCGGGGGGCTCGTTTGCTAGCATTAGGACAGCAGATGGCACGGGCATGATGGCGTTACGAGGGCGGGGGGGCAGCCCCACGCTAGCGGGCGGCGAGAATCCGTTCGGCGAGCTTCAGGTGCGGGCGGTCGATCATCTTGCCGTCGAGCACGAACACGCCTGCGCCGGGCCGCGCCGCAAAGCCGTCGCGCACCTGTTCGGCCCACGCGATCCGCTCAGGCGCGGGCGTGAAGGCGGCGGCGACGGCGGCGATCTGCTCGGGATGGATGCACAGCTTGCCGGCAAAGCCGTCCCGCGCCGCCGCCGCCGCTTCAGCCAGCAGCCCGGCCGGGTCGCGCGGGTCCGGCCAGGGTGTGTCCAGTGCCGGCAGCCCGGCCGCCCCAGCGGCCAGGACCGTCGCGGCGCGCGCGGTGGCGACGGGTGCGGGGTATTGGCCTCCGGTCCGGGGCACGATGCCCAGATCGGCCGAAAGGTCCTCGGCGCCGAAGCAGAGCGCCGCCAGGCGCCGGGGCGCTGCGGTATAGTCCATGCGGCCGAGCGAGGCGGCCGTTTCGGTCACGATCGCCAGCACCTGGACGGCGCCGACCTCGAGCCCGGCCGCCTGTTCGAGCGCCTCCAGGTGATGGTCCAGCGCCACGAGGTCCTGGACGCCGGTGCACTTCGGCAGCATGACGGCCGCGGGCCGCCCGGCCACGATCGCGGCGAGGTCGGCCAGGTACCAGGGCGTGCCTGGGGGATTGACGCGGACGATGACGCCGGGCCGCGTGAGCTGCGGCAGCAGTGCGGCGACGGTGGCCCGCGCCGCGTCCTTGGCCGGAGGGGCCACGCTGTCCTCGAGGTCGAGGATGACCGCGTCGGCGGCCGAGGCCAACGCCTTCTCCGCCTTGCGTGCGCTGTCGCCCGGCGCGAACAGAGGATTGCGGAGGCGCATGGCTGCGATGTTCCTCAAAGCGGTGGGGCCCCGAAGCGATTGGGCTTCGAAGCGGCGTGGAACAATCTTGCGCGGCCGGTGCCGATATGCAAATCAGCACGGTAAGGCATGCATAATCGGGGAGACGGCCGGGGTGCCCAGCACCATCCTGGAGACAACGGGTTTGACGCGCGAGTTCCGCGGCTTCGTGGCCGTGAAGGACGTGGCGCTGCGCGTGCAGGAACACACGATCCACGCCCTGATCGGCCCGAACGGCGCCGGCAAGACCACGTGCTTCAACCTGTTGACCAAGTTCCTGGCGCCCACCCGCGGCAGCATCCTGTTCAAGGGGCGCGACATCACCGGGTTGCAGCCGGCCGCCGTCGCGCGGCTCGGGCTGGTGCGTAGCTTCCAGATCTCGGCCGTGTTCCCGCATCTGAGCGCGCTGGAGAACGTGCGGCTGGCCTTGCAGCGCTCGCGCGGCGCCAGCTTCGACTTCTGGCGCAGCGAGGGACTGCTGCGGGAGTACGACGACCGTGCCCGCGCCCTGCTGGCCGACGTTGGGCTCGAAGGCTACGAGGAGGAGCAGGCCGTGCTGCTCTCCTATGGCCGCAAGCGGGCGCTCGAGATCGCCACCACGCTGGCGCTGGAGCCGACGATGCTGCTGCTGGACGAGCCCACGGCCGGGATGACGCATGAGGACGTGGACCGCGTCGTGGCGCTGATCAAGCGCATCCGGATCGGGCGGACCATCCTGATGGTGGAGCACAACTTGAGCGTCGTCGAAGGCCTGTGCGACCGCATCACCGTGCTGGCGCGCGGCCAGATCCTGGCCGAGGGCGACTATGCCAGCGTGAGCAGGAACCCGGACGTGATCACGGCCTACCTCGGCTCGCCCGATGCTTGAGCTTCCCGATGCTTGAGCTCAAGGGCCTGAACGCCTGGTACGGCGAGAGCCACATCCTGCACGGGGTGGATTTCCACGTGAACGAGGGCGAGGTGGTGACCCTGCTGGGCCGCAACGGCGCGGGCAAGACGACTACCATGAAAAGCATCATGGGCCTGGTGCCCCGGCGCGAAGGCAGCATCGTCTTCAAGGGCGCCGAGACGGTGCGGATGGCGCCGGACGGCATCGCCCGCGCCGGCATCGCCTTCTGCCCCGAGGAACGCGGCATCTTCGCCAGCCTGAACGTGACCGAGAACCTGATGCTGCCGCCGCAGATCGCACCGGGAGGCATGACGGTCGCCGAAATCCACAAGCTGTTTCCCAACCTGAAGGAGCGCGCCGGCAGCCAGGGCACCAAGCTGTCGGGCGGCGAGCAGCAGATGCTGGCCATCGGCCGCATCCTGCGCACCGGCGCCCGGCTGCTGCTGCTCGACGAGCCGACCGAGGGGCTGGCCCCCGTCATCATCCAGCAGATCGGCCAGACCATCCGCGAGATCAAGGCGCGCGGCTTCACCGTGCTGTTGGTAGAACAGAACTTCCGGTTCGCCGCGACGGTGGCGGATCGGCACTACGTGATGGACCACGGGCGCGTGATCGACATGATCCCCAACGCCGAGCTGGGGGCCAACATGAACAAGCTGCACGAATACCTCGGAGTCTGAATGGTTATTAGGAGGACACGCATGCCCATTTCCCGCCGCGGACTGATCGGCGCCGCCGCCGCGCTGCCGATGCTGGCCGCCCGGCCCGGCTATTCGCAATCCGGCGGCACGCTCAAGATCGGCGTGCTGACCGATCTCTCGGGGCCGTATCAGGACCTTGCCGGCCCGCTCGCGGTCAAGGCGGCGCAGCTCGCCACCGAGGATTTCGGCATGGCCGGCAAGGGCTTCACCGTCGAGATCCTGCAATCGGACCACCAGAACAAGGCGGACGTGGGCGCCGGCATCGCCCGGCAATGGTACGACCAGGGCGTGGACATCATCGTCGAGGTCGCCAACAGCGCGGTCGCGCTGGCCGTCGCGGGCGTGGCGAAGGACAAGAACAAAGTCTACATCAACTCGGGCGCGGCGACCTCGGACCTGACGGGCGCGCTGTGCAACGCGAACACCATCCATTGGGCGTACGACACCTACATGCTGGCCAAGTCCACGGGCGGCGCCCTGGTGAAGGCGGGCGGCGACAGCTGGTTCTTCATCACCGCCGACTACGCCTTCGGCCAGGCGCTGCAACGCGACGTGACGGGGTTCGTGGAAGGCGCGGGCGGCAAGGTGGTCGGCAGCGTGAAGTACCCGTTCCCTGGCACGACCGACTTCTCGTCGTTCCTGATCCAGGCGCAGGCCTCGGGCGCCAAGATCCTCGGCATCGCCAACGCCGGCACGGACACCATCAACACGATCAAGCAGGCGCAAGAGTTCGGCATCAAGATGAAGCTGGCCGGGCTGCTGCTGTTCATCAGCGACGTGCACTCGCTTGGCCTGCAGGTGGCGCAGGGCATCAACCTGACCAACAGCTTCTACTGGGACATGAACGACCGGACGCGGGCCTTCTCCGAGCGGCTGAAGCCCAAGGCCCCGGCGCAGCGGCCGACGATGGTGCAGGCCGGCACCTATTCCAGCACGCTGCACTACTTGAAGGTGGCGAGCGCCATGGGGATCGCTCAGGCCAAGGCGGACGGCGCGGCGACGATCGCCCGGCTGAAGGCGACGCCCACCAGCGACGACTGTTTCGGCGAGGGCTCCATCCGCGCCGACGGGCGCAAGATCCACCCCTCGTATCTGTGGCAAGTAAAGACGCCGGCCGAGAGCAAGGGTCCGTGGGACTATTACAAGCCGGTCGCGTCCACCCCGGCCGACATGGCGTTCCGTCCGTTGGACAAGGGCGGCTGCCCATTGGTCCGGGCTTAGAGGAGAATGACGATGCAGATTGATCGCCGTGCGCTTCTCGGGTCCGTTGCCGCCGCCGGGCTTGCCCTGCCGCGGCGGGCGCGCGCCCAATCCCAGGTCGTCAAGCTAGGGGTGTTGAACGACCAGTCCGGGCCTTACCGCGACATCGGCGGGCAGCTTTCCGTCAATGCGGTGCGCCAGGCGGTGGCCGAGTTCGGCGGCGGCCTGCAATGCGAGGTGATCGCCGCCGACCACCAGAACAAGCCGGACACCGGCGTCGGCATCGCCCGGCAATGGATCGACCGTGACGGGGTGGACATCATCCTCGACGTGCCGACGAGCTCGGTGGCGCTGGCGGTGAACAACGTCTGCAAGGAAAAGAACCGCGTCTATATCAATACGGGCGCCGCGACCGGGGACCTCACCGGCAACCAGTGCGGCCCCGCCACCTTCCATTGGGCGTACGACACCTACATGCTGGCGCGCTCCACCGGGGGCGCCATGGTCGCGGCCGGGGGCGACACCTGGTATTTCGTCACGGCGGACTATGTGTTCGGCCAGCAACTGCAGCGCGACACCAGCGCCTTCGTGACCGCGGCGGGCGGCAAGGTGCTGGGCGCCTCGCCCTATCCGTTCCCCGGCACCACCGACTTCTCGTCCTTCCTGATCTCGGCCCAGGCGAGCGGGGCGAAGGTGCTCGGCCTGTGCAATGCCGGCGCCGACACGGTCAACAGCATCAAGCAGGCGGCCGAGTTCGGCCTGACCCGCAAGATGAAGGTTGCCGCGCTGCTGATGTTCCTGGGCGACGTTCATGGGCTGGGCCTGGAGGCGGCGCAGGGCCTGTTCCTGACCGAGAGCTTCTACTGGGACATGAACGACGGCACCCGCGCCTTCACCAAGCGCTTCCAGGCGACCATGCCGGGCAGTTGCCCCAACATGACCAACGCCGGCTGCTACTCCGGCGCGCTGCACTACCTCAAGGCGGTCAAGGACCTGGGCATCGCCAGCAAGTCCGACGGCGCAGCCGTGGCCGCCCGCATGAAGGCCATGCCGGTCAGCGACGACGCCTTCGGGGCGTTCACCATCCGGCAGGATGGGCTGGCCCTGCTGCCGGCGTACCTGTTCGAGGTCAAGAAGCCCAGCGAGAGCAAGTACCCCTGGGACTACTACAAGCTGATCGTCACCACGCCCGCCGACAAGGCGTGGAAGCCGCTCGGCGAGGGCGGCTGCGCGCTGGTCCGCTCCTAGCCATGTCGGGCGCGCTCGCCGCCGGGCCATCGCGGCGCCTGCCGGGGTGGCTGATTTGGGTGGCCGTCGTGCTGGCCATCGTGGCCGCGGTGGTGCTGGGTGTGGGCGTGGACCAGGTCGTGGCAAAACTGTACCGGCCGCTGCCGCTGCTGTTCGGGCAGCTCCTGCTCGGGTTGATCAACGGGGCGTTCTACGCCCTGCTGTCGCTCGGCCTGGCGGTGATCTTCGGCATGCTGAACATCATCAACTTCGCCCACGGCGCCCTGTTCATGCTGGGCGCCTTCGTGGCCTGGATGCTGCTCACGCCCAACACCTGGCTCGGCATGATCCAGCCCGGGCTGGCCGTGCCGGACTGGTTGACGCTGGGCTACTGGCCGGCGCTGATCATCGCGCCCTTGATCGTGGGCGCTTTCGGGCTGCTGCTGGAACGCACCATCATCCGCCGGCTGTACAAGCTCGACCACCTGTATGGCCTGCTGCTCACCTTCGGCCTCGCGCTGATCCTCGAGGGCCTCGCGCGCAACGCCTTCGGCAGCTCGGGCATGCCGTACCGCATCCCGCAATCCCTGTCGGGTGCGACCGATCTCGGCTTCATGTTCATGCCGAACTATCGCGGCTGGGTGGTGGTGGCGGCGGCCAGCGTATGCCTGGTCACCTGGCTGGTCATCGAGAAAACCCCGCTCGGCGCCCGGCTGCGTGCGGCCACCGAAAACCCCGGCCTGGTGCAGGCTTTCGGCGTGAACGTGCCGCGCATGATCAGCCTGACCTATGCCGGCGGCATCGCGCTCGCGGCGTTCGCGGGGGTGCTGGCCGCGCCGATCTACTCGGTGAACCCCAACATGGGCTCCAACTTCATCATCACCGTGTTCGCGGTGGTGGTGATCGGCGGCATGGGCAGCATCCTCGGCAGCATCGTGACCGGCTTCGGCCTGGGCATCGTCGAGGGGCTGACGAAGGTGTATTATCCCCAGGCGTCGGCGACGGTGATCTTCGTGGTCATGGTCATCGTGCTGCTGGCCCGGCCGGCCGGCTTGTTCGGAAAGGGGACCTAGGCGATGAGCGTCACCACGACCCCGCCCATCGTCGCCCCGGCGCGCCCCTTCCGCGTGCTGGGCTTCAGCGGGCCGCAGGCCGCCGCCCTGCTGCTGATGGTCGGCGCCATCGTGGTGCTGCCGTTCGCCGGCATCTACCCCGTGTTCCTGATGAAGGTGCTGTGCTTCGCCCTGTTCGCCTGCGCCTTCAACCTGCTGATCGGCTATGTCGGCCTGATGAGCTTCGGCCACGCCGCCTATTTCGGCATGGGCAGCTACGTCACCGCCTGGACCGCCAAGACCTGGGGCCTCACCCCCGAGATCGCCATCCTACTCGGCGGCCTCACCGGCGCGGCCTTGGGCACCGCCTTCGGCTGGCTGGCCATCCGGCGCCAGGGCATCTACTTCGCCATGATCACGCTCGCGCTGGCGCAGATGAACTACTTCTTCTGCCTCCAGGCGCCGTTCACCGGCGGCGAGGACGGCATCCAGCAGGTGCCGCGCGGCATGCTGTTCGGCCTGATCTCGCTGCGGCCGGACATGGCGATGTACGCCGTGGTCGCGGGCGTGTTCATCTGCGGCTTCCTGCTGGTCCATCGCGTGGTGCATTCGCCGTTCGGCCAGGTGCTGAAGGCCATCCGCGAGAACGAGCCGCGCGCGACCTCGCTGGGCTATCGCACCGACGACTACAAGCTGATCGCCTTCGTGCTCAGCTGCTTCATCGCCGGGATCGCCGGCGGCACCAAGTCGCTGGTGTTCGGCATCGCGACCCTCACGGACGTGAACTACGCCATGTCGGGGGAGGTGGTGCTGATGACCCTGCTGGGCGGCCTCGGCACCATCTTCGGCCCGGTGGCCGGCGCGGCCGTCATCGTCGGGCTCGAGAACTACCTGGCCCAGTTCGGCGCCTGGGTCACGGTGAGCCAGGGCGCGATCTTCGTCATCTGCGTGCTGGCGTTCCGCCGCGGCATCATCGGCGAGATCGCGGCCAAGCTGCGCACCTCGCTCTAAGCGGCAGGCCATCCTCGCCGGCTCCGCCTAGGGTCCGTCGCATCATGCTCCGAACCTCACAGACCGCGCGCTTCCGTCCGGAGTCGCTGTTCCAACCCCGGTCGGTGGCGCTCATCGGCTCCGAGACCGGTCTGGGACAGCTTATACTGGCGAACCTCCGCGCGTCCGGCTTTAAGGGCGAGGTCCAGGCCGTGCCTGGCGCGGCTGGAGCGGCCGGGCTCACGCCCGAGCTGGCTGTCATCGCGACTGCGCCGGAGGACCTGTTGCCCGCGCTCCGGGCCTTGGCTGCGGGCGGCACCGGGGTCGCCATCGCCGCAACGCAGGGCATGCCGGGTCCCTGGCCCGGGACCGGATGCGCCGTACTTGGCCCCGCATCGTTCGGCGTCATCGTGCCCGCCATCGGCCTGAACGCCTCGTCGGGCCACCTGCAGCCGCGGCCCGGCAAGCTGGCGCTGGTGTCGCAATCCGCCGCCCTGTGCCGCGCGGTCATCGACTGGGCGGAGCCGAACGGCGTGGGGTTCAGCCACATCGTCGGCATCGGGGCGGGGCGGGATGTCGGCTTCGACCGCATCCTCGACTGGCTCTCCCGCGACCCCGGCACCGGTGCGATCCTGCTCGACATCCGGAACATCCACGACCGCCGGGCCTTTCTCTCCGCCGCCCGCGCGGCGGCCCGGCTCCGCCCCGTGGTCGCCATCCATGCCGGCGGCCGGCAGCACGACCCCTCCGGCCGCAACGACGCCGTGTTCGACGCCGCGCTCCGCCGCGCCGGCGTATTGCGGGTATGGGGGCTGGCTGAGTTGCTGGCCGCCGCCGAAACGCTCACCCGGGCCCGGCCGCCGCGCTCGGAGTCGCTGATGGTCGTCAGCAACGCGGTCGGCCCCGGCCAGATGGCCGGGGACCAGGCGGTGCGGCTCGGCATCCCGCTCGCCGCCCCCGATGCGGCGGCGCAGACCATTCTGCGCCTGCACTTGCCGCCGCAACCCAGCGACCCCGGCCTGGTCTGGACCGGCGCGGGCGAGCCGACCCGGCTGGCCGAAGCCGCCGCCATGCTCTCCGCCTTGCCGGAGATCGGCGGGGTCGTCGCTATCCTGGCCCCCACCGGCGCGGCGGACGCGGCCGGCGTGGCGGCGCTGGCCGCCGGCGCATCGGCGCTGAAGCTGCCACTGCTGGCCTGCGTGCTGGGCGAGACCACCGGGGCCGGGCATCGCCGTATCCTGGCCGATGCCGGGGTGCCGGTGTTCGCCTCCCCCGAACAAGCGGTGCGGGGCTTCGCGCAACTGGTGGAATTGCGCCGGGCCAGGGCCGCCGCCCGCGAGTTGCCGACCAGCCGGGTGCTGGCCTTGGCGCCCGACCAGGACGTTGTGCGGCGCGTGTTCCAGGCCGCCCGGGCCGCCGGCCGCGCCGGGCTATACCAGGACGAGGCGCTGGAGGTGCTGTCCGCCTACGGCGTTCCGGTCATGCCCGGCCGCGTGGTCGCAACGGCCGGCGAGGCGGCAACCGCGGCCGGCCTGCTCGGCTTTCCCGTCGTGATCAAGCAGCGCCAGGCTGGCGCGGACGGCGTTGCCGCCGTGGCGCTCGACCTGCCGGACCGGGAGGCGGTGCAGCGCGCGGCGGAACGCATTCCGTCCTCGGGCGGCATGTTCGTGCAAAGTCAGGCCGCGCGCGCCCGCCGCCTGCGCGTCCTGGTCGCCGACGACCCCCTGTTCGGCCCCGCCATCGGCTTCGGGCCCGGCGGCCGCGACCGGCTCGACGACGCCGTCATGGACTTGCCGCCGCTCAACCTCGCCCTCGCCGCGGGCCTGGTCGCGCGGTCGCCCGCCGTGCGCCTCATGGCCGCGGGGCACGGGCACGCCGCCGATGACCAGGGCGCCGTCGCGGATGCGCTGGTGCGCATCAGCCAATTGGTGATCGACTTCCCGGAGATCGCCGCGCTGCGGGTGGACCCCTTGTTCGCGGGCGAGCACGGCGTTTCCGCCGCCGATGCCTGGATCGCGCTGCGGCCCCTCGGCGAGCGGGGGGCGCTTGCCATCCCGGCCTACCCCGTCGAGCTGGTGGAACACTGGGCTTCGCGCGGCGACATGCTGGAGGTGCGCCCGATCCGCCCGGAGGACGCGGAGGCGCACGTCGCCCTGTTCCGCCGCTTGCCGCCAGAGGACGTCCGGTTCCGCTTCTTCTCGATGCTGCGCGACCTTGCCCCCGAGCAGATCGCCCGCATGACCCAAGTGGATTATGACAGGGAGATGGCGTTCGTCGCCGTACTTGGCGGCCGGACGGTGGGCGTGGCGCGCCTGGTGCGCGAGCCGCCGGGCACGGAGGGGGAGTTCGCCGTGCTCGTGGATGGGGCGATGAAGGGCAGGGGCCTCGGCCGCCACTTGATGCAGCGCCTGTTCGGCTGGGCGGGGTCGCAGGGCATCACGGCTATCAATGGCCAGGTGCTGGCCGACAACGCGCCGATGCTCGCCTTCGTGCGGCGGTTGGGCTTCGCGATCCGGCGCATGCCGGACGAGCCCGACGTGGTCGAGGTGCGGCTGACGCTGTAGGACGGGTTCCATGATCGTCCAGCCTGAAGCGGGCACCGCCCGCGCCCGCAAGCGCGCCATCCTCTGCGTGCTCGCCTCCTCCGCCTGCTTCACGGTCAGCGCCGTGCTGGTGAAGATTGCGGCCCCCAGCACGCCCACCATCGAGATCATGCTGTTCCGCAGCGTCGTGGCCCTGCTGTGCCTGTTGCCGCTGCTGCGCCGCCAAGGAGGGCTCGCGGCGTTGCGGACACGGCAGCCTTGGGGCCACGCGATGCGAATCGGCGCCGGGTTCCTCGGCATGTTCGGCTCGTTCTACGGGTTCGCCCACCTGCCGCTCGCCACCGTGACGGCGCTCGGCTTCGCGATGCCCATATTCCTCAGCCTGCTGTCGATCCCGATGCTGGGCGAGCGGGTGACCCTGCACCGGGCGGCTGCCGTGGCCGCCGGGCTGCTGGGGGTGTTGATCGTGCTGCGGCCCTGGCAGGCGGGCGCCCTGCCGGCGGTGCCCGCCTTGGTCGTCGTGCTGGGCGTGCTGGCCTGGGCGCTGTCGATGGTCAGCATCCGGCGCATGGGCCAGGCGGGCGAGCGCAACATCACCATCGTGACCTGGTTCGCCATCGCCACCAGCGGGCTCTCCGGCCTGCTGGCGATCCCCGTCTGGGTCACGCCCAGCGGCGTGGTACTGGCGGCGCTGATCGGGGTGGGCGTGGTCTCGGCGGCGGCGCAGCTGCTGATGACCGAGGGGTACCGCAGCGGCGAAGCCACCATGCTGGCCCCCTTCGAATACGGCGCCATCCTGTACACGGTGGTGCTTGGCTGGATCGTCTGGGGCGAGGCGCCAGGCGGCTGGGAGTTCGGCGGCATGGGCGTCCTCGTGCTGTCCGGCCTCTACACCTGGTGGCGCGAGAGCCTTACCCAATCACCTGCAAGATGGCCGCCAGCAAGGCCCGCAGCTCCGCCGCCGCCAGGGTACGCGGCGCCGCTTCCGTCACCCCCAGCCCCTGCGCGAACGCCTGGCTGAACGCGGCGCGGTTGCCCAGCGTGGCCGGCAGCACGACGAGGTTGCGGGCGCGCAA
This sequence comes from uncultured Acetobacteraceae bacterium, assembly GCA_964235765.1. Taxonomy (GTDB): domain Bacteria; phylum Pseudomonadota; class Alphaproteobacteria; order Acetobacterales; family Acetobacteraceae; genus JAVVHH01. Next base: position 58,688 of record CAXSDH010000011.1, read on the forward strand.
CTCCTGGTCCGTCGTCTCGCGCTGCCGCCCGGCGGGGGGCACGCGGTTCAACACCAGGCACGCGGGCCGCTTCTCCTCGGCCGCGAGCTTGAGCGTTCCCTCCGCGGCCCAGATGTCGGGCGCGCTCGGCTGCACCGGCACCACCACCAGGTCCGCGCCCCGGATGGCCCGGCGCGCATCGCTGTCGATCACCGGCGGGCTATCGACCAGCACGACCTCGTGCTCCCGCCGCAGCCGCTCCAGCTCACCCGCCAGCCGCCAGCCGGCCACGTCGGAGAAGGTCAGCTTGACCGCCTCGGGCGTGCGCGCGGCCCGGATCGCGTGCCAGCGCGCCAGGCTGTGCTGCGGGTCGATGTCCAGCACCGCGACCGACTTGCCGGGCGCGAGCGCTGCCGCCAGATTGGCGGCCAGCATCGTCTTGCCCGACCCTCCCTTCTGCTGCGCCACGGTGATCACGACGGCCATGTCCGACTCCGATCCGTTCCACGCCAGGATGCACCGCCGGCCCGCCCCCCGCCAGCCGGAGCCGCTGCTGTCGCCCGAGGAAATGGCGCAGGCGGACGCGGCCTCGTCCGTGCCGGTCGCGATCCTGATGCAGGCTGCGGGCCGGGCGGTGGCGCGCGCGGCACGGCGGTTCGGGCCGTGCCGCACCCTGGTGCTGTGCGGCCCCGGCAATAACGGCGGGGACGGCCAGGTCGCGGCCCGGCTGCTGGCGCAGCAAGGTTGGCCGGTGCGGACGGCGGCGTATCCCGCGGGCTGGACCACACCGGACGAAGCCGGCCGGGCCGACCTGGTGATCGACGCGGTGTTCGGCGCCGGGCTGCGGGCGGACGTGCCCGGGGCGGTGGCCGACGTGCTGCATGCGGCCCGGCGCGTTCTGGCGGTGGATGTGCCGAGCGGGCTCGACGGCGGCACCGGCCAGCCGCGCGGCCGGGTGCGCGCCGCCGACCTCACGATTACCTTCGCCCAGCGCAAGCCCGGCCATCTGCTCCTGCCTGGCCGAACGCTGTGCGGCCCGGTCCGGCTTGCCGATATCGGCCTGCCCGCCGCTGCCGTCGCGGTGGCCGGCGCGCGCACGTGGCGCAACGGCCCCGGACTCTGGACGCTGCACTCGCCCGGCGCCCTCGACCACAAATACACCCGCGGCCACGTGACCGTGCTGGGCGGCGCCGCCATGACCGGGGCGGCGCGGCTCGCGGCCGCTGCGGCGCGGCATGGCGGGGCCGGGCTGGTCTCCATTGCCGCCCTGGGCCGCGCCGACGTCTACCGCGCCGGCGAGCCCGGCCTCATCGTGACCGAAGCCGCCCTTTCCGAGTTGCTGGAAGACCGGCGTCGTCTCGTCTGGGTCTGCGGACCCGGGCTCGGGCCGGAGGCTGCGCGCTCGACGTTGCCGCAGCTTCTCGCCGCCGCTCGCCAGGTGGTGGCGGACGCGGACGCGCTCGGCGCCTATGCCGGCCAGCCCGAGGCGCTGCGCGGCTGCACCGTGCTGACCCCGCATGAGGGCGAGTTCGCCCGCCTGTTCGGCCCGCCGGGCGAGGACAAGCTCGCCGCCGCCCGTGCCGCCGCCCGGCGCGTGGATGCCGTGGTGCTGTTGAAGGGCGCCGATACCGTGATCGCCGCCCCCGATGGCCGGGCGGCCATCAACGACAGCGCGCCGCCCTGGCTTGCCACCGCCGGCGCGGGGGACGTACTGGCCGGGCTGGTCGGCGCCCTTTTGGCCCAGGGCATGCCCGCTTGGGAGGCCGCCTGTGCCGCCGCCTGGCTGCATGGCCGGGCCGCCGCCCTGGCCGGGCCGGGGCTCGTCGCCGAAGACCTCATCCCAAATCTTAACGCAGCCCTGCGCGAAGGAACCGCTGCATGATCCCGCGGCTGCGCTATAGTGGCTGCCGAGACCTCGGAGCCCTTCCATGAGCGACACCGCCGTCCCGATCGGCCTGTTCGATCGCGCGATACGCCGAATCGCCACGGTGTGGCGGGACATGGCTTCCACCGTCACCGTCGACGAGGAACAGGGCATCGCTGGGCAGATGCGCGCCTGCCTGCACGCCCGGGGCGGAGAGGTCAGCGCGCGCAACCGCGCGGCCAAGCTGGCGCAAACCTACCTGGGCCTCGACGATGCGGGGCGGCGCGGCTTCCTGCGCGACCTTGCCGCCTTCGACAGCGACCCCGGGGCCGTCTCCCGCGCCTACGACGCCATGCAGTCCGCGCCCGACGACGCGCAGCGCGCCGTGGCCCAGGTGGCGCTGCGCCGCGCGCTCGAGCCGCCGCGGGTGCGGCTGTTGACGCAGTTCACCACCATCCCCGACGGCATGAAGTTCCTGGTGGACCTGCGCGCCACGCTGATCGACCTGATGAAGGGCGACCCGCATCTGGCGGCCCTGGAAAGCGACCTGCGCGGCCTGCTCGCGAGCTGGTTCGACGTGGGCTTCCTCGAACTGCAGCGCATTGATTGGAACAGCCCGGCCCTGCTGCTCGAACGCCTGGTCGGCTACGAGGCGGTGCATGAGATCCGCTCCTGGAGCGACCTCAAGAACCGGCTCGACAGCGACCGCCGCTGTTACGCGCTGTTCCACCACCGAATGCCGAACGAGCCGCTGATTTTCGTGGAGGTCGCCCTCGTCTCGGGTCTGTCCGGCAGCGTGCAGAAGCTGCTGGACAAGAAGGCGCCGCTTCTCGACCCCAAGCAGGCCGACACCGCCATCTTCTACTCCATCAGCAACTGCCAGAGCGGCCTGGCCGGCATCAGCTTCGGCAACTTCCTGATCAAGCGCGTGGTGGAACTGCTGGGCGCCGAGTTCCGCAACCTGAAATCGTTCGCCACCCTATCGCCCATCCCCGGTTTTCGCCGTTGGCTGGACGCCAAGCTGGCCGAGAACGACCCGGCCCTGCTCAGCGACGAGGAGGCCGCCAGCCTGCGCACCGCTGCCCCAGCGGACGCGCCCGCCGCCGAAACCGGACCGGAAGCGCTCGCCGCCATCCTGAACAAGCGCGGCTGGTTCCGCGACGCCCAGGTGATGCGCGCCGCCGAACCCGTGCTGACCCGGCTCGCCGCGCGCTATCTGCTGAACGAGAGCCGCGGCGCCCGCGCCATCGACCCGGTGGCGCACTTCCACCTCTCCAACGGCGCCCGGGTCGAACGCGTGATGGCGCTGGCGGACACCTCCGACAAAGGCGCCCGCGCCAGCGCCACCCTGATGGTCAACTACGTCTACGATCCCGCCCGCATCGAGGATTACCACGAGGACTACGCCGGCCAGGGCAAGCGCAATGCCAGCACCATCGTCCGCCGCCTGGCGCGGGGCTGGTCGTGAACGCGCCCGGGCCGATCGTCCGGCTGCAAGCCGACCGCTTGGCCGGCATGAAGCAAATCGAGCGCAAGCTGCTGTGGCTGTCGGCCTGGATGATCCACAACGCCAACCACATCCGCCCCAACCGGGACGGGCTGAAGGTCGGCGGCCACCAGGCCAGCTGCGCCAGCACGATCAGCATCCTGACGGCATTGTATTTCGAAATCCTTAAGCCGCAGGACCGCGTGGCGGTGAAGCCGCATGCCGGCCCGGTGTTCCACGCCATCAACCGCCTGTTCGGCCGCCAGACCCCGGAAAAAATGGCGGGCCTGCGCCAGATGGGTGGCCTGCAGAGCTATCCGAGCCGCACCAAGGACGGGCCGGAGGTTGACTTCTCCACCGGCTCCGTGGGCCTGGGCGTGGCGCTGACCAGCTTCGCCGCCCTCATGCAGGACTACGTGCGGCTGCATGGTCTCGACGCCGGGCTGCCGCCGGGCCGCCAGGTGGCGATCGCCGGGGACGCCGAACTGGACGAGGGCAACATCTACGAGGCCCTGCTGGAAGGCTGGAAGCACGACGTCCGCAGCGTCTGGTGGATCATCGACTACAACCGCCAGAGCCTCGACAGCGTGGTGCCCGATCGCTTGTTCGGCCGTATCGAGGGCCTGTTCCGCGACATGGGGTGGAACGTCGTCACCCTCAAATACGGGCGCCTGCTGCAGGCCGCCTTCGAGCGCGAGGGCGGCGAGGCGCTGCGCCTCTGGATCGACGATTGCCCCAACAGCCTGTATTCCGCGCTCACCTTCCAGGGTGGCGCGGCCTGGCGCCACGCGCTGCTGGCCGAGCTGGGCCGCGACCCCGGCGTGCGCGCCATCCTCGACCCGATGACCGACGACGAGCTGGCCACGCTGATGACCAACCTCGGCGGCCACGACGTGGACTACCTGATCGAGTGCTTCCGCCAGGCCGACGCCGAAGGCGACCAGCCGACCTGCTTCATCGCCTACACCATCAAGGGCATGGGCCTGCCCTTCGCCGGGCACAAGGACAACCACTCCGGCCTGATGACCCGTGACCAGATGGAGGTGTTCCGCGCCGCCATGCGCATCCGGCCCGGCCGCGAATGGGACGTGGCCGAAGGCCTCGACCTCTCGCCCCAAGCCTTCCAGGCGGTGATCGACTCCGCGCCGTTTGCCCAATTGCTCAGCCCCGGGGGGCGCGCCCTGTCCACCCCCGCCGTGCATGTGCCCGCGGTGCTGCCCGGGCCGAAGTCGGCCGGACGCAAGTACAGCACGCAGGCCGGCTTCGGCGACATCCTGGCCGAGATCGGCCGCGGCGAGGGCGCCTGCGCCGACCTCGCCCGCCACATCGTCACCACCAGCCCCGACGTGACGGTTTCGACCAACCTCGGCCCCTGGGTGAACCGCCGCGGCGTGTTCGATCGCCACACCCGCAACGACGTGTTCCGGGATGCCAAGCTGGCCAGCGCCCAGCGCTGGGGCATGTCGCCCACCGGCCAGCACATCGAACTCGGCATCGCCGAACAGAACCTGTTCCTCATCCTCGCCGCCGCCGGCCTGCAGCACAGCCTGACCGGCGCGCGCCTGCTGCCGATCGGCACGGTGTACGACCCCTTCGTGAACCGCGGCCTCGATGCCTTGATCTACGCCTGCTACCAGGACGCCCGCTTCCTGCTGGTCTCCACCCCCAGCGGCATCACCCTCGCCCCCGAGGGCGGCCAGCACCAAAGCATCAACACCCCGCTGATCGGCATGGCCGCCGACCGCCTGGCCAGCTACGAGCCCGCCTACGTGGACGAACTCGCCATCCTGCTGCGCCACGCCTTGGCCTACATGCAGGAACCCGACGGCTCCGCCGCCTGGCTCCGCCTCTCCACCCGGCAATTGCAGCAACCCGACCGCACCCTCGACCCGGCCGCCGTGATCGCCGGCGCCCATTGGGTGGTGCCGCCCGGGCAAGGCGCCCCGATCGCGCTAGCCTATCAGGGCCCGGTGGCCCCGGAGGCCGAAGCCGCTTTCGCCGAGTTGCAGGAGGAGGTGCCGGAGGCCGGCCTGCTGGCGATCACCAGCCCCGACCGGCTGCACGCCGGCTGGCTCGCGGCGGCGCGGGCGCGCCGCGAGGGCCAGC
>CAXSDH010000012.1:0-62120 GCA_964235765.1 uncultured Acetobacteraceae bacterium
CCATCCCAAACCACGCCATCCCAGACCACACCATCCCCTTCGACCGCATCGCCCGCGCCATCCGCCGCACCATCACCCTCGCGCGAAACGTCGCAGAGCCCGTGCAGCCAAGCGCCGCCCACCCAGGCCAGCATCGCCTCGCCGCCCGCAAGCGCATCATCCGCGACGTCGAAGACGCCATCCAGCGCACGCAGCCCGGCGCCGAAGCCGAATCCCTGCAAGCCGAACTGCGCGACCGGCTAGACGCCCCCGACCTCGACGACGACATCGCCCACCGCCCCATCGCCGACATCATCGCCGACATCTGCCGCGACCTCGGCCTGGCCGCGCAGTCCGGAACGCTCCCCTGGAAGCGCCGCACCCCCGAGGACATCGCAGACCTCTGCGCCCGCGCCGCCTCGTCACAACCGCCAAGCACCCCAAGCCCGGCCGAACCCAGCATAGCCCGCCTCGAACCGCCCGGCTCTCGCCCCCGGCCATCCCCGCCGGAGGCCCGCCCGAACCCGAGCGGCTAAACCTTCGTCGCCGCCGCCACCGGCTGCGCGTCCCGCCGCAGCCGATTCTCGCCCAGCAGCAGCAGGATCGGCGCGGCGATAAAGATGCTCGACGACGTGCCGACCACGATTCCGAACAGCATCATCAGCGCAAACCCCGACAGCGAAGCCCCCCCGAACAACGCCAGCGGCAGGCTCGCCAGGAACACCGTCATCGACGTGCCCAGCGTCCGGTTCAGCGTCTCGTTGATCGAAAGGTCGATCAACTGCCGCAGCGGCATCGACTTGTACTTGCGCAAGTTCTCCCGCATCCGGTCGTAAACCACCACCTTGTCGTTGGTCGAATACCCAATCACGGTCAGGATCGCCGCCACCATCACCAGGTCGAACTCGATCCGCGTGATCACCAGGAAACCCACCGCCTTCGTCACGTCCAGGATCAGCGTCACCACCGCGCCGACCGCAAACTGCCACTCGAAGCGGAACCAGATATACACCAGGATCATCAACAGGCTGATCCCCAAGGCCAGCATCCCGTCCCGGAACAGCTCCGCCGACACCGAAGCGCCCACCGCGTCGGTCCGCACGATCCGCGTGCCCGGCGCCGCCTGCTCCAGCCCCTGCCGCACCCGCGCCACCGTCGCCTGCATCGAGGCCTCGTCCCCCTGCGGGTCCATCCGGATACGAACCTGGTCATCCCCCCCGAACCGCTGCAGCCCGGCCTCCGGCACCCGCGCCGCCGCCAGCCCAGCCCGGATCTTGGTGAAGTCGGCCGGCCCCGGGGTACGAACCTCCATCACCACGCCGCCGCGGAAATCGATGCCCAAATGCAACCCGGGATAAAAGAACAGCAACAACGACGCCAACGAAAGCACGGCCGAAGTCGCCAGACCCAAATACCGCCCGCGCATGAACTGGATGGTGGTCTCGTCCGGAACCAGCCGGAACAGGGGGCGCATGAACATCGGCCTACACCGGCAACAGGGCGGGACGGGCGCTGACATACCAGCGCACCATCAAAAGGCGCGCCACCAGCGTCGCCGTGAACAAAGTGGTCACGATCCCCACCGTGATGGTCACGGCAAAGCCGCGCACCGGGCCGGAGCCGAACACGAACAGCATCACATGCGCCAGGAACGCCGTCGCGTTGCTGTCCACGATGGTGCTGTACGCCCGGCGGAACCCCGTCTCCAACGCATTCAGCGGCGTCCGGCCAAGGCGCGCCTCCTCCCGAATCCGCTCGTTGATCAGAATATTGGCGTCCACCGCCACCCCCAGCGTCAGCAGGATGCCCGCCATCCCCGGCAAGGTCAGCGTCGCCTCCAGCAGCGACAGCACCGCGATCTGCAGGAATAGGTTCGCCACCAGGGCGATGTTCGCAAACCAGCCGAACAGCCCGTAGAACACCGCCATATAGGCCATCACCAGCAGCAGCCCGACCGCCAGCGCAATCGCCCCCGCCCGGATGCTGTCCGCCCCCAGCTCCGGCCCCACGCTTCGCTCCTCCACCACCGTCAGCGGCGCCGGAAGCGCGCCCGCCCGCAGCAGCACCGAAAGGTCCTGCGCCGACTTGGCGTTGAAGTTGCCGCTGATCTGCCCCCGCCCGCCAGTGATCGGCGTCTGGATCACCGGCGCGCTGATCACCTTGTCGTCCAGCACGATGGCGAAGCGCCGCCCCACATTGGCGTTGGTAACATCCGCGAACCGCCGCGCGCCCACGCTGTCAAAGGTGAAATTGACCACCCAGCGGCCGTTCTGCTGGTCCTGACCCGGCCGCGCATCCGTCAAGCTCGCCCCATCCACCTCCACCCGGCGGCGCACCGCCTCGCGCACCCCCGCCTGGCCCTCGACCGGCAAGAAATCCACCCCAGGCGGCGGCGGCCCCGCCATGTTCGCCGTCTCGTCCAGCAGCCGGAACGTCATCCGGGCCGTCTTGCCCAGCAATTCCTTGATCCGGTTCGGGTCCTCGATCCCAGGCAACTGCACCACGATGCGCGCGTCGCCCTGCCGGGTGATCTGCGGGTCGAGCACGCCCGTCTCATCGATCCGCCGTCGAATGATCTCGATGGATTGCAGCACCGCGCTGTTCGCCCGCTCGCGCAGCGCCGTGGGCGAGACCGAAATCGCCACCTCGCCCCCATCGGCAGCCACCTCGAACTCCCGCGTCCCCGCGCCGTTGGCGGCCTCGCGCAACAGCCGCACCGCTTCGTCCTGCTGCGGCCCGGCCGGGATGCGGATCAGCACGCGGTTCTGCGCCGCCTGCACCTGCGGCGGCTGGAACCCCGTCACCTTGCCGCGCAGCGCGGTCCGCGCCCCATCGGCCAGGCTGTCCAGCCGCTCGCGCGCCACCGCCGCCATGTCCACCTCAAGCAGCAAGTAGCTGCCGCCGCGCAGGTCGAGCCCCAGATGCACCTGCCGCCACGGCAGCCAGCCCGCCGGCGCCGGCAGCAAGTTGGGCAGGCACAGCAGCACACCCAAGACGCAGACGCCAAAGATCAGCGCGGTCTTGAGTTTGCTGAAATACATCATGGGCGGGGTATGCCGAGACAGTCGGCCCGGCGCAAGGCTTGGACCGACTTTAGACAGCTACCGACACGGCGCCCATGTCGGGCGCCAAGCGCGGAAACATGCCTATAAGCGTTACGAAAACGCGGCTTGTGGCTCCGCCCGTTCGTGGGAGAGCGCTGCCGCCCGCACGAAGTCCTTCGCTGGAGCATATTGCCCTTGGGCGATGCTCTTGCGCTGGTATCTGACCCGCTCCCAAAGCATCCCCGACGGGTCACGCAGCAATTCGACTTCGTAGCTGCCCGTCAGCAAGTCAGGCGAGGCTTGGAACGCGTCCTCGTCGGAGAGCACGTAGGTGCTTAGGCTTTGGCAGCCTGCCGGGAGGCTACGAGAGACGGTGAGGTCCAGTTGGCCGCTTTTGCCGTCCCGCTTGCGAAACAGGCAGTCGACGAAATCGCTGTCGGTGAGGCCCTCCGGGTCGCTGACCAAGCGTTGGCAATAGGCATGGTGCTTGGCCTCACTTACGGTAAAGGCCCGGCCGCTCCGGTGCAGCTTGTTCACGAAGCCGTTTTCGATGACGACATCGGCGCGGATCGCCTCGTAATCCGAAGCGACGCTGGCGAGGCTGAATGGGTAGCTCGTGTTATAGACGACGAGCAGTCCGCCCGGGCGCATCACGCGGTCGATGCCTGAGATCAACTCGTCGAATGCCGCAAACGGGAAGCTGCCGTTCTCACCCGACGGCCGGTTGGCCTCCGGAAACAGGCACAATGACGACATGCAGAACACCAGGTCGAAAGGCCCATGCTCGCGCAGAGCTTCGGGGGAGGAATGGAAGAACTCGATATTGCCGGTGCGTTGCCGCGCTTTCGCGATGGCGAGCACGGACTCGTTGATGTCGCAGCCATAGATTTCGGCATTCGGGAAATAGGATCGAAGGCTGTAGCATTCCTCGCCCGTGGAGCAGCCGAACGAGAGAACGCGCAACGGGCGTTGCGGCTGGGTCTTCCGTTGGTTGCTGAAATACAACGCGGCTGAGGAGAAGATTTCTGGATACCGGTTCAATGCCGTGTGCACGGCCCGCTGCGCCTGCCACGGACCCTCGAGCAACAGCGATGAGGCGAGCTGCAAGATACGCCGCGGCACGGAGGCGCGGGCGACGTAACGCAGGCCGGACATTGCCCCGCCGATCACCCGGGTCCTGATTGCCTGGAACTGCGTTCCTTCCGAAAGGCTAGCCATCATGACCGGTCTCCATGTTCGCGCGATACCTAAACTCTTTGTCATGTTGTGATGGTTCTGTCAACCTCACGTTAAGGCCATGTAATGTTTCGGGTGGAACGCGCGGGCCTTTTCAAGCCCCGGCGCGGAGCCGAAATCGTTGAACGCTCCCGAGCTCGTACCGTGCTCCCGCCATTGCGGATGCAGGCCGGCGCCACGGCTCCGGCCCGTGCAGTTCCTCTCCTGCGCGCGACATCCTATATGGTCGTCATGAAGCCGGTCCCGTTTACCAAGATGCATGGCGCAGGAAACGACTTCGTAGTGATCGACGAGCGCGCCGCCCCGCTCGATCTCTCTGCCGAGCAAGTGCGCCGGATCGCCAACCGGCACACCGGCGTCGGCTGCGACCAGTTCATCACCCTGCATCCTCCACCCCTCCACACCGATGCCGACGTGCTCATGCGCATCCGCAACCCCGACGGCTCCGAGGCAGGCGCCTGCGGCAACGCGACGCGCTGCGTGGCCGAGCTGCTGTTCGAGCAGAACGGGCGGCCATATCAGGTCGTCCGCACCCTCGCCGGCGACCTGCCGGCCGAGCGCCTCGCGGATGGGCGCATCCGGGTGGACATGGGCCTCGCCCGGCTGGGTTGGCGGGATGTGCCCCTGTCGCGCGAGGCGGACACGCTGCATTTGCCGCTGCAGGGCGATCCCGCCGCGTGCAGCATGGGCAATCCGCACGCGACGTTCTTCGTGGCCAGCACGGACGTCGCTGCACAGGACGGTCCGCGGTGGGAGCGGGACCCATTGTTCCCGGACGCGGCCAATATCGGCTTCGCGCAGGTGCTGGCGCCCGACCGCATCCGCTTGCGCGTTTGGGAACGCGGCGCCGGGCTGACGCTCGCCTGCGGGTCCGGCGCCTGCGCGGCGCTGGTGAACGCGCACCGCCGCGGCCTCGCGGGCCGCCGGGCTGCCGTGGTGATGGATGGCGGCGTGCTCGACATCGAGTACACCGAGGCCGGCCGTGTGCTGATGACCGGGCCGGCTGCGACCAGCTTTCGCGGCGTGGTGGAGCTTTGACCGTCGAAATCTTGACCTTCGGCTGCCGCCTGAACGCCTTCGAGAGCGAGGTCATCCGCGGCCATGCCGTCGGTTTGACGGATACGGTGGTGGTCAATAGCTGCGCGGTTACCGCGGAGGCGGAGCGTCAGTGCCGCCGGGCCGTTGCCCGCACGCACCGGGAGCGGCCCGGCGCCCGAATCGTGGTCACCGGCTGCGCGGCGCAGATTGCGCCTGCCGCCTGGGAGGCGCTGCCCGGCGTGCATCGCGTGCTGGGCAACCAGGAGAAGCTGCGCGCCGCAAGCTGGGCGCCGGATGCGCCGGGCGCGGTCTCCGACATCGCCCTGGCGCGGGAGCACGTGCCGCACCCCGTGTCCGGCCTGGCCGGCCGGGCGCGCGCGCTCATCGACGTGCAGCAGGGCTGTGACCACAGTTGCACCTTCTGCATCATCCCCCGCGGCCGCGGCCGCAGCCGCTCCGTGCCGGTCGAGGGGGTTGTGGGGCAGGTCCGGACGGTCGTGGCCGGAGGCGTGAACGAAGTCGTGCTGACCGGCGTGGATCTCGCCAGCTACGAGAGCGGCGGCGCCCGGCTGGGCGATCTCGTGCTGGCGGTGCTGGACCAGGTGCCGGACCTGCCGCGCCTCCGGCTATCCTCGCTCGATCCGGCAGCGCTCGACCCGGCCCTATGGCGCGCCATCGCTGGGCGCGACCGGTTCATGCCGCATCTGCATCTCTCCGTACAGGCGGGGTCGGACCTGGTGCTGAAGCGGATGCGCCGGCGGCATAGCCGGGCGGAGTTGCTGGCCGCCATCGCCCAGGCACGGCGGCTGCGGCCCGGCATCGCCATCGGCGCCGACCTGATCGCCGGCTTCCCGACCGAGACCGACGCCCTGTTCCAGCAGACGCTGGACTTCATCCTCGAGGCCGACCTGCCCTACCTGCACGTGTTCCCCTATAGCGAGCGGCCCGGAACCCCAGCGTCGCGCATGCCCGCCGTGCCGGCGCCGCTCCGGCGCGAGCGCGCGGCGCGGTTGCGTGCGGCGGCCGGGCCCGCGGCCGAGCGCTTCCATGCGCGGCAATTGGGCGGGATCGTGCGGGTGGTGACGGAGCGTGGCGGCACCGGGCATTCCGAACACTTCGCTCGCGTCCGGCTGGCGGCAGTCCATCCTGTGGGGCGGCTGGTGCCGGTGCGGGTGACGGCCACGAGTGCGGCCGGGCTGGAGGCGGGCTGATGGCGCTTGGGTTTTTCTCGCGGCTGAAGGAAGGGCTCAGCCGCAGCACGCAAAAGCTGACTGGCGGCATCACCGCCGTGCTGACCCGGCGCCGGTTGGACGAGGCGGCGCTGGAGGAGCTGGAGGAGACGCTGATCGCCGCCGACCTCGGCCCCGCCGCGGCCGCACAGATCATCGAGGGTTTCCGCCGCAACCGCTTCGGCCAGGACGTGACGGATGACGAGGTGAAGCAGGCCCTCGCCCAGGAGATCGCGGCGATCCTCGAGCCGGTCGCGCAGCCTTTGGTGATCGACCGCCGCCTGCGCCCGCATGTCGTGCTCGTGGTCGGCGTGAACGGCACGGGCAAGACGACGACGATCGGCAAGCTCGCCCAGCACTATCAACGGGAGGGCCTGCGCCCCGTGCTGGTGGCCGGCGACACCTTCCGCGCCGCGGCCGTGGAGCAATTGCAGGTTTGGGGCGCGCGCACCGGTGCCCGCGTGGTCAGCGGCGGCCCGGGCGCGGACGCGGCGGGCCTCGCGTTCGACGCACTGACACAGGCGCGCGCCGAAGCCGCCGACGTCCTGCTGATCGACACGGCAGGCCGCCTTCATAACAAGGGTGCGCTCATGGAGGAGTTGGCCAAGGTGATCCGGGTGCTGCGCAAGCAGGACCCGGCGGCGCCGCACTCGACCCTGCTGGTGCTCGACGCCACCACGGGGCAGAACGCCATGGAGCAAGTTCGCGTGTTCAAGGATCTGGTGGATGTGACCGGCCTGGTGGTGACCAAGCTCGACGGCAGCGCCCGGGGCGGCATCGTGGTGGCGCTTGCGCAGGCGTTCGGCCTGCCGGTGCATGCAGTGGGCGTGGGCGAGCAGGCCGACGACCTCCGGCCATTCGCCGCCATCGACTTCGCGCGCGGGCTGGTCGGGGCCTAGACCTCGCCGCCGCTTCGCCTCAACTGCCGTATGGCGAGAACTGCATCGCGGCCGGGCGCATCGCGAGGGCGGCCCGTTGCGGGTCCTGCGCCGTGGCGGCCGCGTTGGCCGATATACGGGTGAGGCCGGTTACCGAGACGACCAGCCCCAGCCAGATCGCCAAGGTGACCGCCACGGGATCGAGCGGCGGCACTTCGTCTTTCTCGGGCTTTGGGGGTTTCCGATCGAATGACCGCATGGTCGGCTCCGCTGCATTTGGCTCGTGCGGACAACGACGAACCCAAGTCGCGGTTCAGGAACTCACAATTTTGTGCAGCGCAATAAGCGCCCACTACTGCCCCGTGAGCGGCATGCGCAGGTTGAACCCGGCGCCAGGCTTGATCCGGCGCTCCTGCTCCGCTTGCGCCGTCGAGCCGCGGTTATAGCCCTCGCCGCGATACTGGTCGCTGCGGGTGAACAGGCTCGGGGCCAGGCTGGGCGCGTTGCTGGCGCGCGGGGCCATCGGTCCGTCGAGGTCGCGGTTCGGCAGCGGCGCGGGAAGGTAGTCTGGCGCGGTCGTGGGCGGGGCGGAAGGGAGCACGGGCAGCAGCGTGGAGTTGTTCTGCGGCACTTGCAGGCTGAGGCCGCGCTGCGGGGGCGAGGCCGCCAGCAACGGGATGGCGAAGAGCGGAAGCAGCATCCGTCTCATGATGTGACCTCGACAGCAAGCCGGTTCACGCCGCGCTTGTCGCTGGCCGGGTTGGTGGCGGGAGCGGCCAATACGCCGTTGCCGCCGGCGTGCCAGGCTTCGAGCGCCCAGCGCACGGAGGGGAATGCGAGATCGGCCCAGGGGATGGCGCCCCAATCGAACAGGCGCACGTCCAGGCTTTCGTCGCCGGCGGCGAAATGGGCGGGTCCATCGAAGCGGGCGCGGAAGATGACCTGGACCTGGCCGATGCGGCTGATGCTGTAGAGGGCGAGGATGCCGTCCAGCACGATGGCGGCGTCGGCCTCCTCGGCGGCTTCCCGGGCGGCGCCTTCCTCGACGGTTTCCCCGAGCTCGAGATAGCCGGCCGGCAGGGTCCAGAAACCCCGCCGCGGCTCGATGGCGCGGCGGCACAGCAGCACCTGGCCATCCTCGACCACGACGGAGCCGACGACCACCCTTGGGTTCTCGTACGCCACATAGCCGCACGCGTCGCAAACGTCCCGCGTGCGGTTGTCGCCTTCCGGGACGCGTTGGGTGAAGCTCGGCATGGGTAAATCTTGGTCCCCTGCCAAGGCGGGATCAAGTCCCGCGTATGAAGATGAACGATTTGTTCTCAGGCTGTTGCCACGGCGCGCAGGCCCAACTCCTCCTCCATCGCCTCGCGCATGACGAACTTCTGCATCTTCCCCGTCACCGTCATGGGAAACTCCTCGACGAAACGGACGTAGCGAGGGATTTTCTGGTGCGCGATCTGCCCGCGGCAGAAGGCCTGGATTTCGGCCTCGGTCAGGCTTTCCCCGGCGCGCAGCTTCACCCAGGCGCACAGCTCCTCGCCGTAGCGGTCGTCCGGCACGCCGAACACCTGAACGTCCTGGATGGCGGGGTGGGCGTAGAGGAACTCCTCCACCTCGCGCGGGTAGACGTTCTCGCCGCCGCGGATCACCACGTCCTTGATGCGGCCGACGATGTTGCAGAAGCCCTCCTCGTCCAGCACGGCGAGGTCGCCGGTGTGCATCCAGCGGGCGGCGTCGATCGCGCCCCGCGTGCGTTCCTCGTCGTCCCAATAGCCGGGCATCACGCTATAGCCGCGGGTGCACAGCTCGCCGGGCGTGAGGCGGGGCACCACCCGGCCCTCGGCGTCGACGATCTTGACCTCCAGATGCGGATGCACCCGCCCCACCGTGCCGACCCGCCGCTCCAGCGGGTCGTCGGCCGAGCTTTGGAAGCTGACCGGGCTGGTCTCCGTCATGCCGTAGCAGATGGTGATTTCGGCCAGGTGCATGCGGTCTACCGCGCGGCGCATCACCTCGATTGGGCAGGGGGAGCCGGCCATGATGCCGGTGCGCAGGCTGCTGAGGTCGAAGCGCTCGAACTCCGGGTGTTCCAGCTCGGCGATGAACATCGTGGGCACGCCGTGCAGGCCGGTGCAGCGCTCGGCGGCCACGGTTTGCAGCACGGCCAGCGGGTCGAAGCCCTCGCCGGGGTAGACCATGGCGCTGCCATGCGTGGTGCAGGCGAGGTTGCCCAGCACCATGCCGAAGCAGTGATAAAGCGGCACCGGGATGCAGAGGCGGTCGTGTTCGGTGAGCCGCATGGCCTCGCCGATGAAGAAGCCGTTGTTGAGAATGTTGTGATGGGTCAGCGCCGCGCCCTTGGGGCTGCCGGTGGTGCCGCTGGTGAACTGGATGTTGATCACGTCGTCGAATTGCAGCAGCGGCTGCAGCCGGGCCAGCTCGGCCCGGTGGTGATCCTGCGCGAGGCCTGGCACGTCCTCGAAGGCGTGGGCGCCGGGGCTCGCGCCGCCGATCTGGATGACGGTGCGAAGCTGCGGCACTCGGGCGCTGCGCAGGGCGCCGGGTTCGGCGGTGGCCAGCTCGGGCGCCAACTGGGTGAGCATGCCGATGTAGTCGCTGGTCTTGAAGCGCGTGGCGGTGACGAGGGCGCGGCAGCCGACCTTGTTGAGCGCGTATTCCAGCTCGGTCAGGCGATAGGCCGGGTTGATGTTGACCAGGATCAGCCCGGCCTTCGCGGTCGCGAACTGCGTCACCACCCATTCGGCGTTGTTCAGCGACCAGATGCCCACCCGGTCACCCCGCTCCAGCCCCAGGGCAAGCAGCCCGGCGGCAAACGCCTCGGCCCGGCGCACCAGCTCGGAATAGCTCCAGCGCACGCCCTGGCTGGGCACGATCAGCGCGGGGCTGCCGGGAAACCGCTCGGCGGTGCGGTCGAGGTTCTGGCCCAGCGTCTCGCCCAGCAACGGCGTGTCCCGCGCCCCGTGCACGTAGCTGATGGTCATGGACCCTCCCCAAGCGGTAGTCTTGGGCGGAACACATAAGGAAACGCCCCGTGTCCGCAAGCCTGCTCAACCGGCCGCCGGCGCTGAACTTCGACCTCGGCGAGAGCGCGGACATGCTGCGGGCCAGCGTGGAGGCCTTCGCCGCCGCCGAGATCGCGCCGCGCGCCGCCGAGATCGACCGCAGCAACGATTTCCCGGCCGACCTGTGGCGCAAGATGGGCGACCTCGGCGTATTGGGCGTGACGGTCGAGGAGGAGTACGGCGGCGCCGGCATGGGCTACCTCGAACACTGCGTGGCGATGGAGGAGATCAGCCGCGCCAGCGCCAGCGTAGGCCTGTCCTACGGCGCGCACAGCAACCTGTGCGTCAACCAGATCCGCAAGAACGGCAGCACGGCGCAGAAGCGGCAATACCTGCCCCGGCTGGTCAGCGGCGAGCATGTGGGCGCGCTGGCGATGAGCGAGAGCGGCGCCGGGTCGGATGTGGTGGGCATGCGCCTGCGGGCGGAGAAGCGGGGCGACCACTACGTGCTGAACGGCGCCAAGATGTGGATCACCAACGGACCGGAGGCGGACGTGCTGGTGGTGTATGCCAAGACCGATCCGGAGGCGGGGCCGCGCGGCATCACCGCGTTCCTGGTCGAGCGCGGCACGGCGGGCTTCAGTTGCGCGCAGAAGCTGGACAAGCTGGGCATGCGCGGCAGCAACACCGGCGAGTTGGTGTTCCAGGAGTGCGAGGTGCCCGACGCCAACGTGCTGGGCGGGCTGGGCCGGGGCGTGAACGTGCTGATGAGCGGGCTGGATTACGAGCGGGCGGTGCTGGCCGCCGGGCCGTTGGGCATCATGCAGGCCTGCATGGACGTGGTGCTGCCCTACATCCACGAGCGCCGCCAGTTCGGCCAGGCGATCGGCGAGTTCCAGCTGATGCAGGGCAAGATCGCCGACATGTACGTGACCATGAACGCCGCGCGCGCCTACGTGTATGCGGTGGCGAAGGCCTGCGACCGCGGCGAAACCAGCCGCAAGGACGCCGCCGGCGCGATCCTGTACGCGGCGGAGCGGGCGACCTGGATGGCGCTCGAGGCGATCCAGGTGCTGGGCGGCAACGGTTACGTCAACGACTACCCGACCGGGCGGCTGCTGCGGGACGCGAAGCTGTACGAGATCGGCGCCGGCACGAGCGAGATCAGGCGCATGCTGATCGGGCGGGAGCTGTTCCGGGAAACCGCCTAGGTGGTGCGCCACCGCCTGATCGTGGCGCTCGACGTGCCCGAGGTCGCGGCGGCGCGGGCGCTGGTGGGCCGGCTCGGCGACGCCATCGCCTTTTACAAGATCGGCCTGTGGCTGTTCTTCCAACCCGGCGTGGACGGTTTCATCGACGAACTGGTCGCCAGCGGCAAGCAGGTGTTCCTCGACTACAAGATGTACGACATCGGCGAGACGGTGCGCCGCGGCGTGGCTGCCGCGGCCGGGCGGGGCGTGAGCATCGTGACCGTCCACGGCGACCCCGACATCCTGCGCGCCGCGGTGGACGGGCGCGGGGACAGCCGGCTGCGCGTGTTCGCCATCTCGGTGCTAACCAGCCAGGACGACGCGGCGCTCCGCAGCATGGGCTACGACCGGCCCTTGCAGGAGATCATCGACCTGCGCGTGCGCCATGCCGCCGAGAGCGGCTGCGACGGCGTGATCGCTGCGGCGGCCGACGATCCCGATGCGCTCCGGCGCCGGGCGGGGCGGCCGGACCTGCTCGTGGGCACGCCGGGCATCCGGCTGCCGGGCGGGGCGCTGCACGACCAGAAGCGTGCCGCCACGCCGGACCAGGCGGTCGAGCGCGGGGCGGATTACCTGGTGGTGGGCCGCCCTATCACCCAGGCCGAAGACCCAAGGCAGGCCGCGGAGGCGGTCATCGGCTTGATGGAGCAGGGCTGGGCGCGGCGCCAGGCAAGGCAATCGCCACCCGGCCCGTAGCGTACGACACCCAGACCCGGCGCTGCCCGAGGTAGTCCAGGCCCAGCAGCATGTCGCCCCGGCCTAGTTGCAACGGCGCGATGCTGATGGGAACGTCGAGCCGCAGGTCGTCCCCCACCCGCATTTCCCGCGCGCGGACGTGCTGCAGCGGCAGCGCCTCGCCGTCCACGCCGCGGGCGGTGTTGGCCGAGATGGGGGCGCCGACGAGGCCGAGGCGCCGGGACGCTCCTTCGGTGATCAGCGTGGCGCGCGCGCCGGTGTCGAGCAGGGCGAGCAGGCTCTGGCCGTTGACCCGCACCGGCAGGAACGCTTCGCCCTCCGGGGTCACGTCCAGGGCCAGGATGGTCATGCGCGGGCCGATCGGCGGCGGCGTGGCGCTGCAATCCCGGCCGTCATACAGGCCGATGCGCCCGCCGGGCACGTCGAGGTCGAGGTCGTAGGCGGCCAGCAGCGGCGCGCCCAGGATGCCGGCGAGCGCCGGCGCGGTGCGGGGCACGCCGGGCAAGGCGATCACCGGCGTCGTGAGGGCAGGGACCGCGGCGCCGCCGAGCGTGAGCCCCCGCAGCATTACGGTCGGCGCGTTCCGCGCGCCGCCGGTGCCGAAAACCCGAACCGTCAGGCCGGGGACGCCGCGCAGGCCGAGCGAGCCCGCCGCTTCCGGCAGGACGAGGTGCCCCTGCGCGCCGGTATCGAGCAGCATGCTGACCGGCATGCCGCCGATCTCGGCGGGGACGATCGGGAAGCCTTCGATCACCCGGACCGGCACCTCGGCCCGGCGCGTCCACTGGCAGGCTTGGGCCGGGGCGGATGCCAGCAGGAGGGCGGCCAGCCACGCGTCCGCCCAGCCGGGACCGACCATGCCTTGGGTTACAGCATCCTCTGCAGGATGATCCTCTGCACGTCCGACGTGCCCTCGTAGATTTGGCAGACGCGTACGTCCCGGTAGATGCGCTCCACCGGGTAGTCGGCGAGGTAGCCGTAGCCGCCGAGGGTTTGGATCGCAGCCGAGCAGATGCTCTCCGCGGCTTCGGAGGCGAACAGCTTGGCCATTGCCGCGGCCTCCAGCGCGGGCTGGCCCGCATCCTTGAGGCGCGCGGCACGCAGCGTCAGTTCGCGGGCGGCGGCCAGCTTCGTCTTGGCCTCCACGAGGCGGAAACCGACCGCCTGGTGCTCGATGATCGGGCGGCCGAACTGGCGGCGTTCCTTCGCATAGCCGATCGCGTAGTCGAGCGCCGCCCGGGCCATGCCGACGCTTTGGGCGGCGATGCCGATGCGGCCGCTCTCCAGCGTGCTCAGCGCGATTTTGAGCCCCTCGCCCTCGGCGCCGATCCGCTGGTCGTCGCCGACCTGCATGTCGTCGAAGGCGAGGGCGCAACTGTCGGACGCCTTCTGGCCCAGCTTGTGCTCCACCCGCGCCACGCTGAAGCCCGGCGTGTCGTTGGCGACCACGAAGGCCGAGATGCCCTTCTTGCCCGCGGCCGGGTCGGTCACGGCGAACAGGACCGTGGTCTTGCCGATCCGCGCGTTGGAGATGAACTGCTTGGAGCCGTTGATGGCGTAGCCGCTGTTGGTCCGCACCGCCCGGGTGCGGATGGCGGAGGCGTCGGAGCCGGCGGCAGCTTCCGTGAGGGCGAAGCTGGCCACCACGGCGCCGGTGGCCATCGGGCGCAGCCAGCGTTCCTTCTGCGCGGGCGTGCCGAACTTCTCCAGGATTTCGCAGGTCGGCGCGTTGTGCACACTGACCAGGGTGGAGACGCTGCCGTCCCCGGCGGCGATCTCCTCGATCACCTGGGCGTAGGTTTCGTAGGGGATCTCGCTGCCGCCCCAATCGGCGCTGATGGTGGCGCCGAGGAAGCCCATCTCGCCCAACGCCTGGGCGATCTCCGGCTCGATCGCGCCGGCCTGCTCGCGGGCGGCCGCGCTGGGGGCCAGGCGTTCCTGCGCGAACCGCCGGGCCATCTCGACGATGAGGGCATCGGGGTCGGTGGTGTCCAGCATGGCGTTCTCCCTGATCGGCCGCGAGATTACTCCGCGGCCACCGCCATTTCCAATCTGGGCCCGGCGAGCCGTTGCAGAAGGGCTTGGCGGCGCGGCTCGGCCTCCGCCAGGCTCGCCGCCTTCACCGGGCCGTAGCCGCGGATGGCGAGGGGCAGGGATGCCAGCTCGACGGCGGCCTCCAACCCCTCGGGCCGCAGTTGCCGCAGCGCCAGGCGGATGTCCGCCTCGTATTGCAACAGCAGCCGCCGTTCCTGCCGGCGGTCGGCTTGCCAGCCGAACGGATCGAGCGGAGTGCCGCGCAGTACGCTGCCGTGGCGCAGCAGGCGAAACAGCGGCAAGGCGACCCAGCCGGGAATGGCCAGCTTGCGCCGCCGCCCGGTCGCCGGGTCGATGCGGGTCAGCAGAGGCGGCGCCATGTGGAACACCGGCGCCTCGCCGTAATCGGCGGCGGCGTGCAGCCGGGCGACCTCGTACTCGTCCTTGTAGGCCAGGGCGCGGAACCAGCCCTCGGCCACGGCCCGCGTCAGGCGGCCGGGCGCGCCGGACATCCGGGTTTCGCGCGCCGCCGCCGCCTCCACGAGCGTGCGGTAACGCCCGGCGAGGCGCTGGCCCTGGTAGGCGACCAGCTCGCTGGCCCGGCGCTCGATCAGGGCCGGGAGGTCCGCCGGCGCCGGCGCCGCGTCCGCCATGATCTCGCCGGCCAGTTCCGGACGCACCGCGAGGATGCGGCCCCACAGGAACGAACGCCGGTTGAGCGGCACCGCCGTGCCGTTCAGCTCGACGGCGCGCAGCAGCGCCGCCTCGCCCACCGGCAGCAGGCCCAACTGCCACGCGATGCCCAGCATGAGCGTGTTCACCGCCTGCGCGTTGCCGAACAGCCGCTCGGCGATGGCGCTGCCGTGCAAGTAGCGGGAGCGCGCCCGGTCGGTCCCACGCTCGATGGCCCGGCGGTGCAGCCCGGCGTCCAGCGCCACGTCGCGGTCGCGGAGGAAGCCGGCGCCCGCCTGCAAATCCAGGTTGCCGATTACGGCGGCGCCGCGGCGGCAACGGCCCAGCACGTCGGGGTCGGCGCCTACGGCCAGGTCGGCGGCCAGCAGCAGGTCGGCCTCGCCGCGCGGCACCCGGACCACATCGAGCCCGCCATCGGCGATCTGCACATGGGACACCACGGCGCCATTCTTTTGCGCCAGGCCGGTGAAATCCAGCGTGCTGACCTGCCGGCCTTCCAGGTGGGCCGCCATCGCCACCACGGCGCCGCAGGTGACGATGCCGCCGCCGCCGATGCCGCCGAACAGCCCGCGCCAGGGGGCGGTGGCCAGCGACGGCTCCGGCAGGCCCTCGGCCAGCTCGGCTTCGCGCCCGGCCCACAGCGCCGCGTGGTCCAGGGCTGGAGCGGGGGCGGCGGAACTGGAGGTGACGAAGCTGGGGCAGAACCCCTTCAGGCACGAGAGGTCGGTGTTGCAACTCGTCGGGCTGATGCGGCGCTTGCGGCCGTAGTCGGTTTCGACCGGCTCGATGGCGATGCAGTTGGATTGCACGGTGCAGTCGCCGCAATTCTCACAAACCCGCGCGTTGATCAGCACGCGCGTCTCGGCCGCCGCCATGGCGCCGCGCTTGCGCCGGCGGCGCTTCTCGGTGGCGCAAACGGAGTCGTAGATGATGGCGCTGACGCCTGGGAACCCGCGCATCCGGCGCTGCACCGCGTCCATCTCGTCGCGCCCGTGCCGCAGAGTGCCGGGCGGCAGCGCGCCCGCGGCCGGCAAGCGCGCCGGGTCGTCCGCGACGACGGCGAGCAGGCCCACGCCCTCCGCGGCTAGTTGCGCTGCCAGCCGGGGCACGGTGGGCCCGCCCTCGGCCGGCTGCCCGCCGGTCATGGCCACCGCATCGTTGAACAGCAGCTTGTAGGTGATGCAGGACCGGGCGGCGATCGCCTGGCGGATCGCCAGCAGGCCGGAGTGCTGGTACGTGCCGTCGCCCATGTTGGCGAACATGTGCGGCAGGTCGGTGAAGTGTTCGAGGCCGACCCAGGGCGCGCCCTCGCCGCCCATCTGGCTGAAGGTGCGGGTGAAGTCGTTGGTGGCGACCGCCATGGTGTGGCAGCCGATGCCGGCCATGGCGTGGCTGCCGTCCGGCAGCTTGGTCGAGGTGTTGTGCGGGCAGCCCGCGCAGAACATCGGCGCGCGGGCGATCAGTGCCTCGGGCCGCGGCGGCGCCGGTAGCTCAAGCGCCGGCACCTCGAGCCCGGCCGCGCGCAGGAAGCGCTGCAGCGCCGGAATCAGCAGCTCCGGCGAAAGCTCCAGGGCCGCGGGCAGCAGCGTCTGGCCGTCGCGGTCCCGCTTGCCCTCGACGGTCGGGCGCTGGTCCGCGGGCAGGTTGTACAGCGCGTCCCGGATTTGCATCTCGACGAAGGACCGCTTCTCCTCGGCCACCAGCAGCGCCTGCTTGCCGC
Organism: uncultured Acetobacteraceae bacterium; assembly: GCA_964235765.1. Lineage (GTDB taxonomy): Bacteria > Pseudomonadota > Alphaproteobacteria > Acetobacterales > Acetobacteraceae > JAVVHH01. The sequence continues at coordinate 16,824 of CAXSDH010000012.1, forward strand.
GAGCGAAGTCGCGCAGCCCCGCCGTCTCCAGCGGCCAGATCATCCCAACCTTATAGACGGCGACGGCCGGATGCCGGTCGAGGCCAAGCCGGCGCAGCGCGTGCATGGCGTCATGGTGCGCCTTGCCGACCGTGACGATGCCGATCGTGGCCTGGGCATCGCCGTGCACCAGCCGGTCCAGCCGGTTGGCGGCCGCCCATTCCAGGGCGGCCGGCAGGCGTTCGTTCAGCACGCGGCGCTCCAGTTCCTGCCGCTGCGCCGGCCAGACGAGGTGCCGGTCGAGGTTGAGGCCGTGCGGCGGCAGCAGCAGGCCGGGCGTGACGAACGGGCGATTGCGCGGCACGGTGGCGATGCCGTGCTGTTCGGCCGTTTCCGCGATGGTTTTCAGCGCCACCCACAGCCCGGAATAGCGCGAAAGGGCGATGCCGGCGAGGCTGAAATCCAGGATCTCCTGCACGTCGGCCGGCTGCAGGATGGGGATGTTCACGCTCTGGAAGATGCCGTCGGTCTGGTGCGGGAACACCGAGGAGTGCGCGGCGTGGTCGTCGCCCGAAACCGCCAGCACGCCGCCGAGCCGCGACGTGCCGAGGGTGTTGGCGCACCGCAGCGCGTCGCCGCTGCGGTCCACGCCCGGCCCCTTGCCGTACCACATGCCGAACACGCCATCGACGCGTTTGCCGGGAAAGGTGTCGATCTGCTGGCTACCCCACAGCATGGTGGCGGCGAGATCTTCGTTCAGACCGGGCTGGAAGCGGATGCCCGCCGCCGTCAGCAGCGTCTCGCGACGCCACAGCTCCTGGTCCACGCCGCCCAGCGGGGAGCCGCGATAGCCGGAGACCAGGCCGCCGGTGCGCAGCCCGGCCAGCCGGTCCAGCCTCGACTGTTCCAGCAGCGCCCGCACCAGCGCCTGCACGCCGGACAGCAGCACCGGCCGGTCGAGCTCGATGTAGCGGCTTTCGAGGGTGACGGGATCGGGTGCGAGGCCAACGTCCATAACGACGCTCCGTGCGTGACGATGCGATGATAGCTGGAAACGCGCTGGCGAGTGTTGCCATACTTGCGACCCGCCCTGGCCGGAATTGGCAGGATCTGCCAATGATGCGCTGCACCATAGCAGGATGGCCCGCAATCCCGATGCGTCTTGACCGGATCGACCTTTCCATCCTGGACCATCTGCAGCGCGACGGCCGTGCCACGAGCGGGGAGCTGGCGGAAACGGCCGGGCTCTCGGCCAGTCCCGCCCATCGTCGCCAACGCCTGCTGGAGCAGGAGGGCATCATCCGCGGCTACGTGGCCCTGCTCGATCAGGACCGCGTGGGCCTGTCCGTCACCGTCTTTGTCTCGGTCCGGCTGTCGGCGCAGACCGAGGACCACCTGGCCGCCTTCGAACAGGCCGTCGCCGGGCTGCCCGAGGTCATGGAGTGCTACGTCATGTCGGGCGCCAGCGACTACTTGCTCCGCGTGGTCGCTCCGGACCTCGGCGCCTATGAGGAGTTCCTGCGCACCCGGCTGACCCGCATCCCCGGCGTGCGCGGGGTGGAGAGCGCGTTTGCGCTGAAGCGGGTGGCGTACCGCACCAACCTCCCGCTGCGGCGGGGCAAGTCGTGAGCGCCGCGGCGCCGCTGGCCCGCTTAGGCAACCGGGTCGCGGTAGGCGCGTTCTGCGGCCAATGCTTGAACACGCCGCCGGAGGGACCGCCGAGGCCGGACTGCTTCGCCTTGCAAAGGCGCTGCAGGACATCGGCTACGCATTCGTCACGCCGACGCCGGCCAGCCATGCCCGGGTGAACGCACGGCCCGGGGCGGCCTGGGCGCGCGACCTGCGCGACGTGTTCGGTTGGAGCCGGCCCTTTCTGGACGGCGTGCTTCCGGCGGAGGTGGTCGCCGCGATGCAGGCAGGCGAGGTGCTGGCGACCCATGGGGCGGGCTGGCGCAGCCTGGTGCGAGCCTCGACCCTCGAGGGCCTGCTGTTCCTGCATTCCGCGTATCCGACGGCAGCCGCCGACGCGGTGTTCTTTGGGCCCGACACCTACCGGTTCGGACGTTCCATCCTACCGCGCATGCCGCGGACGGTTCGCCGGGCCGTGGACATCGGCTGCGGCGCCGGGCCCGGCGCCATGCTCGTCGCCCGCGCGCATCCGGACGCCGAGGTGTTGGGGGTGGACATCAACGACGCCGCCCTGCGCCTCACACGGGTCAACGCCGCCTTGGCAGGCGTGCGGGTGGAAGCGGTTCATAGCGACCTGCTCTCCGGCGTTGCCGGCGACTTCGACCTGATCGTGTCCAATCCCCCGTATCTGGTCGATCCCGGCGAGCGCGCCTACCGGCACGGCGGTGGGGCGCTGGGGGCCGGGCTGTCGCTGGCGATCGTGGATGCGGCACTGCGCCGGCTCGCGGGGGGCGGCACCTTGCTGCTCTACACCGGGGCCGCGATCATCGGGGGCGCGGACCCGTTCCGGGCCGAGATCACGACTCGCTTGGCCGGGTCGGCCCTGGCCTGGACGTATGAGGAAGTCGATCCAGATGTGTTCGGCGAAGAACTGGAGCATGGCGCCTATGCCGTTGCCGACCGGATCGCTGCCGTGTTGTTGACCGTCACAAAGCCAGGATGACCCGCCATGCCCGACGGCAGTTTCGCCCAACCCACGACGGACGACCTCTGGCACCGCCGGCTGGCCGCATTCAATGCGGAGCGGTTCACGCCCGGCCTGCCAGGGGCCGGTTGGGAAGCGGAGGTTCACGCGCACGCCACGCTGCTGATCGAGGAGGGACGTTGGCTTGAGGCGACCCGCGCCGGGGTCGCGGCCCGGGCCGCCGAGGCGCCACGGAACCCGGCCGGTTTTGTTGCCTGGTTCGAGGAGCTGGACCGGAGCGGACCGGGCCAGGGCGACGCCTTGTTCCCGTGGCTCGCCGAGCAGGCGACGATGGACGAGATGCGCTGGTTCCTGACCCAGGAGGTCGCCGGCGAGGCGGGGTTCGAGGACCTGACCGCCATCACCCAGGTCCGCTTGCCGCAACGGGCCAAGCTGGAACTGGCGCGCAACTATTGGGACGAGATGGGCCGCGGCAACCCGAAAGGCATGCACGGCCCCATGCTGGAGCTGCTGGCCCGGCGGCTGAAGCTCGACCCGCAGGTCGGCAACACGGCGTGGGAGTCGCTGGCGCTCGCCAACACCATGGCTGGGCTGGCCGCGAGCCGGCGCTACGCCTACCACTCGGTGGGCGCCATGGGCGTGATCGAGCAGACGGCGCCGGGCCGGTCGGCGCTGGTCGCGCGCGGGCTGAAACGCCTGGGCGTGCCGGCCGCCGACCGGCATTACTTCGATCTGCACGCGGTGCTGGACATCAAGCACTCCGCCGCCTGGAACGCCGAAGCCGCCTGGCCGCTGGTGGAGGCAAGGCCCGAGCTGGCGCCGGCCCTGGCGGAAGGCGCGCTGATGCGGCTGGAATGCGGCGCCGCCTGCTTCGCCCGTTACCGGCGGGAGCTTGGAGTGGCGGGGTAACGGCCCGTCCGGGCGATCTACCGGGGCAAGGGCGCCGTGGCAAAGCCTGGTGCAGGAGAGCCTACTGGGAAGGAACTCGTCTCTCGAGCCGGCGCTCCAGCACCGAGCCGGCGAGCGAGATCAGCAGGCAGCAGCCGAAGAACAGCAGGGCGGCGAAGGCGTAGCCTTCCTGGGCCAGGCCGAGCCAGGATTGGTCCTTGAGCGACTGGTTCACCACGCCCATGAGGTCGAACAGGCCGACGATGCTGACCAGGGTCGTGTCCTTGAACAGGTCCACCACGACGTTGACGATGCTCGGCACCGCGATGCGCAGCGCCTGCGGCAGCACGACGGCGAGGTTCACTTGCAGCGGGTGCAGCCCCAGCGCCGACGCGGCCTCGCGCTGGCCGTCGGCCACGCCTTGCAGGCCGCCGCGCACCGCTTCCGCCATGTAGGCAGAGGTGAACAGGGTCAATACCACCAAGGCGCGGACCAGGTTGTCCACAGTCACGCCGGCCGGCAGCACCATCGGCAGCAACACGAGCCCCATGAAAAGTACGCCGAGCAGAGGCACGCCGCGCCAGAACTCGATCATGCCGACGCAAAGCCCGTGCACGAAAGGCAAGGGGGAGCGCCGGCCGAGCGCCAGCAGGACCCCCAGCGGAATGGCGCCGGCGATCGAGACGAAGGAGAGCACCACGTTCAGCATCAACCCGCCCCAGTCGGCGGTGGGCACGGCGGGCAGGCCGAACAGGCCGCCCGCCAGCAGCGCCCCGGCGCACAGCGGCACCGCCCCCAGCAGCAGGGCGAACCACAACAGGCGGCCGCGGCGCGTGAACAGGCAGCCGACCAATGCGGCGAGCAGCAGGATCGCCGCCACGTCCACCCGCCAGCGCTGGTCCGGCGGGAAGCCGCCATAGAAGAACAGGCCGAGGCGCGCGCGGATGAAGGCCCAGCATGCGCCATCGGGCGCGCAGCCGCGGCGGTTGGGGGCCGCCCAGGTGGCGGCTTCCACCGCCCAATGCCAGATCGGCGGCAGCGTCCAGGACAGCAGAGCCAGCATTGCCAGGCTGATCAGGGCGTTGCCCGGCGTGCCGAACAGGGCACTGACGGCGGCGCGTGGGCGGGTCATCGCCCCCTGCCGCGCGGCGCGCGGCCGGATCATCGCCCTTGCCGGGCCAGCCGGCGATCCCACCGGTTCATGGCGGCGGACACCGAGAGGTTGATCGCAAGATAGACGCCGAGCACCAAGGTCATCACCTCCACGGCGCGGCCGGACTGGTTCAGCACGGTACGGGCGAAGATCTGCAATATCTCGGGGTAGGCGATGGCGGCGCCGAGCGTGGTGGACTTGATCACGTTCAGATACTGGCTGGTCAGCGGCGGCAGCAGGGTCCGCAAGGCCTGCGGCAGGATGACGAGGCGCATGGTACGCCCGGGCGACAGGCCCAGGCTGCGCGCCGCCTCGCGCTGGCCGTGGGTGACGGCGAGGATGGAGGCGCGGACGTTCTCGGCGACGAAGGCGGAGGTGTAGATCGCGATCCCCACCACCAGCGCCAGCAACTCCGGCGGCAGCCGCCAGCCGCCCTGGAAATTGAAGCCGCGCATCACCGGCAGGTCATAGCCGGTGGTGAGGCAAGCGATGGCGCAGAAGCCGAGCAGCGGCGCGCCGGCGGTGAGCGCGAGGGGCAAGCGCGGCGCCAAGCGCGGCAGCGCCAGCGCCAGCGCGAGCCCGGCGGCGACCAGCCAGCCGAACCACTCCGATCGCGGCGCCGGCAGGAACAGGCCGCGGACGTTCAGGAACACCGCGCTGCCCATGGTCAGGCTGGCCTGCGCGCCGGGCAGCACCTGCAGCACCGCGAAATACCAAAATACGATCTGCAGCAATTGGGGCGTGTTCCGCACCAGCTCGACCACGCCCCGCGCCGTAAGGGAGGCGAGCGGGTTGCCGGAGATGCGCATCAGCGCCAGGACGAGCCCGAGCAGCGTCGCACCCAGGATGGCCAGCCCGCTCGCGAGCACGGTGTTGAGCCCGGCCACCAGCAAGGCGCGGCCGTAGCTGTCGCTGGTTTGCCAGGGCGCGATGCGGAACGGGATGTCGAATCCGGCCGGGTTCGACAGGAACGAGAAATCCACGTCGATGTTGCGGCGCGCCAACGTTTCGGCCGCGTTGTGCCCGGCCCAGAGCAGCACCGACAGCACCAGCAGCGCGGCGAGCGCCTGCACCGACAGCGCTCGCCAAGGCCGCCTGGCCCGAGGCGGAAGCCGCTCCGTCAGCGGAACGGGAAGGGGTAGTGCAGGCCGCCCTGGTTCCACAGCTTGTTCTGCCCGCGTGCGAGATCGAGCGCCTTGGGGCCGAAGAACTCGTCATACATTTCGCCGTAGTTGCCGACGGCCTTGATGGCGCGCAGGGCCCAGTCGTTCTCGATACCCATCATCGCTCCGAAGCCGCCTTCGGCGCCGAGCAAGCGTTTGACGGCGGGATCGCCGCTTGCCTTCTTCTCGTCGGCGTTGGCCTTCGTGACCCCGGATTCCTCGGCGCTCTTGAGAGCGGAATCAAGCCAATACAGGATGTTGCGCCAGTTCACGTCGCCGCTGCGGATGTGCATGCCCAGCGGCTCCTTGCTGATCACGCCTTCCAGCACGATCCAGTCGTTCGGGACCTTCAGCGTGGACCGCACGGCGGCCAGGCTGCCGGTGTCGTCGGTGTAGCCGTCGCAGCGGCCCGCCTGCATCGCGGCGATGGCTTCGTCGGACTTCTCGAACAGCAGCGTTCCGATCTTGGTGCCCTTCGAGCGCGCATAATCGGCGATGTTCAGCTCGAGCGTGGCGCCGGTCAGCGTGCAGATCGTGGCGCCATTCAGATCGTCGATCTTGGTCACGTTCAGCTTCTTGGACACCAGGAAGCCCTGGCCGGCGTAGAAATTGACAGCGACTTCATCGAGATGGAGCTGCACGCTGCGGGTGAGCGTGAGCGTGCTGTCGCGGATCAGGACGTCGATCTCGCCGGATTGCAGGATGGTGAAGCGGGCGGGCGTGGTGGTCGGGATGTAGCGCACCTTGGCCGGGTCGCCGAGCACGGCGGCGGCGATGGCGCGGCAATAGGCGACGTCGAAGCCCTTCCAGGCGCCGGCGCTGTCCTGGAAGGCGAAGCCGGGGATGCCGCTATCGACGCCGCAGGCGAGCTGGCCGCGCTTCCTGATCGCGTCCACGGTCGGGCCCGGCACCGGGATCGCCGTCTGCGCCCAGGCGGGAGCCGCCACCAGCAGCAGCGCCAGCCTCAGAAGCCATCCAGTCCTGTTGTGCATGCCTGTCCCCGTTCGTGCCGCGCCGCAATACTCGCGGCGTGGGCACGTCGGGGTCAAGCGTTGTGTTACGAACGCGTGAGCAGGTGGCGCCGATGCCGCGTGCCCGTCAGCCCCGTGTCCGTCAGCTCCGTGCGCCTTTTCAGCCCCGTGCGCCCTTCATCGCCAAGGCGAGGATGCCTGCGCCGAGCCCGCCTGCCATGAAGGTCACCACGCCCAGCATGATGCGAACGCGGTGGGCGACGCTGTGGGCCTCGCGGTCCTGCTCCGAAAGCATGGCCGCGCGAGCGGCGCCCACGCGGCTGGCCAGATCGCCGGGGCCGGAGATCACCTGGTCGGCGCTTCTGCCCAAGGCAGGCCGCAGCGCCTCCAGTTCGGCTGCCTGGCCGGTCGTGAGCGCCCGGTCGAGCGCTGCACCGAGCCGCAAGGCGCGCTCGAGGGGCAGGCTGGTGGCGTAGCTGGCGAACAGCCCGGTCAGGCCGGTGATGGCGAAGCACGTCAGCAGGAAGGCGGTCCAGGCGGCACGGTTGCTGGTTTGGGTGAGCATGGGGCGGCACATGCGCATGCCGGCTAGCGCGGTCAACCCGGCGCAGGCTAGGCTGGCCCATGCCCGAAAGCCCCTACCTGTTCCGCGCCGCCGACCATCCGCTGGCGCCGCTGGCCCCCGGCCTGAACGTCCGCGAGGCGGTTTCCGGCTTCGGTATCGCGCTGCGCTACCAGGAGCGCGCGCCGGACCCGCCGGGCACACCGGAGCCGGCGTGGTGCGAGACGGGCCACAGCATCTTCATCCTGCAAGGGCGCATTCGCTACCGCTTCGACACGCACACCGTGGAGGCGGGGCCGGGCGACATGCTGCATATTCCGGCCGGGGCGGAGCACCGCCACAAGCCCGGAGTGGTGGGCGATGAGGTGGTGCGGTATGTGCTTACGGAGTTTGCGGCGGGGGAAGGCGGCGGCGGGACGCCTTGACACTCCACCCCCCGCTCGGTAACCACCCGCCTCCCGTCCGCACCCGGCCCGCGCGCCCGCAAGGTTTACCATGAAGATCCGCAACAGCCTGAAGTCGGCCAAGCTCCGCGACAAGAACTGCCGCGTGGTGCGCAGGCACGGCCGCGTCTATGTGATCAACAAGAAGAACCCCCGCATGAAGGCCCGCCAGGGCTAGACCGCCGGGTTGCGCCCTTGCTGAACCCAGCCCATCTTTGCGGGCAGGGTTCGGGAGGGGAACGACCATGATCGCGCAACTGGCGCCCAAGGCGGGCGTGATGGCCCGCAAGGACGAGATCGTCGCCGGGTTGCGCAAGCTGCTCCCCGCCTCCGGCGTCATCAGCGAGCCGTTGCGGCTCAAGCCCTACGAGACCGACGGGCTGCCCGCCTACAAGCAACTCCCGCTCGCCGTCGTGCTGCCGGAAACGACCGGGCAGGTCGCGGCCGTGCTGGCGTTCCTGCACGCGAACGGCGTGCGCGTGGTTCCCCGCGGCGCCGGCACCAGCCTCTCGGGCGGGGCGCTGCCGATGGCCGATAGCGTGGTGGTCGGGCTGATGCGCATGAACCGCATCATCGCCATCGACTACGCCGACCGCTGTGCCACGGTGCAGGCCGGCGTGACCAACATCGGCATCACCCAGGCCGTGTCCGCCCAGGGCTTCTTCTATGCGCCGGACCCCAGCAGCCAGCTCGCCTGCATGATCGGCGGCAACGTCGGCATGAACTCGGGCGGCGCGCACTGCCTCAAATACGGCGTCACCGCCAACAACCTGCTGGGCCTGCGCATCGTCACCATGGAGGGCGACGTGCTCGACATCGGCGGCGCGCACCTCGACGCGGCGGGCTACGACTGGCTGGGCTTGCTTACCGGCAGCGAAGGCATGCTGGCCATGGTGACCGAGGTGACGGTCCGCATCCTGCGTAGCCCCGAGGGCCAGCGCGCCATGCTCGTCGCCTTCGATGCGAACGAGACGGCGGGCCGGGCCGTGGACGCCATCATCGGCTCCGGCATCATCCCGGTCGCGCTCGAATACATGGACCGCCCGGCCATCCACGCCTGCGAGGCCTTCGCCCATGCGGGCTACCCGCTGGACGCGGAGGCGCTGCTGATCGTGGAGGTGGAAGGCAGCGTCGCCGAGCAGGACGACCTGCTGGCGCGCATCAGCGCGTTGTGCGAGCCGTTCCATCCGATGAGCCTGCGGGTCAGCCAGTCCGCCGAGGAGAGCCTGGCCATTTGGAAGGGCCGCAAGGGCGCGTTCGGCGCCGTGGGACGCATCAGCCCGGATTATCTGTGCATGGACGGCACCATTCCCACCGGCCAACTGCCCCTCGTGCTGCGCCGGATCAACGAGATGAGCGGCCAGTACGGCCTCAAGGTCGCCAACATCTTCCATGCGGGCGATGGCAACCTGCATCCGCTGATCATGTTCGACGCCAACGAGCCCGGCTGCTTCGAGCGCGCGGAGAGGTTCGGCGCCGACATCCTGGCGCTCTGCGTCGAGGTCGGCGGCTGCCTGACCGGGGAGCATGGCGTGGGCGTGGAGAAGCGTGACCTGATGCACGTGCAGTTCACCCCGATCGAGCTGGACCAGCAGCGCCGCATCAAGTCCGCCTTCGACCCGGCCTGGCTGCTCAACCCCAGCAAAGTCTTTCCCCTCGCCGGCTTCCCCCTCGCGGCATGAACGATGCGCCTGCCGAGGAAGGCGGCATGAACGACGCCCCTGCCGAGGAAGCAGGAATCGTGGCCGCGATCCTCGCCGCCATCGAGGCGCGGGAGCCGCTACTGGTGCAGGGCCGCGGCACCAAGGCCGGCATGCTCCGCCCGGTGCAGGCGGCGCGCAGCCTTTCCACCCGCAACCTCACCGGCGTCACGCTGCATGCGCCGCAGGAGCTGATCGTCTCGGCGCGCGCCGGAACCACCTTGCCCGAGCTGGAGGCGAAGCTCGCCGAGGGCGGCCAGGGCTTGGTTGCCGAGCCGCCCGACCTCTCCGGCCTGCTGGGCGAGGGGGTGCAGACCTTGGGAGGCGTGGTGGCGACCAATTTGTCGGGTCCGCGCCGGGTCGCCTGGGGCGCGACGCGGGACCATGTCATGGGCGTGCGCGCGGTGAACGGCGCCGGGGAGACGATCCGTGCGGGCGGACGCGTGTTGAAGAACGTGACCGGGCTCGACCTATGCAAGCTGCTCTCCGGCAGCCACGGCACCCTGGCGGTGATGACGGAGATCACGCTCAAGGTGCTGCCCGCCGCCGAGTTGACCGGCAGCCTGGTGCTTCCGGCGCCGGATGCCGCCGCCGCCGTGCGCGTGCTGTCCGCGGCACTCGGCTCGCCGTACGGCGTGTCCGGCGCGGCTTACCTGCCGGCCGCCGCGGCCGAACTGGTTCCCGCCTTGGCGGGGCAGGGCGGGGTGGCGGTGGTGCGGATCGAGGATTTCACCAAGAGCGTCGTCTACCGGCTGGGCCGGCTAGCGGCCGAGCTTGGGGCCGGCGTCCGGCTGGATGATCCGGCCAGCAAAGCCGCCTGGCGCGCCATCCGCGATGCCGCCCCGTTGCGGCCGGAGCCCGGAGACGCCGTGTGGCGCATCTCGGTCCGCCCCTCGGCCGGGCCTGCGGCCCTCACTGCGGTTCAGGGCGCGGGCGGGCACGGCTTCCTCGATTGGGGGGGCGGGCTGGCCTGGCTCGCGGGCGCGCCCGGCCTGCATGACCAAGTCGTCGCGGCGGCCCGGGCGGGACGCGGCACCTGGACCCTGCTGCGCGCGCCGGAGGGCATGCGCGCCGCCGTGGACGTGGTGCCGCCGGAGCCCGAGGCGCTCGCCCGCATCACCCGGCGCGTGAAGGCCGCCATGGACCCGCACGGCATCCTCAACCCCGGCCGGCTGTACGCGGGCCTCTAGGCGAACATGCAAACCACCTTCACCGCCGAACAGCTTCGCGACCCCGACACCCAATCCAGCAACCAGGTGTTGCGAACTTGCGTGCATTGCGGGTTCTGCACCGCGACGTGCCCCACCTTCGTGCTGCTGGGCGACGAACTCGACAGCCCGCGGGGCCGCATCTACCTGATCAAAGACATGCTCGAGAGTGGCCGGCCGGCCACCGAGGAGGTGGTGCGCCACGTCGACCGCTGCCTCAGTTGCCTGAGCTGCATGAGCACCTGTCCCAGCGGGGTGAACTACATGCACCTGGTGGACCACGCCCGCGCCTACATCGAGAACACCTACCGCCGCCCTTGGCACGAGCGCTGGATGCGGGATGTGCTGGCCCTTGTGTTGCCGCGGCCCGGCCTGTTCCGGCTGGCCCTGCTCAGCGCGCGGCTGGCCCGTCCGCTGCGGGCCGTGCTGCCGCGGCGCGGCGTGCTGGCCACCCGCCTGCACGCCATGCTGGACCTGGCGCCGACCCGGCTGCCGCAGGCGAGCTCCATGCAGTCGCCGCAGGTCCATCAAGCGGAAACCCGCCGCCGCGGCCGGGTCGCCTTGCTGGCCGGCTGCGCGCAGACCGTGCTCGACCCGGCCATCAACGAGGCGACCATCCGCCTGCTGACCCGCATGGGCGTCGAGGTCGTCATCGCCAAGGGCGTCGGCTGCTGCGGCGCACTGACCCATCACATGGGCAAGCACGACCGGGCCATGGCCTCGGCACGCGCCGCCATCGAGGGGTGGACGCGCGAGATCGAAGGCGACGGGCTGGACGCGATCCTGATCAACACCTCAGGCTGCGGCACGACGGTGAAGGATTACGGCCACATGTTCCGAAGCGAACCCTCGCCGTGGCGCGAGCGGGCCGAGCAGGTTTCGGCGCTCGCCCGGGACATCACCGAATACCTTGCCGGCATTGATTATGCGCCGGTCCGCCCGGCGCCCGGGCTGCGCCTGACCTATCATGCCGCCTGTAGCCTGCAGCATGGGCAGCGCGTGCTCGATGCGCCGAAGGCCTTGCTGCGCCGGGCCGGGTTCGAGGTGAGCGAGGCCGCCGAGTCCCACCTGTGCTGCGGCTCGGCCGGCACCTACAACCTGGTGCAGCCGGAAATCGCCGGGCGGCTGCGCGACCGCAAGCTCGCCAACATCGCCGCGACCAAGCCCGACCTGATCGCCGCAGGGAACATCGGCTGCATCACGCAGCTCTCGGGTGGCGTGCCGGTGGTGCATACCGTGCAATTGCTGGACTGGATGGCGGGCGGACCCAAGCCCGCCGCACTGGAATGACCCGGCGGCCAACCCTGGTGCTCGCGCTACTGGCCGGGCCCGCCTTCGCCCAGCCAGCGGCGCCCTCGCTCGACAGCCTGCTCTCCGCGCTGCGGGTGGCGCCGACCGAGGAGGCGGCTTCGGCGCTGGAGACGCAAATCCGCGCCCAATGGGCCGCGGCGGCAAGCCCCGCGTTGCGCCTGCTACTGGCCCGCGGTCAGCGCGAACTGGCCGAGAACGCGGCCGGCGACGCGGCGGACAGCTTCGATGCGGCGCTCGATCTCGAGCCCGACCTGCTGGAAGCGTGGCGCGGCCGGGCGCAAGCGCGGCGCATGCTGGGCGACTACGCCGGCGCGGTGCGGGACATCCAGGAGTTGCTGCGCCGGGAACCCCGCAGCTTCGTGGCCCTACAGGACCTGTCGCGCATCGCGGAATCCCGTGCGGACTGGAAGGGTGCGCTGGCGGCGTGGCAGAAGCTGTTGGAATTGGATCCGCGGACGCCGAACGCGCAAGTGCGGCTGCGCGACCTGCGCCGCCGGGCCTTGGGCGAGGCGACCTGACCCTTTCGCTCTCGGTGCTGGATGCAGGCGCGGTTCAGCGCAATTGGGTGTCGCGGACGGGTCAGTCCATTCCGCCGAAACGCTTGGTGATGCTGCGTCCCGTCCAGGGCGGCACCACCACGTGCGCGATCGGCGCCGGCGGCTTGGACGCCTCGGCCTTGCCGCGTGATGGTGTGTCGGCGACCGGCCGGCTGGGTGCGGTGGCCGCAGCCGCCGCGCCTTGCCCGGCGGTGACGCGCAGGTCGGTGCAGGCGTCCTGGTCCAGGAACTCCTCAGCCCGGCCGCTCTCATAACCAATCCGCACGTCCACCTTGCAGCCCGTGCTGTAGCCGATGCGCGCTTCGGCGTTGGGCGGCAACTGCGACCGCAAGCGGTTTTCGCCGGGCGAGGCGGCGCCTGCGGGGGAGATCAGGATGCGGCGGACCACCTCCCCCGACCGGTTGACCACCGTGACCCCGCGGCCCTCGGCGAGGGCGGCGCCCGGAAGCAGCAATGCGAGCAGGATCGGGAACGCGCGCATGGCCTAGACCAGCGACCGCAGCTTGGCCGCGATCTCGGCGGGCGGGGTCTCGTGGGTGAAGTTGGCCACGAACCGGCCCTGCTTGTCCATTAGGTAGATGATGCTGGTGTGGTCCATGTCGTAGCCGTCCTTGGTGGGATGCTTGGCGAAATAGACGCGATAGGCCCGAGCCGCGCCAGCAACGGCCTCCACGCTGCCGCTGAGGGCGGCGATCGGCGCTTCGAAGGCGCCGACATACTCCTTCATCACGGCCGGCGTATCCCGTTCGGGGTCGACCGTGATGAATACGATCGCGACTTCGCGCTTCTTGTCGCCCAGCAGGTCGAGGGCGTTCGCCATGTCCTGCAAGGCGGTGGGGCAGGCGTCGGGGCAATGCGTATAGCCGAAGTACACGAGCATCCACTTGCCGCGGAACTGCTGGTCGGTGATGGTCCGGCCGCCGCCGTCGAGCAGGGCGAAGGGGCCGCCGATCGGCACCGGCGGTTCCGATCGCAGGCTGAGCCAAGCCGCGGCCGCGGCGAGGCCGAGCGCCAGCACGCCCGCGGGCGCCAGCAACACCGCTCGGCGCCGGGTCAGCATCTTTCAGACTTCGTTAACCTCATTGTGGGTATATGGGCCTGGCACAGCAGGAGGAGAAGCCTCAAACCGGTCATTCGCATTCGCAGGCGGCAAACTCGCGCGATGACGAGGTGAAATCCTCATGGTATAGGCGCGCACGCCCCGAACGGGGACTTGCGCCGAAAGCGCAACAAACGGGAGGATATTGCTCAATGCGTCAAACCAGGCGTCATCTGTTGCTGGCGGCCGCCAGCGTTCCAGCCGCCTTCGCGTTCGCCCCCGCCTTTGCGGCCGACCCGATCAAGATCGGCGTCAGCGGCCCCTTCACCGGCGGGTCCTCGAGCATGGGCGTCTCGATGCGGGACGGCGTGAAGCTGGCCATCGACGAGATCAACAAGGCCGGCGGCGTGCTGGGCCGGCCCCTGCTGGCCGTGGAGCGCGACGACGAGGCGCGCAACGAGCTCGGCGTGCAGATCGCCCAGGAACTGATCAACAAGGAACGCGTGGTCGCCAACCTGGGCTACATCAACACCGGTGTCGCCCTGGCCTCGCAGCGCTTCTTCCAGGAAGCCGAAATCCCGGTCATCAACAACGTGGCGACCGGCAGCGTGATCACCCAGCAATTCGCCAAGGAACGCGCCAACTACGTGTTCCGCACCTCGGCAAACGACGCCATCCAGTCCGCCATGATCGTGGACGAGGCGGTGACCCGGCGCGGCTTCAAGAAGCCCGCGATCCTCGCCGACAGCACCAACTATGGCCAATTGGGCCGCGAGGACCTGGAAAAGGCGCTAGCGGCCAAGGGCGTAAAGGCCGTCGCGGTCGAAAAGTTCAACATCGGCGACACCGACATGACGTCGCAACTGCTGCGCGCCAAGGAAGCCGGCGCCGACGTGATCCTCACGTACGGCATCGGGCCGGAGCTGGCGCAGATCGCCAACGGCGAGGCCAAGCTGGGCTGGAAGGTGCCGCTGATCGGCAGCTGGACGCTGAGCATGGCGACGTTCATCGACACGGCGGGCGCGAACGGCAACGGCGCGGTGATGCCGCAGACCTTCGTGCAGCTCCCGAACACGCCGAAGCGGGACGCCTTCATCAAGGCCTACCAGGCCGCCTACAAGATCGACCGCATGCCGTCCCCCGTCTCGGCGGCGCAAGGCTATGACAGCGTCTACCTGCTGGCCGCCGCGATCAAGCAGGCGGGCGGGACCGACGGGCGCAAGATCCGCGAGGCGCTGGAGAACCTGAACGAGAAGGTGGAAGGCGTGGTCACGACGTACGACCACCCGTTCAGCAAGACCGATCACGAGGCGATCACCAGCAACATACCGGTGTTCGGCGAGGTTCGGGATGGACGGGTGCAGCCTGCCCATGCCGAGGATGTGGCGGGCGACAAGGCGACCCGCGTGAAGCCGCGCGCCTGACGCACGTCGTCGTCCCCCGGCTTGTCCGGGGGAACCGCGCCTCGTTCCGCGCGGAGCGGAGGCGTGCCGTTTTCGCTGCTCTGGAGGCCCGGGGAACCGCTGCATGCAGATCCTTGCCCAGCTGATCGTGAGCGGCATCGCCGTGGGTATGATCTACGGCGTCATCGCCTTCGGCTACCAGCTGACCTTCGCGACCTCGCGCACGCTGAACTTCGGCCAGGGCGAGGCCTTGATGCTGGGCTCCCTGGTGGGACTGTCGGCCACCTATCTCGTGGGCTACTGGGCGATGCTGCCGATGGTACTGGCGTTCGGGCTGTTGCAGGGCGCGGTGGTCGAGCGGCTGGGGGTGCGGCAGGCCATCAAGATGAAGTCGGAATCCGGGTGGATCATGGCGACGATCGCGCTCGGCATCATTTTCAAGAACCTGGCCGAGAACATCTGGGGCCGGGACGACCTGAAATTCCCCTCGCCGTTGCCGGAGACCGCAATCGACGTCATGGGCGTGCGGGTGCTGCCGATGGAAATCGCCATCGTGCTCGGGGCGCTGCTGTTGATGCTGGCGGTCGAGCTGTTCAACCGCCGCAGCATCTTCGGCAAGGCGGTGGTGGCGACGGCGAACGACCGGGACGCGGCCGGGCTGATGGGGATCAACACGGGCCAGGTGATCACCTTCAGCTATGCGCTGAGCAGCATGACGGCCGCGTTCGCGGGTGTGCTGATCGCGCCCGTCACCCTGACCGGGCCGCGTCTCGGCGCGGTGCTTGGCCTCAAGGCCTTCGCGGTCGCCATCATCGGCGGCCTGAACAGCGGCTTCGGCGTGGTCGTCGGCGGACTGCTGCTGGGGGTGATCGAGAAGCTGACCGGCTATTATTTCTCGACGGGCTACCAGGACGTGCCGGGTCTGGTTCTGCTGCTGCTGGTACTGACGTTCAAGCCGTCCGGCCTGTTCGGCAAAAGAACGATCAAGAAGGTCTAGGCAATGCGCGGATCAATCCCTAAACGCGGGTTGCTGATCGCGGCATTGCTGCTGTTCCCATTCCTGGTCACCAATCCCTATTACCTCCACCTCGCCGTGGTGATCGCGATCTATTCGATTTTGCTGCTCGGGCTGGACATCGTGTTCGGCTACACCGGCGAGGTCTCGCTGGGACATGCGGCGCTGCTTGGCGTCGGGGCCTATACGGCGGGCGTGCTCAGTTTCCAGCTCGGCGTCGGCATCTGGCTCGCGCTGCCGGCGGGCGTCGTCGTGGCGGCCCTGTTCGGCCTCATGCTGGCGCTGCCTGCCCTGCAAGTCACCGGGCCCTATTTGGCGATGGTTACGCTCGCTTTCGGCACGATCATCCAGATCCTGATCAACGAGATGACGTTCCTGACCAATGGCCCCATGGGCATTTCGCTGCAGAAGCCGCTGTTCGTCGACCTGCGTGACTACGCCGATGCCATCCCGTTCTTCGACATGTCCCTGGCCCGTATGCGGGAGTTCGAGTTCTACTTTCTCGTGGCGGCCTGCCTGCTGGTCGGCATTGTGGTGGTGAACCGCCTGATCGCCAGCCGCTACGGCCGGGCATTCGAGGCATTGCGGGATGCGCCGATCGCCTCGGATTGCATGGGCGTGTCGGTCTATAAGCATAAGGTGATCGCCTTCGTGTTCAGCGCCGGGATGGCGGGGCTCGCGGGCGTGCTGTTCGCCTATTCCGAGCAGTATGTCGCGCCCAACAACTTCGGCATCGAGCTCGCGATCCAGTTCCTGCTCGCGGTGACGCTGGGCGGCCGCAAGTCCCGGGTGGGGCCGATGCTCGGCGCGGTCGTCATCGTGGTGTTGCCCAACCTGCTGGCGGATATCGAGCTGTTCCGCATCATCGCCGGCGTCATTGCCGCGGTGGCCGTGGTCGCGGGGGTCGTCTCGATCCGGCGTGCGGACAGCCGCTTGTCCGTTGCCGTCCCGGTTGCGCTTTGCGTCGCCTTCTTCGCCTTCTCGATGGCGCTCCAGAAAATAACTGACTTTCGGCTTGCCATCTTCGGGGCGATGATCCTGTTCGTCGTCTACTATCTGCCCGACGGCATCTACGGCTTCGCCCGAACCTTGCTCGGCCGGTTGCGGCCCGGCTTGATGCGCGAGCACGCCGTCATCCTCGCCTCGGGAGACAGCACGAAGATTTGGTCGGGCGCCGCTCCACTGGTCGAGCCCGGCAAGCCGCTGCTCGACATCCAGGGCGTGGTGATGCAGTTCGGCGGTTTGAAAGCCCTGAACGAGGTCAGCATCGCGGTTCGGCCCGGCACCATCCACGGGCTGATCGGCCCGAACGGCTCCGGCAAGAGTACTATGATGAACGTGCTGACCGGGATCTACGTGCCGACCGCGGGCGACATCAAGCTCGAAGGGCGCAGCATCGCGGGTCGGAAGTCGCCGGACATCGCCGCCGCCGGGATCGCGCGCACCTTTCAGAATGTGCAGCTATTCGGTGAGCTGACGCTGATCGAGAACGTCATGGTCGGCCTGCACCACACCTACCGCGGCTCCCTGGCCGAAGTGGCGCTCAACACTCCCCGGGCCCGGCGCGAGGAAGCGGGGGCACAGGTTCGCGCGGCGAGCATCCTGGGGTTCGTCGGCTTGGAGCGCCTGGCCAACGAGGAGGCGCGCAATCTGCCCTACGGCAAGCAGCGGCTGCTGGAAATCGGCCGGGCGCTGGCGTTGGACCCCAAGCTGCTGTTGCTGGACGAGCCGGCGGCCGGGCTGACCGCGCCCGACATCAAGGAACTGATTGGCATCATCCGCAAGATCCGGGACCACGGCGTCACGCTCATCCTGATCGAGCACCACATGGATGTGGTCATGAGCCTCTGCGACACCGTGACGGTGCTGGATTTCGGCCAGAAGATCGCCGAAGGCCCCCCCGCGCTGGTGCAGGCGGACGAGCGCGTGATCGCTGCCTATCTGGGCGGCACCGTGGCGGAGGCGGCCTAGATGCTGCGCGTCGAGAACCTAGTCGCCGGGTATGGCAAGGTGCAGGTGCTGCACGGGCTCAATCTGGTGGTGGAGGAGGGCCAGCTCGTTACCCTGATCGGCAGCAACGGCGCGGGCAAGACCACGACCCTGCGGGCGCTCTCCGGCATGATCCGGCCGGGATCGGGCAGCGTCATGCTGGGCGGCAGGGAGATCGCGGGCTTGCCGTCGCATGCCATCACCCGGCGCGGCCTGGCCCACTCGCCCGAGGGGCGGCGCGTGTTCGCCACCCTATCGGTCGCCGACAACCTGGTCATGGGCGCCTTTCCGCGCCTGACCGGCAGCCGCCCGCGAGGCGACGTGGCGGCGGACCTCGACCGCATGTTCGCCCTGTTCCCGCGCCTGCAGGAGCGCCGCATGCAGCTCGCCGGCACCTTGTCAGGGGGCGAGCAGCAGATGCTGGCCATGGCCCGCGCCTTGATGCTGAACCCCGACGTGCTGCTGCTCGACGAACCCAGCATGGGCCTGGCGCCCCGGCTGGTGGCCGAGGTGTTCGCGACCATTGCCCGGCTCAAGGAGGCGCGCATCACCATGCTCCTGGTCGAGCAATTCGCCGCCGCCGCGCTCGAAGTGGCGGATTTCGGCTATGTGATGGAGAACGGGCGCCTGTCCGCCTCTGGCCCCGCCACGACCCTGAAAAACGACCCGGCCGTCCGTGCCGCCTACCTCGGCGCCGCCCACTGATCCTGTGAACCCGGCATCACCCACGCCTCGAGCACGCCCCGGAGGCGACGCTGGCCGCGGCGTCGCCCGTGTTGCCTGACCGATCAGACGGCACGGTTCCGGCCCTTGAAGCAGCGAAGCACCCGGGCCACCTTGGACGCATGAACCGAATCCCGCCCACGCTGGACATGACCCCCGACGGGAACTTCCGCCGGTTGCCGCCGGCGAGCGGCGGCGTGCCGCTGTCGTTCAAGGTGCTGGCCGGGGCGGTGCTGGTGGCCTTGGTCGCGGGCGCCATTTCGGTCGCGGCGCTGGCGTTGTGGATTGTCTCGCTGCTGCTGCCGGTCATCGTCGTCGCGGGTTGCGTGGCCTATGCGACCGTGCGGTATCGCCGCTGGCAGCTACTCCGCGGCGCGCGGGACCTCCGTTCGCAGTAGCCCCGCCGCTTCGGCGATGGCCGCGTAACTCCGCCGGCGCATCGCCGGGTCGTGCATGGTGGTCAGGATGACGATCTCGTCCACCCCATGCGCGCCGGCCAAGTCCGCCAGGTCACGCGCGACGGCGGCGCCGTTGCCGGCGAACGCGCGGGACCTGATTTTTCGGACACGATCCCGTTCGGCCTCCGTGTAGGGATAGGCGGCGGCCTCATCCGGGCTGGGCAGCGGCTTGTAGCTGCCAGCGTCTCGCCCCAGGCGCCACACGGCGCGTGAGGCGAACTGCCGCTCGACCTCGGCGTCGGTGTCGGCCGCCATGGCCCAAACGGCGAGCGTCGCCAATGGCGCGGGGCAAGCGGCACTGGGCCGGTAAGTGTCGCGATAGGTCGCCAGCGCCTCGGCCGCGCCCCGCCCGTCAGTGATGAAGTGGGCGAAGCAGAACGGCAGGCCGAAATAGGCCGCGACCTGCGCCCCGTAATCGGAGCTGCCGAGAATCCAGGGGGCCGGCGCCGTGGGACCGGCGGGCTGGGCGGTGACCTCGCGAAACGGATGGCCCTCCGCCAAGGGCTCGCCCCGGCACCAGTTCAACAGGTCGCGCACTTGGCTCGGGAAGTGGTCGGCGGCGCTGTCCGCGTGCGGGTTGAGGGCGTAGGCCGTCCGGCCGTCCGAACCCGGCGCGCGGCCTAGGCCCATGTCGATGCGGCCGGGGGCGATCGCCTCCAGCACGCGGAACACTTCGGCCACCTTCAGGCTGGCATAGTGCGGCAGCATCACGCCCGCGCTGCCGACGCGGATTCGGCTGGTCGTCGCGGCGATGGCAGCCATCAGCACCTCGGGCGCGGTACCGGCCTGGCTGGTGCTGTTGTGATGTTCGGCCAGCCAGTAGCGGTGATACCCACACGCCTCGCAATGCTGTGCGAGCGCCAGCGTTTCCTGAATGCTGCCGGAGGGCGCCCGGCCGGTGACCACGGTGGATTGGTCCAGGACTGACAGCCGCATGGCCCGCTCCGATTGCTTATGGCTCCGGCGTTTCCGGCCACGTATAGGTCAACCGCGCATACGTGAGGATCATCGTGCCTAGTTCAACCGAAGCCAAGCTGGCCACCGGCGTTCCTGGCCTGGACAACATCCTGAACGGCGGCCTGCAGCCTGGGCGGGTTTACCTCGTCGAGGGCACGCCGGGAACAGGCAAGACGACGCTGTCCCTTCAATTCCTCCTCGCGGGCATGCAAGCCGGCCAGGCCGGGCTTTACGTAACCCTCTCGGAGAGCGCTGCCGAACTCAAGGTGGTTGCGGAAAGCCATGGCTGGTCGGTCGATGCCTTGCAGATCTTCGAGATGGTCAGCGACGAGGGGCTGGACCCCGAGCAGGAGCAGAGCGTGCTGCACCCTGCCGAACTCGAGCTTGGCGAGGCCACGCGGGCCATCATGGCGCGGGTGGAGTCCGTCCAGCCCGTGCGCGTCGTGTTCGACAGCCTGAGCGAGTTGCGGCTGCTGGCCCAGAGCCCGCTACGGTACCGCCGCCAGGTGCTGGCGCTGAAGCAGTTCTTCAACCAGCGGCGCTGCACCGTGCTGTTGCTGGACGACCGCTCCTCCGAACGGGGCGACCTGCAACTGCACAGCGTCGCCCATGGCGTCATATTACTCGAGCAGTTGCTGCTGGAGTATGGGGCGGAGCGTCGGCGCCTGCGCGTGATGAAGCTGCGCGGGACGGCGTTTCGCGGTGGCTGGCACGACTACAACATCGAGCGTGGCGGCCTCGTCGCCTTCCCCCGGCTGATCGCGAGCGAGCACCAATCCACCTTCACCTCCGATCCGGTAAGCAGCGGCGCGGCCGGGCTGGACGCACTTTTGGGTGGCGGCTTGCTGCCCGGGACCAATACCCTGCTGACCGGGCCGTCCGGCGCCGGCAAGACCTCGACGGCGATAGCGGCCGTGGTCGCCGCCATGCGACGGGGCGAGCGTGCCGCCTATTTTCTGTTCGATGAGGGCCTGCCCACGCTACTGACGCGGTCAAAGGGGATCGGCCTGGACCTGCGCCCGCATATCGAGTCGGACATGCTGCTCATTCGGCAGATCGACCCGGCGGAGATGTCTCCCGGCGAATTCGCCGGCTCGGTCAGGGATGCGACGGAGCGCGAGGGCTGCCGGGTCATCGTGATCGACAGCCTCAACGCCTATCTGCAAAGCATGCCGGGTGAGAAGTTCCTGCTGCTGCAGATGCACGAGTTGCTGGCGTTCCTGAACCATCGAGGCGTGATTACCTTGATGATCCTCGCCCAGCACGGGCTGACTGGCGACGTCCGCAGCGACGTAGACCTGAGCTACCTCGCCGATAACGTCGTGCTGATGCGCTACTTCGAGGTGAACGGCGTGGTGCGCAAGGCGATCTCGGTGGTCAAGACGCGGACGCTGCAGCACGAGCCGACCATCCGGGAGTTCACTTTCAGCCACGCGGGATTGATGGTCGGGCCGCCATTGAAGGGCTTCCATGGCGTGCTCACCGGCTCGCCCGCGTGGGCTGGCGCCGAAGCCGACTTGTTGCTGCTTACGGCAGGCCAGCAAGGCCCCTCGGGACGCGCTGGCGACAATTGAACGGGCTGGTCAGCATCCTGGCGCCGCGCGGCCGCGATGCCGCGGTGATCGGCCAGGTGCTCGAGCGGGCCGGCCTCAGGTATCAGTCCAGTGCGGACTTGGCCGGCCTGCTCGGGTCGCTGGAGAGCAGTTCCGCGGTGATGGTCACCGAAGAGGCGCTGGCTGGCGACGACCTGAAGGCGGTGCTTCGATGGGTGGAGCGCCAGCCGGCCTGGTCCGACCTCGCGTTCATCGTCCTGGCGGCCAAGCAGGGCCGGGCCCGCACGGCGGCGCATGCGGCGGTGCTGGCCGGGCTGGGCAATGCCGTGCTGCTCGAGCGGCCGCTGAACGCCGAGAGCCTGGCCAGCGCGGCCCGTTCCGCCTTGCGGGCGCGGCGCCGCCAGATCGCGATGCGGGACATGACCGATACGCTGGAGTTGCGCGTGCGGCAGCGGACGCAGGCGCTGGCCGAAACCGAGGAGCGGTTTCGCGCGACCTTCGAGGGTTTCCCGGAAAGCCTGTTCGTCGTCCTGGTCGGCCCCGGCGGGTTTACCATCGAAAGTTTCAACCCAGCCGCCGAACGCCGTACCGGGCTCAGCAACGCCGAGGTGAGGGGCCGTTCGCCGGAGGCCTTCATGCCCGCCGCGCAGGCGGCGGCGGGCATCCGCCAATTCGAGGCCTGCGTCGCCGCGGGGACGAGCCTGGACTTCACCGAGGACCTGCAATTCCTGACCGGGAACGGGACGTTCGAGACCACGCTGACCCCCATGCACGGCGCCGATGGCCGCATCAACCGCTTGCTGGGCGTCTCGCGCGACGTGACGGAGCGCAACCGGCTGGAAGCAAGGCTCAGTGCTGCACAGAAGATGGAGGCGATCGGCCAGTTGACGGGCGGCGTGGCGCATGACTTCAACAATCTCCTCCAGGTCGTGCTCAGCGGATTGACCCTGATGGAGCGCGTCCAGGACCCCGCGCGGCGGCGGCAGCTCGCGGAGAGCGTGCGGCGCGCGGCGCAGCGGGGCGGAGAGCTGACGAAACGCCTGCTGACGATCGCGCGCCGCCAGTCCCTGCGCCCCGAGCCGATCCACCTGGCGACCTGGCTGGCGGACGGGGCTGGAGACCTGGTGGCGCGCACCCTGCGCGGCGATATCCGCACGGAAACCTTGGTCCCCAAAGCCCTGCCTCCCGTCGAGGCGGACCCTGCGGAGCTGGAGCTGGCCTTGCTCAACCTCGCCGTGAACTCGCGCGACGCGATGCCACAGGGGGGCACGCTGACGGTCTCGGCCGAGCTGGCCGAACTGGACGGCCTGACCGATCCCGATGGCTTGTCGGGGGCCTTCGTTCGCCTGTCGGTGCGGGACACCGGCATGGGCATGACGCCCGAAATCCTCGAACGCGTGTTCGAGCCGTTTTTCACGACCAAGGAAGTCGGCAAGGGCACCGGGCTCGGCCTTGCGCAGGTTTATGGCTTTGCGCGGCAGAGCGGCGGCGGCGTTCGGCTGCAGAGCACGCCCGGGGCGGGAACGACCGTCTCCTTGATGCTGCCGCTGTCGCTCGGCGGCGTTTCAGTGGCCACGCCGGCCCCGGCCGACCCCGAGGGGCCGCCTACTCTGGGCGCGGCCGTGCTGGTCTGCGAGGACGATGACGAGGTGGCGGCGCTGGTGGTGGACATGCTGACCCAGCTCGGCCACGAGCCCACGCGGGTGACCACGGCGGCCGCTGCGCTCGGCGCGCTGGCCGATGGACGGAACGTGGATCTGCTGTTCACCGACGTGATGATGCCCGGCGGCATGAATGGCTTGGTCCTGGCCCGCGAGGCCGCGCGCCGCCGTCCCGGCCTGCCTGTGCTGCTGACCACCGGATACACCGGCGGCGGCCCGGCCGATGGCCTGGTCGGCTTGCCGATGCTTCGCAAGCCGTACCGGATCGACGACTTGGCCCGGGCGTTGCAGCGCGTCCTCGCGGCCTAGGCCGCGAGGACGCGCACTGGCTGATGAGGACACGCTGGAAGCGACGGCCGGAGTCGCTGACCAAGACCGGGAGAGACGCTGATCGAAATCCGTGATCTACTTGCGCGGCCCGCAAAGCCCTGAGGCCTTCCCCATGCGCTGGTTATTGCTGTTCCTGCTGCTGTTCGGCGCCCCGGCCTGGGCCGACAGCTTCCAAATCCCCGGGCTCGACGCGGATAGCAACGCCTACCAGCGCAGCCTCGCCTCCCGAACGCCTGCCGGCGCCACGCCGCAGGCACGCCGCATGGCCGAACAGCGTGCCGCCGATGCGCAACGGCGCAACGATTGGCCCGGCGTGGCCGCGGCGCTCGAGGCCCGCATCGGCGCCGGCGACCCGACGACGGATCACTGGCTGGCGCTCGCCCGGGCGCAATTGCGCCGTATCCCGCCGGACCCGGCCCGGGCGGCGCAGGCGGCGTGGCAGGCGTTCGGCGCGGCCAATGCCGGTGCGCCGGAAATCCCGTCGTTGCTGGCGATGGCCGAGGCGTTCCGCGCCATGAACCGTCCGGACGCGGCGATCCAGACGCTTGAGGCCGTGCAGGAGCGCGCGCCGAACGACGCGGGCTACACGCAACTGCTGACCGATGCGCGCCGGGCCGCCGGCATCCAGGTGCGCCGCGTGCGCACCGAGACCGAGGCCGATCCGCCGCAGGCCTGCATCGAGTTCACGACCGCGCCGGCCCGCCGGGCCGATTTCGTGCCGGGCGACTGGGTGCGCCTCACCCCCGCCCAGCCCGGGGCGGCCGTGACCCGGCAAGGCGACCAAATCTGCGTCGCCGGGCTGCGCCTGGGTGCCACGACGCAGGTGGTGCTGCGGGCCGGCATGCCCGGCGAGGACGGGCTGGCGCTGAACCGGGAGACCGCGCTGCCGGTGGCGATGGGCAACCGCAACCCGAGGTTGATCTTCGACAGCCGGTTGTTCCTGCTGCCCCGCGGCCAGGCGCCGCGCATTTCGCTGGCCAGCGTGAACCTGTCCAGCGTCAAGCTGAAGCTGCTGCGGCTGACGGAGCGCACGCTGGTTCCCTGGTCGCGCGACAACAAGCTTGGCGAGGCCCTGGAGCGCTATACCGTCGAGGGCCAGGCCGAGAACGGCAAGATCGTCTGGGAGGGCCGGGCCGACATCCCGCATTGGCAGCCGAACCAGGTGGTCCGCACCGCGCTGCCGCTGCCCGATGCGTTCGCCGAGCCGGGCGCTTACTTCCTGCTGGCGACGCCGGGCGACGGCTCGCCGGACTCGAGCGCATCGGCCATCCAGACGATCATCCGGACCGACTTGGCGCCCACGGTGTGGCGGGGGTCGGACGGGCTGACGGTGCAGGTGCGCAGCTTCGCCGATGCGCAGCCGCGGCCGGGTGTGCTGCTAAGCCTGCTCGCGCGGAGCAACGACGTGCTGGCGCAGGCCACGACCGATGGGGATGGCGTTGCGCGGTTCGCGGCGCCGCTGTTGCGCGGCGCCGGGCCGCAAGCGCCGCAGAGCATCCACGGCGCGGCGGGCGAGGACTTCGTGGCCCTGGACCTGACCGCCGCAGCGTTCGACCTTTCGGACCGCGGCGTGGAAGGCCGGCCCAATCCCGGGCCGCTCGACGCCTTCGCCTGGACGGACCGCGGCATCTACCGCCCCGGCGAGACGGTGCAGGTGATGGCGCTGCTGCGCGACGGCGCCGGGCTGCCGGCCGAGGTGCCGGCGCATATCGTCGTCAAGCGGCCGAACGGGCAAACCTTCCTCGACCAGGTGCCGCCGCGCGGGGCGGACGCGGCGGTCTACTTGCCGGTCACCTTGTCCAGCTCGGCGCCCGCCGGGACGTGGAGCGTCGAGGTGCTGGCCGACCCGAAGCGGCCGCCGATCGGCCGGGCGGAGTTCCGGGTGGACGCCTTCGTGCCCGACCGCATGGCGGTCGACCTGACCCCCGCCGGCCCCATCGTGCCGGGCCGGCCCTACGCGCTGCCGGTGGTGGCCCGCTTCCTGTACGGCGCGCCGGCCGCGAATCTGACTGGTACGGCGACCTTGCGCCTGGTGCGCGACCCCGACCCGCCAGCCGCGCTGGCCGGCTACCGCGTCGGCCTGGACGGCGAGGACTTCGCGCCGGAGAGCCAGGAGATCGGGCTGCCCACCACCGATGCACAGGGCCGCGCGACCCTGCCGATCCTGCTGAAGACGGCGCCGGACACCACCCGGCCCGTGCGCGCCGAGCTGGACGTGGCGGTCGATGACCCCTCCGGCCGCGCCAGCCACGCCCGCGCCAGCATCCCGGTGCGCCCGGCGGGCAACCTGATCGGCATCAAGCCCGGCTTCGACGGCTCCATCGATGCCGGCGGCGAGGCCGCCTTCGAGGTTGCCGCCGTGAATGCCGACGGCGCCCGCGTTGCCTTGCCTGCCCGGCTGCGCCTGGTGCGGGAGCGGCCGGATTGGCGGCTCGTCATGCACGGCCAGCTCGCCCGGTACGAGACCGTCTACAAGGATGAGCCAGTCGAGACGGCCGAGATCACCGTGCCCGCGGGCCAGCCGTTCCGCTATGCCCGCCGCCTGGATTTCGGCCGCTACCGGTTGGAGGTGGCCGAACGCGGCGGCTTGGCAGCCACGTCCGTGCGCTTCCGCGCGGGCTGGGTGGCGTCGGACAGCCCGGACACGCCGGACAAGGTGGACGTTTCCACCGACCGGAGGGACTACGCGCCGGGCGGCAAGGCCAAAGTGCGGATCGTCTCGCCGTTTGCCGGACACGCGACGGTGCTGACCCTCAGCGACCGGGTGCACAGCCTGCGCACCATCGAGGTCGCGGCGGGCGGCACGCAGATCGACGTGCCGGTCGACCCAAGCTGGGGGCCCGGCGCCTATGTGGCGGTGCACGTGTTCCGGGCAGGGGACGGCTCGCGGCCTGCCCGCGCGATCGGCCTCGCCTGGGCCGGCATCGACCCGGCCGGGCGCACCCTGGCCGTGGCCGTGGCAGCGCCCGAGAAGGTTGCGCCGCGCGGCCAGATCCTGGTTCCGGTTCGCACGGCGCCTGGCGCCTGGATCAGCCTCGCCGCGGTCGACGAGGGCGTGTTGCGGCTGACCAGCTTCATCTCACCGAGTCCGGTTGGGCACTTCCTGGGGCGAAGGCGGCTCGGGCTGGACATCCGCGACGATTGGGGCCGGCTGATCGCGCCGGCGGAAGGTGAGGCGACCACGCTGCGCCAGGGCGGCGACGACGGGGGCGGGGCCTTGCCCGAAATCCCGCAGAAGGTGGTGGCGCTGTTCACGCCGCCGGTGCAGGCGGGGCCGGATGGGGTGGTTCAGGTGCCGCTCGATCTGCCGGACTTCAACGGCCAGATCAGGCTGATGGTGGTGGCCTGGCAGGGCAACCGGGTGGGCTCCGCCACGGCGCCGATGATCGTGCGCGACCCGCTGATCGCTGAACCCCTGCTGCCGCGGTTCCTGGCCCCCGGGGACGAGGCGCGGCTGGCGGTGCTGCTGCAGAACCTGGATCTGCCGGCTGGCGAGGCGGTGGCCGTGCTGTCCGTGGAGGGGCCGCTGGCGCTGATCGGCGAAACACGCCTGGCCGCGACCCTTTCCCCGGGCGCACTCGGGGCGCCGGGAGCGCAGGTGGTGCGGACCACCACGCTGCGGGCCACCGGCGCCGGGCGCGGCGTCATTCGGCTGGACGTGTCGGCGCCAGGAGGCTTCCGCGTGCAGCGGGAGGCCGCGATCCTGGTCCGGCCCGCGCGCGCGCCGCTCAGTATCGCCACAGGTGGCGAGTTGGCGCCGGGCGCTGAGGCGCGGCTGGCGCCGGCGCTGGACCGCATGGTGCCAGGCACGGCCACGGCCCGCGCGGGGTTCGGTGGGCCCGTGCGGTACGACGTGGGCGCGCTGGTGCGCGCGCTGGACGCCTACGAGCTGAGCTGCCTCGAACAGGCGAGCAGCAAGGGCCTGCCGCTGGCCGTGCTGCCCGATGGCCCGGTGGCGGGGGAGGGGCGGGCCGCCCGCCTGCAAGCCGCGGTCTCGATCGTGCTAGACAAACAGCGATATGACGGCGGCTTCGGCCTGTGGTCGGCGAGCGGCGGGGCGGAAACCTGGCTCTCGGCCTATGCCGCCGAGTTCCTGCTGCGCGCCCGCACCGGCGGCGCCGCCGTGCCCGATGGCGCGGTGGGCGACGTGCTCAAGTTTCTGGGTGAGGGGTTGGATAACCTGCCCGACTCGCCCGAGGGTCTGGCCAGCCAAGCCTACTATCTATACGTGCTGGCCCTGGCCGGGCAGCCCCGGGCGGGGGCGAACCGCCTGCTGGCCGCCGATATCGGCAAGCTGCCGACCCCGCTGGCGCGGGCGCAATTGGCAGCGGCGCTGGCGCTGTCCAACGATCGGCCGCGCGCCGAGGCCGCGTTTGCCGAGGCGTTGGCCGCACCGGCGCGGCGGGATTGGGACGCCGACCGCGGCAGCGCGCTGCGGGACCAGGCGGCAACGGCGTTGCTGCTGAAGGAAAGCGGGTTGCTCGCCGACCGGGTCGCCCCGTTGTTGGCACGCCTGCCCGGCGCAGACCTGCGGCCCGAAACCTTGAGCACGCAGGAGCAGGCGTGGGCCGCCGCAGCCGGCGCCGTGCTGGGCCGGGACGGGCGGCCGGTGCGCGTGGCCGTCGATGGGCGCCCGCTGCCGGCGGCGCCGCTGGTCCAGATCGCGCTGACGGGCCCGGTGGGTGTCCGTAACCTGGGCGATCGCCCGGTTTGGCAGACCCTCTCCGCAACCGGCGTGCCGATCGAACCGCCCGCGGCGGCGCGGCAGGGTATGCGGGTCAGCCGCAAGTTCTTCACCACCGCCGGCGACACGCTCGACCTCGACACCCTCAAGCAGAACACCGTGTTCGTGCTGCTGGTCGAGGGCCGGGCGGATGACGCGCAGGAGCATCGTGCGCTGTTGCTCCAGGGCCTGCCGGCGGGCTGGGAGGTGGCAGGCCGGCTCGCTGCGGGCAAGACGGCCGGTATGGCGTGGCTCGGCGAGCTGTCCGAAACCGAGGCGCAGCCCGCGGCCGACGACCGGTTCGCGGCAACGATGAAGCTGACCAAGGACGAGCCCGGTTTCCGCGTTGCGGTGCGGCTGCGCGCGGTAACGCCGGGCGTGTTCGAGTTGCCCGGCGCCGTGCTGTCCGACATGTATCGTCCCGGCGTGTTCGCGCGGCAGAATACCGGCCGGGTGAAGGTGCTCGCGCCGGAATGAATCGAGCGCGGGCGCTGCTTGCGTCTCTCGCGCTGGTGGCGATGGCCGCGGTCAGCGCCTGGTCCCTGGACCGCGCCTTTCCGCCCGACTTGCGCCGCCTCGACGCGATTGGCAGCGAGATCCTGGACCGCAACGGCCGCCTGCTCGCGCTGTTGCCCGCGCCCGGCGGCGTCTGGCGGTTCCGCACCACAATGAACGACGTCTCCCGGCCGTTTCTCGACCTGCTCGTGGCGACCGAGGATCGCCGGTTCTGGTCCCACCCGGGCATCGACCCGCTGGCGGTGGCCCGCGCGGCCGCGCAATGGGTGGGGGCCGGGCATGTCGTCTCCGGCGGCTCCACCTTGTCGATGCAGGCGGCCCGCCTGCTGGAGCCGCGGCCGCGCACTTTGCAGAGCAAGGTGCTCGAAATGGCCCGCGCCATGCAACTGGAGTGGCGCTTCGGCAAGGCCGGCGTGCTGAGCATTTGGCTGACTCTGGCGCCCTATGGCGGCAACCTCGAAGGTGTGCGGGCCGGCGCGCGCGCTTGGTTCGGCACATCCGCCGCAGCGCTGGACCCGGCGCAGGCCGCCTTCATGGTGGCGTTGCCGCGGCGCCCCGAGGCGCTGCGGCCGGACCGCCATGCCGCCCGCGCCCAGGCCCTGCGGAACCGCGTGCTCGCCGAAGCCGAAGGCGTGCCCGTTCCCGTCCGCCGCCTGCCGTTTCCGCGCCACGCCGCCCAAGCGGTGGCGGCCCTGCGGGGCGGGCCGGTGACGCGGACGACACTGGACTTGCCGCTGCAAATCGGGCTGGAGCGCCTGGCCGGCGAGCGGCTGGACGCGCTGCCGGAGCAGGTTTCCATCGCGTTGCTGGTGGCCGATGCGGAGCGGCGGGAGATCCGCGCCATCGTGTCGGGCCGCTGGGGCGACGAGGCGCGGGCGGGGTCGCTCGACCTTACCCGGGCGGTGCGGTCCCCGGGTTCGGCGCTGAAGCCGTTCCTGTACGCGATGGCTTTTCAGGACGGCGTGGCCCGGCCGGACACGGCCATGCTCGACCTGCCGCGGCATTTCGGCGGCTACGCGCCGGAGAATTACTTGCGCGGCCATGCCGGCCAGGTCTCGGCGGCGGAGGCGCTTCGCCGGTCGTTGAACCTGCCCGCGGTGGCGCTGCTGGACCAGGTGGGCCCGTTGCGATTCGCCGAGGCCCTGCGTGCCGCGGGGGCGAAGCCGCGGTTGCCGCCCGGGGCGGACCCTTCGCTGCCGTTGGCGCTGGGCGGGGCCGGGCTGACGATGCGCGAGTTGGCGGGGCTGTATGCCGGTCTGGCGAGCCCCGGCGCGGCCGGGCCGCTTTCAATGCTGTCCCCGCCCGCCCGCTTGCGCACCCCGCAAACGGAGGCTGCGCGGATGGTCGCGGACATCCTCACCCAGCCCTTCCCTGGTGGCGGCCCGCCGGGCGTCGGCTGGAAAACCGGGACCAGCTGGGGCGGGCGGGACGCCTGGGCCTTCGGCTTCGACGCGCGGCATGTCGCGGCGGTGTGGGTCGGGCGGCCGGATGGCACGCCGCTGCCCGGCAACACCGGGCGCTCCCTGGCGTTGCCGCTCCTGGCCCGCGTGTTCGACATGCTGCCCGCCGCACCCCGCGCCATCCCGCGCCCGGTGGCGATGGCCGCGGTCCCCCAGCCGCAATCAAGCCTGCGCTTGCTGTTTCCGCCGCCCGACGCGGTGCTGTCCGCCGACGGCCCGGTTACCTTGCGCGCCATGGGCGGGCGCCGGCCGCTGACCTTCCTGGTCGACGGCGATCCGGTGCCGGCTCAGCCCGCGCAGCGGCAAGCCGGCTGGCTGCCGCCTGGCCCGGGCTTCTACGCCGTGACCGTGCTCGATGCTGACGGGCTGGTCGCCCGTGCCCCGGTGCGCGTGCGGTGATCCGCCAGGTGCGAACGCCCACGCTGGACGTGGCTTACGAGGAGAGCGGCGCCGGCGCGGGCCCGGCGGTCATTCTCCTGCACGGCTTCCCCTACGACGTGCGCGCGTATGATGCGGTGTTGCCGGCCTTGGCGCATTGCCGAGTCATCGTGCCGTATTTGCGCGGCTACGGACCCACGCGCTTCCGGTCGGGGCAGACGCCGCGCTCGGGCCAACAGGCAGCCTTGGGAGCGGACCTGCTCGCTCTGATGGACGCCTTGGCGCTGCCGCGGGCGGTGCTGGCGGGCTACGACTGGGGCGGCAGGGCAGCCTGCGTCGTTGCGGCGCTATGGCCGGAGCGGGTTCAGGGTTTGTTAACCATTGGCGGCTACAATATCCAGGACATCGCCGGATCGGCACAGCCTGCCTCGGCCGAACAGGAGCATCGCCACTGGTATCAATATTATCTACACACGCCGCGCGGGCGGGCCGGGCTGGCGGCGGACCGCCGAGGTTTCTGCCGCTTGTTGTGGCGGCTCTGGTCGCCGAGCTGGGCTTTCGACGACGCTACGTTCGAGCGCTCGGCCGCATCGTTCGGCAATCCGGACTTCGTGGACGTGGTGGTGCAATCATACCGCCACCGGTTCGGCTATGCCCCGGGTGACCCGGCGCTGGATGACATCGAGGCGCGGCTTGCCTTGCTGCCGCCGATCAAGGTGCCGGCCGTGGTGCTGCATGGCGGAGATGACGGCGTGGCGCCACCAGCGGGCTCGGCCGACCTCAGCCGCTTCACCGGCCCGTGCCGGCGGCAGGTCGTGGCGAACGCCGGGCACAACTTGCCGCAAGAAATACCTGAACCAGTTTTCGCTGCCGTCCTGGAGCTACTGCAGAAATCCCGTTGAACATTGGCAAGCTTGGGTCTGCTCAGACCTCGCAGCCCTCGTCGCGCAGCAGCGCCTCCACCTCGGCCGACGGCACATCGCCGGTCGTGAAGGCCTCGCCGATGCCGCGGGCCAGCACGAAATGCAGCGTGCCGTCACGCATCTTCTTGTCGCGGCGCATGTGGGCGATCAGGCGCGTGGCGAAGAAGCGCCGGTTCAACATGCCGGGGCCGCTGGGCAGGCCGACGGATTCAAGGTGGTCGGAAACGCGCGTGGCGTCGGCCGGGGCGCAGAGTCCGAGGCGGGCGGAAAGGCGGAACGCCAGGCCCAGCCCGGCCGCCACGGCTTCCCCGTGCAACAGGCCGCCGCCATAGCCGACCTCGGCTTCGAGCGCATGTCCAAACGTATGGCCCAGGTTCAGCAGCGCCCGTCCGCCACTGGCCTTCTCCTCGCGCTCGTCGTTGCCCACGACGGCTGCCTTGAAGGCGCAAGCCCGCAATACCGCCTCCGCCTGCGCGTCCTGGTCGCCCCGCACCAGCGCCGCCGCGTGGTCTTCGCACCAGGCAAAGAACGGCGCGTCGCCGATCAGGCCGGCTTTGGCGATCTCGGCATAGCCCGCCCGCAGCTCGCGGGGCGGCAGGGTAGACAGCACGCCGGTATCGGCCAGCACCATGCGTGGCTGATGGAACGCGCCCACCAAGTTCTTGCCATGGCGCGTGTTGATGCCGGTCTTGCCGCCCACGCTGCTATCGACCTGGGCAAGCAAGGTGGTCGGCACCTGGACGAACGGCAGGCCACGCAAGGTGGTCGCCGCCGCGAACCCGGCGAGGTCGCCGACCACGCCGCCGCCGAGTGCGATCACGGTCGTGCGACGCTCTACGCCGGCATCCAGCAACTGCTCGACCAGGGTGGTGTAACCGGCGAAGCTCTTGGAGGCCTCACCGGGCGGAACCACGACCTGCTGCACTGCCACGCCCGTCTCGGCGAGCCCTGCTAGCAGCGCCGGCAGGTGCAGGGCGGCAACCGTGGAATCCGTGACCACCACTGCCCGCCTCTGCGGCAGCACGTCGGCCAGTAGCCCGCCTGCCCGGGCCAGCAGTCCGGCGCCCACCACGACGTCGTAGCTCGAGATGGCCAGGGTCACCGCCAGCCGGCGCGGTTCGCGCCACTCGTGCAGTGCATGCAGCACCTTCGCCGTGGTGATGTCCGGCGGTTCGTCCCCGCAATCGACGACAAGGTCCGCCTCCGCATAGACGGGATGGCGGGTCGCCATCAGGCCGGCAAGGATTTCGGCCGGGTCGCCGTCGGCCAGCAGGGGCCGGTTGTTGCGTGTGGCAACCCGGCGCACCAGGGTGGGCAGCTTGCAGCGTAGCCAAATCGAGACCGCGGTCTCCCGAATGGCGCCGCGGGTCGAGCGATCCATGAAGGCGCCGCCGCCGGTCGCGAGCACGATGGGGTCTCCGGCCAGCAAGCGGCGGATCACCCGGCGCTCGCCACCGCGGAAGTCCTGCTCGCCGAAGCGGCTGAACAGTTCGGGGATGGTGCGCCCGGCCGCCAACTCGATCTCGGTGTCGGCATCCCGGAAGGGCAGGCCCATGCGCGCGGCAAGGCGGCGGCCGATGCTGGTCTTGCCCGCGCCCATCAGCCCTACCAGCACGACGCTGCGCCCGGCCAGGGTGGGTGGCGCCTCGTGCGCCAGGGCGGACAGGTCTTGCAGCGCTGTGGCGCCGGGCACGATGTTGCGCGTCATGGCCCCGGAGGCTAGCACATGCCTCCACCTCACGGCCAAGGACGGCGGATGGGTCGTATCGTGCTTCTCGGGTTCTGCGTTTTGTTGCTGCTGGCGGTTGGCGGCGCATTGCTGCTGGGCGCTTTCCCACCGCAGCCGCGCACCGAGCAGGTGCAGCGGGTGCTCCCGAACGACCGCTTCCAGCCGCGCTGACGCCTTTGGACCGGCACGTCGAGTCGTTCCTGGAAATGCAGGCTGCCGAACGCGGGGCCGCACGCAACACCTGCCTCGCTTACGCCGCCGACCTGCAGGCCTTGGCGGCTTTCGCGGCAACGCGGAGCCAAGCGCCAGGCACGGCCACCGAGGAGACGCTCGCGGCCTATGTCCGCTTCCTGCACGGCGTCGTCTCCCCCCGGACCACGGCGCGGCGGGTCTCTTCGCTGCATGGGTTCTACAAGTTCCTGGTGCGGGAAGGCGTGCGGCCGGACGACCCGAGCATGCTGCTCGACGGCCCACGTCTGCCCGTCATCCTGCCCAACTTCCTCAGCGAGGCCGAGGTGGACGCCCTGCTCGAGGCCGCCGCCGCCCGCCCGGCCGGGCTCGCCCGCGCGGCGCTGGAAGTGCTTTATTCGACCGGGCTTCGCGTGTCGGAACTGCTGTCGCTCCGGCAGGCGCAGCTTGCGGGCGGGGCCGCCACGCTGATCGTGCGCGGGAAGGGCGGCAAGGAGCGGATGGTGCTGCTCTCGGTGGCGGCGCGGAAAGCGTCGGCGGCGTTGGCCGTGGGCCAGCCGGGCCATTGGCTGTTCCCAGGCCGCGACCCGAAGCGTGCGATGACGCGGCAGGGCTTCGGCCTATTGTTGAAGCATGTGGCGCTTGCGGCCGGGCTCGACCCGGCGCGGGTCAGCCCGCACGTTCTCCGCCACAGCTTCGCCAGCCACATGCTCGCCCGCGGCGCCGACCTGCGCAGCCTGCAATTGCTGCTGGGCCACGCCGACATCGCGACCACGCAGATCTACACGCACGTGCTGGCGGAACGGCTCGAGGAGCTGGTGCGGCTGCACCACCCCCTATCCCAAGCCGCCCCCTAGGGTTAAGCCCAGCCATGCGTCACTTCCTGGATTTCGAGAAGCCCGTTGCCGAGCTGGAACTCAAGATCGAAGAACTCCGGCGGATGCAGGAGCCTGACGGCATCAACATCGACGAGGAAGTGCGGCAGTTGGAGGAGAAGTCCGACCGGCAACTGCGGTTGACTTACACCAAACTCACGCCCTGGCAGAAGACGCAGGTGGCGCGCCACCCCGACCGGCCGCACGCGCTGGCCTATATCGCCGGGCTGATCACCGAGTTCACGCCACTTGCCGGAGACCGCGCATTCGCCGACGATGCCGCCGTGGTCGGCGGGCTCGGGCGCTTTCGTGGCCGGTCCGTGATGGTTCTAGGGACGGAGCGGGGCGCCGACACCGAAAGCCGCGTGGCCCACAATTTCGGCATGGCCCGGCCGGAGGGCTACCGCAAGGCGCGCCGCCTCATCGAGCTCGCCGGCCGGTTCGGGCTGCCGCTGCTGACCTTCGTGGACACCGCAGGCGCCTTCCCCGGCATCGATGCGGAGGCACGCGGCCAGGCGGAGGCCATCGCGCGTTCGATCGAGGCGTGCCTCGATGCGCCGGTGCCGATCATCGCGACCATCATCGGCGAAGGCGGCTCAGGCGGCGCGATCGCGCTGGCGACGGGCGACCGCGTGCTGATGCTGGAGCACTCGGTTTACTCGGTGATCTCGCCCGAGGGCTGCGCCAGCATCCTCTGGCGCGATGCCGCGCAGGCGGCAAACGCGGCGGAGGCGCTGCGGCTCACGGCCGAGGATCTGCTCGCGCTGGGCATCGTGGACCGGGTCATCGCAGAGCCGCTCGGCGGCGCGCACCGCATGCCGGCGGACATGATCGCAAGCGTCGGCGAGGCGATCGGCGCGGCGCTGGACCCACTGCTGCAGCTGGACGCGCCAACCTTGCGGGACCGTCGGCAGGCGAAATTCCTCGCCATGGGGCGGGAGGTAGCCGCATGAGGCGGGGCGTGGTGGCCAGCGGCTTGCATGCAGGATAGGGTGAAGCCCTGTCCTGGGATGATCTGATGTCGCCCGACGCTCTGCCTGCGGCTCCGGCCGAGCCGTTGCCGCCGAACACCCGTCACCTGTTCTTCAAGGTGTTTCCCTCGATCTGCCTTCCCATGTTCCTGGCGGCGATCGACGGTACGATCGTCGCGACTGCCCTGCCCAACATCGCCGGCAGCCTCGGCGACGTCGAGCGTATCTCGTGGGTGGTCGTCGCCTATCTGATGGCGACCACCATCGCCGCCGCAGTCTATGGCCGGCTCGGCGATGCGATGGGCCGCAAGCGCCTGCTGTTCGTGGCTTTGGTCGTGTTCATCGGCGCCAGCGTCGCTTGCGCGCTGGCGCCGACCATGTTGCTGCTGATCGTCGCCCGCATCGTCCAGGGCGCGGGCGGCGGCGGGCTGATGACGCTGTCCCAGGCCCTGGTCGGCGAGATCGTGCCGCCGCGGGAGCGGGGGCGTTACCAGGGCTACATGGCGGGCACTTTCATGGCGTCCTCCAGCATCGGCCCGGTCGCCGGCGGCTGGCTGACGCAGCATTATGGCTGGGAGGCGGTGTTTCTGATCAATCTGCCGCTTGGCGCCATCGCCATCGTCCTGGCGTTCCGGTTGCCCAACGCCGTGCTCGCGCCCGCCCGGTTCCGTTTCGATTGGCTGGGCCTGTTGCTGTTTTCCGGCTTCATCATCCCGCTTCTGCTCGCGCTGGAGCGGGCGCAGCGCGTCTCTTGGTCTGCGCTTCCCGTCATCGGCGCCTTGGTCGCTGTTGCCGTGGCCTCCCTCGTGCTGCTGCTGCGGCAGGAGCGGCGCACAACCTCGCCGCTCATCCCGGTGAACTTGCTGCGCCACCCCTCGATCTGGCGGGCCGATGCCATGGGCGCCTGCGTGGGCGGGCTGATCGTCGCTGGCGTCACGTTCATGCCGATCTACCTGCAGGTGGTGCGTGGCGCTGCGCCGGGCCGGGTCGGCCTGCTGATGTTGCCGTTGACCGCCGGCATTGCCCTGGGCTCGCTGTTCACGGGGCGGCTGATCAGCAAGACGGGGCGGACGGCGATCTACCCCTCGGTCGGGCAGGGCGTGGTGGCGGTCTGCTGGACGTTCCTGGCGCTCGGCGCAAGCTGGATACCGTTGGACCAGTTGCCCTGGCTGTTCCTGGTCACCTCGTTCGCCATGGGCACCACCATGCCGGTGGTGCAGATGACGGTGCAGATCACGGCAGGCCCGAAGAACCTGGGCGCCGCTTCCGCCAGCGTGCAATTCAGCCGCTCGATCGGCGCGGCGCTCGGCACCGCGATCGTCGGCGCCGTGCTGTTCGCCGCGCTGGCCGGGCACGATCCGAAGGTGGCGGGGTTGTTCGCCGACGTGGTCGAGCGGGGCCCCGGGGTCCTGGACGGCGTCTCCGCCGATATCCGCAGCTTGCTGGCTACCGAGGTCGCCGGCGCCTTCCGGGCGGCCTTCCTGGTGATTGCCGGTTTCAGCGTGGTCGCGATGTTGCTCGCATGGTCGCTGCCGATGCGGCGGATTTAGCCAAGCAGCGCCAAGGCCACGCAGGCCACCAGCGCCGCCAGCGCGAGCGCCGCGACGTGACGGGCCGGCATGGTCCACTCCGGGGCGGCGAGGGGATCGTCGTCGCACTCCGGCTGCGGCGGCCGCGCCACCTGGGGCGCGGCCGCCCAGTCGGCGAGGCTACGCGCCATCGGCGGGAAGTTGGACATAGCGGAGGTAGGGCGTCTGCGCGTCCCAACCCTGCGGGAAGCGGATTTTGGCGTCCTCGTCCGAGACGGATGGCAGGATGATGGCGCGCTCGCCGGGTTGCCAGTTCACCGGGGTGGCGACCTTCTGCTTGTCGGTCAGTTGCAGGCTGTCGATGACGCGCAGGATCTCGGCGAAGTTGCGGCCGGTGCTGGGCGGGTAGATCAGCATGAGCCGGACCTTCTTGGCCGGGTCGATGACGAACACGGTCCGCACGGTCACGCTCGGGTCGGCCTCGGGGTGCACCATGCCGTAAAGGTTGCTCACGGTCTTGTCGGCGTCGGCGATCATCGGGAAGTTCACGGCGCTGCCTTGCGTGCGCTCGATGTCGGCTTCCCAGCCGTGATGGCGGTCGGGGGTATCGACGCTGAGGCCGATGATCTTGACGCCGCGGCGGTCGAACTCGGGCTTCAGGCGGGCTGCTTCGCCGAGTTCGGTGGTGCAGACGGGCGTGTAGTCCTTGGGGTGGCTGAACAGCACGCCCCAACTGCCGCCTAGCCACTCGTGGAACTTGAGGCGGCCCTGGCTGGTGTCCTGCTCGAAATCCGGCGCGATCTGGCCGAGTTGGATGGTCATCGAAGTCCCCTTGTCTAGGCCGACGCCAAGGCCGGTTCGAGGTCATGGTGGAAGCGGTTGCCGGCCAGGGTCGCTTGCACATGGCCCTCGCGGATCACGAAATCCCCGAAACGCTCGCCCGGCCGGCGTGAAGCGGCGTAGTCGTGCAGCAATGGCGCGAGCAGCGCAACGATCCCGGATGCGTCCACGTCGCGGCGATACAGCTTGTTCAGCCGCGTGCCGTCGAAGGCGCCGCCGAGGTAGAGATTGTAGCGGCCGGGCCCGCGGCCGACGAGCGCGACCTCGGCGAGGTAGGGCCGCGCGCAGCCGTTCGGGCAGCCGGTCATGCGCAACACGATCTCGTCCGTGGCCAGCCCGGCCGCGTCCATCACCGCATCCAGCTCGGTCACCAAACTGGGCAGGTACCGCTCGCTCTCGGCCAGCGCCAGGCCGCAGGTCGGCAGCGCCACGCAGGCCATCGCGCGCTGGCGGAGCGGGGAGGCGCCGGCGTCCAGGCCATGCTCGGCGAGCAGGGCGGCGATCGCCGGCCGATCCGCGGGCGGGATGCCGGCCACGATCAGGTTCTGGTTGGCGGTGAGGATGAACTCGCCCCGATGTACCCCGGCGATGGCGCGCAGCCCAGCGAGTGCCCGGCCCTGCACGCGGCCGTTCTCCACGAACAGGCCGTAATGCCAGGCGCCGTCGGCGCTCTCGTACCAGCCCAGCCGGTCGCCGTTGCCCTGGAACGCAAACCCCATTGCCGGGGCCAGCCGGACGCCGAGCCGCGCTTCGACCTCGGCCTGAAACGCGCCGATGCCCATCCGCTCGATCGTGTATTTCAGCCGCGCGTGCTTGCGGACGGAGCGGTCGCCCTCGTCGCGCTGCACCGAAACCACGGCTTCGGCCACCGCTAGCACCTGGTCCGGCGCGCAGAAGCCAATCGGGTCGGCCGTGCGCGGGAAGGTGTCGGTTTCGCCGTGCGTCATGCCCATGCCGCCGCCGATCAGCACGTCGTAGCCCGCGACAGCGCCATCCCGTACCTGGGCGACGAAGGCGAGGTCGTGCGCGTACACGTCCACGTCGTTCTGCGGCGGCACCGCCACGGCGATCTTAAACTTGCGGGGCAGGTAGGTGAGGCCATAGAGCGGCTCCGGCTCCGGCTCGCCGCCCGCAACCAGGGTCTCGCCAATCCATATCTCGTGCCAGGCGCGCGATTTCGGCAGCAGGCCGTCGCTGATCCGCTGCGCCAGGGCCAGGGCTTCGGCATGCGCCGGGCTCTCGTGCGGGTTGCTGGTCGCGATCACGTTGCGGTTCACGTCGCCGCAGGCCGCGATGGTATCGAGCAGGGCGCCGTTCACGGCGGCGATCGTGGGCTGCAGGTTGCTCTTGATGATGCCGTGATACTGGATGGTCTGCCTCGTGGTGAGCCGGATGGTGCCGTTGGCCCGCTCGCGGGCGATCTCGGCCAGGGCCAGCCATTGCTGGGGGGTGATGCGGCCCCCCGGGATGCGCAGCCGGGCCATGAAGCTGAGCGCGGGCTCCATGCGCTTGCGCCCCCGTTCCGGCCGCAGGTCGCGGTCGTCTTGCTGGTAGATGCCGTGGAACTTGGTGAGTTGCGTATCGTCGTCGGCCAGCGCGCCGGTCTCGACGCGGCCGAGGCCCTCGGCGATGCCGCCGCGGAGCGCGCGGCTGCGCTCCTTGATGCCTTCGTTGCGGGAAGGGGCATTGGCCATCAATACACGTCCAGCTTGTAGCGGCCCTGCTTCTTGAGGGCATCCAGCCGCTCTTCTGCCTGCTCGGGGGAGACCGCGGCGCCCCCAGCGATGACGCGGCGCAGCGCCGCGTGCACGTCGCGCGCCATGCGGGCCTGGTCGCCGCAGACGTAGAGGTGGGCGCCCTCCTGCAACCAGGCATAGAGTTCGCGGGATTGTTCCAGCATGCGGTGCTGCACGTATCGCTTGGCGTCCTGGTCGCGGGAGAAGGCGACGTCGAGCCGGGTCAGCACGCCGCGGGCCAGCAGGTCCTGCCATTCGAGCTGATACAGGAAGTCGTGGGTATATTGCCGGTCGCCGAAGAACAGCCAGCTGCGGCCTTTCGCCCCGGTCGCATCGCGGTCCTGCATGAAGGCCCGGAACGGCGCGACGCCGGTGCCCGGGCCGATCATGATGATCGGGGCGGCCGGGTCGGCGGGCAGGCGGAAGTGCGGGTTCCGCTTCACGTACACCGGCAGCGTGTCACCGACCCGGCGGCGGTCGGCCAGGAACGTCGATGCCACGCCCTCGTGGTGTCGGCCGTGCGCGTGGTAGCGCACGGCCGACACCAGCAGGTGCGCTTCGTCCGGCGTGGCGCGCTGGCTGGAGGCGATGGAGTAGAGGCGGGGCGGCAAGGGCCGTAGCAGGCCGAGCAACTGTTCGGGGGTCAGCCGGTTTGGGTGATCCCGAAACAGGTCCATGACATGGCGCCCCGGCAGATACTCGGCGGCGCCGTCCGCGAGCGCCGCATCGCCGACCAGGGCGGCGTAGGATCTCACCAGGTGAGCGGTGAGCGTGGTGATCTCGTGCCGCTCCACCAGGGCCTCGTGCAGCGCCGCATCACCCGCCAGCCCGGCCGCTACGAGCACGGATTCGGCCACGCGCGGGTCGTTGCGGGGCACGACACCGAGCGAGTCGCCGGGCTCGTAGAGGATCCCGGAGCCTGCCAGGTTCAGCTCGGCATGGAAGGTCTGCTTGGCCGACCGGCTGCCGTTCAGGTTCACCAACTCCGTAAGCTCGGCCTGGAACGGATTGGCCTTGCTGTATTCCGCCGCAGGCGGCTGCCCGAAGTCGACGTGGATGACGCTGTCCGCGGCCGGGGCGTCGCGCATCCCGCTCAGCGTCGTGCCGAGCCAGGCGGCGGCTTGCGTCTCGTAATCGAGGTCGCAGTCGAGACGCGGCGCGGCGCGCTTGCCGCCCAGCGCTGCCAGCCGCTCGTCCAGCACGCGTCCGGTCTCGCAGAATTGGGCATAGGCGCGGTCGCCAAGGGCCAGCACGGCGAAGGTCACGCCATCCATCCGCGGCGCGCCCTCATCGAGCAAGGCGCGCAGCAGGCCGGCCGCGCGCTGCGGCGCTTCGGCCTCGCCCCAGGTGCTGGCGATGACCAGCAGCGACTTCGCGTCGGCCAGGGCCTGCGGCGTGGCGTCGGCGGCGTCCAGCACGCGGGCGGCGAAGCCAAGCCGGGCGGCATCCCGCTTCGCCTTGGCCGCAAGGGCTTCCGCGTTGCCGGACTCGGTTGCGAACAGGATGGTGAGCGCCTGCCTGGCCGCGGGCGGCGTGGCGGCGGCGGGCGCTCCCGCGGCTTCCAGTCCCGCCAGGAACCCGCTGAGCCAGCCGCGCTGGGCGGGGCTGGCCGTGGCTATGACGCGGTTGAGCTGCGCGATCGCGTCCGGCGGAAACGGCGCGTTGTCGGGCAGCTTGGCGAGGGCGCTCATAGGAGGGGAACGGGGTGCGGCATGAGGGTGATAAAACAATCTTCTTCTCAATGCGCAATACGCCGGCCCGAGAAGGCGAGGCGGTCCTACAGGCGGCGATGAGAAGAGAATTCTTTGCTACGAGATGGATCGTCGCTAAACGGAATGCCTGGCGGCCCGGCGGGTCAGGGGTTTGTGCCGACACCCTTGAAGAAGGTGTAGCCGAACACGCCGCCGGGCTCGGCGGTCGCGTCGAGTGCGCTTATGCCGGCGTCGAACAGGCCGGGCTCGATGAGTCCGGCCCCGATCGCGGCTTCGCGCACGCCCGCGATCATCGCCGTGAACGTCCGCCGGGTGAAGCTGTTGGCCAGGCCGGGCCTGCTTCCATCCACATATACCATGCGTGGGGATACGCGGACCGCCGCCAGGCCCGCCGCCGTCATCATCGGGTATAGGGCGCGGCCGATCAGGGCGTTGCCGCCGGCCAGGCGCTGCAAGTCCACCTGGCACTGGATCGCCGCCCGGGCCGCGGCGCTCTCGGGGTGAAACAGGGTCGATCCGTGGTCGCCCTCGATGACGGTCATGCTCCCGCCGGGCCTCAGCAGCTTCGTGAGGATCAGCAAGGCATCGACGGGCCGCGTCAAATGCTCCAGGACAAAGCAGACGAACACGTCGTCGAACGATCCGGCGGCGAAGGGTAGGGCAAAGATATCGGCCTGTTGCACCTCCACGTTGTCCAACCCCGCCCTTTCCACCGCCCGCCTGGCCTCGGCTACGGATACGCCGGACACATCGACAGACGTTAGCCGTGCGCCGGGGCTTCGCCTGCCCAGGGTGATCGTTTGCGCGCCGACGCCGCAGCCTGCTTCGAGCACTTTCCGCCCGGCTGCGTATGCAGTGCCGGAGTGCAGCAGGTCGCTGAGCGATTCCGCCTGGTCCTGCAGCCGCTCGTTTTCCCGCGGATCATAGCCATGCACGTAAGGAGCGCTGGCCATCGGGCCTCTCAGTCCGCGTGGTTCAACCCGGGTCCGGCTCGCCGGCGACCGGGGCCATGCCGTTCTCCTCGATCAAACGCGTGACCTCGGCGATGCACTCGTCCAGCGCGGACGCATCCGTGCCCTTGGCCACCAGCGCGACGCCGTTGCCGCCAATCCGGTAGAAGGGGTAGCTGCCCAGATCGAGGTCCGGGAACCGTTTCTGGATTGCTTCCAGGCCGGCCGCGATTGCCCCTTCCAACAGCCCCACGGCATAGACCGCGCGGGACTGCACCGGGGCGCCGCCCTCGAGGCGGGGCGCGAGGGCGGCGAACATCGCCTGCATGATGCGCGGCACACCGGCCATGACGTGCACGTTGCCGATGGTGAAACCCGGCGCGATTGAGACCGCGTTGTCGATCAGCGTGGCGCCGCGCGGCATGGTGGCCATGCGCTGCCGGGCGGCGTTGAACTCGCCGGGCCTGTAGTGCCGCTCCATGCGGGCCCAGGCCTCGGGGTGCGGCTCCCAGGGCACGCCGAAGGCGGCGGACACGCATTCGCTGGTGATGTCGTCGTGCGTGGGCCCGATGCCGCCCGTGGTGAACACGTGGTCGAACCGGGCGCGGCACTCGTTGACGGTCGTGACGATGGTCTCCGGCACGTCCGGAATCACGCGCACCTCGCGCAATGGGATGCCGATCGCCCCCAGGCCGGTGGCGATGAACTTTATGTTGGCATCCTGCGTGCGCCCGGACAGCACCTCGTTGCCGATGACGAGCAGGCAGGCGATGGGGTTGGGCATGGGCTGCTCCTACAGGAAGTCCCGCAACAGCGGGATCAGCGGCTTGTCGGCGGGCGGCATGGCGTATTCGGCAAGCTTCTCGGGCCGCACCCAGGCCAGCGCCTGCCCTTCCCGGGCTTCCGGCCGGCCGCTCCAGCGGCGGCACAGGAACAGTGGCATCAGCAGATGGAACCGGGGATAGGCGTGCGAGGCAAAGGCAAAGGCGGCCAGGCAATTGCTGGCGACGTCGATGCCCAACTCCTCGCGCAACTCGCGGATCAGCGCGGCCTCCGGCGTTTCGCCCGGGTGGAGCTTGCCGCCCGGGAACTCCCAAAGCCCGGCCATCGGCTTGCCCTCCGGCCGCTTGGCGAGCAGCACGCGGCCGTCCCCGTCGATCAGGGCGCAGGCTGCAACCAACACCAGCGAACCGCCCGCCGGCGCGGCGGGCGCAGTTGGGGTGGGCTCCGGCTTGTCGAACAGGTCGTCGCGCGTCGCCTCGAAGCGGATGACCGGGTGCTTGCCGCCGCGCGCCAGGAAGGCTTCGAGCCCGGCGCCGGTTTCACGGAACCCGGCGCGGCGCAGCACGGCGGCCGAAGCCGGGTTGTCCACCGCCACATGCGCCTCCAACCGGTCGAGGTCGAGGTTCGCCAGTGCCCACCGCGCCATGCGCGCCGCCGCCTCGCTGCCGACGCCGTGGCGCCAGAACCGCCGCCCGATCCAGTAGCCGAGGTTGCCGGTACGCGGCGCCATGTCCAGCCGCAGGCCGATGCAGCCGATCAGCATCTCTTGCCCGGCCTCCTGCCCGGTGATGGCCAGGTGGTACCCGGTGCCGCGCGCGATCTGCTGCGCGGTGGAGGCGATCCATTGATCGGCCAGGGTGCGCGGATAGGGGAACGGCAACTGCGACAGCATGCGCACCACCTCCCAATCGTTGACCAGCCGATGCACCGCCTCCGCATCGTCCGGGCGCAAGGGGCGCAGCAGCAACCGCTCCGTGGCGATGGGCTGGAAGGCCGGCGTTGCCGTCAGCTCTAGGGCCATGCCGGCCGAATCCTAGCTGCGATAGCTGCCGTTGATGTCGATGTAGCCATGCGTCAGATCGCAGGTCCAGGCGGTGGCTTGGCCGCGGCCCAGGCCGAGATCGACCGCGATCTCGATCTCGCGGCCCTTCATGTGCTGCACCACCGGGCCCTCGTCGTAGCCCGGCACCACGCCGCCGTCCCGCGCCATCCAGGTGCCGCCGATGCCGACGGAAAGCTGGTCCCGGTCGGCGGGCTCGCCCGCCTTGCCCACCGCCATGACGATGCGGCCCCAATTCGCGTCCTCGCCGGCGATCGCGGTCTTGACCAGGGGCGAGTTCGCGATGGCCATGGCGATGCGCTTGGCGGACTTGCCCGAGACGGCGCCGGTCACGTCGATGCGGATCAGCTTCTGCGCGCCCTCTCCGTCGCGCACCACCTGCAGCGCGAGGTCGTGCAGCACCTCGCCGAGCGCGTCG
This sequence comes from uncultured Acetobacteraceae bacterium, assembly GCA_964235765.1. GTDB lineage: Bacteria > Pseudomonadota > Alphaproteobacteria > Acetobacterales > Acetobacteraceae > JAVVHH01. The sequence continues at coordinate 61,293 of CAXSDH010000012.1, forward strand.
CGGAAGCCGCGCACCACAGACTTGTCGTGCTTGGACACGCGTGGGTGTTCGGCCTGGCCGGTGGCGAACAGCAGCACGGTGTCGCTGGTCGAGGTGTCGCTGTCCACCGTCGTGCAGTTGAAGCTGCGCTTGACGCCGCGGGTCAGCATGTCCTGCAGCAGCCCGGCCGGCAGCTTGGCGTCGGTGAAGACGAAGCACAGCATGGTGGCCATGTCCGGCGCCACCATGCCGCTGCCCTTGGCGAAGCCGGTGATGCGGACGGGCATCCCGCCGATGTCGGCCACGCGGGTGCTGGCTTTCGGAAAGGTGTCGGTGGTCATGATGCCGCGCGCCGCCGCGTCCCAATTGTCGCGCGACAGCGACCCGTGCAGCGCGGGCAGGGCGGCGGTCAGCTTCGCGTGCGGCAGAACTTCGCCGATGACGCCCGTGCTGGCCACGAACACGTCGTGCTTCTCGCAGCCGACCAGGGCGGCGACGGCGCGGGCCGTGGCCTCCACTGCCTCGGCGCCGGCCTGCCCGGTGAACACATTGGCATTGCCCGCGTTGACCACCACGGCCCGGGCGCGCCCATCGACCAGGCTGTCCCGGCACCAATCCACTGGGGCGCCGGGGCAGCGGTTGCGGGTGAACACGCCCGCCACGTGCGTTCCCGCCGGCATTTCGACCATGACCAGGTCGGTCCGGTCCTGGTAGCGGATGCCGGCCTTGGCTGCGCCGAGCCGCACGCCCGCGAGCGGCGGCAAGTCCGGCATCGAAACAGCCAAGGGCGAGACGGGCAGGGCCATGCCTATTTCGCGGGCGCGGGCGACGCGAACGGGCTTGGCGGCG